>NZ_JADNJQ010000029.1 GCF_015555045.1 Collinsella aerofaciens | reverse complement strand
GCGGTGTCCCCTCCCTTTCAAGAAAGGGAAGAGGCGGGGCATGCCCCGCCTCTTACACCACATCTCTGCGCGCTACCCCCTAGGCATCCGCAGCAAGAAGACGAATAGCCTCGGCCTCCCTAGTTACCGCAGGAGGCCCCAGGGCTTACCTCCCAAATCTTTCCGCAGGACGGAAGGACCCCGCCGCGCGAAGCGCACGGCGGGGTCCTGACATGTCCGAGGACGATTTGGGAGGTAAGCCCTGGGGCCTCCGATGGGGGCGGTTCCAGCCGAGGCTATTCGTCGCCGAAGCTGATGCCCAATGCCTTGGCCTCGCGCACAAGATCGCTCTGGGGGTCGACATACTTGAGCTTGCCGGCGACATCCTCGAGCGGCATGTGGCACATCTTGCCGTCGCGCAGGGCGATCATGTAGCCAAACTCGCCGCGCAGGCAGCCGAGCGCTGCCTCGACGCCGCACTGAGTCGCAAAGATGCGGTCCTGGGCGTCGGGCTGACCGCCGCGCTGCGTGTGGCCGGGGATGGCGACGCGGGTCTCGCGACCGGTCTTGGCCTCGATCTCCTTGGCGATGTCGTACACGATTGACGGGCTCGTGCGCTCGGCGAGCTTCTTCTTGTACTCCTTCTTGGACAGCGCCGCGTCCTCCTTGGAGATAGCGCCCTCGGCGACGGCCACGATGGTAAAGCGGCTGCCGGTCTCCATGCGATGCTCGATGGTCTTGATGACGTTATCCATGTCGTAGGGGATCTCGGGAATCAAGATGACATCTGCGCCGCCCGCGACGCCGGCATACAGCGGAATCCAGCCAACCTTGTGACCCATGATCTCGATAACGAACACGCGGCCGTGACTTGAGGCGGTGGTGTGAATGTCGTCGATGCACTTGGTAGCGACGTCGATGGCGCTGGTAAAGCCAAACGTCAACTCGGTGCCCCAGGTGTCGTTATCGATGGTCTTGGGCAGGGCGATAACGTTGAGGCCCTCTTCGCGCAGGCGGTTGGCGGTCTTGGTGGAGCCGTTGCCGCCCAGCATAAACAGGCAGTCGAGCTGCAGCTTATGATAGGTGTGGACCATCGCCGGCACCTTCTCGACGCCGTCGGCCTCGGGAGTGTCCAGGCGCTTGAACGGCGTACGGCTCGTGCCCAGGATGGTGCCGCCGCGGGTGAGGATGCCGCTAAAATCGGCGGGAGTCATGACACGGAATCTGCTGTAGATAAGGCCCTGGTAGCCGTCCTCAAAACCATAGATCTCGATAGGCTCTTCGCTGTTGGTCATAAGTGTTTTGACAATGCCGCGCATGGTGGCGTTGAGTGCCTGGCAGTCGCCGCCACTGGTAAGAAGACCGATCCTAAGCATGATGAATCCTTCCGGGCAAGTTATAACATGCGCATAAGTTTACCCCCGCACACTGTTGATACGGGGTAAAACGTGTTAGCTCAAGCGTATGGAAATGTAAACAACGTCAGGCGAGCGTAAGGCCGATGGGCCTGGCTCCTTACAGTGCGAAGGCGTCGACGTCGCCCCAGTGGCGGCGCAGCGTAATGGCGGCGGCGGGTTCGGTATTGTCAAAGACGACCGACCATTGCGTATTGCTGGTGATGTCTTCCGGATTGGGCTCTTGCGCTGCAGCGCGCAAGGCTTCCCAGACAATCGTTTCGTCCTGGGCACCGACATGGGCGTCAAGGACATCGGCGATTGCGACGGCGCGCTCTTTGCCATGGCCCAGCTCGCCATTCTTTTGGTTGGGCAGCACTTCGTCGCCATAGCAGGCGTAGAAATTCGTAACCTGGCGTACGGGAGTCGCTTTGAAAGCACGGTCCGGATCGCGCGGATCCCACTCTACTACGTGCGCGTCACCGGCGGCGTCGTTGATAAAGAAGTGGTAATCGCGTCCTGCCATGGCGTGCATGTCGTAGGCGGAAAGCAGGTCGACAGCTTCTTGCGTGGTGGCGGCACAGTCGAGCACCAGACGGATGGCGAGCGAGGTATTGATGACGGGGCGTTGCGTGTCCTGGTCACAGGGCTTGGAATCCAGGGTGAGTACGGCAATGGACACGCCGCATTCGTTAACACCGTCGAGCTGGGCAAACGGGCCCATGAGTGCCGCGGCGCGTCCGGCGACGGAGTCAAGCGGAGTGTTATCGCCCAGGTTGTTAAGGGCGGCAAGCCCGATGGAAGCATAGCCGCCGCGTGGGTGATTGCGCACCAGCAGCGCCGAGGTGTCGTCCTTAAAGTCGTAATTGCGACCGGTGCGCACGCGGCCTTCGGCATCTACGGCGACAAAAGCACTGCAGGCAAACTGGGGCGCCTGGACATGTGCCGGCACACCGGGCAGCACCTGCGCCACCACGGCATCGATGTAGGCCTGATCGTCGCGCGCGCCAGCGGCGATGATGCGATCGAGATCGTAGTCGTAGGCGATGTCGATTGCGTACAGGTCATAGCCATCCGCGTAGCCGGTCAAGCGTTTGAGCGACGCGGCGGACTTGATTTGCTTGTGATAAACGATACCGGTGGCAGCGGCAAGGCCGACGGCGACTCCCGCGACACCGCAGGTGATGGCAATGTTACGTGGCTTCATGACGGCTCCTCTCGTCCTGTTAGCGCAATTGTCGCAAAAGGAGCGCGGGCATGATGGCTCAACTTGGTGAGTGGCGCGGAATTAAGCACGGAATGAAGAGTGCGGCGCTGGCGTGGCGGGGTATGCTGGAGGGGACCATCAACCCAGCGAAAGGGGAGAGCATGACGGATCAGGAAACGCCCGAGCGCGCGCATGTGACGGCCGATGATATCGAGGCCGCCAACGACCTTATCGACTTTATCGAGGCATGCCCCAGCATGTTCCATACGGCGGCGACCATTATGGCCGAGCTCGACGAGGCGGGCTTTACCTACCTGCCCGAGAACGCGGCGTGGGACATCGAGCCGGGCGGGCGTTATTACACGCAGCGCAACACCTCGAGCGTTGTTGCCTTTAAGGTGGGCGAGGACCTGGCCGCGACGTGGGGCGAGGACGGCGTTGCCGGTGACTATCATTTTCAGCTCACGGCATCGCACAGCGATTCTCCGACTTTTAAGGTCAAGGCCGTGCCCGAACTTGACGGCGCGGGCGAGGCGCTGCGCCTGAACACCGAGGCCTACGGCGGCATGATCGACTACACCTGGTTCGATCGCCCGCTGGCGCTGGCCGGTCGCGTGCTGGTGCGCGAGGGCGACCGTATCGAGAGCCGCCTGCTTGCCACCGAGCGCGAGGTCGCTATCATTCCGAGCCTTGCCATCCATATGAATCGTGGCGTTAACGAGGGCTTTGCGCCCAACCGCGCCGTCGACCTGTGCCCGCTCATCAGCGCCGGTGATCTTAAGCAGGGCGACTTTGATGCTCTGATCGCCGACGAGCTGGACGTTGAGCCCGAGCAGATTCTGGGCCGCGACCTGTTCCTGGTCAATCGTCAGGATGCGCGCATTTGGGGCTGGGCCGACGAGTTTATCTCGACGCCCAAGCTTGACGACCTGGCCTGCGCCTACACCTCGCTGCAGGCATTTTTGGGTGCCGAGAACGCGCACGACGTTTCGGTCTTTTGCTGCTTTGATAACGAGGAGGTTGGTTCCGAGACCAAGCAGGGCGCCATGTCGACGTTCTTGGCCGACGCGCTGCGCCGCATTAACGGATCGCTGGGCTTTGACGACGAGTCGTACCATCGCGCGCTTGCCGCCTCGATGCTCGTGAGCTGCGACAATGCACATGCCGTGCACCCCAACCACGCCGAGAAGTGCGATGCTCGCAATCAGGTTGTGCTCAACGGCGGCATTGTCATTAAGGAAGCCGCCAACCAGCACTACTGCACCGATGCCTTTAGCCGCGCGGTGTTCCAGGCTATTTGCGATGACGCCGACGTGCCCACGCAGGCCTTCGCCAACAAGAGCGATATGGCCGGCGGCTCCACACTCGGCAACCTGTCGAATATGCAGGCGAGCATGCATGCCGTGGACGTGGGCCTGCCGCAGCTGGCCATGCACTCGAGCTACGAGACCGGCGGCGTACGCGACGTGATGTACGCCATCCGCGCCCTCACCGCCTTCTACGAGCGCGACCTAACCATCAACGGCGCCGAAAGCGTGGAGCTCTAAAGCCTACCAAAAAGGGATGTTAATTTTGGCAGGTTTTATCTGGGCAAATGCAAAGGGCGAAACCGAACTAGATCTGTGATGCGTGGCCGCCGAGGTGCAGTGCGCCTCGGCGGCTTTTTGTGTACAGAGTACGGCTAATGCTTATAAATGCTATACATGCTTTACGTATTTACCATAGAGTTTTATGATAGTTTTGAAGTATTAAGGAGGGGTCATGACCACAACAGCCGCTCAGATCAACGTGCGTCTCGATGCCGATCTCAAGCGGAGCGGTGATGCTGCGCTCTCTAGCGCTGGCATTACACCGAGCCAAGCGGTGCGTGCGCTCTGGCAACTTGCGGCATCTCTGGCTGATCGGCCCGGCGCGCTCCAGGACATTCTTTCGCCCGGTCGTGCCCGGGCGAAACAGCGCGAGCGAGAGAAAGCCGCCAAGCACAAGCTCGAACTCATCGACCAGGGTTCGCAACTGTTCGCTGCTGTTTGCCGCGAGTCGGGAATTGACTTGGCTAGGGTGCAGCCCTCGGGTAATGAAGAGCTCAAACGGAATGCTTATGCGGATCGCTATGGCGAGGAGATGAGCTGGCTCTATGAGTGAGAATCCTAAGCACATCTTGGTTGACACCAACGTCTGGCTTGATTATTTCATCCCTTCACGACGCGGTCGTTCGGCGGCAATTGAGTTTTTGCGTGATGCGTGTACGGTTCAGGCTGAGCTGATGTATGCGGCGACATCGTCCAAAGACCTGTTCTATTTGATTTCGAGCGAACAAAAGGCGTGGTATCGGCGCGAGCATGGTTCGCTGTCTCAAGATGTCGCTTCGGCGGCGACATCACTCGCATGGGATTGTCTTGATGTGTTGTCGCAACTTGCTACGCCCGTGCCCTGCGATCTGAGCGACATATGGATGGCGAGTAAGCAGCGTAAGCTCCATAGCGATTACGAAGACGATTTAATCATCGCGGCAGCGATGCGCGCAAAGGCAGACCTTCTGGTCACCAACGATGTCAAGCTCTGCTCACACGCACCAGTCGCCGCAATGAGTGTAAAAGACGCAAAGAATTACTTAGCAACGCTCTAACAATTTGAAGACCCCACAGGTCGAATAAAAGTCAGCGAATGTCTCCAGGCAGGGCCGCGCCAGCCAGTCCCTATAGGTTGAACAAAAGTCAGCGAGAGCCCGTCTGGGCGAGCAAGGTGCCTTGAAAGAGGAGGGCATTGGCCTTCTGGCCATGCCCGACGATTGAAAGGCAGATTGCCGTCCAGACGGGGTCGCAGCGTCGACCGGTCCGCCGTTCGTTAGAACGGCGGAACCCATGGGGCTCGCAGCGTCGAGGGGTTCCGGCGTTTGGTAAAACACCGGAACAACCTAATGCTCGATCCAGCAGCGCAGGGTCTCGCCGGCCTGCAGGTGACGTAGATTCTCCGCGGCGATGTCGACCACGTTGTTGAGCGTGGCGGCTAGGTGGAACCAGCCCGAGACGTGCGGCGTGATGAGCATGTTGGGCGCATCCCACAGGGGGCTTGTGGCGGGCAGCGGCTCGGGGTCGGTGACGTCGACCGCGGCGCCGGCGAGATGTCCCGACTCCAGAGCGGCAGCCAAGTCCTCGGCAACTACAAGATCGCCGCGGCCGCCGTTGGCAAAGAAGGCGCCCGGCTTCATCGCGGCGAAGAACTCGGCGTTCGCCAGACCGCGGGTCTCGGGCGTACTGGGCATAAAGGACGCGACGATGTCGGCCTCTGCCAGGCGCTCAGGTAGGGCGTCCATGCCGTCCATATCCTCAAACACAATGGGGTAGACGAGCGGATGGCGCTTGATGCCGCGGACGTGCGCGCCCATGCTGCGGCAGAGCGTGGCAAAATGGCCGCCGATATCGCCCGCGCCCAGCACCAGCACGTTGGCGTTTTTGAGCGAGGTAACCGGCCCCAAATCCTCCCAGCGATGCTCGCGCTGCAAGTCGTGATAGCCGGGCAGACGCTTCATCATAGATAGCACCATGGCAAACATGTGCTCGCTCACGGCCTGACCGTAGGCGCCGATCGAACAAGACAGCTTGGCTTCAGCCGGCACGGTGCCGGCGGCGAGATAGTCGTCATAGCCAGCGGTCTGCAATTGCAACAACTGGAGATGCTCGCATGCGGTAAGCAGGGCAGGGTCAATGTTGCCCAAGATCACGTCGGCATCGGCGACCTGTTCACGTGTGGCGGCGTCGGCGCTCGTGTAGATAAAGTCCTCGCCCGGAGCACTCGACTCAAGAATTGCGCGATGGCGGTCATTGACGGGCAGCAAAACCAGGATGTTCACTAGCAGTCCTCTCCGCTCGACCTGCCAAAAAGGGACAGGTTTATTTTGGCAGGTTGTATCAGGCAAAACGTTCAAATAAAACGCCGGGCTTCGCGATGGTTAACATATCCATCGCGAAGCCCGGCGCATTTGCGGCTACCAGCTCAGCAGTTCGTAGCCGTCCTCGGTCACTACGAGCTGTACCTCGCATTGGGCCGAATCGCTGCCGTCCTTGGTGCGCACGCACCAACCGTCGCCCTTGCTAATTTTAATGTCGGGCGCCCCGGCGTTGACCATGGGCTCGATGGTAAAGACCATGCCCGGAGCCATGATGGTGTCCACATCGGGCGCCTCGGTGGTAAAGCCCACAAACGGGTCCTCATGGAACTCCTTACCGATGCCGTGTCCGCCGTACTCGCGCACCACGCTAAAGCCGGCGTCCTCGACCGTCTTTTGCACGGCCTCGGCCATAACGGACAGCGGCAGCCATGGCTTGACGGCCGCCAGGCCCGCCTCCACGCTGGCGCGGGTGACGTCGACCAGGCGCTGGCGCTCGGCAGAGACCTCGCCGATGCAGAACATGCGGCTCGAGTCGCTAAAGTAGCCGTCCAAAATCGTGGAGCAGTCTACGTTGATGATGTCGCCCTCGTGCAGCACATCCGTATCGCAGGGGATACCGTGGCAGACCACGTCGTTGATCGAGGTACACACGCTCTTGGGGTAGCCCTCGTAGTTGAGGTCTGCCGGCGTGCCTCCGTGCTCGACGGTGTAGTCGTAGATCATCTGGTCGATCTGGTTGGTGGTCATGCCCGCGGCGATGTGCTCACCTACGTAGTCGAGCACGCCCACGTTGATGGCGGCCGAGCGCTTGATGCCCTCGATATCGGCGGGCGTCTTGTAGAGCGTGCGGGGCAGGACCTCCCAGCCCTCTTCCCACAGGCGCTCGAGGCGCTCGTCGAAGGCGCTATGACATTTCTTATATTTTTTGCCGCTGCCGCACCAGCAAGCGTCGTTGCGGCCAGGTACGGGTCCATTGTCAAACATGGCTAACTTCCTTTCATTCGCAGCTAGTATAGCCCACCCGCGCGTCCATAAAAGTTGCGGTGATATAGTTCCGATTTAAGCGGTTTAACAGCATAAATAGGAACTATATCACCGCAACTGATGGAGTGGGATGGCGGGCACTAGCTGCTGCGTGGTTTTGCTAGTAGCTCACCTGGCAGGGAATGCCGAGGGCGCGCACGCGTGCGGCGATCGTGTCGAGCACGTCGGGCGCCGCTTTGGCAAGGCCGGCGACCGGTGTCTCGCGCGCCACCGTGTAGATGGTCGCCTCCTGCGGGCGAATGCGCTCGAGCGCCGCGAGCCAAGGGCCGACGTACTCCTCGCCGGTGTTATCGAGGGGCTTGCCCCGGTGCTCGCCGCTCAAAAACATCGTCTGGATAATAACGTGACCGTCAAAGCTCGCGAACGTTTCGATCTGGTGCCCTACATCGTAGGGGCCAACGGGCTGGTCGAGCAGCTGGATAAATGCCGGGTCGACCGTATCGAGCTTGAGGATGTTGTCGTTGACCATCATGAGCGCATCGTGCACCTGGGGACGGTCGGCGCGCGTGCCGTTGGAAAGCACGGCAATCTTGGTGTTTGGGGCCAGCTGATCGCGAAGCGCGACGGCACCGGCGATGGCCTGCGGAAACTCCGGCGCGGCGGTGGGTTCGCCGTTGCCGGCAAACGTGATCACATCGGGCAGCTTACCCTCAGCTGCCATCTCGTGCAGCTTGGCCTCAAGTGCGTCGAGCACCACGGCAGCGGTGTTATAGGGCTCGTGGCAGGGGCGCTCGGCGTTGAGACCGTTCTCGCAGTAGATGCAGTCGAACGTGCAAATCTTGCCGCTCGCCGGCATCATGTTGACACCGAGCGAAAGGCCCAGGCGACGGCTGCGGACGGGCCCAAAGATGGGGCTGGCATTTAAAAACGTAGACATAGGCATATGCTCCTTGGGACAGTTGGGCTTAAGCATAGCATCGGCCTCCATGTGGGTCGCGGGTTTGGGTGCTGTTGTTTAGGCAGAAACCTTGCAATCGGGTGAGTTTACGAAACCCCGTCATGAAAGAGTGCGAGTCGGGTACAGTAAACGCATTCATGTACACACAAAATGACGCCATCTGGCCAAGCCGCGCCCCGGCACGGCCTGGTGGCGTTGACGATGGGAATACAGTATGGATTTTACGGTCGAGAATGCGGGCACCACGATCGCCTGTCGCGAATATGCCGGCCCGGTTGTATCGTCCGATGCACCCGCCTTGGTTTGCGTGCACGGTGCCTGCGTCGACGGCGTCTTTTTTGACGCCATCGCCCGCGAGCTCGCCTGTGACTATCGCGTCATTACCTACGACCGGCGCGGTTGCGGCGAGAGCGGCGACGCTGCAGACGGACGCTACGACCTCGCCGTCCAGGCCGCGGACCTGCAGGCCGTTATCGAGCATATTGGCACTCCGGCAAACGTGCTCGCGCACAGTGCCGGTACGTTGGTGGCCCTGGAGCTTCTCCGTGCAAACCCCGCCATAATCTCGCGTGCGATTCTGCATGAACCCGCCGTGACGGATGAGGGTGCCGGTCTGGGCGCGGCCCCGGTTTTGCTCGAGATGATCGCCGCGGGAAAGGTCTCCAGGGCATTACGGGCCTTCCTGGGCGCCATCGGCGATTCGGACCCTGAGGCCCCCAAGTTAACCGAGGCAGAAGCCAAGCATGCCCTGCGCAACGGCCGCAGCTTCATGGCAAACGAATACGGGATTACTATGACCTGCGTTCCCGATTGGGATAGCGTTCGTGCGTCGAAAACGGTGGCCGCCGTGCTCCTGGGCGAGCTCTCGATTGGCACGCCTCGCGAGGCGGGCACAAGGGTGGCGGCTGAGCTTTTGGACTGTCCACTCGTAATGGTTCCCGGCGCGCACAACGGCCTGCGCGATCGCCCGGGAGCGGCTGCCCAGACTGTCCTTGGCATCCTGGGGCTCTAACACCCGCAATAGCCAAAGCAGACTTCACCCGCAAACGTTTCGGCCTTGTTAACAAATATGCTTAAAACCTCACGTCTGCGGCTTCAATCGCGCCGTCTGCCAACTCATAAAAATGTAACAGCATTCACGTGCTTACCTGCATCGGCAAGGTGTTACCCTTGTAACATTTGGAACCCACCGCTACCATGCGAAGCTATCGAAAGGGCCCCATATGCTCAATAATCACGAGGTCAATCTAACCGACGAGGAGGCTGCCACCGAGGTCGCCCGTGTCGCGAAGACCTACCCCGTGGTACGTTTGCTGTCGGCCGATCAGATTAAGAGCGAGCCTAACTGCCTGCTCGCCGGTGATCGCTGCCCTTGTTTGCGCCAGGCAAGTCTTGAGGCCTTGACAGATTCCGATGAGGTGTCGGAGCAACTGCTCAACGATGGCGTTGAGTACCGCGCCCATCTGCGCCCTCTGAAGGTCGAGGGCGAGCCTCATGTCCTGCTGATGGTGCGTCCGATCGATGGGCAAGAGGCTGCAAAAGAGGACCTTGTCTACACCGACGTGCTGACGAGCGTGCACAATCGCCGATATTACGAGGAAAAGCTCCGTAGCGCCCGCATGAATGCCGGCGTTGCGATGATCGACCTTGATGATTTTAAGGTCTTCAACGATACGTGTGGCCGTCATGCCGGCGACCTTGCGCTCGGTGCCGTGGCGACAGCCATGCGCAGCGGAATCCGTTCGACTGACGAGCTTGTGCGCTATGGCTGCGACAAGTTTGTGGTTGTCATGCCCAATATTCCCTCCGATGACTTCACCCGTCGCCTGCATCAGGTGTCCGATGCCGTTCGTTCCACGATTATTCCGGGCCATGAGTACGTGAGCTTGACGGCATGTGTTGGTGGCGTTCGCATTCATGGCGAGACGGTCGATGAGGGCGTTGACCGCGCTGTCCAGTTACTGAGCCGCGCTAAGGCAAAAGCCGGTACGGTCGTGACCGATGCCGATTCCATCGAGGCCTTCCAAAGCGAAAAGCCTTTGGTACTTATTGTCGATGACTCCGAGATGAACCGAGTCATTCTCAGCGAGATGCTCAAGGACGAGTATTGCATCCTCGAGGCCGACAACGGTCGTACGGCGCTCGACATGGTCGACCGCTATGGTGATGAGTTGTCGCTCGTGCTGCTGGATATTGTCATGCCGGGCATAAGCGGCTTTGAGGTGCTGGCCGGTCTGTCGCGCCGATCGGTTAGTGACAATCTGCCTGTCATCATGATTTCGAGCGAAGATTCCGATGATATGGTTCTGCGCGCGTACGAGCTGGGCGCCTCGGACTATATCAACCGCCCGTTTGACTCCCGTGTCGTGCGCCGCCGTGTAAGCAACACCATCCGCCTATACGCCAAACAGCGCCGTCTGACGAGCCTGCTGTCCCAGCAGTACAACGAGCGTGTCAAGAACAGTCGCATGCTCATCGACATCATGGCTGGCGTCATGGAGCTTCGCAACGGCGAGAGCGGCAGGCACGTTACGAACATCGAAAAGCTGACCGAGCTGCTGCTTGGCTGTCTGGTCCAGCGTAGCGACACCATTTCCCTCGACAATGAGGAGCGCTCCACGATTGCCCTGGCTTCGGCGCTGCACGATATCGGCAAGATGTCGATTGACGATGCGATTCTCAACAAACCCGGGCGCCTTACGTCCGAGGAGTTCGAGATTATGAAGACGCATACCACGATCGGCGCCGACATGCTGCTTGAGCTGGGTAGCCATCACGCCGGCAATGCGCTTATGGAATATGCGTACCAGATTGCGCGTTGGCATCACGAGCGCTGGGACGGCAAGGGTTATCCCGATGGCCTTAAGGGCGACGAAATTCCCATTGCCGCACAGGTGGTTTCGGTGGCCGACGTGTACGATGCTCTGACGAGCGTGCGCGTGTACAAGGACGCTATCCCGCACAAGGAGGCAATTCAGATGATCCTGGACGGTAAGTGCGGCACCTTTAACCCGCTGCTGCTCGATTGTCTGCTTGAGGTGCAAGACCAAATTGCCGAGACGTTGGCACGCCCCGCCGACGTTGTCGCGTTTCCCACGATTTAGTTTGACCAAAGGAGTTTTTAATCCATGATTTCCATGCGTGAGGCGTATGAGAAGATCGGCGCCAATTATGATGACGCGTGCGCTCGGCTGATGGGCGAGGAAATGCTCGCCCGCTTTGCCCTCAAGTTTTTGGATGACGAGAGCATGGACAAGCTGGAGGCCGCCATGGCGGCGGGAGACGCCGAAGGTGCGTTTATGGCAGCGCACACGCTCAAGGGCGTGAGCCAGAACCTGGGATTCGATAATCTGTACGAGCCGGCGGTCGTGGTGACCGAGGCGCTGCGCGGCGCCGATGCCGTTGACGGCGCTCGCGAGGGGATGCATGCGCTGCAGCAGCAATATGCGGCTACGATGTCGGCCCTGCGCGAGACGGCCGAATAAGAGCTTGCGAGCCTTGGGCTGCGCGCCTGTCGCGTATAGGCAAAAGGGCGCCCCGTCGGACCATGTGGCCGGCGGGGCGCCCTTATCTGTTATGCGGTTCGCGAACTAGCGGGTCTGCTTTACCTTGGCCGCCGCCTCGACAAACGACTTCCACAGGTTAAAGTCGGTCTCGAGCGTCTGCCAGGTGTACTCGGGATGCCATTGCACACCCAGACAGAACGGCTGGCCTTCGACTTCGATGCACTCGGGAACGCCGTCGGTTGCCTTGGCGACCAAGCGCGTGCTCTTACCCAGACGATCGACGCAGCAGTGATGTGCGGAGTTGGTCTGGATCAGCCTGTGCCCGCCAACCGCGCGCTCCAGCAGCGAGCCCGGCACGACCTCGACAGGATGCACAGGGTCGTTGAGCACGTGGGTATGGCGCCACTGCGTGCGGCCCTCGCGCGCGCCCAGGCTCGGCACGTCCATGCACAGGGTGCCGCCGGTGGCGACGTTGAGCAGTTGCGTGCCGCGGCAGGTGGTAAAGAGCGGCTTTTTGGCACGGAGCACCTCGCTGACCAGCTTAAACTCAAAACTATCGCGGATCTCGCAGCAGAGGGTGGGGTCGTAGGGTCGATCATCGCCCCAACGTTTGGGATTGACATCGGGGCCGCCGGGAATGGCGATGCCGTCGGCGATATCGACGTAATGACGGATGACCTCAATGTCCTCGGTGATGGACATCTGCAGCGGCAGACCGCCGGCGGCAAGAATGGCGTCGACAAATACGCTCGCAATCTCCTCGTTGGGGGAGAGCGTCTCGCTCAAATAGGGCTTCGCTTCTTCCCAGCGTGGTGCTACCAGGATAAGCGGGCGGTCAGCGGGATCGACGTCGACGTGCGGAGTGTAGGACGATGAGGTGCGGGTTCCGATCATGGGTGCGGCTTTCGAATCCGGGTGGACATGGCACAGGGGTGGCGCGGGACAAACGTTACTGATGAATTTGCCCGCGTGGCAATTGGGCTAGTGGCCCTTAATGGAGTTGAGGAAGTCCTGGGCGCGCTTGGTCTTGGGGTGGTCGAAGAACTCGTCGGGTGTGCCGGTTTCCACGATCTGGCCGTCGGCCATAAACACGACGCGGTCGGCCACGCGGCGGGCGAAGTTCATCTCGTGCGTGATGACGATCATCGTCATGCCCTGCTGGGCCAGACGGACCATGACCTCGAGCACCTCGTTGATCATTTCGGGGTCAAGGGCGCTCGTGGGCTCGTCAAAAAGCATGGCCTTGGGTTGCATGGCAAGCGAACGTGCGATGGCTACACGCTGTTGCTGGCCGCCCGAGAGCTGTGCGGGCACCTTATCGGCCTGCTCGGCAACGCCCACGCGGCCCAGCAGGTCCATGGCGCGCTCACGAGCTTCCTCCTTGGAGACGCCCAGCACATCGACCGGTCCCAGCATGACGTTCTGCAGTACGGTCATATGTGCAAACAGGTTGAACTGCTGAAATACCATGCCCAACTCGGCACGCATGCGGGCAAGATCCTTGCCTTCCTGTGGCAGGGGCTCGCCCTCGATGAGGATCTCGCCTGAGTCGATGGTTTCCAGGCGATTGATGGTTCGGCACATGGTCGACTTGCCCGAGCCCGAGGGTCCGATCACAACGACGACCTCGCCGCGGTCGACCGAGAGATTGATGTCGTTGAGAACGTGCAGATCGCCGTAGTGCTTATCGACGTGCCTGAGCTCGATCAGCGGCTGATTGCCGGTGGAAGAGGTGCTCTGTGCCATGGTGCTCGGCTCCTTATGACTCGAAATGGTAAAGCGTTAGCGGATGATGGTCGCGCCGGTCTTGTGCGAAACATAGACAGCGGCCTTGTTGATCGCGACGTTGATGAGGATGTAGATGACCGCGATAACCAGGTAGACCGACACGAGGGCGTCGTAGTTGGTAATGAGCACGCGGGCGTTTTGCATGAGGTCGGGGTAGCTCACCACGTAGGCCACGGTGGTGTCTTTGACTACGACCACGAGCTGCGAAATCAACGACGGAATGATAAACCGGATAGCCTGCGGCAACACGATTTTAAAGGTGATTTTAGCTTTGGAGAGACCGAGTGCCTGGGCGGCCTCGACCTGGCCGCGCGGCACGGCGTTGACGCCGGCACGGAAGATCTCGGCAAGTACGCCAGCTGCAGCGAGCGCGACGGGAAGCGTGAGCATCCAAAACGACGGCAGCGCGATCTTGTACTGGGGCAGCACCAAAAAGAAGAAGTAGATGAACAACAGGCTCGGTACGCCGCGGAAGAAATCGGTGAGCACGCGGCAGACCAGCTGCAGCGGCTTAATGTCGCTGGTACGGCCGAGCATAAGGGCTAAGCCCAGCACCAGCGCGATGGCGCCAGCGGTGAGTGCGACTTTAACGGTGCCCTCAAAGCCGGCAAGCAGGAACTTCCAGGTGGTGAGGTGCGTAAAGAAAAACCAATAGTGAACCGAAAGCTGGCCGGTCACATAAAAGCGCTGCAACACGAGGGCGACGAGCACGGCGACGGCAACAAGCGAGATGGCGGTGCCGATGCGAATCTTGGCGCGCATCTTGGGGCCGGGAGCCTCGTAGAGCGCATCGCGCATGGTGAGCGCGGAGGTGGAGTGCTTGCTCATCGGAGGATCCTCACCTTCTTATCGATGTAGTTGCCAATGTGGCTCACCACAAAGGCCGTGCCCAGGTAGCCGAGCGCCGAGATAAAGAACGCGGCGACGCCGCCGAGCGAGCGCGTGTTGATGTAGCTCACCACGCCGGTGAGCTCCTGCGGTTGCAACGGCACCTGACTGCCGAGCGCGGTGGTGAGCATGACGGCGATAAAGAGGTTGGTCATGGGCAACACGCTCGAGCGCAGCGCCTGCGGAATCACGATCTTGGCGAGGATACGGCTGAAGCTCATGCCGAGCGAACGTGCGGCTTCGACCTGACCGACGCCGACGGTGTTGATGCCGCTCATAAAGTTCTCGGAGCCAAAGGCCGAGCCCAAAAGAACCGTGGCGACGATAACGCAGGTGCGGTAGGGTAGGACGACCTTGAGCGGCGGCAGCGCATAGACGACGATGATGAGCAGTGCGATGCCGGGGATGTTACGGAAGACCTGGACATACAGGTCGCCAAAGACGCGCAGCGGCTTGAGCGGCGACACGCGCATCACGGTGACGGCGACGGCCAGCACCATGGCGATGGCAAACGACTCAAGCGTCATGCCCCAGGTTGCTAGCAGCGCGTCGATATAGTTCTGGCCATAGAGCGACCAGAGCTCGGAGAGACTCATGCGGACCTCCCGCCGATAAGGAAAGGGGCTCCCGTGTGTACGGAAGCCCCGACAACTCAGTGAGGAAACAGTTTACCGCAATAAAGCGCATCATGCGTTTCCGTATGGTTTCGCAGCGGCCGTTACCAGGCTCGCTGCCTAGGCGCCGATCTCGGGCAGCTCGGGAACATTGGTGTCGCCCGTACGGTCGCCGATGCAGATCTGCCACAGCTCGGTCCAGGTGCCGTCGTCCTCGATCTTCTTAAGGAAGTCGTTAACGAAGGCGACGCCGTCGGAATCGAGCGGCAGACCGATGCCATAGGGCTCCTTGCTGCCGAAGGGCTTGCCGGCAATCTTGTACTTGCCGGGCTCGCGGACCAGGGCGCTCTGCTGCATGTTGTTGTCGATGACGTAGGCGTCAACACGACCCTGCTGGAGTGCCTGGCGGGCCTCCTCGTCGGTCTTGAACTCCTGCTGGCTGGCCTTGGGGGCGAACTCCTCCAGGATGGCAGGGCCGTTGGAGCCGGACTGGACGGCGACGTTCTTGTCGGCCAGGTCGTCGACGCTCTTGATGTCGTCGTTATCGGCGAGCACCAGGATGGCCTGCTGGGTGTAGTAGTAGGGGCCGGCGAAGGAGACGAGCTTCTTGCGCTCGTCGGTAATGGTGTAGGTGGCAAAGACAGCGTCGACCTGGCCGTTCTGCAGGACAGACTCGCGCGTGTCCGAGGTCACCTGGGTGATCTCGACCTTGTTCTCGCCCAGAATGTAGTTGGACAGGAGCTGTGCGATACCGGCGTCGAAGCCGCGGGTCTGACCGTCTTTCTCGTTGAGGAGGGAGAAGAGCGTGGAGGTCTGAACGCCACCGATCTTAAAGACGCCGGCGTCCTTAACGGCCGTGGCCCAGGTGCTGGCGGCGATGGCGTCGTCATCGGCCTTGGGGCCGTTGTCGACGAGCTTGTCGAATGCCTTGGCGTCGAGCGTGGCGGAAACTTCGGTATCCTTGGAGCTCTTGGAGGAGCCGGCGGCGGAACCCTTGTCGGCCTCGGCGCTGGTGTCGGAGCAGCCGGCAAGACCAAGGCCGGCGACGGTTGCGAAGGTGGCGGCAACGAAGCCGCGGCGGTCGAGAACGACCTGCTGGGAGAGGTTCTTGCTCATGGTAGAACACCTTTCTCAATAAAATCCCTAGCGGTTGAGTAGAGTTATACCCCATCCCGCTCAAATGGGTCAACACGAAATAACTCAGAAACATACTTACCTTATGGGTTATTGTACCTACCAAAAAGGGACAGGTTTATTTTGGCAGGTTTTATCTGGGCAAACGCCGAATATTACAGCTGAGATAGCGCTTTGTCGACGGCATGATCGCTCGCAGCGGTCGCTATAATGGCGGCAGCGCGACACATATATAAGTAAGGAGATCGCGTATGAACGGTTATTCGTTTATCGCACCGACCAAGGTGCTGTTTGGCGCGGGCAAGTTGGGCGAGCTGGGCGCGCAGAAGCTGCCCGGCATCAAAGCGCTCATCGTTACCACCGGCGGCAACTCGGTCAAGCGTTTTGGATATCTGGGACGTTTGGAGGCCGAGCTCGATCGCGCCGGCGTGGCCCATGAGCTGTTCGATCGTATTGAGCCCAATCCGCTGCGCGAGACCGTCAACGCAGGTGGCTGGATGGCGCGTACCCATGGCTGCGACTTTGTCCTGGCGCTCGGCGGCGGCTCGGTCATGGACGGCAGCAAGGGTATCTGCGCGGTGGCGGCCAACCCGCATACCGATGCCGAGGGTAACGAATGCCCCGGTGACATCTGGGACTTTGTCAATGGCGGCACTGCGCTCGGCCTGCCTATCCCCAATGATCCGCTGCCGCTTGTTTGCGTAACCACCACGGCGGGTACCGGCTCCGAGGTCGACGCGGGCGGTGTCCTGTCCTGCGAAGAAAATGACGAGAAGCTTCGTCTGGGCGATCCGCGCCTGTTTCCGGTGCTTTCAATCGTCGATCCCGAGCTCATGGTGAGCGTTCCAGCACGTTTGACCGCCTATCAGGGATTCGACGCCCTGTTCCATTGCGTTGAGTGCTACATCTCAAATACCAACACGCCCATGGGTGACATGATTTGCCGCGAAGGCATCCGCCGTGCCACCGCGGCGCTGCCTACGTGCGTCAATAAAGGCGATGACCTGGAGGCGCGCTCGAGCCTTGCGTTTGCCAACACACTCGGTGGCTATGCCATGGATGCCTCGGGCACCACGGGCTCGCATGGTCTTGAACATGGCATGAGCGCGCATCATCACGACCTGCCGCACGGCGCCGGACTCATCATGATTGCGCGCGCCTACCATACGTGGATGATCGATCACGGCGCCGCGCCCGAGCGCTATATCGACATGGCGCGTCTGATGGGCGATGCCGCCGCGGATGATCCGCACGATTTTGTGGCCGAGCTCTCCCGCCTGATGGAGGCTTGTCACGTTGCAGATCTCGCCATGAGCGAGTGGGGGATTACGGTCGAAGAGCTGCCGGCCATCGCGCACAATGCCCTGACGACCAACGGTGTCCTGTTCAGCCACGACCCCGTAACGCTAGCCGAGCCCGACGTCGTCGAAATCCTCAAGCGAAGCTACCGCTAGTTGCCTTGCTACTTTGTCTCAATCTGTAACATCTGCAGCCATTTTTGCCGAGTAACTGTTACAGATTGAGATTTTCTCTTCAGGGGAATTCGAATGTCTCAATCTGTAACATCTGGACGGGCAAAAGGTCTCTATCTGTTACAGATTGAGACAAAGATCAGGGACTAAGACGTTTTGTCTAGATTTGTAACAGTTAGACGGGAATTCGGGCCCTAGATGTTACAGATCGAGATAATCGCGCCGCGAAAATAAAAACCTTCGCAGGGGTACTTCCCTTGCGGAGGTTTTTCTACTCGTTCAGTAGGCGTACCGCTTCGGCGGCCATGTTCTCGACCGTCATGCCGTTCTGCGCGAGCAGTTCGTTGGGGTCGTAGCGGTCGGGGAAGCCCTTGGCGATGCCGAAGGTGCGCGTGCGCAACGGCGTGCATGCTAGATAACATGCCACGCGCTCACCCCAGCCGCCGTCCAAGATGCCGTCCTCGAGGGTGATGACAACGCGATGCTCGGCGGCAAGGCTGTCGAGGAACTCGCGGTCGAGCTCGGTTGCAAAGCGCGGGTTGACGAGTGTGGCCTCGATACCGTACTCGGCAGTCAGACGGTTTGCCACGCGCTCGCCCAGCTCAAAGAAATCGCCGAGCGCGAGTACGGCAACGTCGCGACCCTGGCGCATCACGTTGTAGCGAACGACGCTGTAGCCGGTGCCCTCGGCGGGCGCCAGATCGGGGCGGCTTACCAAGCCGATGCCCGGTACGCGGATTGCCACGGGATGCTCGCGGTGGTTGAGCGACCAGCTCAGCATGGACAGGTATTCCTCCATGCAGGCCGGCGCTAGGTAGCGCATGTTGGGAAGTCCGCCCAGCATGGAAATATCAAAGAACGAAAGGTGCGTCTCGGACGTGGTGCCAAAGATCGACGCGCCAAACACCAGGATGGTTGCAGAGGCGTCGTTGAGGCACAGGTCGTGCCACAGCTCGTCGTAGGCGCGCTGCAAAAACGTGCCGTACACACCAAAGACTGGCTTGGCGCCCGAGCGTGCAAGCGCGGTGGCAAAGGTCACGGCGTGCTCCTCGGCAATGCCCACGTCGACAAACTGCTTGCCTGCCGCGGCGCGAAGCTCGGGTGTAAAGCCCATGATGTAGGGCGTGGCGGCCGTGATGCCCACGACCTGCGGATCGCGCTCGATGGCGGCGCTGAGCGCCTCGCCCGTAATATCGGCATAGGTGCGCGGTGCGGGCTCGCTCGGGTGGCCCGGGCAAAGTTTGCGGCCGGTTGCCATATCGAAGGGCCCCACATGATGCCAGTGCTCGGGGTCGCTCTGGGCTGGCTCAAAGCCCTTGCCCTTGGCGATGGAGACATGCAGCACGATGGGATGATCGATATCGCGCAGCTCCTGCAGCGTATCGACCAGCGCTTGGACATCGTTACCGGCGTCCAGGTAGCGATAGTCGAGCCCCAGCGCGCGGAAAACGTTGCGCTCACAGGTGCCGTTGCTGGCGCGCAGCTCGGCCAGATTGCGATAGAGGCCACCGTGGTTTTCGGCGATGGACTGGTCGTTATCGTTGACGATGATGATCAGGTTGCTGTCGAGCTCGGCGGCATTGTTAAAGCCCTCAAACGCCAGGCCGCCCGAAAGCGAACCGTCGCCAATAACGGTAATGACGTTATACGTGTCACCCGCCAGGTCGCGCGCGTGGGCAAGGCCGCAGCCCAAGCTCACCGAGGTCGAGGTATGCCCCATGGCAAACAGGTCGTGCTCGGACTCGTCGGGATTGGCAAAGCCAGAAGCCTCACCATAACGCTCCGGATCGATATAAGTGTACGCGCGCCCGGTCAGCGCCTTGTGGGCGTAGGTCTGGTGCGAAACGTCAAAGACAATCTTGTCGATAGGGGAGTTAAACACGCGATGAAGCGCAACCGTAAGCTCAACGACGCCCAGGTTGGGGGCAACGTGTCCGCCGACAGCGGCGGAGCTTTCGAGGATGGCGTGGCGAATCTCGCCGCAGAGCAGCGGAAGCTCGGCGCGGTCGAGAGCCTTGACGTCCTCGGGCGTTGTCGTTTGCGTAAGCAGCATCGTTGTGGGTTACTCCATGCGAATCGAGCGCCGGCGCTCCCTCGGCCGACACAATTGCACAAGACAGTCTCGCACATTTTGGCGTTTGATATGTGACGGCGGCGCGGTAATTCGCCAACTGGTGGGGCAAAACGTTTTGTCCGATGCCATACTGATGTGTTCCATGATGTTTTTATCGATTGTGCACAGGCCGTGGCTTGCCGCCGTGAGCCGCTGGAAGGAGGCAGCATGTCCGATGCCGTTCGTGCCGAGAAAATCGCGTGCGAAGTAGACCATGCTGCCCGTCAACTGGCGCAGGCGGGCCGTCTGGACCTGACGCGCGAGTTTATCCAGCATGGCGACGTGACGGTCTATGCACATGTGACCTCGGTGGCACGGGCAAGTCTGTCCTTTGCCGAGCACTTGGGCCGTGCTGGCATTTCGATCGACCGTGCCTCGCTGCTGCGCGGAGCCTTGTTACACGATTACTTTCTCTATGACTGGCACGATCCCGATCCGAGCCATCGCCTGCACGGATTTCGGCATCCGTTTTTTGCCCTGGCGCGTGCCGAGGAAGATTTTGAGCTGACGTCTCGTGAGCGGAATATTATCGTACGCCATATGTTTCCGCTGGTGCCGGTGCCGCCGACGTGTCGTGAGGCATGGATTGTGTGCCTGGCGGATAAATGGTGTGCTCTGCGTGAGACGGTCGCCGGTCGTCTGCGGCGCAAGGACGAGACAGACGATAGCGTGAGTAAAGCATCGAGCGAAAAGAGGAGAGGGTAGACGGTGGGGACCGCGATTGATATGGCGTTTGGCGGTGCGACGCTTGCCGCCTGCCCACTCTCGGCACTGGTGCTCTCGTTTGCCTTTTACGGGTTTTGCGGTTGGGCATGGGAGTCGACAGTATGCGCCATGCTCAATCACGGACGATTTGCCAACAGTGGCTTTTTGCTGGGGCCGTGTTGTCCTATCTATGGTGTGGGCGGCATTGCCTGCTGGCTGCTGTTGCGCGGGATTCCGGATGCCTCGAGCCAGTTTGTCGCTGCAGCGCTCGTATGCAGCGTGATCGAGTACAGCGTAGGCGTGCTGTTGGAAAAAACAACGGGCGCTCGCTTTTGGGATTACTCGCACCTGCCGTTTAACCTGCACGGACGCATCTGTCTGTACTGGGCCTGCGCGTTTGGCTTGGGTGCGTTGTGTATTTGCCGTTTAGTGGAGCCGGCATTGCTGGGGCTGCTTGGCCATCTGCCGGTGCTGATTGTGCGGCTGTCCGCCTTTATCGTCGCGGTCGCGATGATGGTCGACGCGGTGTGCTCGTTGGCGAGTTGGCGGCGTCTGTCTGATCAGCTGGAGCGCGTCCGGGCCGACCTTGCCGACCGCATTAACGAGTCGCTTGCCGATGCGTCCGACTCTATGCTCGAACGTATTCCCGATTCGGCGATCGGCTCGGTGGCACAGACGCATATCCGCAGCCGTGCCGTTAACGCGTGGCTGGCCGAGCTGGGCGACGCCGCGCTCGATGCCCTGCGCGAGAAGGCTTCGATGCCGACGTTTATCGCGGATGGTGCTCGCGGCCTGGCGCTTGCCGCCCGCCGCGTGGCCGATGCCGCGCCGAACATGCCGCGTCCGTCGCTCAGTCGTCGCCTTGCCGGCAAGCGCATGAGCCGTCCGGTGCCAAGCGTGTCACTCAGTCGTCGTGACCTGCGCTTTTTCAATGCCTTCCCGCGTCTGCGCATCAATCGCTACGAAGGTGTCATTCGAGCAACTAATCTCCGCGACCGCGCTCACGAGCTGTTTCGGCGCTAGCCGGGACGGGTGTGCTTGCGGCCCCTTGCTCGCGTATTTCCCATTGGTTTCGCGTCCGTTGCTGCGCCGTTTCCAAGATTGCGGCAGCATTTCCATTCGACAACGCCGCGTTTAACAACGCTGTATCTGGTCTACACCAGTTGCCCCTCGGCCGCATTATGGGCGCCGACAACGTTTATGCGATCAAGGGGGAGCGAATGTACGATACGGGATCGACAACGTTTATGCTCATCTGCACCATGCTCGTGTTTTTAATGACACCGGGTCTGGCGTTTTTCTATGGCGGCCTGTCCAGGCGCAAAAATGTCATCAACACCATGCTTATGTGCTTTGGCGCCATTGGTCTGGTTGGTGTGCTGTGGATTGTTGCCGGCTGGTCGCTGGCCTACGGCGGCGACGGTTCCAGCCCGTTTATTGGAGGCCTTGACCAGCTGCTGTGCCTGCCGGTGCTCAACCAGGTGCTGCAGGCGGCTGAGGGCAATGCCGCGGACGGTGCCGTCTATCCTCAGATTATCAACATCGCCTTTCAGATGGCATTTGCCATGATTACTGCCGCTATCGTCACGGGCAGCCTAGCCGGCCGCGTTAAGTTTGGTGCCATGACGGCTTTCCTGGGCATTTGGCTGCTTGTGGTCTATGCGCCGCTCGCCCACATGGTCTGGGGCGGCGAGGGCTCCTTTATCGGCGACATCATCGGCGCACTCGACTTTGCCGGCGGCGACGTGGTACACATTTCGTCCGGTCTCACGGGCTTGATCCTCTGCTTAATGCTCGGCCGTCGTCGCGGCTTTGGCATGGTGAGCTACCGTCCGCATAACGTGCCGTTTGTGGCGCTCGGCGCCGGCCTGCTTTGGTTTGGCTGGTTTGGCTTTAACGGCGGCAGCGAGTTTAAGGCCGACGCCGTGGCGGCGCTCGCCATCCTCAACACCGTGACGGCCAGCGCGGCGGGCATGGTCTCGTGGCTTGCCGTCGAGCGCGTGCACACTGGTCGTCCCACGCTGGTGGGTGCCAGCACCGGTCTGGTTGCGGGTCTTGTGGTGGTCACGCCCGGGGCAGGCTTTGTCGAGCCGTGGGCAGCGCTGGTCATGGGCCTGATCGTCTCGCCCGTCTGCTACTTGGCCATCAGCCATCTTAAGACCAAGTTCGGCTACGACGATGCGCTCGACGCGTTCGGTTGCCACGGCATTGGCGGCATCTTGGGCGGCGTGCTCACGGGCCTGTTCTGCGTGCCGGAGCTCTCGTGGACCGGTAAGGGCGGCCTGTTCTACACGGGCGACGCGTCGCTGCTCATCTCGCAGATCTTGGGCATTGTGGTGACGGTCGCTATTGTGCTGGTGCTCGATTTGGTGATCGCCGCGGTGGTCAAGGTGCTGTTCCACGGCAGCCTGCGTGTGGACGAGGCCGACGAGGCGCTGGGCTTGGATGCGAGTCAACACGGCGAGAGCGCCTACCCTTCGTTCTCCGGACTCGATTAGCAGCTTCTCCAAGCACCGCACCTCGGCCTTCAATCGTCGTTTGCGTACCTTAAGTACGCGGCACTCCTCTTTCAGGCCGATCTGCGGCACTTGGGAAACCTGCTAAGACCTGTTAGTTGCACTTATCTGATCTACAAGGTTGGTCTGTGGCACCTGGAAAACCCGTGCCATGTGAGGGACAATTCATTTCTTTTTTTGAAGAGAGGAATTCACTATGAAGAAGATTACGGCGATCGTTCGTGCTGAGAAGCTTGAGGTTCTTAAAGACGCGCTGTTTGCTGCTGATGTTCGTGGCATGACTATCAACCAGGTACAGGGCTGCGGCTCACAGCATGGCTGGAAGGAATACGTGCGCGGCAACGAGTTGCTTGTCAACACGATCCCTAAGGTGCAGTTCACCCTTATCTGCGCCGATGAGCACGTCGACAGCATTGTCGAAATTATCTGCAACGCCGCCCGCACCGGAGCCGTCGGCGATGGCAAAATCTGGGTCGAGCCGGTCGAGGAAGTTATCCGCATCCGTACCGGCGAACACGGCCCCGCCGCGGTGTAGAACAATCTTTCGCCTGACGGGCGTGCCTCTCTTGGGGTGCGCCCGTTCTCGTCTACAATATCGTGCAGACGAAGGAGAGGCATGTCCATGATCAAGATGTTTGCGAGTGACTTAGACGGAACGCTGCTGAACGCCCTGCACGAGGCGGATGGGACCATCCGCCGTGCCATTCGCGAGCTGACCGAGGCTGGCCTGCATGTGGTTCCCGCGACCGGACGCTCGACGCTGCCGATCGGCGAGCATGGCTTTACGGGCCTGGCGCTTGATGCCTGCTGCTCTAACGGCTCCATCGTGCGCGACAGTCATGGCGAGGTGCTCAAGACCTGGACCATCGATCCGCAGGTTACCGAGGAGCTGCTCAAGGCATTCCCGGACATTTGCTTTGATTGCTCCACACCCGATGGCATGTTCTCGAGCGGTTCGTTCGAGATGCATCAGGCGGGCTTTAAAAAGGACAGCCCTATCAAGCGCATCGTGATGCGTGGTATGCGTGCGCGTGGCGGGTACCACGAGGAACAGTATTTCGACCAGTCGATCGGTGACATCCTGCGTCACGATGTATGCAAGATTAACTGTCGCGTGACCTGGCCCGAGCTGGAGCGCGACCTTAAGGCGTATTTGGCCGAGCGATCGGACCGCGTGGTCAACGCGCCGTTCGATCCGGTGATGTTCGAGATCACGGACGTGGCATGTAACAAGGGCGAGAGTGTGGCCTGGCTGGCGGGCTACTACGGTATTGCCGAGGATGAGGTCGCGGTCTACGGCGACGGCGGCAACGACATCGCCATGCTCAAGCGTTTCCGCCACAGCTACGCGACCAAAAACGCAAGCGATGCAGCTAAGGCCGCCGCGAGTGCGACCATCGGCAGCTGCATGGTCCACACCGTCCCCAAACACATGCTCGCCACCATGCACAAGCAAAACTCCCACACTGTCATCGAATAATGTGACAAAGGGGCAGCCCCTTTGTCACAGGGGTCTGTGTTCTTGGAATACGAACATATATTCGCATATACAACTACGCTTTGATAGAATCGGTATCGTTGGCGGCAGTTCCATGTGCCGGGCAACGCCCTCCATCTGATGGGAGGTGATGCCCATGACCGATCTGATTGATTTTGTGAGACTTCTGACCGCTTTGGTCTCGTTCTTCACAGCGCTCGTCGGGCTTTCCGAGGCACTCAAGCAACGTTCGAAGCAACGTAAGACGATATGAGAAAGCCATTTGGGTCGCCTCCCCCGCGGCGCAGCTTCTTTCCGCGGGCTCGGGATGCCACAATG
>NZ_JADNJQ010000028.1 GCF_015555045.1 Collinsella aerofaciens | reverse complement strand
GCCGGCCGTAAGCCGCGGAAGCGACACCCACATTACCCGGCCGTGGCCCGGTCCGGGCCCGGCACATCTCTATCAGTCGTTCCCCGCGGCCCCTCCCGCCCCGGCGGCAACACGTCCCGGGCCCTCTACGGGGCAGGGGCTGACGGCCGTCCGGGGCGGTCGGCCAGCGACCACCGGTACGGCTCAATCGTATAACCATGCAACGGAAAAGAGCCGCCCTTTCGGACGACTCAAACTGTAATGGGGCAGTCTGGTCCACGTCGCGCTCGGTCAGGAACACCGCGCGGCTAAACGAAAACGACAGATAGTTTTTGAGGATGCGGTTGCCGGGGCCCCAGTCCTCGGGGTCGGCGAGATCGACCAAGCGGTCGTAGCAGGGCTCGGGGCAAAACGCAAAGTCGTATACATTGCTGTACAGGGTGTTGGGGATCTCCATGTGGCTTCCAATCCATCTCATAGCTGGCGTGCGGATGCTTTGATTCTATACGGGTGACGGGTCGCCCGCGCCCACAATGCAACCGCGGCGCAACTCTTCGGCGAGTCCACTGGTCGTGCGGCTTCCGGAAACGAGGTCCTGGATCCAAGCGTAGTACTGGTTTCGTTAGAGCTATACCCGTTATCAGGCGCGTTCGACCGCCACCTTTGCTCCTGGCTCTCCGGCAGAGTAGATATCTCTTGGTATTAGAGGCGCCTCCAATCAATGCGATTGAAAGCGCCTTCTCCGCGAGCATTGTTTTGATTGCGTTGGTCGTGCTCTGCGACCAAGGTCTTCTCGGCAGGCTTTCTTTTGATTCCGTTGGTCGCGCCTTACGACCAAAATCAAAGTCAAGCATACAAATGAATGGGAAGAGCTGCAAGGCAAACCCAGAAGTCACACGGTCGCGCTCGTCGGCTCTCGGGATATGCCAGAAGGCTGGATAGTACCGCTATCCGTCGAAGGACAAAAATGGCGAGGTACGTACCTCGCCGATCTGGCACCTCCAAGACGGCCGTCTCTTTGGTGATTGAGTTTTCTCACATTTCAGGGGCATTTAGAGCTGCATTGATAAGGTCGGCGGAGTTGTCGAAACGACCTAGTTCTCCACTGGCAAAGAACGCATCCCCTTCGCGGATGGCCTCTAGGCTTTCGGCGTTAGGTTCTTTGGGAGGACAGGGCTGTAGGGTTGTATCCGTAAGCTCATCGTTTCGTTTATGTTGAGACATAAAGGCGTATCTCTTCCTGCTTGATGCTTTTGCGGAATGCTGGGCGCATGTGCTCTGGTGGGTTGGTGACGATTTCAACCTTTCGCCCAAGTTCCCTCTCGAGCTCATGGGAGAGTTCGTAAAGCGTGCCGAACGTCATGGCGTTGCCGCAGACTAGGCGCAAGTCAATATCGCTATTGGGCGTTTGCTCGCCTCGGGCAAACGAGCCAAATAAATATGCTTCGCTGACGTCGTATTGAGCAAGCACGCGGGAGGCGGCGGTGGATATGTCGGTAGGCGTAATCATGGGTTATTTGCCGTTCAACAGTAGACGTCAGGGGGCCAGCGCCGAAACCGCCGGTCCGGCTTTTTGCCGTTCTGCAAGCTCGAAGATAAATGGGGCGTTTGATCTAACGAACTCGGTCAAAAAATCCAGATCGTCAATAGAAAATCCTTCGACATTGAACCAATTAACCGCAGGCAAGAAGCATTCTGCATGGTCAAAGCCAAGGTCAACCGGACGCTCGACGGCTACGCGAACGGTCCCGTCATCTCTTGTCTCTGAGTAGGCAAACTGAGTGCCGTCATCAAGCTGAACATAGCTCCAAAACACGTCTACCTCCTTAGTGTTTATATCCGAGTATAAAGAGCAGACTAGATGGTTTGGATGTTCTTTGTAGAACGAGTTTGTCAAAAAGACATTTTTAGAATTCATGCAGACTCTCCGAAAAAGAAAATGCCTCCAACCCAAAGAGATTGAAGACATCTTCTCAGTGGGCTTTCTTTTGATTTCGTTGGTCGCGCCCTACGACCAATTTCTGATTTAAGTATGCCCAAGTAATGAAGGAAATGAGTGAGGTATCGAAAATGATTTTGGCAGAATTAGGCAGAGTCAAATAACGAATGCCTCGTGTTATTTCTTACCCTTCGTTCGGAAGCAGAAGCTTGGTATATATCTGGAAGACAGTAAGAAGAAATAGGTCTTCCATGGTCTCGATTCTCTCGCCATCGAAACCGCCGGGGCACCCGTAGTCCTTATCGTTGGCCTCGTCACCAGAGCCGTAGGTCGCCGCGTAGAATGCAATGGTCGACGCGAATCGGCAGGCCTCAATCTCGGAGCTCGATTCGAATTGATATTCATTTTTTAGATAGGAAATGGGGGCGAAGGAAGCATCCCTCGATTCGAAGGCCTCGGAAAGTACCTTACGGATAAGGTAATCGTACCCCGGGGTACAGCTATCAGGGGGCAGGAAGGAAGAGTCCAAGCACTCAGGAAGAAGGCCAACCCGAGGTGCTGGCAGTCTCTCCCCCGCATACCTTTCCAGACTGCGAAGCACGTATTTCCCATCATCATAAAGAACAGGTTCATCTTCTGGAAAGCGGTCACGGAGGGCGGCTTCGACTGCGGCGATGCAACGGACGAACAGGTCGTCCTCTCCCCTGACCCGCAAGTCAAGATTGCAGTATTTAAGAATCAGATTCTGCACCTCCGGCACAAGGCAGCAGAATTCCCAATACATCTTACGTGAATAATGGAAAAGATCATTGTGCATGGCGGCAACGGCGCATAGCGGAATCAGGCCTCTGTCGGCGTAATGCTTCGAGATGAATTCAATCGCTCGTGCCTTACTCCCTTCGGCGTGCCTACGCTCATCCCTCTCGTCCTGGCGACGCTCGAGTTCTTCCATGCGCTTACTCTGGCAATACTGTACAACGGCGACGGCAAACGCCAATGCTAAAGAGATAAACGAGCATATATATTCAGCCAACGTGTTCCTCTCCACAAGAAGTCTTCTACAAAATCCAGTAATCTCACGACTCCACTTATTGAGCAATTCTACGCATAAGACACTAGCTTTTATCAGAGCCATTTCATTATGAGCTTGTACGACTCTAGCGGAATAATTGGTGAGCTTATGGGGCTGGTTAGATCAAGTCATCTTTCGTCGTCGAATCGGCGTCATCTGACAATGCATGAGGAGAACGTTGATAGATATACACCATCGTTTAAGCTCACTGGATTAGTTCTGATAAGAAGTGAAGAATAGCAGCAAGGAGATGATTGTATGGTTCGGCGAATCTCTAAATCGGAAATTGCCGGCGCACTTGAGCAGTGGCGTGTTGGGTCATTAATCAAATTTGTTACGCAGAGAGTTTATGCGGAACAACTTATCCAGGGAATCCCCTACCTGCAGGCGATTGATGAATTTAGATCAAAAGAGGCGGGAGATGGAAGGTCTGATGCCTACGAGGGTCTCCTTACAAGTTTTATGTCTGTTGGTTCAAGTCGTGCAATTTACTGCATGACGGCACTTGAAGATTCGAATTATCAATTTTTCCTACAGAGTAAGGATGGGCGGCGCATTAAAGACGAATTTTCAAATAGAGGCGCTGCAGTTTTGATTAAGGATCCTGTCGAGTTTTTGCTTCGATTTCAGGAAGCGGAACCTGAAGGTATCAATTTTGGACTGGTTTCTTATGACGGAGACATATTTGAGCCCAATGTGGCGTTATCCAACTTTAAGCAGGCAGCCAGTGAAGTTCCTTTTCACAAGAATCGTGCATATGAATATCAACATGAGTTTCGAATCGTCACTGGCCACGACTGAGATATCGACTTTAAACAGGAGGACTGGGATGGTGTGACGCACAATGTGTTCAACGGCTTCATTCCCTATCAGGATTTGAGACTTGGCTCCCTTGATGACATTGCTGAATTGCTTACCTTTCAGTGAGCGTCTATCGACAACGTTAAAAGGCGCGAGTTGAATTATGTTTCACTTATAAGGGCGGAGGATCCGGCATGAGCAAGAACAAAAGCGACCAGAACGCGCACGAAGAGCAAGTGTTCGATGATGTTCTTAAGCTGTCGATGGTCTCGGGCGGTTACAAGAAGAAAGCTGCCTTGAAGGTGAATGGATCTATTAATGCAGGCAGCGAGTGCCCTGATATTGTTATTACCCGCGAAAATGGATCCATTGTTGGTTTGGAACATTTTAGAATCGACCATAACATCAAACATGGTCGAAACGCTCAATCAAAATCTGCTGAGTTCACATCTGTGATGAAAGCTGAGCGCGAAAAGCTAATGCCAAGGCTTGAAGCCGACGATGTTTTGCCGGAGGAATTGGCGAGCATCGTCGCAAACTATGTCTCGTTGGCAAAATATCATCAAAGCTGTGCATGCTGTGACGATCTGATGCGCTCTCTAGATGCCCGATTGTTTGGTGGAAAAACAGGTCATGCTCGTAAATTACCTAAATACCGCAATCACCTTACTGAACTTAGCGGTGATGATGGACGCATTGAATTGGGCTATTTAATTGAAATTCATTCAGATTTTCAGGGATTATTCATTCACGATGGAACAAGAGTGGCCCGCCTCGACAGTGGACAATGCCCACTTTATGCGGAAATTTACAATCTCCTTTTCAAGGCATCTTGCGAGGTCGATTGGATCCTAATAGGTTTTTACCCATGCCTGACTGACCAGATTGCGAATGCCGCCATCATAGATTGTCGTAACAATATGTTTAAGGAGAGCTGCCGCAGGCAGCGTCTTAAAAGAACGGAATATTTAGGTCTAGGTAAAACGGAACCCTTTCTCAAACAAAGCAGAGCCGGAGAAACAGAAATTGAGCTTTGCGCAGATAAGGTAAATATCACAATCGAAAACCCCGCTGAAGGGATTTGCCCTGAGCTTCTATTTGGCACCGCGATCATTGATGCTGCAAGAGCATTAAATCTTGATAGAAGCGGTGAACCGTATACAGCAACGATTTCTGTTCAATTGATTTACGAACTCGTGCGGATGAGGAGCAAGGGGATTCGAGGCATTGTGACAATTTACGATGTTATGCGGCTGCTTTTAGAAATTGAGTGGGCTGTATTAAAACAAGAGATTGACAGTTTTGGCGTACGGTACAACATTTCCGAAACACCAGACTTTTGCTTATAGACAATCCGGGGTGTCACTAAGAAACCAGCTCATACAGCTCACCAATGAGTCCGGTTTAATATTTGCCCGCTTTAGCACCGTCGAATATTGCGAGGCAACTCTGATGGTCTTTCGCTTGGGCACCAGGGTCGACAAAGATCCCGGTGCCCTTTCGTTGCCTTCAGTCTAACCTGCGACATTATTGAATGCTTTTCTCATTCATGTGGACCTGGGTCGCATGTCACGATTCAGCCCATGATCACGTCCGTATGGCCTCTGCCTTCGATAATTGGGTGCCTATAGACAAACACGCAAATAGTTATACCTTGTGGATGTCCCTTTCTTCCAAATGGCCTCTATCTCAACAACGACATGCGGCAGCTAGAAGTACTGTACCAAGCAGGAAAAGCATCACGGAAGCGGCGATCCAGTTGCTGTCGCCGGTCTTGGGGAGCGACGACGTCGTTGCTGTAGCAGGCTTGGGCTTGGTTGTCTTGGCGATCGTAGTCTTGGTCACTGTCGTTGTTGTCTTGGTTGTCGTGGCCGCGGGTTTCAGCGCGGGATTTGCCGTGGGTCCCGTAGTGAGCTCTCCGGCAGCGGGGTTAGCATCAGTGGGAGACTTGTCCGCGCCATCGTCAGACACCTCGCCCCTGTCGGTCTCCCCCGCCGGAGGCGTGGCCACATCGGGCTCAATCACCACATGCGTCGCCACGGCGCCGCCGGCATCCACCACGCCGCTAGCACCAAAAGCCCCGCCGGCAGGCGTCACAAACCGCGCAGACACAAGCGACCCGCCCGTGCACGCAACGCCGCCATCGGCACCGGTCGCATCCAGCCACGAGGCGTCGACAGAAAGCCGACAGCCGGACGCACCATCGCCAAGGCCCGCATCTTGCAGATACACGCCGTAGGCGCGCACGCCCGCTCCGGACCCGGCGCTCGCTGCAACGACGCGCCCGCCGCCGCGCACGGCCATGTCGCCTGCGATCACGCCGGCGACCGCCTCGTCCGTAATATCGGCCCCGCCTGCCCGGGCATCGACGGTGCAGCCGTCCACCACGAGCACCTGCGAAACGTGGATCCCGCACTGCGAGCCCGTCGCCGTCAGGGTCCCGGTGCCGCGAAGCGTCAGGTTGCCCCACACCTCCATGCCGCACAGCGTGATGTCCGCATCGGGCGCATGCGACTCCGTCACGGAGTTTTGTTCGGCAAGCGTCAGCACCAGGTCGCCCTCGGCGCCGATGGCCTCGCCCGCGTAGCCGTTAAGCTCCAGGTGGTCGGCATCGGTCCAGGCCCAGCCGGGGCCCGACACACCCGGCTCGTAGTACGTCGCGCCCGCGATGATGAGGCTCTCCGCGCCCGCGGCATAAGAAGGCCCGCCCAGCAAAACGCATAGGCAGGCCATGCTAAAAATCGCAATGTGATGACGGCTGGTGTAGGACTCGGCAGCAAACATACCCGCTCCGATCTTCGCAGAAGCCAATAGAATGTGCACCAGAAAATGCCCTGGTAGCAGCAGTTATTAGTTTAGCGAGATCGATGCAGGAGCAAAGAGAAATCGCGTGGGCAACTCCCACAATTAGGTGTAAATCGTTTTGCCAGTCGGTGAAAGGAAGAATCGGCTTACAACCTCCGTTTCGATTCTTCAAAAGCGCAGGTAGCATCCTTCAAATTGACAGCATGATACTCCGAAGTGAATCTGAACTTGCGTCAAGACATCTCAAGCAATCTGAATTTCGTAATGTAGATGCGATGCAATAAGAACATATATTCGTTATGTTTGGGCGTTGATGATGGAGGGCTGCGTCGCGATTGAACTGCTCTTTCGGGCCTTCTCTACGAATTCGCTGATCCAAGATCTTGTTGTGTTCTTGAGGATCCGGATGTTTTCGGTCGCTTCAATGTCGATTTCCATCATTGCCCTGTCGGCGATGTCGTCCGGCAATGTCGGCAAGCCACTGGGAGCAGTCTCCCTGTACTTCTTGGCAAACATGGATACGTATCTTTCGACAAAGAACTTTTTGTCGCTTACGCTTAGCTTGGAGAAGTGGCTCATCAAATTGAAGCGGGAGAGGAGTTCTGCCGGGAAAGTTTCATTGATCTTCCCGAGGGGGCAGTTTGTCGTGAATACGATGATGAACCCGCGGAGATCGTGCTCCATCCCTTGGGAGTCCGTGAACGATCCTGTCTCGAGGAGATCGAGGAAGAAGTTCCAGACGGCGGGTTCAGCTTTCTCGAACTCATCCACCAGGAGAATTCCGGCATCGGACGAGTCGATCTTCTTTCCCAGCTCGCCTTCTTCGATTCCCATGTATCCTCTCGGGCTGCCAATCAGGGAGTTTAGAGAGTCCTTGCTGCTGTAGTTCCCAAGATTGACTTTAGGGAGGGGCTGGCATGGCGCGATTGCCTCGCAGAGAATCTTGGCGACTTCTGTTTTCCCGACACCCGAAGGGCCAAGAAGGAGCAACGAGAACACCGGCTGCTCGTCGAGCGCGTTGAAGAGCCTGAAGCTGCGCGATCGGGATTCGAAGGAGCGTTTGAATTCGATCTGGCCTATGAGCTCGCTTTCGAGGGTGGTGAGGACCTGTTTGAATTCGAGTTCGTCGAGGGATACGAGTGTTCTCTTTACTCTTTTGTCCTTCTGGGCGTCCTTATCGATCTCGATGTCGCATTCTATAATGTCGTCGAACATGGTTCTCAATTGGCATGCTCCTTCGTTCACGGTTTTATAGTCTCCGATGAAGAGGGTGCCAAAGGGTAGCTGGTGGACGAGGAGCTCGAATTTCGATGCCAGCTGAAGATCGCCCGAGAGTAACCCCACAAGTGATGAAACGTCCACGACGAGCTTTTTCTCGGAGAGGAGCTCGGAGATTTGGTCGCTTCCGTGTAGTTCGAGAAGCGACATCAACTTGAAGCCGCCGTCTCCGAGCTGGTCGATCAGGGCTTTATACTGGGATTTGTTGTATGTGACGAGTTTGCGCATGGCGTTGCCTATCAAGCCTCGAAGGACACTGCCTGAATGACAGCAAGGATGTCTATGTAATAGCCCTGTTCTATCCGATTGCCGCCGCCGGTCATGGCGGTGGGTGACAGGTTCTTTCCGCATATAACAATGTCGTTCTGCGGCGTGCGTTTCGGGTCGTCTGGCTGTTGGAAGTAATCGAGGGGGCTCTTCATCTGGGCCGGGGTGATTTTCCCTTTGCATATCCCGACGATGCCGACCTTTCCGATGAGCAGGTCGTCGATTGTGTACCCGCTTTCGAACATTTCTTCTCCATCGAGGGGAATCTTCGCGTACAGCGGCGTTCTTCTTCTTGCGCGGTTTCCTCTGAGCTTGAAGGCTGCGCCGTCTCCTATGAAGGATTGCATCATGTGGCCGATGTCGAGGTCTCCGGCATCGGGGACGGTGATTCCGTCGAAGGTCCCGCTCATGATCGCCATGATGCCTCGAATCTCCTCCTCATTGATGAGCTCCAGCGAGACATCGCCGATGTATGCGAGGTCGCCTTCTGCAAGCGTTGTTCCGCTTTCGGGGGCTTTGCAATGCTCCATTATGTCGGCGAGCATCCGGCTATTTGTGTTCACGTATTCGAGGGTGTCCACGATCTTCTCTTGTTTTTCGTGCCTGACGCTTCCTTCGAGTTTTGCCCTGAGTTTCGTCAGAAAGGGAGGGTTGAGCTCCGCTTCGGCGTTCGATGATGCTCTCTTTGTCGTCCCGTTCTGGTTTTCCTTGGAGCTTGTAGTCTTGAGTTTGTTGTCCAGGAGCATCCTCGTCTCGAACACCTTCTGCTGATTCATGTAGTAGACGGTGAAGAGGCCTGGTATATTATTTTCTGGCATAGTTCCTCCGCTCCTTTCCTTTAGCGTGGGGCTGTCGTTGTTTCCGCCCCTCGTTATCCGCGTACCATCCGTTTCACACCATACGTATCATTGCCACTCCGAAAAAGCAATCGGACCCACCATGCAGCCGAGACGGACAGAAGACCGTGAGCAAGCGAAGAAGACGTGACTGGCGCATCCTTCAATCTATGCAACAAATGAAATCAAGCCGGCACCGCGCAAGCGCAAAACAAGACCGCTGGCACTGAAGCGCACGGCAAGTGGAGCATCGGTGCTACTTCTGTACGGGATACCCAAATCGGCTCTCAAGCTCCTCCAGATTTCTCAAGAACAAACGCCTTCTCATTGATCCAGTTTTCGTTTCAACGTTCGTTTCTTCCAGTGCAGTCTTTATCTCAAGTATCCATTCAACTAAATCCGCCGATGGCACCCCACCCGGAATCCAAACGTTATGAAGATGCACAAAGAACTTGCGAAGCGCCTCTTGATTCGCCGCATCTTCTCTACAAAATGACTCGACAATGACTCTCGGACTAGCATTAACCAACACTTTGACATCGCGTTCTGCAGCATCGTTGAGAAGTCGAGCAATCTCCCTGCCCGTCAGTCCCTCCGCTCCCTCAGATATCATCAACTGACTCGACATCTTTTTATTCAGCTCTGTCCGAGCATAACGCTCAAGTTCTTCGGCGAGCGCCCGTCTTTTCCGCCTTTCGTCTGCACTAAATACTGGTCCAGAGAGGAGCTCAGAAGCTTTGTCTAGATCGGCATCGATCACTTTCTTGCAATATTTGATAAAGTCATTTTGCGAAAATGGACATTCCCATTTGAGGTCAGATAGCAGGTAATAAACCTCGAGCACGTCGTGCAAACAATCGACTGAATAATGTGCTCTAGTAACTAAATCATAGTAACGCTGCGCGAGGCCATCTACATTATCGTCATCAAGATCGTAAGCGCACCGCATACTTTTAGCGATCTCCCTAACTTCGAGGGTATCGCGGTTGCTCGGGTACCGTTTCCAAATGTATGTTTTAAACCCTTGTTCGAGATCTTCAATATCTACATCGCCTGAAGGGTCGAATGCCTTACCTATCACGGAGAAATCAGAGTATTGCTCGTAAAGAGACACTCTGCGATCGTATTCCAGCGCCTCCGGACTGAGCCATTCCTCTGGCTTTCCGTTTTGTGGCATGGAAGGTGCGTTCCCCATGGAGGTCAACAAAGCAAAATGGACTGCGTCCCGTAGAGCGTAAAACCGGTTTTGAAGTGCAATTCCTGTATTTTGAAGCACCTCAAGGCTGCAAATTCTTCTGATTAGCTCATGAGCACGAATCATTGCCCGAGCATTTACGCATCCGCTGGCCTCTACCCCCGCAAGTATGGCGCTATGCATATCAAGGTCTTCCGATGGGCGACAATCTCCCATGAGAATTTCTTTGGCCAATGCAGACGGGCACGGCTTGAAAGGATAGACTTTCCAAATTAGCTTTTCGCGTACGTCCCTATCGAACTCTCGCATCGATTGCACATCACTTCCTTCCCAGGCATTTGAAACCAGCATGACCTTCAATCCAAGTCTTTCGACAAGATCGTTCATCGTTCCGAATAGCGCCAAATCGTCGCTATGTTTAGAACGCCTCTCCACATCATCGAATACAAGAAAGTGCTTCTTTTTGAGCATTAGGCAGGCAACGGATTGTATCCCGACGGCGAGATTCACCGATAATCCCGTTCTTTTAATTAAAGCCCTCGAAATACCGTTGAGGGCGCCCCCTATAGTTTTGGCAGCAGCTTGCGCCTTCATACCTTTATCGCTAAGGTGTACAAACGCCATCACAATACGTTCGTATAGATCATCAGCAGTGGCAATTCCGAACATGGAAACGCGGACAAGGTTGTATTCGCCCTTTTCGAGATACTCGTTGAGTTTCCCTTCGATGAATCGGGTCTTTCCCGATCCCCAATCTCCCTCAAGTGCAATTGCATATTGATTGTCCTTATCCTTGAGATAGGAATCAATATGATCGATGAGCTGATCAGCAGGCTCTTTTGACCGGCATGTCTCCATTATTCCCTCCTGCATCAACTTAGAGCGAAAGATTTCTTTCACTGCGCTATATCAACCCACAACCGAGGTCGCCCCGTTCACAACAATGATGGCATAAGCTTGATTGAAAGCTGGCGGTCGAACCATGCTCAGTCCACGTTATGTGTTTTGAGGCGACGCCGATGCGAAAGTCCGACCCATGGACTCAGGAATCTCGACTATAGATGCGCCCAACTCCAAAGACAACTTCGAAGTTCTAGATTTAGCTACAGCTTTACTGCCACTTACAGTACCTAAGCCAGCATCAGCTCCTACCCGTTGCCAAGGCACGCTTCGTGCCATCTGGATTGTTCTGAAAAGAAAACGCTTCTTGCGGGCGCGTAGAGGTTCTTAGTGTCAATGTGTATCAGCCTACCGTGGAGCTCGTGCCAGTGCGGCATGGAACGGCATACCAAAACTGATGAAATAATCAGCGAATAATCACAAGACCGGAATGGGGTCATGGCGACCTTCCTCGAAAAAGAAGGTCGCCATGACAAGTCACAATTCAACTTGGGGATTACTGAGCTCTTCGGAGAGAGAGTCTACATTCCAAAGACCTAAGGTATCAGTTCGTTAATGTGACCCTTGGAAACTTTCAAGAATTGTTCAACACAGTAGACAGGTTACTCGACAAGAGAGGCATCGTTTTGTCTGCCTAATACTATCTATTGCTTTGTATGTAGCAGAACGGCCATCAGGCAATTATGCACGATGGCCGTCCCTTCTATTAACTCCTTGCCTCAAGACGCGGCTCAATCCTAAGCTTGATTGGCTGCAAGTTGCGATACTCCTGGAGCGTACTGTTGTAAAGACTGCCATTGTAGCCTGGAGCATCGACCGTCACGACAGCATAGTAACGAGTGAGCGCATCGGGATCGTTATTGTTACGGAATATGGATTGGAGCGTCAGCTTCGGGTCATACAATGAGCTTGATTTCATGCGTTGTGTCCTGCTGATGACACTGTCCCACTTCATGTCGTTGGCTCGTAACTCTGACTCTTCCCAGTACTTCTTTGCAGGCTTGCTCACCGGCAAGGTTGATGAGGTGTAGCCCTGTAGTTCAAGCTCAGCCGCCTTGATACGCCCCTCCTCGGTGGCGAGATTCACCGTATGCCTATAGCTTGTACCTTTGAGCGAGTACGTGAATTTGTTGGCGTGGGGAATGAGGGTATCTACTATGCAGCTTGAGGTGTAGGCATCCGAATCGTTGGGATTCGTTTTGCAGACTGCAACGATGGTCCAACTGATTGTGATAAGCCCCTTCGCCGACTCGATGCCGGGGGCAAATATCGGCAGCGAGACAAGCTGCTTGGGTCTGAGCGTGCCTTGATATAGCGTGGTGACACGGTTGTCGTCACAGTTCAGACAAGTCGATGGATCATCTGGAGCAATGCCGAAACCGTACTCCTCTCGAACAAAGCTATCACTGTGCTCCGAATTGTGGAGGGCCAGAGCCCGGGCGAGATGCTGTGAGATATCCTCGCTTCGCGACATCATTCTGCCAAGCTTGTGGACGAGTAAGGGGGATGCAAAGCTGGTACCCGCGCTTGCGCCTAAAGCATTGCCGCTTGAGGCAACCACCACGAATGGCTTGTTGATGTCCCCTCCATACTCAAGGAGGTCGGGCTTGATTTTGGCACCCTCTCTTCCCGGACCAACACAGCTATAAGGAGCGCGTGCTTTCGTACCATCAGGCATTATACAAAACGCGCCAACTCCGATGCCGTTGACCAGATCCGCTGGTGACTGCACACGATTATCTGGACTTGGCAAATCACCGTCATTGCGGGCCGCAATGCAAAAGAGGGGCGGCTCAGCATCGCAGTTGTACGACAGCACATCAAGCGCATAAGTAAAGCGGCTGATGTCGTCGTCGAGAATGGGGCCAGTGGGGCCAAACGAGAGATTATACAGGTGGATGTCAGGATAATGCCCGACTACGTACTCGATAGCGTCAATCGATTCGTAGAGGTCAATGTCGACGGGATCGCTCGGCGGCAGCACTCGAAAGCTCTCAACCTTCACCTCGGGTGCAGGGAGGACGTCACTAGCTCCCTTACCGGAAAGCTCGCCATGCAGCACGGCTCCGCAGACTCCCGTTCCATGGTCGATGCCGCCTTGGTCGGGCAGTGATGCAACGGCATCATGCGCATTGACATAACCGGCGAGGAGCGGGACATTGGGATTGCATCCACCATCGAAGACGCCGACGGTCACAGGTGGGACATTCTGGGCTGCAGCAACCTGCGGTGCTGGCGCGCTCATCGCGCTCCGTATCGGCTCGAAGGCGATTCTTCCCATCGGGTGAACCGTGCGCAGCGGGTTGATTCTCGCTGCTGCCATAGTGGCTTCCCTGCTCAACTGTGCGGCGATGAATGTAACGCCGTCTTTGTATGTCCGTACCTCGATTTTGTCACGACCGAGGCCTGCTGCCTTGCAGAACAGGTCTATGGCATCCTCGGCGCTTTCTTGGAGCGGATGAAGCACGGCCTCGACCAGGCCCTCTTTCCATTCCGCATCGAAGCCAAGTATCTTCTCCTCAGGCTCAAGCAGATCGAAGGAACGGATGGACATTACCTCGTTGCGCCATGCATCCGATGTGTTTGACCCGGTGCGAAGCGCGTTCTCAAAATCGGCGATGCCCTTTGAGGTCGTTCGCAGGAAGTAGAGCTTTGCGAACTCAGGCTGCTCTCCTGCGTCTTCGTCATCGCTGTTCTTCTGAGGTTGCACGTTGCCTGTCTTGTATCTCCTGCCGCCGATGAGTTGCAACTCGTCCGAAGAGGTGAGCACCGATGAGGGTGCATAGGACTTTGCTTCGAACTTGGGCTCCATACGTATACAAACCACCTTTTCCTCAAGATAGGAATCGGGGTCGGTCTGTATCTTCCTGGACACAGTGCCGATATTAGCAAGGAGGCGGACCCTAGCCTCTTCGTACTCATGTGGCCGTGGCCTAGGACCTCCACCGGTTTTCTTCTGAACTGGCTGAGCATACGATTCGCCGTGGGCAAGAATTGGCAGCGGGTCGAACATGGCTTATGCCTCCTTCATGTAACGGGAGACCGTCGAGGCGCCGACTCCGACGATCCGCGCAACGTCTCGCACGGTAAGAGCTGGTTTAATTTCTTTGAGTTTTATGCATGCCTCACTCTTATCCTGCTTCGTTTGAGGCTTGCATTTGGAGTACAGCTCGCTCAGAGAAATGATTTCTATGCTCTCGCCCGGGTTCATCACTGATTGGCGCTTAATGTGCTCGCAAAGCTTGCAAATGTCTGCGGCGCTCATGCCCGCGCTCTTCTCGACCATGAGTAGGAGCACCTCTGACGAGAGCGTGAAGCGGTCGCTGGGCAGGTGCCTCTCGAAGAGTCGCATGCGTTCATCCTCCTCGGGAAGCGGCAGCTCTATAACTCTGTCGAAGCGCCGCCAAATCGCCCTATCCAACAACTCCGGATGATTTGTTGCTGCAAGCACGATGCTGCCCTTAGGGCATGTCTCGATTTCTTTGAGAAGAACGTTCACAAGGCGCTTCAATTCGCCGAGGTCACCCTCGTCATCACGCCGCTTCGCAATTGCGTCAAACTCGTCCAGGAAGAGCACCGCAGGCTGTGCGCGGACATAGTCGAAGACACTCTTGATGTTTTGCCCGGATCGACCGAGATAGCTGGATATCGAGGTTGCGAGGTCGAGCGTTATGAGTGGAAGAGCGAGCTTGTATGCAAGCCAGTTGGCCGTGTATGTCTTGCCCACGCCCGGAGCGCCAATGAAGAGGATGCTGTTCGAGGGTTCGATCCCATCCTCGAAAAACCGCTGAATCAGACTTCTCTCCTTGAGAAAGTCGCCAAGCTCTTTTGTGGCTGCAGCATCGAGAATGGGATCCGGAAGCTCGGTTGGCTCTATGAGCTCTACGAGAGAGAAGCGGGTCTCTCGGTCGATCGGTAGCGGGTTTATCTCGGCTGCACGGGTAGCCTCGCTTCTCATGCCAGATGCGGCAAGCGCCCCAGCAATCTCCGAAGCGAGATCGGGACGATCGCGTCTCAGCTTGCGGGACACCGTGAGCGAGACTGATTCTACGAGTCTTCTGTCATTCTCTAAACAGGCTCTCACCAGCCTAGGCATGTAGTCTATTGCGTCCATATACCATTACCTCTCAGTCTCAGAAAGATGGAACATGCTTAAGATAGCACAGTTACAGCGGGTATTTTTTAGATTGTGCCAAAGCCCTCAGAAGCTAAAATAGTGGCACAAGGTTACATGAAATTTGGCGTGAGCTGACTTCAAACTTGTGACAGAGAAACACTCTGCTCTTGACATGCATTCGAGCGGGCATTTGCCTGCGTGATTCACGAGGGTGGTTCCCATGAAGGGGGGGGCACCGATGGTGCGCAGGCGGCAGAGACGCAGCAGGACCCGCAAGAGCAACCAGATGAACAAGCACAGCATGCGGAAGAAGAAGTGGCCGCCACCGACGATGGCCCCGACGAGCTCAAGGTCCATCTCGCCAAGCAAGAGGACGCATTAAGGAGCTTGAGGGCCGGGCGGCCGGGGCCGCCAAGATCGCCGAGGCAGTTGATGCCCTGTGCGGGGAGATTGAGCAGAGGATGAACGAGCGAATCATGTTAGAGGCGGTTGCCTGTGAGATCTTCCATTTGCCCCTCAGGGTGATGTCTGCCAAAAGTAGCACCCTGTCGGAAGTGCACCGGTTGATTGGCTTATTCGGGTGCTTGCCGAGCCGGTCGCTCAGAAAGTTGCTCTTGGGAATGCCCGCGTCGCGCAGTCCCTTGCAGAGAAACAGCTTTTAATCGATGGTCCTGTGCCCGAAGAGGGGCACGAGCACATCGGTCAAGATGCGTTCGGTGGTCAACATGGCGGGGTCTATCTGCGAGCGGAATATAAAAGAAGAATCGTTATCGATCGTCTCTGGGACTTTTCGTTCAAAACCAGAGCATGTCGATTACCATTCATCGAAGTCCATCCACTCTACAGGCAGCATCAGACCATAATAATCGACGGGCGTTTTGAATCGAATCCTGCACAAATGACCGTCACTCTTCCGCACCCAACTGCGTCCATAGCGATCGGTGAAAGCCACCTCGCAGCCGAAGGTCTTATGCATCGAGCAATCGAGATACCCGATGGGCCTCACGGTTTTGCCCGGAGCAACGGACGAGAGTAGAACTCTGCCGCCACACCCCTCGACGTCCCTTCCGTCTTGAGGCCCAGCACCTTGGACGAGCACGGCAGTGAGGATAACTTGGTAAATGACGTCGTTGCTATTATTCATCACCTCTAGGCCGAACTGGGGCGCGAAATGAACCCTGCACCCGCCAACCGTGGCCATCTCCCCCTCGGGCATCCTGACCACGCGGGCGCAGATGGCCGATGCCTGACTCCGCGCGGCCTCCCGGCGGCCACGTATCAGCGAGACAATCCACTGGAGGAGAGTGAGTGCCAGAGCTAGGAGAGCAACAACCGTGCCGAAATCGATTTGACCGTTGAAACTAATCACAACGCCATCCGTGATCATTTAGTCAGCCCTTCCGCCAGCGCCACCGTCTTAAAGAGAGAATTCCAGTCTTCGGGCCCCACTTGGCAAACGGCTCGCTGCTCCCGTCGCACATCCCGCATTCTGGCTGCAGACTTCTCGTGAAGCCAGGGTAAAAGAGCACACGGTAGAGCTCGTAAAACCCCTCTCCAGGCATATCATCGTCGGGGCGCACGATATCACAGTCTCCTTCCTCTACAGATTCCACCTTATGGAAACCTTACAAAACCTCACGTCTGGATTCACCAGGGCTGTAGCGGGATTAGATCTGAAACCATGATTCCAACCAATGGTTTTCACAAACAATAAACAGCGGTTTCCAACCACTTATTTACCATTCACGGCAAGATAGTCGAAGTTAATCAGTTGAAGCTGCTCTACGAACTTCTCCAAATACGAGACAACTGCCTCGTCGTTCACGAATAGCGGCCTGTCCTGCGTCAGTCTGCCTGATTTGTCTTGCGGATAGCGAAGACTGATGCCGTTGTCATCGACGTCGGCAATGGCTTTTACAAAAGCACCCATGTTCTTGATGGTTCTATTATCTTCACGGCACTTTTGCCTCGGAAACCTTGAGAGCAAGGAGTTCCACAGGCTCGTAAGGTTGTGGTCCTTCTTAGGCTTAGCCCCACATCTTTTTATCGCCCTCTTGATTGAAAGCTCAATACAGTGCCTTGTGAGGAACATCACCGGAATCGCGTAGGAATGCTCCAGGAACACATACATGCCCGGCCTGTCGGTCGCTCTTCTCCCGGCGGCCGCAAGCTCCTTGGCGGCATTGAGGAAAGATCTAATGAATTCATCGTCGAACCTGTCGGCTTTAAGCTCATCTTTCATCAAGGCAGACGAGTCCAGCAGCGTGAAATTTCTCAAAGTGGGGTCATTGAATCCATCCATCTGAGGCTTTATGACCTGTTGATCCTTGTATTTAGGGAATACATGGTCATTGAACACACTATCCATCAGAGAATTTCTCCTGTCTTCGCGCCTATCCTCGCCCCCAACCTCGGGTCGACGAATTCGTCCACAGCCTCGCCATCGTGGACGGGCTCGGTGACGTAGAGCGGGGCCGGGCCGTTGGCGCACGGACCTATTGCGGCTCATCGCTCACGAGGATCCGTTCGAGGTTCTGCCTTCGGTAAAGCGTCCGCGCGCGTAGAGTCTCGAAAGATCAGCCCCGTCTCTTCATGTCCGTCTCATTTATGAGAGGCTTCAGGTCGTCGGGCCCCACTCGGCGAACGGCTCGTTGCTCCCGTCGTATACCCCGCATTCTGGCCGCAGGCCTCTCGTGAAGCCCAGGGTAAAAGAGCACGCGGTAGAGCTCGTAAAACCTTTCTCCAAGCATATTATCGTCGAAGCGCACGATAACACAGTCTCCCTCTTCTACAGATTCCGCCTTATAGAGGCCTTACAAAACCTCGCGTCTGGATTCACCAGGGCTGTAGCAAGATTTGACCGGAAAGGTGTAAGCTTGACGTATTTGAATGCCAGACGAGCCCGCCTTCAGCAAGCACGTCCTCCTGCTCGGCGAGGCGGACGGCGTATGCGCCCTCCTCGTCAACGTTGGAGTAGCAGTTGCGTTAGGGCTAATCTAAATACAACCAATTGGCCGATTTCCCATTGACGGTAACATTCCTGATATTGGGCGGCAGCAACCGGTGCGTGGCGATGCGCTCGTCGGCGTGGTAGATTGACAGCGTCGACTCGTCGACCCAGAGTCCATGCAGAAGGACCGCTCGGCCTCGGCCGCCTCCCCCTCTTTGGGCAGCACGTCGAGCAGGGTCTTGCCCAGCTGCGTGACGGCGTTGACCGAAGTGTAGTCCAGCTGCCTGCCGTCCCCGGTGCCGCGCACGCGCGCTATGCCCGCCTGGAAGGTATAACTTATGCCCGCGAGCACCTCGGCGCGCGTCGTGGTGACCTTCTCCGCTGCGGGCCTCTTGAAGCGGCCAATCCATGCCTTGACCTCATGCTCGGCTTCGAGCTTGCAGGCCTTGTTGTCCACCGTCTCGGGCTTCCAGCGCGAGCGGTCGGGCCATGCGGCAAACATCGCATACCTCTACGTCTTGCCGGCCACGCGCTCGCGGCAGTATGTCTCGTGGCGCGGGTTCGCCAGCGGCTCGTCGGCGGGTAGTGTCGAGAAAGTTGGTGTAGCGCCCGAACCGAAGCGAGTCTGCCCGGCGTCCGGGAACCTGGAATACGGTGATATCCTATGCCGTCTCGACCCTGTCCGCAAGCTCGAGGCCGGACTCTATCATCTTCCTGGCCTCCGCCTCAAGCTGGGCCCAGTCTACCCGCCCTTCGATTCCGCGCCTGCACCCCTCGTCGTAGAGCTCGTTCATCCTCGCCTCCGAGAAGTACCTGGACTCCTGCCATATCTCGTCCTGCTCGCACATGACCGCGCCGGCGAGCCGCACGAGCGAGCCCGTGGACGGGAATACCTGGACCACGCGCGACCTGCGCTTTATCTCCCTGTTCGTCCTCTCCTGCACGTTGTTGGTGCGCAGCCGCTTCCAGTGGGTCGGAGGGAAGTCGAGGTAGGCCAGGGCGTCGGGCTCGGCCTCCTCAAGCACCGCCGCGGCCCCGGGCAGCACTCCTCGAGCATGTCGCACGCTGCGTGGTACATGGCCGCCACCGTGGCGGCGTCGCGGGCGCGGAACACCTGCGAGACGATCCTGCCCACGCGGCGCCTGAGCTGCCAGGAGCCGGCCTCGCGCATGCAGTCGCGCATGAGGTGGACGGCGCAGCGCTGCCACGCGGCGCCCTGGAAGACCTCGCCGAGGGCGCGGACGAGGCCCGGGTGGGCGTCCGAGACGACGAGCTCCACCCCGGAGACGCCGCGGCCGCGGACCGTCCGCAGGAAGGCGAGCCACGGGTCGTACGACTCGGTATCCACCACGTCGACGCCCAGGACGCGCCTCCAGCCGCCCGCGTCGCACCCGATGGCGGTGACAACGGCGGTGGACGCCACGCGGCCCCCGCGGCGGCACTTGACGTAGGTGGCGTCGAGCCAGACGTAGGGCACCGGGGAGCCGTCGAGCGGCCTTCCGCAGAGCTCCTCGATGTCGGCGTCCAGGCTCGAGGCGATGGCGCTCACCTGGTCCTTGGAGAGCCTGGACACGCCCATCTTCTCGGCGACGCGCTGCACCTTGCGGGTGCTCGTGCCGGTGGCGTACATCTCCGCCACGGCGGCCACGAGGGCGCGGTCCACGCGCTGGTAGCGCTCAATCACGTCCTCGGGGAAGAAGCTGCCCGAGCGCAGCTTGGGGATACGAAGCGTCAGCGTGCCCACGCAGGTGGCGAGCGCCCTCTCGCGGTAGCCGTTGCGGCTGTTCGCCCCGCCGCCGCACAGCTGGTCGGCCTCCGCGTCCATCACGGCGTTCACGACCTGCTCGGCGAGGCGCCTGAGCAGCTCCTGCATGTCGATGGCGCCGTCGTCGAACCGGGGCATGGCGAGCATGTCCGGCGTCGGGTCTGATAAGATTTCCATAGCGGCCTTCGTCCTTTCCTAGAACCTGTTGTTGTGGTGATTTCAGATTCTAAGACGAAGGCCGTTCTTCGTTAAACGGGCGCTAGGGCGCCGCCCTTACACCAACATTTTCGACGCGATCCGTCGGCGTCCAAGCTTCGCCCCCAATCAATCGCGCCCCGCCGCGAAAAGCGGGAAGCCGCCCCAAAGGACGGCTTCCCGGTGCCCCATGCGGCGGAGGATTACCGCACGGCTATGTTCCTGGACGTGTCGCCAGGAGAAGGGCCGCCCCGGAGGACGGCCCTTGGCGTCGCGTTCGGGCTACAGCCCGATGAACCCCCTGAGTCCAGGGTGGGAGAGCGCCATCATCGCAGCCATAACGACCACGAGGACGACGTCTGCGGCGATCAGGCAGTTCCTCGGCCATTTTCCCAGCTCGATATTCCGGTGGTTGAAGGACATCTTCCAGATGAACACGAGGAGGATGCACACCGTGTTGATGAGCACGAAGCCCACGAGCGCGGCGAGGAGCACGATGGCGCGTATGCCGCCGTCAATGCCGAGCGCGCCCATCGCGGAAGTCGAGAACCCGACGCCGCCGTTGAAGGCGAGCACAACCGCCGCGAATACGCCGAGGATCGCGATGTACTCCATCCTCGTCTTGTCGAGGCGCTCGTCGAACTCCCTTTCCAGCTCTGCGCGTTTCTGGTCCGCCTCATCCCTTTCCGCTTTCACTTCGGCAATTGCCGCATTGAATGCGCGCATGGCCTGCTGCTGTTCGATGTCGTGGCTCAGCCTCGTCTTTTCCAGGTCGATGTGGTCGGCGAGTTTGAGGACACTTTTCGCCTGGTCACAAAGTCCATGCTTCGTCAGGTACTCATGGATGATGCGAATGTTCTCGGCGAGGCAGTTGACCGAATAGGGGACCCCTTCGTCCAAGTCCCCAGAGGACTGCCCGAGTGCATTGAATACCAAGTCGCAGATGTCGGCATATCTATGGCGCTAGGGCTCGCTCCCCCCCATATAGCTTTGCGAAGAAGTTCGAGGCTCGGCGGATGTCCTCTTGGGAGAGCACCGCGGCATCGTCCGTGCTGGCGAGCGATTCGAGCATGTCTCGGAGAGCCTTGCGTTTCTCTGCGTCGTCGCTGCCTGCGTTTATAGGGGGAACCTTCAGGGGCGGCTTCGAAAGAGTCCCAATTTTGCTGGCAAGCAGAGAGAGGGCCCTTCCGAAGTTTTCGGCCGCCTTTTCGTAGTCTTGCTCGGTCACTCAGAGACCTCGCTAGCGCACTGCATGATCAGCTCATTTGGGATGATTCCCTTGTGTAGGCGTTTCTGGTTGTAGATGACGTCCCACGGGGACCCCTCGGCGTGTGAGATCCTGACGAGCTCCCATGGGGATTTCTCAGCTAGCATGTCCACCCCTGCATCCAGGAAAGGGCGGATGGAATCATTTATCTTAATGTCGAACTCACGTTTTATCGGGAAGCCGCCGCAGTCAGAGAACTTAACGTAGACATCTCTGATGACCGGGCCGTAGGGCCATGCCTCAAACTGGTCGGCGAATAGCAGCTCGCCGGTCTCGCTCGCGTGTATGACTTGCAGGAAGTAAAGAATCTTCTGGAGCTGAAGATTGCTGATTGGCGTGTCGTGGCGATATCGCCTGCTGACAGCGTACTCGGCGATTTCCATCGCGCAGTACTCTGTCCCGATTTGGACTTTCATCTGTTTCCTCCTTAGCCAAATCATACCAGTGATGTGCTTCCCATCTGCGCTTATCGAGATAAAAGCATCTCAGCTCGTCCGGACAAAAAACGGACGGCCCTCCAGCGGGGGTTTCGGTCTCAAACGCCCCCCCTAGTCCTCCACGGCCCCAGCACCGGCACGAGCGACAGGAACGACATGAGCACGAGCGCCGTGACCGCAATGCCCAACGCCCATTTCACGTCCTCACCTATCACTTCACCGCCTTCCGCTCGAACCTGCAGAAGCGCGCACGTGCGCCCAAGGTCGCTACCGTGTATCTCGCGGTCGCCGCGCCCCTCGCTAATGGCGCGCGTGGCCCTGCAGTCGGCGAGCCCGGACTCGAGCTCCCAGATGACCATCGAGCAGACCGAGGGGTTCTGCCCCAAGGCGGCCGAGGTGCTCAAAGAGGCCGAGATCGACGCTCTGGCCTACCTCGACTTCCCCTACGAGCACCACGTGAGACTTCGCACCAACAACGTGCAGGAGCGCGCCAACCGCGCGCCCAAGCGCCGCAGCCGCGTGGTGCAGGTGTTCCCCAACAGAAAGTCGCCCATCGGGATGATGAGAGCGATGTTCTCCGAGAAGGACGAGGACTGGGCGGGCCTCTGCTGGTTCGACGACGACTCCATCGGCAGGGCTGTGGAGGGCGCCAAGGACCAACACGCCGAAGCACGCCTACGGGGGCACCGCCGCCGAGCACGCGGCCAGGACCATCGGGCTCGGTGTGGCCGACAGCCCCGTTCCCGGCGGGGAGGCGGTGTGACATTAGCTAGAATGACGGCATTCTAGGTGGTTCTCGGTTCCTTGGGCAGCCTTCGGCCACCCTCGAGAGCAGAGACCTACATCAACATTTGCGAGACTATCATACTGTTGATGAGCGAATGGAGGCTTGCGATGCGTAAGTCAGCAAGATACTTGGGGCGGGATGTTGGGCTTAATGCTGAGGAGATGAATGTCTGGCTGAAGGAAGAAGGATACCTCGAAGGCGAACCTGGAGATTATAGGGTCACCGAGAAGGGGCATCCCTATGCCACGCAGAGGCATAGGGAAACTGGAAGCCCAAATCATGCTGGCTATGTTGCCACGTAATGGGAAGAGGAGATTCTCGATGAAATGGGGCCGCTTTCCTCAGAACGCAGACGCGAGCTTTCCGATTCAGTTGCAGCCAATCGCGCCGAAAAGAAAAGGCAGAGAGAAGAATTGGAGGCATCGCTTGCGGCAAATGGCGACTATAGTATTGATGACGGCCAGCGCAATGGAGATGATGCCTCCAATCCGAACGGCGGCAAGGTGGCAGCTGCTGCGATTGCCGTAATTGCCGTCGGCTATCTGGTGGCGAAAGGTGCTCAGGCGGCAAAGCCTCATGTCGAAAAATGGTGGCGTGAGACCGCGCGCCCAAAGATTGTCGAGACAAAGAAAAACGTTATGACGAAGTTCAAGGGTGTATTCGGCGAGCAGGGCGAAGAGGCTGACCCCAAGACAACGGAGAAGACGGCAAATTAACCTTTAGCGCCTTTCGATGGCGGGGAAAAGCTGGACGCTGCGTTCTCACCCATGCAAGAGTCGTCCATCATCGCGTACCCCACCGTGTCAATCGAGTGGTCGTTGCCGACGGGGGATGTCGTCAAGCCACGTCCCGTCTCGGTCGCTGTCGAACTTCTTGAGCCTGGACTCCTCGTGCGCCAGCGGACAGCGCACCTGGTCGTTGCAGATTTCGCGCAGCCCTGCCAGCCACTCCTAGGAGAGCCGCTTCGTGTTGCTCTTGCGCGCGGGCCTCGCCCGCAGCCCCGCCTCGCGCCGCCACATGCCATCGGCTGCTTGCCTTCGGGCATCTCGTCGCAACCGATCAACTCGTCGTGCAGGCATGCGCCCCCCGCCGGGCGCGTCCGCGTAGGCGAACAGCTGGGCGAATAGCATCACCACAGTATTTATGGCGGGGAAGGCCGCGAGCAAAGGCGTAAGAAATGCAACCCACGACGCACAACGCTCCACCAACTAACCGTTATTCAGGGACACGTTCGGCCAACTGCGCCCTAAATAAAACGGGGGTCCCGAGCACTAGTCCGGGACCCCCGTTGTTTCGTATGAGCTGTTACCTCTACTGCCCCTGCGCGCGGTAACGGGTCTCGGTTGCCTCCTTGGCGGGGCGCCACCAGGACTCGTTCTCCACGTACCAGTCGATCGTCTGCTTCAGGCCCTCGGCGAAGTCGGTGTGGGCCGGCCTCCAGCCCAGCTCGCGCTGGAGTTTCGTGCTGTCGATGGCGTAGCGGCGGTCGTGTCCGGGGCGGTCTGCGACCCAGTCGAAGTCCTCGGGGTCGCGGCCCATGGCCGTGAGGATCATGCGCAGGACCGTGATGTTGTCCCTCTCGCCGGCGGCCCCGATGAGGTAGGTCTCCCCCATCCGGCCCTTGGTGAGGATGTCCCAGACGGCCGAGGAGTGGTCCTCGGTGTGGATCCAGTCGCGGACGTTCTCGCCGCGGCCGTAGAGCTTGGGGCGGACGCCGTCGACGATGTTGGTGATCTGCCTGGGGATGAACTTCTCCACGTGCTGGTAGGGGCCGTAGTTGTTGGAGCAGTTGGAGATGGTCGTGCGCAGGCCGTAGGTGCGGGTCCAGGCGCGCACGAGCATGTCGGAGCTGGCCTTGGTCGAGCTGTACGGGGAGCTCGGGCGGTACGGCGTCTCCTCGGTGAACTTCGCCGGGTCGTCGAGCGCGAGGTCGCCGTAGACCTCGTCGGTGGAGACGTGGTGGTAGCGGACGCCGTATTTGCGGACGGCCTCCAGGAGGCGGAAGGTGCCCTCGACGTTGGTGCGCAGGAAGGGCTCCGGGTCGGCGATGGAGTTGTCGTTGTGGGACTCCGCGGCGTAGTGCACGATGGCGTCGTGGCCCGGGACGATGCGGTCCAGCAGCGCGGCGTCGCAGATGTCGCCGACGACGAGCTCCACGCGGTCGGAGGGCAGCCCCGCGATGTTCACGGTGTTGCCGGCGTAGGTCAGCTTGTCCAGGACGGTGACGTGCACGTCGGGGTGGTTGTTGACCACGTAGTGGACGAAGTTGCTGCCGATGAAGCCGCAGCCGCCCGTGACGATGATGTTCTTGGGGGAGAAGGTCTCCTCTGCCATATGCATGTCTCCTCAGTTCCTAGTACTCGCGCGGGCTGTTGACGATCTCGCCGGCGGCGACCTTCTTCAGGTGCTGCCCGTAGACCGACTTGCCGTAGGCCTCCGCGGCCTCCTCGAGCTCGGCGGTCGTGATCCAGCCGTTCTCCCAGGCGATCTCCTCGGGGACCGAGACCGGCAGGTCCTGGGAGTGCTCCACGGCGCGGACGAACTCCGCGGCCTCGTGCAGGCTCTCCATGGTGCCGGTGTCCAGCCACGCGTAGCCGCGGCCGAGGGTGACGACGGACAGCGTCCCCTCCTCCAGGTACATCTGGTTGAGCGTGGTGATCTCTAGCTCGCCGCGCGCGGAGGGCTGCACCCTATGCGCCTTGGCGGCCACGTCGCCCGGGTAGAAGTACAGGCCGGTGACGGCGTAGGAGCTCTTGGGCTCGGCGGGCTTCTCCTCGATGGACACGGCCCTGCCCTCGCCGTCGAACTCGACGACGCCGAAGCGCTCGGGGTCGTCCACGTGGTAGCCGAAGACCGTGGCCCTCCCCGACTCGGCGTTCTGGACGGC
>NZ_JADNJQ010000027.1 GCF_015555045.1 Collinsella aerofaciens | reverse complement strand
CCAATTGTTCAACAAATCTGGTAAGTGGTATCACCAACCACTGATTTAACGAACTCAACCAGTATATTTACATACCCGTTTAAAAAGCAGCTTTGGAAACGAATCGTTCAGGCAAAGATACTCAACCAAGCGGCGGTTCTCACAGAAATGGGGTTGTCTGCAGGCCCTCTCCCCTCTTATGCCAAAACCGTTCTTTCGGGCGACACAGACAATCGAGAAGGCGCAGCTGCCTCCGCGTACTTTAAAGCCCTCATTACCAATGGAACAAGACGCAACAGTATGCAGAGCTCCGCCCTCGATTATGGTTACAGCGTCCTGCGTGCAGGCATCGGAAGAGCAGCCGTTGGCGGTGGATGGCTCGTATCCCAGGGGCTTCACCATCACAGCGTTTACAACGCATTCAATCTCGTCGACGATCTTATTGAACCGTTCCGCCCTCTCGTCGATCTAATTGTTATGAGCTACGGCGTAGCAGAGCCTTTGGGCCAGCGCGACAAAGCGTTGCTCGCTCGCGTGTTTGAGCACGTCATGACTATCGACGGAAAACGTTGCGGCTGTCAGCAGTGCATAGAGACAACGCTCTCTTCACTCAGAACTGCCGTTCTCGAAAAGGATCCTAAGAGGCTGTTGTTGCCCGAGCTAAAAGGGCTCGAGATGGTAACTGTTGAATAGGGAGGAGCCATGAGGGTTATGAGGTTATTGGTTCTGTTCGATCTTCCAACGGGAAGCAAAGCCGAGCGTCGGCAGTATAGCGACTTTCGAAAGTTTCTGATTAACGACGGATACCATATGGAGCAGTTTTCGGTGTATTCGCGCCTGTTGGTGACTCGCGAATCCGCAGCGGCGCATATCGCTCGCCTTAAGCTGAATCTTCCAAGCGCTGGAGAGGTCACCGTTATCGAAATGACCGAAAAGCAATACGAAGACCGAATGGTCCTTCTGAGCGAGCACAAGGAGCAGCCCGTTGAGCAGGGCGCGCAGTTAACGCTTGTGTTTTGACGTTGCCGCCTCGCACGCGCTCGACCTTCCCGGTCTTGGACGGCTTGCGATGTTGGGCAGCGTGTTTGGCATGGTAGGTGGAGCTTTTGCCTGGTGTCTTGCCCACGCCAAGACCCTTGCGGCTCGACTGCTCCCCAACCCCTATGTGCGCATCGCCGTTATGGGTCTTATGCTGTCAGCGATTCTGCTCGCACCCATCCTTATTGGCTGCGAAGTCTTCGGCTTTGGCAATCTGCCGGCGTTCTTTATTGTCTGCGTCGTGGCTTACCTGATCAACATGGATAAGTCGATCTACGCCCTGCAGGAGCGAGCGTAGAAAGATGTCCAAGCAGGTGGTCTCAACCGGAAACGGCGTCCCACTCTGAGGCTGTATTCCGGGACACGGTTTCCGCTTGGAACGCCATTCGGAAAGCACATCCCGTTCTTTCACGGCGTCTTGGCTATGCAAAGTGCCCTGGCGTTACTCCTCGTACGCACCCTCGAGCCGCAGCAGCCACTCCTTGCGGTCAAGGCCGCCGGCATATCCGTTGAGCGATCCGTCGGCCGCCACCACGCGATGGCACGGCACGATAATCGAAATGGGATTACGTGCGACCGCAGCCCCCACCGCACGAGGAGACACAACGGGTGCCTCGTTTCCCGGTACACGATGTCGAGCGGCAACACGCTGGGCGATCTCGCCATACGTAGTGACCTCGCCGCGCGGAATAGAAAGCAGCTCAAACCAAACCTCGCGCTGAAACGCCGTACCAATCATATGCAACGGCGGCGTAAACCGAGGTTCCTGCCCTGCAAAATAAGCATTCAGCCAAGCCCAGGAACGCTCAAGCACCGAAGAGGCCGCGCCATTTGCCGGACTCACCGGCGACATGCCACCAGTACCGGAAACCGCATCGGCGCCTTCAACGTGCTCCGCATCTTCTTTGAGAAGCGTGGAGCCAAAGTGCTCCTGCCCCTCAAACCAAAGTCCCGTCAGACCGCGGCCATCAGCGGCAAGCAGGATTTCGCCCAAAGGCGAAGCAAACGTCGTCGTGACCACCAGCGGCTCCTTTCAAAACTCCGCACCATGATACCGCGAATTGTGCAGACAACCTGTCTGATACGCCCGGGCAGGCTCGTAATTGTTTAAGTGAGACCGCTTTTCCCAATCAAGCGAAGATGACGCGGGGGCTCGACGCCAAAGCGGTACCCATACCAGCTGAGCTCTAATACTTTTCCGGGGAAGTGAACGAGTAAAAACGAAGCCCCGGAGCATCCACACCTTTAGACCGCAAAACCGCAGGATTCGCGCAGCAAAACCGCAGGAAATAGCGGTCAGAATATGCCAATGCTTCGGGGGTCAAAATAAGGTCGTTCACTTCTCGGGAAAGTATTAGACCCCGATTCACCCCAACCCCAAAGTCACCCCAGGCAGCAGGCGCGACAACGCCGCGGCTGCCGTCACGGCCCGCAGTCACCTCAGGCAGCAGGCGCAGCGCGCCGCAGCTGCCGGCCGCACCCCACAGTCCCCAAAGGCGGCAGGCGCAAAGCGCCGAGGCCGCCGCCGGGACTAGGGCCCGCAACGACCACGTGCCCTCACATCAGCCCAGCGGCCCCAATCAACAACGGCCCCATCGCAGGCCGCGCGCAGCCAAGTCACCGCAGGCGGGGGCCAGGCTTAGTTTTCAGAACACTCCGCAGACCAGTGTGGCGCCTTGTCCGCGGCTCCGAAGGAGCAGGACAAGGCGCCACACATGGTCGAGGACGTTCTGAAAACTAAGCCCGGCCCCCGCCGGACAGGTCACACTACTCGCAGAGCAGCTTAGCGATCTGGACGGCGTTGGTTGCCGCGCCCTTACGGATTTGGTCGCCGCAGCACCAGAAGGTGATGCCACGCGCGGCCTCGGGGTTCGAGATGTCGCGGCGCACGCGACCGACCCAAATCAAATCCTGGTCGGACGTATCCATCGGCATGGGGAAACGGTCGTGCGCATCCTCGGCAGCCATATCGTCAACCAGCTTGACGCCGGGAGCGGCAGCCAGCGCAGCACGGGCCTCGTCAACCGTAATGTCGCGCTCAAACTCAAGCGTAATGCTCTCGGAGTGCGAGCGCAGCACGGGCACGCGCACGCAGGTGCAGTTCACGCGCAGCTCGGGCAGGTGCATGATCTTGCGGCCCTCGTTTTGCAGCTTCATCTCCTCGGAGGTAAAGCCCTCTTCCTTGACGCCGCCAATCTGCGGAATCAGGTTGCTCGCAAGCTGGGCGGCAAACGCGCGCGGCTCGGGAATCTCCTCGCCGCGGCCCAGGGCGGCCAGCTGGACCTCGAGCTCGGCCATACCGGGAGCGCCGGCACCCGAAGCCGCCTGATACGTCGAGACGATCATGCGCTTCACGCCGGCGAGCTGATGCAGCGGCCACGTGGGAACCAGGCCGATGATGGTCGCGCAGTTGGGATTGGCGATAAGGCCGTGATGCCACTTGATGTCGTCGGCATTGATCTCGGGCACGACCAGCGGCACCTCAGGATCCATGCGGAAGGCGTGGCTGTTGTCGACCACGACGGCGCCGCGCATGACGGCCTCGGGCAGTAGCTCCTTCGCGATGTCGTCGCCGGCGGCTCCAAGCACAATGTCACAGCCCTCAAAGGCCTCGGGACAAGCCTCTTCGATCACGATCTGCTCGCCGCGGAACTCAACGGTCTTACCCGCGGAGCGTGCACTTGCCAACAGTTTGAGCTTGCCGACCGGGAACTCCTGCTCATTGAGGCACTCGAGCATCTGGGTGCCCACGGCTCCCGTCGCGCCCAAAATAGCAACCGTGTACTGTTTCATGCTTCCCCCTTTAAAGGTTTTGGCTTTTGCCCGCACGCCGAGCAGGCTGATTATTGTTGCCAGTGTATACAAGAACGGGGCGGACACGAAACCCGCCCCGTCGAAACGAAACCGAAACGAAACGCCCCGCCGTAGATTTATGAGACATGATCCAAAAAATCTACCGAGCAGTCGCTACTTTTTGAGCGCAGCCAGGGTGGGATCGACCGGCGTGGGAGCCTCCAAGTCGGAGACCTTCACAATGCCGTTCTCGTCGGAGAAGGCACGGTAAATGGTCTGAATCGCCAGGTCGAAGTCTTTCTCCTCAACACCGATAATGATGTTGATCTCGTCGCAGCTCTGCGAAATCATGCGCACGCTCACGCCGGCCTGGCCAAGCATGCCAAACAGGTGGCCCGAGATACCCGCGCGGCCGCGCAGGTTACGACCGACGGTAGCGATGAGCGCCAAGCCCTCGACAACCTCGATCTCGAGCGGCTCGACCTCCTGCTGAATGTCGCTCACAAGCGAGTACAGCGAATCGTGAACGTCCTGCTCCTGCACCACGGCGCCAAAGCGGTCGACACCGGTGGGCATGTGCTCAACGGAAACGTCATAGCGCTCGAAGACCGAAAGCGCGCGGCGCATAAAGCCGACACGGGGCTTGGTGCGGTCGCGGGCCACATTGATGGCGACAAAGCCGCGTTTGCCGGTCACGCCGGTAATGATGGGCTCCGCCTCGCCCTCGTCAGCCGTCTCGCTAATGATGGTGCCGGGGTCCTGCGGCGCATTGGTGTTCTTGATGACCAGCGGAATGCCTGCCTCGCGCACGGGGAACACGGCCTCCTCGTGTAGGACGCTTGCGCCCATGTACGAAAGCTCGCGCAGCTCCTCGTAGGTAACGCGCGCAATGGGCTGAGCCTCGGGAACAATACGCGGATCGGCAGAATAGAAGCCCGAAACGTCGGTCCAGTTCTCGTACAGATCGGCGCCAAGGCACTTGGCCAGAATCGAGCCCGAAATATCGCCACCGCCACGATCAAGCAGCTTGATCTGGCCCTCACGCGTCGCGCCGTAGAAACCGGGCATAACAAAGCCGCCCTGCTGGCCGTACTCCTGCACCAGCTCGGAGGTGCGGTTCATGCTGAGCGTACCGTCGTGATGGAACGCCACAACCGTCGCGGCGTCCAGGAACGGCAGACCCAGGTACTCGGCCATCAGGCGAGCGGTGAAGTACTCGCCGCGGCTTACGAGCTCCTCAGTAGAGTAGCCACCGGAGCGAGCACGCTCGGCAAAGGCCGCAAACTCTTCGCGGATGGGATAGGTGAGCTCCAGCTCGTCAGCAATATCAAAGTAGCGCTGGCCAATGTCCTCGAGCAGCTCCTCACACGACACATGATACTTAACGTGAGCGTTAACCAGGTAGAGCAGGTCGGTCACCTTGGTGTCGCCCTTAAAGCGGCGACCGCAGGCGGAAACCACCACAAAACGGCGGGCCGGATCGGCATCGACGATGGCCTTGATCTTCTTGAAGTGTTCGGCGTCGGCGACCGACGAGCCGCCAAATTTGGCAATTTTTATCATGGCGTGGAGGTTACCTTTCTAAAAGCCTCTGCAAACCTGTTTTGCGCGCTCTGATACCATGGTTTCACCGATTGGGACCAAGGTATCCGAGGAGCACTGTTATATGGGAACTTATCATAGTACACGAGGACGCACTTTATCATGCTCAAGTAAGGTGGCAATCCGTACCGGCATCGCTCCCGACGGGGGTTTGTTTGTCTCGGACGAGCTTGGCACCCAGCAGGTCGATATCAGCTCGCTTGCTGATAAATCGTACTTTGAAATCGCTCAAAATGTGTTGGGAATGTTACTGAACGATTACACGGACGAAGAAATTTCGGCGTGTGTCGACGAGGCATACCGCGGCACGTTCGCGAGTGAAGAGGTCACGCCTCTCGTCAAGCTCGACGCAGCACCGGGCACCGACGCCCCTCAGACCTATGTGATGGAGCTCTTTGGCGGCCCCACGAGCGCCTTCAAGGACGTCGCCCTGCAGATGCTCCCCCGCCTGATGGCCCGCACCTCCGCCCAGGACGGCGGCGCCGAGCGCATCATGATCGTCACCGCCACGTCGGGCGACACGGGCAAGGCAGCACTCGCAGGCTTTGCCGACGCCCCGGGCACGGGCATCACCGTCTTTTATCCCGAGGGCAAAGTCAGCCGCGTGCAGAATCTGCAGATGTCCACTCAGGAGGGCGACAACGTCGCCGTCTGCGGCATCCGCGGCAACTTTGACGACGCCCAGAGCGCCGTCAAGCGCATCTTTGCCGATAAGGAGCTTGCCGAGCGTCTGGAGGCCGCTGGCACGGTGCTTTCGAGTGCCAACTCCATCAACGTCGGCCGTCTGGTACCGCAGGTCGTCTACTACTTTGCCGCTTATGCGCAGCTGTTGCGCGCCGGCGCCATCGAGGCCGGCGACGCCGTGGAGTTCTGCGTACCGACCGGCAACTTTGGCGATATCCTGGCCGGTTACTATGCCAAGCGCATGGGTCTGCCCGTCGCCAAGCTCATCGTCGCGAGCGACAAGAACAACGTGCTGGCTGACTTCCTGACCACCGGCGTCTACGACCGCAACCGCCCGTTCTTCACAACCATCTCGCCTTCGATGGACATCCTCATCAGCTCTAACCTGGAGCGCATGCTCTACTTCCTGTCCGATGGCGACTGCGAGCTCGTTGCCGGCCTTATGGAGCAGCTGGCACAGACTGGTCGCTACGAGGTTCCCACCGACCTGCTGGCAAAGATTCAGAGCGTCTTTGGCTGCGGCTGGGCCAGCGAGGACGAGGTCCGCGCCGCCATCAAGAGCTGCTGGGATGCAAACGGCTACGTGATCGACCCGCACACCGCTTGCGGCTATCACGTCTTTGAAAAGGTCGCTCCCGCCGAGGGCGCCAAGGCCCGCGTGCTGCTTTCGACCGCCAGCCCCTACAAGTTCCCGCGCGCCTGCTGCGACGCCCTGGGGCTCGACGTTCCCGAGGACGACTTTGAGGCTATGCGCGTGCTCGAGCACGCAACCAACACGGTTGCCCCGGTCCAGCTCGCCGAGCTCGAGGCCAAGCCCGTCCGCTTCGAAGACGTCTGCGACGTAGCCGACATGGCCAACTACGTGGAGCAGGCTGCAAATAAGATGGCCACCAACTAAACCCCTTATAAGGCGCCGGCGAAAGCCGGCGCACCTTCTTTTATCAGATACCCACCGGGATGATGACGAACGCACACAGCGTGCCTGGCTGTTTCGTTCGTCGCGAGTTCCGCACGAGCCGGAAAGCACTTAATGTGCTTTCCGAGCGAGCCAGGACTGCCCGAGCAGCGAACTAAACGGCCAGACCCGCCCAGGAGGACCCACATGATCAAAATCACCGTCCCAGCAACCAGCGCCAACCTAGGCATCGGCTACGACACCCTCGGCATGGCCGTCAGCCTCTACTCGCACTTCACCTTCGAGCGCGCCGACAAACTCATCATCACCGGATGCCCCGAGGAGTTCCAAAACGAGAACAACCTAGTCTACGTGAGCTTTGTGGATGCACTGGCCGCATGGGGCGAGCCGGCCTTCCCCGTCGCCATCGACATTCAGACTGACGTTCCCGTCGCCCGCGGTCTGGGCTCCAGCTCCACCTGCGTCGTCGCCGGCATTATGGCAGCCGCCGCGTTGACGGGCCACACCGTCGACCGCGCCGAGCTCGTCCGCATTGCCACCGAGGTCGAGGGCCATCCCGATAACGTCGCCCCCGCTATCCTGGGCGGCGCCGTCTGCTCCTTTACGCCGACCGATTCGCTCCCCCAGTGCCTGCGCTACGAGGTGAGCGATCGCTTGCGTTTTATTACCGTGATTCCACCCTACGAGGTACATACGAGCGAGGCACGCAAGGTTGTGCCGCAGGAGATTCCACTCTCCACCGCTGTGTGGCAGATGGGCCGCATCGCCGGCATGACGCGCGGCTTGGAGACTGGTGACCTGGACCTGATTGCCGCCGCTAATGACGACCGCATTCAAGAGCCCTATCGTCGCCGTCTGATTCCCGACTACAACGCCGTGCGCGACACCTGCCTTAACGGAGGCGCCAAGACCATCTGGATCAGCGGCTCGGGCTCGACCCTCATGGCCGTGACTGACGACACCATCGTGGCAAAGTTCCTACAGGTCAAGCTGCGTGAGCAGTTCCCTAAGTGTGATACGCATATTCTGACGTGCGACACCGAGGGCGCTCAAATCGAGTACCTGTAGACATCCTCCTCATATACCTGTCCGGGACGGTCGGGATATTCCCTCAAAATCGTCCTCGCGCATGAAGGCCCCTTGTCCTGCTCCTACGGAGCGACGGACAAGGGGCCTTCGCGCTGCGGAATGATTTTGAGGGAATATCCCGACCGTCCCTGCGCCTACCTTGCTGAGGATGTCTACAGGGACCCACGCTTTGAAGGGGCGCCGGGCTGAAATTATGGCCTTTTATTGGTAGGGGCTCTTGCTAGATTAGGGCACTTATTAGAGGCAGGCTTCGGCGATGCGGCGCTTGAGTTCGTCGATGCCCACGCCGGTTTGGGAGCTTGTGATGATTACGTTTTCGGCCGGGACGTTGAGCTGCTTTTTGATGGCTGCCGCTTGGCGGGCCTGCTGGGTGCGGCTGAGCTTGTCGGCCTTGGTGAGGCAGACGATAAAGTTGAACTCGTTGCCCTGCAGGTAGTCGATCATGTCATGGTCGAGCTTACTGGGGTCATGGCGAATGTCCACTAGCGACACAACCAAGTTAAAGCTGCGCTCGGAGTCGAAGAAGTCGCCGATGAGCTCGGCCCAGCGGTCGCGCTCGGCCTTGGAACGACGGGCGAAACCGTAGCCCGGCAGGTCCACAAAGTGCACGTCGTCGGCCTCGAAGAAATTGATGTTGCTCGTCTTGCCCGGCGTGCTCGAAACCTTCACCAGGTTCTTGCGGCCAAAGAGCTTGTTCATGATGGACGACTTGCCCACATTTGAGCGGCCAACGAAGCTCACCTCGGGACAGGTGGACTCGGGGATCTGCGAAACCTTGCCGTAGCTGGCGACGAACTTGGCAAGCTGGTAGTTAATGGAATCGGCCATGGACACTCCTTGGTCGTAGGATCTTGCAAAAAACGCGCTATTGCGCAGCGGCAATGCGTCGAACGATATCGAGCGTGATATCGCTTGCGGCACGCGCATACTCGAACAAATCGAACTCGCGGTCGCAAATCGCATCATACGCCTCGTCACAATTATCGCTGATAGCACGCAGCACCAGGCAATCGACACCATTTTTGGTTGCGACATGGGCAATTGCCGCGCCCTCCATGCCGACACAATCGGCATGCGTCGCCTCGATGGCATCATTGCGCATAGCGGCGCCCGTCACAAAGCGGTTACCCGTGGCAATCGTGCCGACCAGGAACTGCTTTGCGCCCTCGTTCGAAGCGGTCGCATTTGTCGAAGCATCAACAAACCCACGCTCAGCAAGCACATCGGCGGCAATATCGACCAGCGCAGGCGTCGAGACAAACTCCTCGAGCCCCGGTGCAGACTCGGCGATAAGCGCGGTATCGGTATCTAGATAGCGCAGGCATTTGCCAATGACGACATCGTCGATATGGAGCTTGGGATTCAGGCCACCTGCGATACCAGAAAACACAACTGCCTGTGGAGCATACTTGCTAATGAGGTGCTGTGTTGCGGCGGCAGCGTTTACCGTGCCCATACCCGCCGTCGTGGCGACAATCGACAGGCCGTCGAGCCCGCCGGTCACAACGTTCAAGCCCGCCTCCTGTACCATGCAAACGTTGCTCAACTCTTCCTTAATCTGCATGATCTCTTTTTCGAGCGCACCGATAATCGCGATGGTAGCCATGCCATTCCCCAAACCTATACGAAATTCTCAACCACGGTATGGTACCAGCATTTTGTTTGACCTCGTCAAACGAACACGTTAGGCCAGCGCAGCTCGCGTATCAAAGAATATCTTAGCAATCGCAGCCACCAGCTCACTCGAGCGATCACTCCATGGCATCGATGTCATGATGCTCATAATGTAGGTGTCGCCATCGACATCGATGAGGCCCGCATCGCATGTCGAATAGCAACCATCCTCGCTAATCCAGCCGGCCTTGTTGCGCACCAGGGCTTGGTCGTCCGCAATGCCGTCGCGGATAAAGGACCGGGTCGTAGAGGCCAGAAGATCCGATAGCCATTGCGACGTCTCGGTATCACGGCTCAAATACTCGCTCATCTCGCGCCACAACTTGGCCGAGGTGCGCGGGCAATAGGTGGGAAAATCACTCATCGGATCGAGTGCGGTATCGTAATCGATGCCAAGACTGGCAATCCAATCCTCGTAACCGACACGGTCAAACGCCGCGCGTAACGCAATAAACGAATCGTTGTCCGAATTAACGACCGCGGCATCGATCAGGTCGCGCACCGTCTGCCAACCCATGTTGTAGCCACCATAGGTGCCAAGGGAATCATCGAGTGAAACCTGACCCGTCTCGACCAGAGATTCGCAGATGTACAACGCATAGAGCGCCTTGTAGCTACTCGCACCGTAACCTCGACATCGGGGTTATACGTCACGCCCTTGCCGCTTGACAGGTCGTAGAACACCACACCCACATCGCCTAGCTCCTGCGCCCGACTCAGGGCATCCTGGAGCAAGGCAAGGCTCTCATCCTCCAAGGTAGGAGTCTTGTTATCCACCAACGAGAAGGTCTGAACGGTATCACCCGAAGGGATATCGTTGAAGTCCGCCTTCGAAAGTCTCGTCTTGAGATCTGCCGACGCTTTGGACTTTGAAACCTTCTCGTTTTGCGTCTGTACCGTTGACGCATCTGAGTGTGCCATTCGCTCCGACGCGTAGGTTTTGGCGGTAACTCCGAGGATAATAATCGCCAACGTTAGCATCCCAATGGCGGCAATCTTCGTCACGCGGATGCGAGCGTCAGCAAGGCCACGCGAAGGCGTGCCCTTCGTCTCATATCTGCTGCTATGCTGCGGCACATACTCGTCCCGCGATGCGTTGTTTCGCACGTGGTCTCCTGACTGCTACCGTTCATATACGAGCAGCATAATACCGAGCAGGCATTTCTTTCCAAAGATATTCAGCGGCGTTTAAGGCGTCTTTAAAGAAACCACAAGCGTATTTATCCAAATGGCGCGATTCTGTTGCGCATCTCCGCCCAAAACGCAGTTGCGGTGGAATAGTTCCTATTTGGGCGGCATAAGCCGAAAAACAAGAACTATCCCACCGCAACTTGACGGGGCTCTTTAGCAATCAACTAGGTGCCCGGGGGCGCTCATTTAAGTCTGTCCCCAATGAGTGCCCTTGGGGGCGAAAATGGATCGCTAGCCGATGGCGTTTTTGAGTTCCGTGCGGCGCTTTTTCATGCCGGTCATAACGGCATTGCGCAGCTCGGGCATGCGCGCGGTATCCATCTGGAGCACGCCCTCAAGCTTATAGGGAATGCCCAGTTGCTCGTACTTGACGACGCCCATCGTGTGATACGGCAGCATTTCCAAGCCCACCACGTTATGCCACGGGGCAATCAGGCGACCGAGTGCCTCGCACTCCTCCACCGTGTCGGTAATGCCCGGCACCACCACGTGACGGATAACGACCTTGATCCTGCGACGCGCCAGCTCATCGCCAAACGCCAGAATACGTGCAGGATCGCAACCGGTCAGCTTTTTATGCTCAACCGGATCGGCGTGCTTAATGTCGAGCAGCACCATGTCGGTCTCGTTGAGGACAGCATCGAACTTCTCGGGGTGGTTGGGATCAAACGCATATCCGCAGCTGTCAAGGCAGGTATGCACGCGACCATCGGGATTGCTGTGCATTGCACGGAACAGATCGGCCAAAAAGTCGGGCTGCAGGAGCGGCTCGCCACCCGAAACCGTAATTCCGCCGCTGCGGTAAAACTCATGGTTACTCTGGAACTCGTCCATCAGGTGCTCGACAGTCACCATGGTGCCGCCGTTAACAGACCAAGTATCGGGATTGTGGCAATACGCGCAGCGCATGGGACAGCCTTGGACAAACACTACGAAGCGGATGCCGGGACCGTCGACCGTACCCATCGTCTCAATCGAATGCACGCGGCCCAGGGCAAACGCGGAGTCCTCAGGACGAGCGTCCACACCCTCGAGTGTCATCTCAGCCATTCCCGCTACCTTGCCTCTCTTTGGTTTTAGTTACATAAATATCAGAGCCATTCTAGCCCATACGCTTGCGTTTAAACGTCTCGGGCCAGAGTGGCATGCTTTAATCTGCCCCCTACCGCCATGGCAGGGACTTATATCGATCATATGGCTGCCGAGCACTCGCAAAAGCGAGAAAATGTTCGTCTGCAGCCTTTACGCCTTGAGCGTGAGCACCGCGCCGAAGGCGGTCGGGCCGCAATGGCTCGAGATGACGCCGCCGACCTGAGTCCAGGTAATGTCCTTAAAGCCCAGGTCGTGCGCATAGACTTCCATGTCGTCGCGCAGCTCCTGGGAAAGGCCTACCGAATACGCCAGGCCAATGTGCGAGTAGTCAATCTCGCCCTTCGCAACCATGTGGTCAATAAAGGCGCGGGCGCACTTGAGCATAGAGCCGCGGAACTTCTTGGTCGCCACAAACTTACCGCCCGTTACCTCAATGCAGGGCTTAATCTTGAGCAGGTGGGCGCCAAGGAATGCCACGTTGGACAGACGACCGCCCGCCTTAAGGAAGGCTAGGTCGGTAGGAACAAAGCCCAGCAGCACACGGTCCATGACGGAATTCGTAAATGCAAAGATCTCGTCGACGGTGGCATCGGGGTGAGCCTCGATGTATTTGGCGGTCTCGACGACAACGAGCGACTGGCCCACCGAGACAAAACGCGTGTCCATGGAGAACACGTAGTCGCGCCCCTGGGCCGCAATCTTGGAGGATTGATGCGAGCAGGTCGTGGCCTCGGAGTACGCAAGATGCAGAATGGTCGCATCGGGCTGCTCGGCATGGATACGGTCGTACACGTGAGCAAAATCCGCAGGCGCGCAGCCGCTGGTCTTGGGCATTACGCCAAACTCGTTGCAGCGCGAATAAATCTCGAGCGGATCGATCGAGCCGTCCTCGACAGTCTCGTCACCAATCGTGACATGCATAGGCACGCGCACGATGCCGTAGCGTTCGCAGAGCTCTGGCGTCACATCCGAACCAGATTCAACCACGATTACGTACTTGCCCATTATCATCACGACCCATCTCGACGTTGGCTTTTTAATATGTGACGCACGTCCACCGTCCTGCTACACAACGGCCTCCAAGCGCCAAAGAGACGCCGTCCCTTGCACACAACAAAGGACAGCGTCTCCCTGGAAAACTCCGTGCTTATCTAGGATTCTACACGGTTTATTAAGGAGGGTTACTTATTCCGCAAACGGTCGTTATATGCGGTAAGCGGTAGTTGGCCGCGACAACTGCGACACATTCCGTCCAGTAAATCCAATCGTGCTCCACGCACGGTTAATGCACGAGGCGGTAGAAATTCATCGATGCCGCACCCTCGGCGTGCAGCTCCATCGCCGGAACCGCCGGCGAATAGGTACGGCTCGTAAGTGCCGCCTCGCCGCCATTTGCAAAAATCTCGACCATCGTAGTGTCCGAAAGCACGCGTAGGTCGCGAAGCTCGCCGAGCTCAATCGACCTCTGGTCGCGCCCATAGCCTTCGTCACCCATATCGAGGGTAAGCATCCCGTCCGTATAACGCACAAAGACACCCTTGCGGATTTCGAGCTCGACCATCTTGGCGCCCTCACAGGAAACCACAAGATCAAACAGGCGGCCCGGCTCCTCAACGGTTTCACCGCCTGTCGCGCGAACGCAGTCGCCGCGCATCCTCTCAATCTCGTGCGCCGGCTGCTGGCAGAGCTTACCATCGCGCATGCTCAGCTCTCGCGGCACCGTCAACGCGCACTGCCACCCGCGCGCCACCGTCGGGTTTTCCGCCGTCGAATCGGGGCAACCCGACCATCCGATCATCAAACGCCGGCCTGCAGCATCCTCAAAGGACTGCGGAGCATAGAAATCAAAACCGGCATCGACCATCGGGGGCATGCCCTGCCCGGTGATCTTAAAACTCGGCGCCTCCCAATCGGCCTCGATAGGGAACCACACGCACTGATGCGGATTGCGGTAACGCCAACCATCGGCAGGCACACCCTGCGGGCAGCAAACGAGAATAAGCTCGCCATCAAGCTCAAACAGATCAGGGCACTCCCACATAAAGCCAAACTTCTCGCCCAGCTCAATGCGCGTCGCATAGCTCCAGACCCCTAAATCACGCGAAGTATAGACAAGCACGCAGCCACGGTCGTCTTTCGTACGAGCGCCCAGAACCATGTAGTAGATACCATCGTGCTCAAGGATCTTGGGGTCGCGCACGTGTGTACCGATATCGTCGGGGTAATCGACTGGTCCAACAGCCATGCGCTTCTCGCCCAATTCGTCGGGATTCTCGGCAACCATATGAATCTGGTTTTGCTCACGGCCCGTCAACACGTAGTCGTAATCATCGCGGTCAAAATGCTTGACGTTGCCGGTATAGAAGTAGTGAATCTTGCCATCACGTACAAAGGCAGAACCAGAATACGCTCCGCTCGAATCCAAATCGGAATCGGGGAACAGCACGGGGCCGTGATTCTCGTACGTCACAAAATCCTTTGTCGTCAGATGGTTCCAAAGCACTGGACCGCCATGCGCAGCATCGAACGGATCGTATTGATGATAGATGTGATACATATCACCAATCTGAACCAAACCGTTGGGGTCGTTGAGCCAGCCAAGCTCAGGCTCCACATGGAACAGAAGCCTATCGGGGTCGGACGCGATGCGAGCCGCCGTCTCATCCTGTCCGACACGCCACTGCTCATAGTCCGCGCGTGTCACCTTGTTTTTTTGATTTAACATCGCCGTTGACTTTCTCGTCTATGGGGAAGGACGCTCGACTCACACGAGTCGAACGCCCTTCCTCAAATGGACTTATCCTCAGATTACACTGAACGGCTCAACTAGAAGCTAACGTCGAAGCCAGCGCCAGCGCCCTCTTCATCGGTGGTCGGCACGCCCTTTGCCTTGTTGTAGGCAAAGATCAAGACGATCGGCACGATAAAGGCGATGAGATTGCCAGCCACATACCACACGAGGGTCTCGGGCGTGACGATGAGCAGGCCAAGCACGCCGGTCAGACCCTGACCGATAGCGCGCACCTCAAAGAGCTTGACGAAGGCACCGCCGCAGCCTGCACCGATGCATGCGCAGATGAACGGAATGATCGAATAGCGCATGTTTGCAGCAAAGATAGCGGGCTCGGAGATTCCGACCAGCGTCGGGATAAAGGACGACATGCAGATGTTGCGCTCTTTGGAGTGCTTCTTGTGAATGAGGTACATACCGATGGCGCCGCCGCCCTGGGCGATGATGGAAACCGACCAGATGGCCTGGATGTAGTTGAAGCCAGTCGTGGCAACAAGGTTTGCCTCGATACCCTGGATGAACTGATGCGTACCGGTAACGACGAGCGGCTGCAGGAACGCGGCGAAGACAAAGGCACCAAAGACGCCCATCCTGTTGTACAGGATATCGATTACGCCGGCGAGGACGTCACCGATCAGGTTGCCGAGCGGGCCGAACACGGTGAACAGGGCGACGTTAGCAAGAATCAGGGTAACGGTCGGGACAAAGACGAACGAAACGACCTCGGGGATGTACTTCTGGGCAATCTTTTCGACCTTGGCCATAAACCAGGCAGTCAGGATTGCAGGGAATACGCCGCCCTGGAAAGCAACCATGGGAATGGATAGCGGACCGAAGTTCCAATACTCAGCACCCGTCGGGTCCATAACGAACGTGTTGCGGTTCATAAGGCTCGGGTGAACCATGACGATACCGACGAGGATGCCCAGGATCGGGTTACCGCCAAAACGCTTGACCGCGCTGTACATAACCAGGACAGGCAGGTAGTCGAACGTGGTGGCGATAATGGCAAAGAAGCTTGCGAGGTTCTTGAGGAACTCGCTGTGATCGGCGAGGCTGCCTTCCATGCCAAAGAGGCCGTTGGCAACGATCAGCGACTTAAGGCCGATGATGATTGCAGCGCCGACGAAGGCGGGAATGATGGGGATAAAGATGTCCGAGAATACCTTGAGGACCGAGAAGAACTTGCCCTTCTTGTCCGCCTCAGCGCCCTTGACCTCGGAAGCACTGATCTCCTTAACGCCCGTCAGAGCCATAAACTCATCGTAAACCTTGTTGACGGTACCGGTACCGAAGATGATCATGAGCTGGCCGCTGTTGTACAGCACGCCCTTGACGCCATCGATGTTCTCGAGCTCGGCCTTGTTGTATTTGCTCGTATCCTTGAGCACCAGACGCAGACGGGTCACGCAATGCGTGGCGCCCTCGATGTTCTCCAGTCCGCCGACGTTGTCGACGACTTGCTGGGACACTGCCTTGTAGTCCATGTTCCTCTCCATTCCTTTTCTAAATCATAAAACGGTTCGTTGCCGCTACAGAGACGCGATCGTTGCGTTTGCGCACTTGAGCGCACCGTCGGTGACGGTAAGCGCCACACCCTGGCCCTGCTTGTTGCAGAAGCGAGCGTTGAGCGCAACATCATCGACAAAGATGGTCGCGATGTCGTCGTCGACGACCAGACGCACATGGTGAGTGCCCTCGCCCTTAAAGAACAACGGACGCTCGAGGCCCATGTTGTTGACCTGGAACCACGGGTACTGGGGAGCCGGCGTGAACTCGAGCTTGCCCTCGCGCAGGTTGGCGCGGAACTCATAGGCAAGACCGGTCTCGGCGTCCTCGGCGAACTTGACCGAGAAGCCGGCAGCGTTACCGCCGAGCTCAATGTCGGCATCGAGCAAGTAGGTGGAGCCGGCATCCGCGGCGAGCACCTGCTCGACCTTGCCCGACTCGCAGGAAAGCTCAAAGGTCTCGACTGCCTTAGCCTCGCCAAAGGCGCCAAGCATGCTGTCGGGGAGCTTGGTGCCGAGCGTTCCGTCGGCACGCTGAACGATCTCGAGGGGCATAAAGGTGCCACCCCATAGGTAAGAGCTGGGGTCGCCGCCCTCGTCACGCGTAGGAACCCAACCAAAGAGAACGCGACGCTCGCCATCGAATGCGGTGCGAGCGGCGTAGTACGCGCGGCCGTCGAAGGAGTCGTCAGCAGGGGTAATCCAAGGACCGTTGATGGACTTGGACATGCGGTAACGGGTCTTGTTGCCGTCGCTGTACTCGGAAAAGACGAGGTACCACCAGTCGCCCATCTTAAAGAGATCAGGCATCTCAAACATGGTGTACAGGCCCGGGTTCCACCAGTCGCCCTGGAACTCCCAGTTGGTCAGATCCTTGGAGGTGAACTTGACCAGGCGGCCGGTCATCAGACGCTTGTCCTCGCCCACACGCGTGCCGAGGATGAGCATGTACTCTTCGTTCTCCTCATCCCAAAGCACAAAGGGATCGCGCCAGTTGCGGTCATCGTAACCCTCCTGGGGCGGAAGCAGCGTCTCGGCGATGTTCTTCTCCCACTTGACGGCGTCGTCGCTCGTTGCGTGAAGAAGAACCTGCTTCATCAAACGTGCGCGGACCTTATCGCGATTGCAACCAGTGTAGAGCGCATGGTACTTGTCGCCCACCTTAAACACCGTGCCGGCATAAATGTACTGGTCGACTTCCTCGTCGCCGCCGCGCTCAAGGCTCTCGCCAAAGTCCTTGTAGTTGACGAAATCCTTGGTCGTAGCGAGTGCCCAGCCAAACGGCTCTCCGAAAGGTTCGGGGTTACGCGTGTCACGCTGATGATAGAGATAGAACGTGCCGTCCTCGCCGTACGGCATGATGTCGCCTACCCAAATTCCCTCAGGCTGGTAATACACCTTGTGCATCCGAGACTTCCTTTCCACGACATACTAACTCGGTACAATGGCAAGATATGTCAATCGTTTTCATATGTCAAACGTTTTCACACCAATACGTCTTTTCGCAGTTCCAGTCGTCGGCAAACGGTTGACATTTGCCGGTGAACGGTCATCAGAGGCGTTTGAGGAATTCTTTTGGCACGGGATGAACTACGCGGTTTTGCCCTCAATGAGTTCAACGGAGAGCTTGATATTCGATTCGGGATTATCGCCGTTAATAAGAGCGATGATGGATTGCGCCGCGAGCTCTCCGATGCGATCGATATCTTGACGTACGGTTGTTAAGTCAGGCATAAACGTCATAGTTCGGCGGGCACCATCCGCGCCCACGACCTTAATATCGTCTGGAGCGCTCAAGCCGCGCTGCTTCATCACGTTGAGACAGATGGCCGCCATCGTATCGTCTCCCGCAAAGATGCCGTCAATATCGGGGTTCTCATCGAGGATCTTCGCAACGACCGCGCCCTTTTCGTCGTCGGGCTTAACGAACTCAACCTCACGGACAAGCGCGGACAAACCGGCCTGCTCAACAACATCGAGGTAGGCATCGGTACGCTTATTGGCAGGCATGCGCATGCGGCTATTGCTGCGCAGGCACAGGATACGCCTGCAGCCGTCATCAATCAGACGGCGCGTGGCGAGCTCGCCAATGCCATAGCTGTCACTTGCAATCTGGACAGAGCCCTCGCCAAGATCGCAGTCGATGCCAACCAGGCTCAAGCCCATCTCGGCATATGCCTCGGCACCGATATTGAGGGAGTTGACGATGACGCCGTCGACCATATTGCGGCGGAGCATGTCAATATAGGAACGCTCAAGATCGGGTCGATTGGCGCTGTTGCACAGCAACATCTTAAAGCCGTTTTCCGCTAACGTGCGCTCGACCGCCTGCACAACCTGAGCATGGAACGGGCTGCTCACAAAGGGAACGATCATACCGATAAGATTCAGGCGACCGTTGAGCATGGCACGGGCGATATCGTTGGGCGTATAGTTGATGCGCTCCATCGCCGCATGGACTTTATCGCGGGTTTCCTGGCTAATGTAGCCGCGGTTATTAAGCACGCGAGATACCGTAGTAGGCGAAACCCCCGCCACCGCTGCAACTTCCTTGATGCCAGGCTTAGCCGTATCCTTAGAACGGGCACTCTCGTGAGCCATAGCACCCTCCCCCATCAACATGTCATACGTTTACATACGAACAAAGCATACCCCAACAACAGCGGGAAGACGGTAACAGCACAAGTAAGTAAACGACTCATCCAAATAATTAGGAGAGTTCCGCCTAAAGGGTGACTACACAGGACCCCCGCCGGGGCTGTTTGGGCTACCTCCCAAAACATTCCGCAGGACGCAAAGAGGCTCGCCGCACGAAGTGCGCAGCGAGCCTCTTTGCATGTCCGAGGACGTTTTGGGAGGTAGCCCAAACAGCCCCGGCGATCCTGCGGGAGTTGAGCCCCTTTAGAACTTGTCGTGGAAGGTACGCGCAATGACCTCGTCCTGCTGCTCCTTGGTGAGCGTGTGGAAGTTCACGGCATAGCCGGAAACGCGGATGGTCAGCTGCGGGTACTTCTCGGGGTGAGCCTGAGCGTCGAGCAGCGTCTCACGGTTGAAGACGTTGATGTTCAGGTGGTGGCCACCCTTCTCGGCGTAAGCGTCGAGCATGTGGACCAGGTTATCGGCCTGAGTCTCGGAAACTTCAGAAACCTTCATAATGTGTCTCCTTCGATTAATAGGCGCCGGCCGAAACCGGCGCACTAATCAGTAATCGTTATTGTTAGTATAGCACTAACAATAGTTACTCGCCCAGCTGATCAAGGTCGATATCGCCAAAGAACACCTGGTCCTCCTTGCCGAGCGCACTCGGGATGATGGAGAAGGTGTTGGAGATGCCGTCCTGAGCATCGCGGAACGGGAGCTTGGAAACCGAAGACAGCGAAGCGATGGCGCCGTGGCTATCGCGCTTGTGCATGGGGTTAGCACCCGGGGCGAACGGCTGGCCAGCCTTGCGGCCGTCGGGCGTGGAGCCGGTCTTCTTACCGTACACGACGTTGGAGGTAATGGTCAGAACCGAGGTCGTGGGCACGGAGTTGCGGTAGGTGTCGTTCATGCGGATGTACTCCATGAACTGGTGCACAACGTCGTGAGCAATCTGGTCGACGCGGTCGTCGTCGTTACCGTACTTGGGGAACTCGCCCTCGGTCTCGAAGTCGACGATGATGCCGTTCTCGTCACGGACGGGGTGAACCTTGGCGTACTTGATGGCGGACAGGGAGTCAGCCACGACGGAAAGGCCAGCGATGCCCGTAGCGAACCAGCGGTGCACGTGCTTGTCGTGCAGAGCCATCTGGATGCGCTCGTAGCAATACTTGTCGTGCATGTAGTGAATGATGTTCAGCGAGTTGACGTACACGCCAGCGAGCCACTTCATCATGTCGTTGTACTTGGCCACAACGTCGTCGTAATCGAGCGTATCGCCCTCGACGGCGCGATACTTGGGGCCGACCTGCTTCTTGGAGACCTCGTCAACACCGCCGTTGAGTGCGTAGAGCAGGCACTTGGCAAGGTTGGCGCGGGCGCCGAAGAACTGCATCTCCTTGCCGATGCGCATGGAGGACACGCAGCAGGCAATGCCGTAGTCGTCGCCGTGATAGACGCGCATGAGGTCGTCGTTCTCGTACTGGATCGAGGAGCTGGCGACGGAAGTCTTGGCGCAGAACTTCTTGAAGTTCTCGGGCAGACGGGTCGACCACAGAACGGTCATGTTGGGCTCGGGGCTGGTACCCATGTTCTCGAGCGTGTGCAGGTAGCGGTAGCTCATCTTGGTAACGAGCGTACGGCCGTCAACACCCATGCCGCCGATGGACTCGGTGACCCACTGCGGGTCGCCGGTGAACAGGGCCTGATACTCGGGAGTACGGGCGAACTTGACCATGCGGAGCTTCATGATGAAGTGATCCACGAACTCCTGGATCTGCTCCTCGGTGAAGGTACCGTTGGCAAGGTCGCGCTCAGCATAGATGTCGATGAACGTAGAGGTACGGCCGATGGACATAGCGGCGCCGTTCTGCTCCTTGACGGCAGCAAGGTAGGCGAAGTACATCCACTGGATGGCCTCCTGCGTGTTGGTAGCAGGGTTGGAAATGTCGAAACCATAGGTCTCGGCCATCATCTTGAGCTCGCCGAGGGCGCGGATCTGCTCCTGCAGCTCCTCACGATCGCGGATGTTGTCGGCGGTCATGACCGTCGGGGTGGAAGCCTTCTGGGCCTCCTTGTCCTTGATCAGGTAGTCGACACCGTACAGGGCGACACGACGGTAGTCGCCGATGATGCGGCCGCGGCCATAGCCATCGGGCAGACCGGTGATGATGTGGGCCGAGCGGCAAGCACGCATCTCGGGGGTGTAGACATCGAAGACGCCAGCGTTGTGAGTCTTGCGCTCGAAGGTGTAGCGCTCGACAACGTTCTCGTCGACCTTGTAGCCGTGCTGGCTGGCGGCCTGGCAAGCGATGCGGATACCGCCGTTGACGTGCAGAGCGCGCTTGAGCGGCTTGTCGGTCTGGAGGCCGACGATGGTCTCCTTCTCGCGGTGGGCGTTATCGATGTAGCCAGCGGGGTGGCTCACGATACCCGTGACGATCTTGGTGTCCATATCGAGGACACCGCCCTGCTCGCGCTCCTTAAGCAGCAGGTCGAGAACCTCGCCCCACAGCTCCTTGGTACGCTCGGTCGGGCCGGCGAGGAACGACTCGTCGCCCTCATAGGGGGTGTAGTTCTTCTGGATGAAGTCTCGGACGTCAACCTCTCCCGTCCAGATGCCTTCCTTGAAGCCTTCCCATGCCTCCTGCATTGTGTAACCACGCTCCTAGTTACGTGTAATGCGGCGCTCTCTCACACCGCTGCTTATTGAATTCTTGAATTTTCGGCTTGCACTACCGGCTTCATTCGCCTTCCGTCGCGCGTTAGCACAAGGAAAACGTTTGTCCACCTTGGAACTGCAACCCAAAACCCAAGATTTCACCCGTTTGAGAAGGATAGCATAGCCACCCCCTTCATCAGGGCTGTTATATGTTTCTTTTTTTATACCATTAGGGCGTTTTTAACAAATCCGCAGGAAATGCGAGCGCGAACAACTACCGTTCACCGATTTGTTTGATATTTCCCCTTGCCTTTATACGTCCATCACTCTAGCTGTTATGCCAGCTTTAGCAGGGTAAAGTGCCTCTGAGTGGGCTTTAGGACATGCCTAGAGATCTACTCCCTGACTTCGCTGATACCGACGATGTACGGAGGTCGCCTAAAGGTAGTTTTCTAGACATGTCCCAAAATCTACCGTATAGGGTGCGCGTGCAGGGGTATCATCTTTCACCGAAAATAGTTTCTAGTGTTAGGGGTTTTCGGTGGAAGATACCGATTTCCGTGAGCTTGGGCGTCAGCTCCTTACCGAGTTCGGCAGCATGCATCAGCGCATTTCGCGCTTTGCGGACAAAGCCCTCGGCGGCGAGATGGCCGTCATGCGCGCCCTCATACTCGCCGGCGGTTCGCTCACGCCGAGCGAACTCGCTGATCGCGCCTGGGTCTCGAGTGCCCGCATCGCCAATATCCTACGCGCTCTCGAAGCCAAGGGCTGGGTCGAGCGCGAGCACTCAAAGACCGACCGTCGTCGCGTACACGTCACGGTGACCGACAAGGGATTCCATGATCTCGAAATCAAGCGTCGGGAATTCGAGGACCGCACCGCGGCTTTCCTCGAGCAGCTCGGCGAAACAGATACCCAAGAGATGGTGCGCCTTCTTAGACGTGCCAACGAAATTATCGACCGCAATCAAGAAAGGAGAGATGCCGAGTGAGGATTCTCAAGCTCTTTAAAAAGCATGTCCTGGCACTGTTCGCAGCTATCGTGCTTATCGTAATCAGCTGCAACGCCGATCTGGCGCTGCCTACCTATATGAGCGACATCGTCGACGTGGGTGTGCAGCAAGGCGGCATCGCCTCGCCCGTGCCCGACACCATTCGCGCAGAATCGCTCGACGACCTCGAACTCTTTATGAGCGCCAAGGACGCCAAGACGGTAGAAGCTGCGTTTGGCAAGGCAGACAAAAACGGGATTCGAACGTACAAGGGAACCGAGGATGAGCGCGCCGACGGCAGCAAGCTCGCCGACATTATGAGCCTGCCCGAGACCGTCGTCCTTTCGCTCAACCAGGGCATTGACGCCAACTCCATGGGCGACATGACCGGCACGTCCAGCGAGAAAGACAACAACGCTGCCCAGGCCATGCCCACCCCCGAGCAAATGGCAGCGATGACGCCCGAGCAGCTCGCCGAGATGCAGCAGAAGGCCGCAGCGGCGCAGAATATGCAAAAGCAGATCGACGCCGACGGCGGCAAGATCACCATGAAGAGCCTGCGCCTGGGTGTCGAGGGCGGTCTGGTAGACCAAAGCAAGCTCGTCGAGGGCGCCAACGAAATGGCAGACAAAATGGGCTCCATGTCGGGCTCCATCGTCACCCAGCGCGCCGTGAGCTATGTACAGGACGAGTACAAGGCACAGGGCATCGACCCCGCCGACGTGCAGAACGCTTATCTTAGCCGCATGGCAACCACGATGTTTGGGCTGTGCCTGGTGTCGCTCGTCGCCACCATCCTGACCGGTGCCGTGGCTTCGCGCACCGCCTGCTCCATCGCCCGCGACCTCCGCCACGAGACCTTCAACAAGGTTATGCACTTCTCACCGGCCGAGGTGGGCAAGTTTAGCCAGGCCTCGCTCATCACCCGCTGCACCAACGACATTCAGCAGATTCAGATGGCCGCAACCCTGTTTATCCGCATGTGTCTGATGGCCCCCGTCATGGGCATCGTCGCCGTCATGCGCGTCCTGGCTAACCATACCGGCCTGGAGTGGACCATCGCCGTGGCCATCATCGCGGTCTCGGCCGTCGTCGGCGTGCTCATGGGCCTCACCATGCCCAAATTCAAGAAGATGCAGAGCTTCGTGGACCGCGTGAACCTTACCGCCCGCGAGCTACTCGACGGCCTTATGCCCATCCGCTCGTTCAACCGCGAGGAGCATGAGCTCGAGCGTTTTGACAAGGCGTCGCTCGACCTGATGACCACGCAGCTCTACACCAACCGCGCCATGAGCTTTATGATGCCGCTCATGATGCTCGTCATGAACTGCATCACCGTGCTTATCGTCTGGTTTGGCGCGCAGGGCGTGTCCGACGGCGTGATGCAGGTCGGCAACATGATGGCGTTCATCTCCTACACCATGCAGATCGTCATGGCGTTTATGATTCTCACCATGGTTTCGGTCATCCTGCCCCGTGCCGAGGTCGCAGCCGAGCGCGTGGAAGAGGTCATCACCTGCCCCACGAGCATCAACGACCCCTCCTCGCCCAAACTGCCCGCGACCAGCGCGTCACGCGGTGAGCTCACCTTCCGCGACGTGAGCTTCCAGTATCCCGATGCCCGCGCCGATGTCATCAGCGGCGTGAACTTCACCACGCATGCCGGTCAGATGCTCGGCATCATTGGCTCCACGGGCTCGGGCAAGTCCACGCTCGTGCAGCTGATTCCGCGCCTGTACGACGTCACAGGCGGCAGCATTTCGCTCGACGGCATCGACGTGCGTGACATGACCCTTTCCGAGCTACGCCGCCGTATTGGTTATATCCCGCAGCAGGGTCGCCTGTTCTCGGGCACCGTCGAGAGCAACCTCAAGTTTGCCGGCGATATGGTGAGTGACGAGGATATGCGCCAGGCGGCACGCGTCGCCCAGGCGGAGGACTTTATCGCCGAGCGCGAGGGCGGCTACGACTCCCCCATCAGCCAGGGCGGATCCAATGTCTCGGGCGGCCAGCGCCAGCGCCTGGCCATCGCCCGCGCGTTGGCCAAAAAGCCCGAGGTTGTGGTGTTCGATGACTCGTTTAGCGCCCTCGACTACAAGACCGACGCTCGCCTGCGCGAAGAGCTGGCCAAAAACGTTACTGACGCCGCACTCGTGGTCGTGGCCCAGCGCATCGCGACCATCATGCACGCCGACCAGATCATCGTGCTCGATGACGGCCACGTGGTGGGCACCGGTACGCACGAGGAGCTGCTGCACAACTGCCCGGCATACCTGGAGATCGCACAATCGCAGCTTTCCGCCGAGGAGCTGGGGCTCACCCAAGAAGAAATTGCAGCCGTCATGGAAGGAGGCGAGCGCTAATGGCAGACGAGACCAAGACTCAGATTCCCAAGCCCACCCGCCGGCGCGGTCCTATGGGCCGTATGGGTGGCATGGGCCGCGGCGAAAAGGCCAAGGACTTTAAAGGCACCATGAGGCAGCTGCTCGGCTATATCGGCCAGCACAAGATTGCCGTGTTTGCTGCCGTCGCCTTTGCCGTGTGCTCGGTCATCTTTAACATTGTGGGGCCCAAGGTGCTCGGCCAGGTTACCACCAAACTGTTCGAAGGCCTGGTTGCCAAGGTCAACGGCACCGGCGACGTCGACTTTGACTGGATCGCCAAGACGCTCGGCTTTTTGCTCTGCCTGTATCTGGCAAGCTCTGTTTGCAGCCTCATCCAGGGCTGGCTCATGACCGGCGTCACGCAAAAGATCTGCTATCGCATGCGCAAGGAGATCGCCGCCAAGATCGCTGTCGTGCCGATGAGTTACTTCAACGGCCACAGCAAGGGCGACGTGCTCAGCCGCATCACCAACGACGTCGATACGCTGGGCCAGTCGCTCAACCAGAGCGTGACGCAGCTCATCACGTCGGTGACGCAGATTATCGGCGTGCTCGTCATGATGCTTTCGATCAGCCTGCCGCTCACCGGCGTCACCGTGCTCACGCTGCCGGCAGCCGCGATTATCCTAGCCGTGATGATTCACTTCTCGCAGCCGTACTTCCGCGAGCAACAGCAGGTTCTGGGCGCGGTCAACGGCATTATCGAGGAGGACTTTGCCGGCCAGAACGTCATTCAGGTGTTCGACCGCGCCGAGGCCTCGATCGAGGAGTTCGACCGTCAAAACGACCGCCTATTTATTAGCGGCTGGCGCTCGCAGTTCCTGTCGGGCCTGATGATGCCGCTCATGAGCTTGGTGGGTAACATGGGCTACGTGGGAGTCGTCGTGGTGGGTGCGCAGCTCGCGCTGACCGGCAATGCCACGCCCGGCGACATTCAAAGCTTTATTCAGTACGTTCGCAACTTTACGCAACCCGTGCAGCAACTAGGCAACGTGAGCAACACGATGCAGTCGATGGCAGCCGCCACCGAGCGCGTCTTTGAGTTCCTTGCCGCGCCCGAGGAGGAGCAGAAAGCCGACGCGCAGATTCCCGAGAAGCGCCCCGGCCACGTCGAGTTTGACCACGTCAAGTTTGGCTACACGCCCGACAAGACCATCATCCACGACTTTAGCTGCGAGGCGCAGCCCGGCCAGACCATCGCCATCGTCGGCCCCACCGGCGCCGGCAAGACCACGCTCATCAAGCTGCTGCAGCGCTTTTACGACGTGGACGGCGGCTCGCTGCGTGTCGAGGGCGTCGACGTGCGCGACTGGGACCGCGCGGCACTTCGCGGCGAGTTTGCCATGGTGCTGCAGGATACCTGGCTGTTTAACGGCACCATCCGCGAGAACATCCGCTACGGACGCCCCGATGCAAGCGATGCCGAGGTCGAAGCCGCCGCACGCGCCGCACGCTGCGACCACTTTATCCATACGCTCGCCGGTGGCTACGAATTTATGATTAACGAGGAGGGCACCAACCTGTCGCAGGGTCAGCGCCAGCTCGTGACCATCGCCCGTGCCATTTTGGCCGACCGCCCGGCGCTGATTCTGGACGAGGCGACCTCCAACGTGGACACCCGCACCGAGGAGCTTATCCAGCGCGCCATGGATGCACTGATGCAGGGCCGTACCAGCTTTGTCATCGCACACCGCCTGTCCACGATCCGAAACGCCGACGTGATCTTGGTGATTCGCGACGGTGACATCGTCGAGAAGGGTACACACGACGAGCTGCTCGCCCAGGGCGGCTTCTACGCCGATCTGTACAACTCGCAGTTCGACGAAGCGGCATAAATTCTGCCGCAGGGAACGAATAACGCCCGAGAACGGGGACGCAGGACAACCTGCGCCCCCGTTTTTTCGTCCACGACACTCGAATTAGCTCTCTTGGGGCCCGATTGATAGCCCCTTCCGAACCCCGTGGACAAAATAGGGCAAATATGAGTACTGTTACTTTTTTAGTAACAGCCAAAACAGCCTCAAATGCCGCTCTCACGGCTTACACGCGGGTAGCGCGCAGAGATGTGGTGTAAGAGGCGGGGCATGCCCCGCCTCTTCCCTTTCTTGAAAGGGAGGGGACACCGC
>NZ_JADNJQ010000026.1 GCF_015555045.1 Collinsella aerofaciens | reverse complement strand
GCGGTGTCCCCTCCCTTTCAAGAAAGGGAAGAGGCGGGGCATGCCCCGCCTCTTACACCACATCTCTGCGCGCTACCCCCCAAACAATCAAAACAAGCCCTTTTCGCCGCACCCTCAAAGGTCTGTGGGCAAAAAAGGGCAAATATGAGTACTGTTACCATTTTAGTAGCAGGCAAAACCACCCAAAATGACGTCCGAGCGACCCCTACAACCCCCTAAAGCAGCCAACCTGACTGGTTTAAGGCGTATTGGAGCCAATTTTAATGAACATACTAAAGGCTATGTTCATTATCTTTTAGGATGTAAATGCTATTCACTTAGCAACAGTACTCATATTTGGCATTTTTTGTCCATTGCTATATAACTAACACCCTATAGCAGACAAAAAACAGGCCGCAGCCCATCGCTGCGGCCTGTTCGGAAGCAAAAGTGGGCGTTAAGCGCTGTAGCCCATCGCTTGCAGGACAAACATGACGACCGTGAGCACCGTAATCACGGCGATAGTCGCCCAAGTGAGCATGTTCCACACGCGACCGTTGCGGTTGGCACCCATAATGTGACGGTCGGCTGCGATAACCACCTGGAACACCAGAACCACGGGCAGTAGCACGCCATTGATGACCTGTGAGGTCATCATAATCTGGAACAGATCGACGCCGGGCATAAGCACCAGCACGGCAGAGATACCGATGATGGCCGTAATGATGCCGCGATAGACCGGGGCCTCGTCCCAGCTGCGGTCGGCACCGCGCTCCCAGCCAAATGCCTCACAGATAGCGCTCGACGTAACGCCCGGCAGCACGCAGGCGGCCAAGAAGCTCGCCGCGACCAGGCCCGAGGCAAACAGTACCGTGGACCACTGACCCGCAATAGGCTCCAACGCGCGGGCAGCATCGGCGGCATCGCTTATCTGAATACCCGCCGGGAACAACACCGTACCGGTCGTGATGATAATAAAGCCGGCAATGACATCGGCGGCAAGCGAGCCGCTCACGGTATCAATGCGCTGCAGCACGATATCGTCCTCGCCCGCGTTCTTATCGACCACGTTGTTCTGCGCCAAGAAGATCATCCACGGCGCGATGGTGGTACCGATCGTTGCGACCACGAGCGACACGTAGCTGGGGTCATTTTGAATGTTAGGCACGACCAAGTCGACCGCGACCTCACCCCAGTTGGGGCCAGCCATAAACGCGGCGACAATATAAGTCACGAACACGCAGCTCACCAGCAGCAGAATCTTCTCGATGCGCTGGAAACTACCCGACATGGTAAGCATCCACACCAGCAGCGCCACCAACGGCACCGAGATGCTCGCCGGCACGCCAAAGAGAGCAAGGCCGCTGGCGATGCCCGCAAACTCCGAAATGGTCACAGCCGTGTTGGCGATCAACAGCGCCGCCATAGCAAGTACACTCTTGCGCACGCCAAAGCGCTCGCGAATGAGCGATGCCAGGCCCTTGCCCGTGACGCAGCCGCAGCGCGCCGCGGTCTCCTGCGTCACGATGAGCAGCACAGTCATGACGGGAAGCATCCAGAGCATCTTGTAGCCATAGCTGGCGCCCGCGCTGGAATACGTTGCAATGCCGCCGGCGTCATTGCCCGAAAGCGCCGCCAGCAGACCGGGGCCCATAGCGCCAAAGATGGCCGCGATGGTCAACTTTTGCTTGGTGCCCGACTTTTGCTTGGTATTTTGCACGCGACCACCTAACCCATGACCGACATGGTGAGCAGCACCGCAGCGGCGCAGTACGCTACGCACGAGATCATGACGGCAATAACGTTCATGGCAGTGCCCGACGTGTTGAGGTCATGCTCGTCACGCCAGAACAGCACCATCAGGTAAATCACGGCGCTCATGTTACCAACCAGGCAAATGATGGCAGCAATATTAAAGCACCCGGTAAAGAGTTGCTCCTCAAACATGGGCGCATCGGGGAACGCAGCGGTGCGCACCAGCTGGGCGCACAGATAGGTCACGAGTGACAGAATCAGGCCCATGCCCGTGCTCTGGAAGAAGAATCCCAGATACGGCTTGGGCTCGTCGTCGTGACCGTCATACTCCAGGAAGTAGTTCTTGACGAACGACACCATACGCGAGGCAGCCAGCAACACGAGCGGCATGGCGCACATGGGGAACACCACCAAATGCGCGGAGCCCAGCGCCGTCCCCAGCACCGTTGCCATGATGCACGAGGCGATGCCCCACACGACGACCCAGTACTGACGATGCACGAACCAGCTGAGCACGTTCGTCGAGTCGTCCGACGCGCTATCGCCCGAGCCGACACCGGCGATCTGCAGGTCCTCCTGATGCTCCTCGGCAATAACGTCCATGGCGTCGTCGAAGGTCACGATGCCCAGGATATGACGGTTCTCGTCGCAGACAGGGATGGCAACCAGGTCGTACTTGGTCATCTCGTCCGTCACGTCTTCCTGGTCCTCGTCGGGTGACACGTAGACCAGATCGCGATAGGCGAGCTGGCCCAGCGTGGCGTCGCGGTCGGCCACGATCAGCGTGCGCAGCGAAAGCACGCCCGTCAGCATGCCGCTCGGGTCCTCGGTATAGACGTAATAGACGCTCTCAAAGTCCTCGTCGAGCTTGCGAATCGCCTCGATGGCGTCGCCGACCGTCGCCGTGGCGGGCAGCGAGACAAACTCCGAGGTCATGATGCGGCCGGCGGTGTTGTCCTCGTAGCCCAGCAGATTACGAATCGCCTTCTCCTCCTTGACGCCCATCAGGCGCAGGAGCTTCTCGGCCTTCTCATAATCGAGTTCGTCGATCAGGTCGGCAGCGTCGTCCGGGTCCATCATGGCCAGCATCGACGATGCGTCGGTATCGGACAGGCCCTCGAGCATCTCGGTCATGAGCTCGTCGTCGTCGAACTCCGAGATGGCCTCGGCGGCCTGGGCGGTGTCGAGCTGCGCGAACACCTGCGCACGCAGGCGCGGGTCGAGCTGCTCGATAATGTCGGCAATGTCGGCGGGGTGCAGCTCGCCAAGCGTCTTGTGCGACACCGAGAGTTGAATGTTCTTGGTCGAGCGGTCGAGCAGGTCCATGTAGGACCAAGCGATGATGTCCTCGCTGAGCGGCTTGCCCAGATGCTTCATAAAGCCCTCGACGACATGCTCGAGTGTGGGGCTGATCGCGCGCAGCAGACCGCGGGCACCGACCTCGGCGCCCAGCAGGCGCAGCTGATTTTCGCCCGACATGGAAAACTTGATGTCGTTGACGCGCACGACCTTCATACCCTGCGTGTCGACAATCTGCTTGTTGAGCACGTCGCGGGCAAGCAAGAGTTCGGTCGGCTGCAGGTACGAAAAACGGATTTCGGTGGCCGACGTCTTAAGGTGTACACCCGTCTCGTCGATACGGTCGACCCATTTGCGCCAGCTAATCATAAACGGCGTCTTGCCGGGTCCGCGGAACGCGAGCGACGTCACGTGCGGAAAAACTTCGCCGGTAGCAATGCCAAAATCGTTCACCACGCCGAGCTTTTCGCCGTCGACGTCCAAGACCGGCAATTTGAGCATCTCACTCAGATAATTCAATGGTGCTCCCCATCATTATTCCTCCGGACGCGACCGCGCGTGCGGCGTCCGGGGGCTTCTGGATATGTATACGCATGCGCGGGCGGCACGCCGCTCGACGCTTACACCCCGTGCATGCGCAAAAAGCACCTGCATGGGGTCATCGACTGTATGGTCGAGGTTTGGATTTCACCTGTAACCTTTCTCTTGACCCTCATTAACCGCAGTAACTATAGCATCAGCATCGCCCTGCGGCATCGAATTTATGCGCTGCACATTGCAGGCATACCAAACGCTGACGCATCCGTGACATAGCCATTGGACGTTCTTAAACGACTACCCAATGACTACTCTGTGGTATCGTCGTCCTCGGCAAGTTGGGGGAACACGGCGTCCTTGGGCATGGCGACCTTCGTCAGCGAGGTGAGCTTTTTGCTCAGCGACGTGTCCGTCTTGACCAGGTCGCTGAGCGTCACGATCTTGTAGCCGTCGGCAATGAGGCCGTCGACAATCTGCGGCAGCGCCTCGAGTGTCTGCTCGGCGCATTCGTCTCTATCGGTGAGCAGCACGATATTGCCCGGCGTCACCGAATCGAGCACCGTCGAGACCTGTTCGTCGGCACCGTTTAGCAGCCAGTCGCCCGAGTCGATATTCCACGAGACCACGGCGGAGACCAGGTCCATCGCATCAATCCAGTTTTGCTCGTCAAAGGCAGCGTAGGGAGCACGCAGCAGCATCGTCTTCACGCCGGTCGCCGACTTAATCGCATCGGTGCCTTTCGTGATCTGTTCGCGTACCGCCTCACGGTCCTGACCCTTGAGCGAATCGTCGCTGTAGCTGTTGGATCCGATCTCGCACCCGGCATCGACAATCGCCTTGGCCGTGGCAGGTGAGGCCTCGACCGCATCGCCCGAAAGGAAGAACGTCGCGGTGACGCCCTTTTCCTTGAGCACCTGCAAGATCTGTTTGGTGGCGCCGCTCGGACCCTCGTCAAACGTCAGTGCCACGTACTTTTTGTTGCCCTTGGGCGCCACGCTGGCGCACGCAACAACGCAATCGGTGGCGGGCACAACCTCGCCGCGGTCTTGCGTCTTGCCCGACTGCTCACCAACCCACACCTCGGAGCGGCCCTGGACACCCCACGTCTGCACATACTCGATAGCGCCCGTACCCTCGACCTTGAGCTTGGGCTCGATAACCGTAGCCTGAACCTCGTGCTTCTCGTAGGTGTTACGGCCATCCTTGACCGTCACCTTCTCGCCGCCCTCAAGTTCGCGGCTATCCCATTTGCCCTGCTTCACGCGCTTGCCGTCGACCTTCACCGACAGCTTTTCGCCCCCATGGCGCTTGAGCACACTGTCATCGACGGCCAGCAGGTCGCCTGCGTCGTAGGTGTCAGTCAACTCCTGGTCGTCGATGAGATTCTGCAGCGTAGAGCCCACACGCACCGCGGTCTTCTGGCCGTTGAGCTCCACATCCACACTGCGGTTGACGTAGCCCACGACGGCAGCGATAAACAGCACGAGCGCACAGCCCACGGCAATGAGCGCATAGGGCAGGCGAGACGAACGACGGGGCGTACGGCTGTTGCCGATGCGAGCGCTGCGGTCGCTAAAGCCGCGGCTATGGTTGAGATACATCGCGCCGGGCTTACGGTGACGCTTGCGCTGACCGCTGGGCAGCTGCCCCAGATCGCGGCGCGCCGTCGGACGCGCGCCCGAACGCCCGTTTAAGTTGGATCCGTTTTGGCGCATGTGCCCTCCCCCATAAACACAGCAAGCCGGAGCAACAGGTCTCCGGCTTGCCTCCCATCATTTGGTACGTCGCTATTTTGTAGCTTTTGACGAGCCTCCGCTCGCCTTTTGGTATTCGTCCTTAAAGGCCTTGAACATGCCGCGCGTCTTGCCGAGCTGCTTGCCCAGTGCGCGACTGCCCTTGTCCACGGCAACCGATCCCTTGTCGTCGAGCACCTTGGCGCCCTTTTTGACCTTGTCGCCCACCACGACGCTGGCCTCGGCGGCCTTGGCAGCCGCACCGCCCGAATACCCGAGCGACTTGACCTCGTCCGAGACGACCATCGCGCCGTTCTCGTAGCCGCGCAGCATCGTCGGCGGCACCTGCGTGTCACCAACCAAAACACTCGAAGCAGCACCGGCGGTCACATAGAATGCCTGCACGATGCCCGAGCGCGGCTTGAACTCAACGTCCGAGCAATAGCCCACGACGTCGCCCGATTCCGTGCGCACGTCCATACCGACCCAGATGATGCAATCGTCCAGGTTGATGTCGAGGCGCTTGGCCGCAGCGGTATCGTAGGTGCCCTTGACGTCGTCAACCGCGATGGCGCCCTCGTAGACACCAATAGCGTCGAGCGCTACGAATCGGTCGGGACGCTCGATCATGCCCGCGATATCGGATTGGCGGACCATAAAGCCGACCACGCGCGTACCGCCCGGGGTAAAGACCGGAAAGTGAATCTTTCCGAGCTTTTTAGGGCTGCGCGGCGTGCCGTCCTTTTTGGTGCGCTTGTCCTCGGTAGGCTTGCGATAGATCTTGGCGCCGACAAAATCCCCGGCGCGCATTATGCCTCGGTCGAGGGCTCCGCAGCCTCGGTATCAGCCTCGACGGCGTTCTCGACCACGACGTCGGCGGCAGGCGTCACGTTGCCGCCCGAAATGGCGTCGTTGAGCTGCTCGCGCAGCTGGTCCATGCGCTCGCGGGCAAGGTCGACTTTGGCGCGCAGGTCGTCGGTCTTGGCGTCGACCATCGGGCCAAAGTCATTCACCGCAGCACGGGCCTCCTCGGCGCTGTGCTCGTAGGTGTCGCGCATATTGTCCCAGGCGTCGTTGGCGATATCGGCAGCCATGGCGCGGGTCTCGGCGCCCGAGCGCGGGGCCAGAGCAACGCCGACAATAGCGCCGGCAGCGGCACCAAAAAGTGCGCCGGAGACAAAGCTGAAAGTCTTACCCATGATCATTCCTCTCCTGCGGGCACGTCGGTGCCCACCGTTTGAATGCTGTCCATTATACCCGCAGCGCATCACTTGCCGCTCCGCTCATCTGCGTACGGCAAAGGCGCAGGTACGTGATGGTGATAAACGCGTGGACCTACTCCTGAGGCATAGCCGGCATGGCCACCGTGGCACCCGGGTCCTCGCCGGCGCCGTCCACGAGCGGCAGGCCGCCCTCATGCGCAGGTCCTGCCGGAACCGTCGCCGCACCGCCAAAGACGGCAGCGGAAGCCTCGTGGTTCTCGGCAACCGCGCCCTCGGTATCAATCGCCACCTGGGGCTCGTCGTCAAAGTTGGGGACGCCCTGGGGCTCGGTGGGAACGGGCTCGGCGGTCGCATCGGCAACGGGCTCGGCGTCGACCGGCACATCGCCCTCGTCAGCGCCCTCGGCCTCGGCAGCATCTTCGCCGTTCGCAGCGGCGACGGCCTCGTGAGGATCCTTGCCCTCGGCCTCGGCGCGCATGCCCAGCACCAGGTTGCGCAGGCCCGCGACCGTGCCTTCCACGTCAGGGGCAGGCTGGTCGGCGTGCAAGTACGCCCAGTCCATCATAAAGGTGGCCGAAGACAGCGCGCCGATGGCCAGCGCGTCGTCGGGGCACGAAAGCTCAACCTCAAAAACGCGCTCGTCGTGCTCGCTTACGCGCGTGCGGCCGCACGAGATGCTGCCGGCAAGCCCGGTCTCGTTCATGAGCTCGACCGTCACATGCTCAAGCAGATGGCAAAGCTCGGTCTGACCCATGCAGTCCTGGAACTCGCGACCGGAATCACCCAGGCACAGGTGCTTGGCAATCGCCGGCACCAGGTAATACACGCGCGCCGTGGCCTCGATATCCTCCGAGGTCATGAGCGGCATGCCGGGGTTCACCAGCACATGCGCGCAGATCTTGTCCTCGCTGACGGTGACCTTAAGGATGTTGAACAGGCCTGCCATAACTCTCCCCTACTCTTCCTTGCCCTACTCGTCGCCATCGTGCGGATCCACAGAGCCCGCACCCGACGCCGCCGGCTTCTCTGCCGAAGACTCGGAATCCTTCTTATCGGTTTCGGCCGGAGCGATCACGCGAATGAGCGAGATGCGCTGGCCACGCATCGACTGTACCTTGAACTTGTACCCCGCAACCTCAAACACCTCTCCGATGTCGGGCACCGAGTCGCAAAGCTCCAAAATCCAGCCGGCGATGGTCTCATAATCATCGCTTTCCTCGAGCGGCCAACCAAGCTCAATCGCGTCATCGCACGAAAAACGCCCATCGACAAGCCACTCGCGACGCGAAAGACGCGTGAGGTACTTGTTGTCGGGGTCGAATTCATCCTCGATCTCGCCGACAATCTCCTCGACGATGTCCTCGATGGTGATAATGCCGGCCGTGCCGCCGTACTCGTCCACGACCACCACGATCTGGTCGTGAGAGGTCTGCATCTCGGACAGCAGCGGCAGGATGTCCTTGGTGTCGGGCACAAAGGTGGCGTCGCGCAAAAAACCGGCGATGGGCTGGTCGCCCTTGCCGTCGAGCGCGGGCTGAATCAGGTCCTTAATGTGCGCGATGCCCGCGACGTTGTCGGGGTCCTCGTGATAGACGGGAATGCGGCTGAAGCCGGTCTGGCGCATGGTGGACAACACGTCGGCGACCGTCTCGTCGTCCTCGCACATGGTGGTGTCCACGCGCGGCACCATGACCTCGCGGGCAACGGTGTCGCCCAGGTCGAAGATCTCGTGGATCATGCGCTTTTCCTCGTCGAGCAGGTCGTCCTGCTCCGAGACCATGTACTTGATCTCTTCTTCCGAGACGTTCTGGCGGTCGTCGGCACTCTTGATGCGCAGGATGCGGGCCAGGCCATCGGAGCAAGCGCCAGTCAGCCACACGAGCGGACGGGCGATCTTCTGGAACACGGAAAGCGGGCCCACGACCTGCTTGGATACGCCCTCGGCATTGGCCAGACCAATGCGCTTGGGCACAAGCTCGCCAATCACGATGGACACGAAGGCGACCGCGACGGTGATGATGACCGGCGCCAGGCCGCGCGCGATGGCGGAGAGCGGCGCGATGCCAAAGCTCATGAGCCACGTGGCGAGCGGGTCGGACAGACTCGTCGAGGCGACGGCGGACGAGGCGAAGCCCACGAGCGTAATGGCAACCTGGATGGTGGCGAGCAGCTGGTCGGAGTCGGCAGCCAGCTTAATTGCACGCTCGGCGCGCTTGTCGCCTTCCTCGGCCTCGTGCTCCAGCACGGCGCGCTTGGCCGTGGTGAGCGCCATCTCGGACATAGAGAAGTAGCCGTTGATGAAGGTCAAAACGAGGGTGGTGATAAGGGAGATGGTTATGTCCATCGGGAGTTTCTCGAACCTCCAAGATTCGGGACGTCAGGTCAAAACGTTGATGGCGGATAGGGCAGTTGCACCCGGCGGGCGCCCGGACGGGCCCGCGGGCGCAGGCGCGATCGCTAGATTACGAAGAGGATCACCGCCATGAACTGGAAGATACTGCCGGCGAGCACCCACAAGTGAAACACACTGTGCAGGTAGCGCACGTTTTTGGCGATATAGAACGGCACGCCCGCGGTGTAGCACACGCCGCCGACGGCGAGCAGGGCAAGTGCCACGGGGTTGAGCAGCGCCACAAGTTCGGGCAGCTTAAAGACAACGAGCCAGCCCATCAGCAGGTAAACCAGGCCGCTTACCCAGTGCGGTTGACGCTCGCGCATAAAGCACTCGAGGGCGATGCCGATAATGGCGATGGCCCATACGGCAAAGAACAGCGCAGGGCCGCCGTCGTTTGCGAGCGTGATAAGGCAAAACGGCGTATAGCTGCCCGCAATGAGCAGGTAGATGCAGCTGTGGTCGATGATGCGAAACACGCGCTTGGCGCGCGCGGGCTGAATCGCGTGGTAGAGCGTGGAGGCTAGGTATTCGAGGATAATGCTGACACCATAGACAATCGCCGCGGCCATGTGGGCCGGGCCTCCGCCGCGCAGGGCAGCGAATACGATCAGGAGCACCAGGCCCGCGATACCCAGCAGGCAGCCGACACCATGGGTGACGGAGTTCATGATCTCCTCGCCCACCGTGTAGTGTGGAACGGCCGCGGTCTTGGGTCGCGGCTTAGAACTGTCGCTCGAATCGGACATGCCGGTTACATCCTCCAACGTAAAGAGTTCTCAACACTATATCAAAGCGTCTAGGTACGTGCGAAATTTGCACCATACGTGACCCTTTGTTTACCCATTCTTTGTCTGTTGACGCATCAACGGCGAACGTCCATAATGCGCTTGCATTAAATGTTGATGTATTAACATCTTATAGGAAAGCTTCTTATGTCTCAAAACGCACGTTCCCATCGAAAGCTCAAGATAGCCGGCATCGTTGCACTGGTGGCTGTCGTTGCGCTGCTCGGATTTGCCGGCAACTTTCTGTTTGACTTTGCCCTGAACCCCCAAGCGCCGTACACCATGAAGATGATGCAGGATAGCAAGAACGACAAAAAAGGTGAGCAGCCGGATGCCGAGGAAACCGAGGCGCGGGCGTGGTTTAAAGAGAACCGCGAGAGCAGCAGCCTCACCGCGGACGACGGGACCGAGCTTGCCGCCTGGTATTTTGCCGCGTCGGAGAGCACGCACGACTACGCCGTCTGCCTGCATGGATATACCAACGAGCCCATCGGCATGGCCCGATACGCCAAGCGCTTCCACGACCGCGGCATGAACGTACTCGCGCCTGCCGCCCGCGCCCACGAGCGTTCCGGCGGCGACTATATCGGCATGGGCTGGCCCGAGCGGCTCGATGTTATCGCATGGATCGGGCGAATTGTTCAGGCCGACCCCGAGGCGCGCATCCTAGTCTTTGGTGAGTCGATGGGTGCGGCAACCGCCATGAACGTCGCGGGGGAATCTCTGCCCGCAAACGTGAAATGCATTATCGAGGACTGCGGTTATACGAGTGTCTGGGACGAGTTTTCTCTGCAGCTCAAGGACGTGTTCGGCCTGCCCAGCTTTCCCTTGCTCGATGTAGCAAACTTGGTATGCAACGTGCGCGCGGGCTACGACTTTCATAAGGCGAGCAGTGTGGAGCAACTCAAACACGCGACGGTTCCCATGCTGTTTATCCACGGCGACCAGGACACCTTTGTGCCGTACAGTATGCTCGACCAAAACTACGAGGCGTGCGCCAGCAAGGTCAAGCAAAAGCTCACCATCCATGGCGCCACCCACGCCAAGAGTGTGCAAGTTGACCCCGAGCTCTACTGGAACACGGTCAACAACTTCCTCGACGAGTATTTTTAGGCAAAAAGCAACGTCTGGGGCTTTGTTGCCAAAAATCGGTTTGTGGTCGGCGCTATTCGATTTTCCTCGCACTTCCAAAAAGCCGCCCGTGGGCGCTGTGCTCACGGGCGGCTTTTGCTCAACTTACGCTACAAAGGCGCTTATTTTGTCCAATAGCTAGGCGCTACTTGACCTCGATAAGATCGTACTTGCTCGTGCCCAGGCCAATCTTCTCGGCGTGCGCGATGCACACGCGCCAGTCGGTGTCGGGATGCGTGATGCAGAAGGGGTCCTTGGCCTGCTCGCCCTCCAGATGCTCGTGGTTGTGCTCCATCTTGGCCGCGCTGTCGGTGAGCTCGGTGTTGGGCAGCGGCTCGGACGCCATGACGGCGTCGGCGCAGGCCTGGTCAATGGCGACCGGGTCGAAGCTCGCGAACATGCCAATGTCGTTGACGATGGGCGTGTCGTTTTCGGGATGACAGTCGCAGTTGGGGCTGATGTCCATGGCGAGCGAAATGTGGAAGCTCGGGCGCCCGTCGACGACGGCCTTGGTGTACTCGGCGATCTTGCAGTTGAGCACGTCGGCCGCGGCGTCATAGCCGGGCTTGATGCAGTCCTGGTTGCATGCCGCAATGCAGCGTCCGCAGCCCACGCAGCGATCGTGGTCGATGCTGGCCACGTGCACCGTGCGAGTAGCGCCGCTGGCAAGCTCGCGCTCGCGGGTGTCGTTGAACGAAACAGCGTTGTGCGCGCAGATCTTTTCGCAGGCACGGCAGCCAATGCAGTGCTCGGCCGCGACGTTCGGCTTGCCGGCGGCATGCTGCTCCATCTTGCCGGCACGGCTGCCGCCTCCCATGCCCAGGTTCTTCATGGCGCCGCCAAAACCGGCCTGCTCATGACCCTTAAAGTGGGTGAGACTGATCACGATATCGGCATCCATGAGCGCCTGACCGATCTTGGCCTCGCGCACGTACTCGCCACCCTCGACCGGGACGAGCGCCTCGTCGGTGCCCTTGAGGCCGTCGGCGATGATGATCTGGCAACCCGTGGCATACGGGGTAAAGCCGTTCTGGTAGGCGGTGTCGATGTGCTCGAGCGCGTTTTTGCGGCTACCCACATAGAGCGTATTGCAGTCGGTGAGGAAGGGCTTGCCGCCCAGCTCCTTCACGACATCCGCGACGGCGCGGGCGTAGTTGGGGCGCAAAAAGCTCAGGTTGCCCAGCTCGCCAAAGTGAATCTTGATGGCGACGAACTTGTTCTCAAAGTCGATCTGCTCGATACCGGCGTGACGGATGAGGCGCTTGAGCTTGTCGAGCTGGCTCTCGCGAGCATGCGTGCGCAGGTTGGTGAAGTACACCTTGGCGGGTGCTGCGGGTGTAGTTGCGGTCATAGATATATCCCCTCGGTCTATATGGCGTTACAGACATAGAGGATGGTACCCGTTAAAGCGGGGTTAATGTCAAGCACGGCGCCCAGTCATTGGGTACTCATTGGGGACAGACTTAAATGGCTGAAACCACTCATTGGGGACGGACTTAAATGAGCGCCTCGCCACCTGGCAGCTAGGGACGTTCCTTTCCTGCCGGCAGCTGGGGACAGTCCTTTCCAGCCGGCCGGCAGACCGGCGAATCATCGGCATCTGGTAAGAGGGACGCGCCGTCACGTTTGTGGCGGCGCGCCTTGGTTTGGCGGCGCGTTCTGGCGTGGCCACAATCTGGTTTGATGGCGTGCCCTGGCGTGACGGAGCGTCCTGGCGCGGACCGCTAGCCCTTTCGCGCGACCAGATGCGCGCGGAATCCCTTCTGTGCCTCGAGCTTGAGCGGGGTGAGCCCGGATTCCTCGGCGAGCGCGCGTAGCTCGGACAGCTTGAGGATGCGCACGTCGCCATGGCCCAAGAGGCGTGCCAGCGGTAGCTCGATGTTGTTCATGAGCCAGACCGCGACATCGTTCGAGGTGTAGTCGCGGAGGACCAGTCGCCCGCCGGGGCGGAGGACGCGTGCCACCTCGGCGAAGAACCTCTCCGGATGCGGGTAGTGGTGGAAGCTGTTGGAGCAGAGCACGGCGTCGAAGCTCCGGGGCTCGAAGGGCAGTGCCTCCGCGTCTCCGACGACAAAGCTGACGTTATCGAGCTGCTTTGCCCGGGCGACGTCGATCATCCCGGGTGTAAGGTCGAGTCCAGTCAAGTGCTTGTTGGGGTACCGGGCGTGGAGCAGTTCTAGGACGGCTCCGGTTCCACAGCCCACGTCGAGCACGTCCTCGAAGGGTTCGAGCTCAAGCTCCTCGAGCATTTGCGGATAGTCGTCCTTGCACATCTCGTAAATGCCGGCATGGCCAGATTCGTAGACCTTTGCCGCCTCGGTGAACTCCTTGATGGAGAGCTGCTTGAGCTCCTCTGCCGATCTTGCCATGGGTCTCCTTCTGTTCGGGGAAGTCTGACGTTGCGCGCGTTTGCCCACGTCGGGCCTGGCGGGCAAATAACGCGGGGGCACCCCTCCTTCGGTTCGTGCCCCCGCGTGCGGGCGGTTCTCTATTCCTGGACCTTCAGCGCTTCGGCCAGGCCCACACGTTTGATGGAACGCATGTGCAGCAACGCCACGACCAGGTAGGTCACAAAGCCAATGCCCACGCACGCCGCCATGGACCAAGCGGGCACGTAGATCTCGATATTGCCGTTGTAGGCGAGCAGCATCGAGCGGAAGATGGCCGTCAGCGAGCCAATAATGACCGGCAGGCTCAGCACGAGCGACGCCGCCACGCACAGCGTGATCGAGCGGATGTACAGATGCGAGATCTCGCTGTCGCGATAGCCAAAGACTTTCATGTAGCTAATCGAACGGGCGCTGTGGTCGATCACAGCCTTGGTCAGCAGGTACATAAACAGCAAGAAGATGAACACCGCAAGCCCAACCATCATGCCGATCATTTTGCTCATCATGCCGATGAACTGGTCGCCCACGGCGCGCATGTCGTCGGGCGTGGTGTCGCCGGCAAAGTAGCGCGAGTCGAGGTCGAGTTTCTCGTCGCTCACATAGCCGTTAAAGTAGGAGGCGTCGTTGTCGAACAGCTCGTTAAAGTCGTCGATACTCATATAGATATTCATGTCCGACTTGGAACCCCAGGCGCAGTCCTTGCCCACATACTCAAGGGAATAATTCTTGCCCTCGTACTTGTCGCGAAGCTTAACCTTCTGGCCCTCGCTCCAGCCAAACTTATCGAGCAGGCCACCGCCAAAGACGACGCGCCCATCGCCGACGTCCAGCCCTTTCCAGTAGCGCGAATCGGGCGAGATGCCGTAGACGGAAATCGTCTCCTCGCCATTTCCATCGCCGCGGTCGTATTGCAGCTGGTAAACGGCGTATTTCTCGGCCTGTGCAATTGCGCCCGTACCGTTATCGGTCGTGTTGACCGGGTGGATGTCGTCGTTGTCAGTGTCAATCTTAGAGGCCTTGTCAATCAGGTCGATAGCCTCGTCGCGGTCACAGCCAAGGGCATCGGCAAGGTCATCGAGGCGTGCATAAAGCGCATCCTTCTTGTCCTGGACCTTGGCAAGCGCGTCCTGCGCCGCGGCCAGGCTCTCGGCAGACGGGGATGCGGTCGCGGCATCGGCCGCCGCCTGCGCCGCATCGGCCGCGTCGTCAAGCTCGTCATCGGCATCCCGGGCGGCGGAAAGCAGCGCGCCGTCAACCGATTGCAAGCGCTCGAGCGCCGACCACTGCTCGCGCTCCTCGACAGTGCCATTGAGCTCTAGCGGGGCCTTGAGCGTGTACTGGTGCTCGGCGACCAAGCTTGTCTCGAGGTTGTCCGCATAGTGCGTCATCGTGGGCAGAATCGCCAGGCCAAAGAGCAGCAGCAGCGAGGCAAATGCAATGCCCACGAAAAGCGTGGCGAAGTTGCCCAGGTTGCGCAGGAAGATCCGCAGGCGGAAACGCGTGACAAAACCCATTCGCTCCGGCAGTTGCATACCACGCTTGGTACCCGACTTGCCGCTCGCCTCGTGACGAAGGAACTGCAACGGCGTCTTGCCCATCTTGCGAAGCAGGCCCACCAGCGTGATGAGGATGAGCGCGGCGGCGGGAACCACGGCGCACTTCACAAAGATCTCCCAGCTCCAGTACACCTGGAAAGGCGGCAAGCTATAGGAGCCGTAATACAGGCTGCGCATGGGCTCGGTAAAGAACGTCACGCCGAGCGCGGTGCCCAAAAGCGCCGCGACCACGCCCACGATGGCGGGAAGTGCCAGGTAGTGCAGCACGATCTCGCGTCGACGATAGCCGCTGGCGAGCAGCGTGCCGATGATGGCGCTCTCCTCCTCGATGGTGGCGTCGGTAAGGACCACGAAGACGAACGCCATGATCACGATGATGATGTCGAGCAGCGTCATCCACATCATGGAGTCGCCATCCACGTCGTCGCGCGCATAGCCAATGCCTTGGTTGGAATCGGCATCGATCAGATCGTCCACGCGCGCATCGGCGTCGGTCAGTGCCTCGACCATATCCTGCTCCGCATCGACGCGATCCGCGGTGGGGAGGTCGCGATCGGTAAAGGTAAAGGAGTAGGTGTAGGCAGGCGCGCCGCCGGCGTCCTCAAGCGCGGCAAAACCGGCGTCGGTAACCTCGGCAACACCATAGGTGACGGTGTTAATCGTAAAGTCGGAGTTATTGAGGAACAACGCCTGGCTATCGGGCTGGGTCATGATGCCGCAGATGGTGTAGGTGCGACCCTCAAGCTCGACCTTATCGCCCACGGCGAGGCCGTTGTTGGTGGCAAAGACACGGTCGATGGCCACCTCGTCGTCCGCCTTAGGCTGCCTACCCTCGCAGTAGGACGCAATGTCCACCTTGGTACGGTGCGCATAGGTGCGCAGCGTGCGCTTGGTGCCGTCGTCGCCGGACGCCTTTTTGATGATGGCATCGATAGAGAAGTTCTTGTAGAGCGTAACACCGCCGACGTCACTGGTGGCATCCTCGGCAGCCTTGAGCTGCTCCTCGGTCGCCTCGAAGGAGGTGGTCACGCGGCCGTCCTCAATCGTGTACGCATCGCGCATGCCGTCGATAAGGCAACCGATGGAGTGGGCCGCGAGCAAAAAGCCCGAGGTGAGGGCAATGCTTCCGCACATAAGCAAAAAGATGCCCAGGTACTTGCCGATATTGCGGCGCAGCTCGCGCGGGAGACGTTTTGCGAGAGGTGTCATGGCGCCGCCTACCAATCGAGCTCGGCGGCCGCGACGGGCGACTCGTTGAGCTCATCCTCGACGATGCGCCCGTCGCGCAGGCGCAGCACGCGGTTGGCCATGCGAGCGATGGCGGCGTTGTGCGTGACGATGATGATGGTGCAGCCGTACTCGTGATTGACATCCTCCATGAGCTGCAGGATTTCCTTGGACGTCTTATAGTCGAGCGCGCCCGTGGGCTCGTCGCACAGCAGCAGACCCGGGTTTTTGACGAGCGCGCGGCCGATGGCACAGCGCTGCTGCTGGCCGCCCGAAACCTGCCGCGGGAACTTGTTGCGGTGCTCGTAGAGACCCAGCGAACGCAGCAGGTCGTCAATGTTGAGCGGCTTTTTGGACAGGTGCGCCGTGACCTCGATGTTTTCCTTGATGGTGAGATCGGGCACCAGGTTGTAGAACTGGAAGACAAAACCCAGCTCACGGCGGCGATACTCGCCCATGTCGGCAGGCTTGAGCACCGTGAGGTCGCAGCCGTCCACCAGAATAGAGCCGGCGTCGGCATCCTCCAGGCCGCCGATCAGATTAAGAAATGTCGACTTGCCCGAGCCCGAAGGCCCCAGCATGACGCAGATCTCTCCGCGGTTGATGGACGTGTCGATGCCGTCGAGCACCGTCAGGCGCGCATCTCCATCGCCGTAATGCTTTTTGAGATCCTTAACCTGGACGTAGGCTTGCTTTGTCGCCATGCTATCCCCCATTGTTAGCCTAGTACTACTTTATGAGCGTAATAGTAAACCTTGGCGAACTATTTTGGGGCGAGGCCTGGGATTTATTTCAGGCTAGTCATTGGGGACGTTCTTAAATGACTAGCTGTTGGGGACATTCTTTCGCCGCCCGGCAGTTAGGGACGCTCCTTTCCTACCGGCAGTTGGGGACAGTCCTTGGCAACCCGGCCGGCAAGCCGGCGGTTCGGCAAAGACTGTCCCCAATGACTAGTCGTTTAAGTCTGTCCCCAATGAGTGCCCAATGACTAGGTGGCTAGGCACGGGATTTGGTGCGCGAGAGGGCTAGGCCTGCGGCGGCGATGGCCACGGCGAAGAGTGCCGTGACGCCCAGGTCGCAGGCGATGTCCCCCAGCACGGCGGACGTCAAATCCGAGGCAAGCGCCTTGCCGATCGCGTCGTTCACCCAATACGTCGGCACAAAGTGCGCCACGGTCTGCACGGCCGAGCCCATGAGCGACAGCGGCATCCAGGCACCGCCCAAAAACGTCATGAGCATGCCAAGCAGGTTGCCCACACCGTTGAGCAGCTCCTCGCACGCGCCCAGACTCGAAAGGGCAAAGCCAACGGCCAGCGGCGTGCATGCCAGGGCAAACGTCGCCGCCAGCGCCAGGCACACGCGCCCCACGCCGACCTCGGCGACCGCGCCGGCAAAGCCCACAACGCCCATCATGCTCGACACAAACCAGATGCAGACGGTGAGCACGGCGGCGGCCGCAAACACGGCAAGCGAACGCTGGTGCTTGGAGATTGGGCCGGCATCCATACGACACACGCGCTCGGGCTCGTTCATGCCCGAGAACACCAGCCCCACCGACACGATAACCGACGAGATAATCGCGTACGCACCAAAGTTGAAGTACGACTCGAGCGTGGCGGCGGCCGTCGAGTCGACCTTGACCTGCTCAATCTCGACCTCGGCACGCTTGGTGGCCGCATGCTCGGCGGCCTTGGCGACGCTACCATTAGAGGCGGCGGGCTCTAGGGCCGCTGCAGCGCCCGCGAGCGAAATCCAGCGCGAGGCCTCAGCAGACGAAAGCGCCGCCGCCATGGTGCCGGCACCGTAGGTCACATCGAGCTTGGGCAGGGCCTCCCCCGCGCGGGCGGCCGCGACCAGGTCGTTCTCAAACCCCTCCGGGATAAAGAACACGCAGTCGGCGCTACCCTTGGCGCTGTTGCTCTTGGAGAGCGCGTCCGCAAGATCGTAGGTATCGTCGCCGACGCCCGTGACCAACTCAAAGCGCGACCCCAGGTGCTTGGTGAGCGCATGCGAAAGGTCGCTGTCGTCGCGGTCGACCACGATCACGTTGGCATCGTAGGGCTCGTACTCGGTGAGCTGCGACGAGTTCCAGCTCACCGATGCCGCGATGAATACGCCCATGAGCGAGATGAACACCGTATAGATGAGCAGGTAGAACGGGTGCGCCAGCGCCATGCGAAGCGCAGTCTTAAAGGTACTCATAGCGGCTCCTTCCAAAGGTCAGCGTGGCGGCGGCAACGAACAGCAGCGCCATAAGGACCAGCGCGCCGGCGCGAACGACAAAGGGGCCCAGGTCCTCAAAGAAATACAGGCGGTTGAACATGTCGCAGATGAGCTTGACGGGGTTGAGCCAGCACTCGGCCGGGCAGGCGCGGGCGACGTCGTCGGCAAGCGCCATCGCCGGCTCGCCGTAGAGGCCGGCGAACAGGGCGCACGTGGTAGCAAAGCCCGTGAGGATGCCGGACTTGGACGCCTTGCCGCCCTTAACGGGAAGCGTGCCCACAAAAAGGCCCAAGCCCGTGGCGGCAAGCGCGGAAGCGGCGCCACCCACCAGACACAGCCCCTCGCGCCCGCCAAAGTCGATGCCCACGACCAGGCGCACGTAGCCGATTGCGATCACCATCGAGGCGAAGGAAACCAGCCACGAGCCGACGAAGATGCCGGCCAGCGACGCCGTCTTGGAAAGACCGCCCACGCAGCGACGCGCGCCAAGGCCCGACAGATTGGGCTGCAAATCGACGACGCTCAAGGCGGCAAACTCGGCAGACATCATCGCGACCAGGCCAAAAAGCGCGTAATAGTAGATGACCGTGCCGTCGGGCGTGGTGCGCGTAAGGCTCACGCGACGGGTGCCGCCCTCGAGCGACAGGGCGCGCGCAACCGCCTCGGGGTCGGCGAGTGCCGCCGGGTTGTCCTGGGCAATCTGGGACATGAGCTCGGCATTTTGTGTATACGAGCTTGCCACCGTCTCCAGGATGCTGCGATCGGTGAGCACCGATGATGCGCGCGAGCTGTCGTAGCTCGATAGCAGTGTGAGCTTGGGTGCGCCTGCGTCGTCGACCGTATAGATGCCCGCGACCTCGCCGGCCTTAAGCGCGCGGTTCGCATCGGCTGCGTCGTCGCACTCGCGGATCTCGAGCAGCTGATTGTCGCTCTCCTTGGCAAGCGACGTCGCCACGTCCTTAAAGGTCGAGGCGTCCCAGGCCTCGTCCGCTATGACGGCAACCGGTACCGGGTCGACCGTGCCGTCGGAGCTCAGATTCGCAAACATAAACATGAACATCGTGGAAAGCGCGATGGGAAAGAGAGCGCCCCAGACCCACGTGCTCGGCCGGCGCAGCAGCGTCTTGACCGTGGTGATGATGATGTTGAACATGGCCGCCCCCTAGTCGCGCAGCTCGCGGCCGGTGATCTCGAGGAACACGTCGTTGAGAGTCGGCGGCTCGCTCCACACGCGGCCGAGTGCCACGTCGGCGGCGCGCAGCGTGTCGAGGATGTCGACCAGATTGTGCGGGCTCGCCTCGCAGTTGCAGACGAGTTCGCCGCCGGAAAGCTCAACGCTGAGCACGTGCTCGTGGGCACGCAGGCGCTCGACCGTGGCGGCCTCGACGGCGCCGACCTCGACAGTCACGCGCTCGCCCATTTGAATCATGCGTTTGAGCTCGTCATTGGTGCCCTGCGCCAGCACACGTCCGCCGTCCATGATCATGATGCGGCTGCAAATCTGCTCGACTTCCTCCATGTAATGGCTGGTATACACCACCGTGGCGCCCTCGTCGCGCAAGCGGCAGATGCCCTCCAAGATGGCGTTGCGACTCTGCGGGTCGACTGCCACCGTGGGCTCGTCAAAGAAGATGAGCTCGGGCTTGTGCGCGATGCCGCAGGCAATGTTGAGGCGACGCGCCAGGCCGCCCGAGAGCTTGCCGGGGCGGAACTTGGCAAAGTCGCCCAGCCCGACAAAGTCGATCGCCTCGTCCACCAGCGCACGGCGGCGCTTACGGTCGCTAACGTAAAGGCTGCAGAAATAGTCGATATTCTCGCGCACGGTGAGCTCGTCGAATACCGCCACCTGCTGCGGGACCACGCCGATGCGGCGCTTGAGGTCGTAGCGGGCGGGCGTCATGGGCTCGCCGAACAGCTCGATGGTGCCCTTGTCGTAGGCGAGCAGCTGCAGGATGCAGTTGATGGACGTGGTCTTGCCCGAGCCGTTGGGGCCCAGCAGGCCAAAGATCTCGCCGGGGGCGATGCTGAGGTTAAAGTGGTCGAGCGCGATAAGGTCGTCGTAGCGCTTGACGAGGTTTTCGACGTGGACGATGTCTGTCATGAGGCGGCCCTTCCGTTGATTGCAGCCCGGTACGATTGCATCATCGCAGGAGCCGCCGGCGCGCGCCAGTGAGCTTTGTCACGAGTGTAGGGCTTGGTCGCGCGGCCCGCCGGTGCCCCCGCTTTGCCGCGTGGGAGGAATGTCACGGTTGCTCCGGGTGGCGCCTCCCCCATGCGCGGCATCGCGTACAATACCCGTATGAACAGGCTTTTCGACAAATCGATCGTGCTGGCGTGCTGTATTGCGGCCGCCATGGGCCTTGCCGTGGACGCTCGTCTGGTTGTGGCGTTTTGCCTTGGCATTATTGCCACCTCGCTGGCCGAGGTCACACAGGGGAAACGCACCCGGCGCGCGAGCGAGGCCGCGAGCTGCGCTTACATCATCGCGGCCGTCTTCGTACCGCCGTTTGTGCCGTTTGCGCCCCTCGCCTTCTATGACATCGCGCGGCGCGTGCGCCGTGAACGCATCTGGCCCGCGCTGGCGATTGGCGCAGTGTTTGTCTGCGCGCTTATCGCGGACCTTCGCACCGACGCGCTCACCACCCGAACGCTGCCGCTAACCGCCATCCTTTCGGTCGCCGCCACGTTGCTGTCGCTGCGCACCGCGCAGCTGGAACGCGAACAGGAACGCATGCGTCGCACCCGCGACAAGCTGCAAGAACGCGCCCTGGCACTCGAGGCACGCAACCGCGACCTCGCCGACTGCCAGGACTACGAAGTCGAGCTCGCGACGCTCGCCGAACGCGCCCGCATCGCGCGCGAGATCCACGATAACGTCGGGCACCAGCTCACGCGCGCCTCACTGCAGGCCGAAGCCCTACGCGTGGTCCACGCCGACGAGCCTGGCGTCGCCGCCGATTTCGCCGACGTTAAACGTACGGTTGACGAGGCGCTCCAGCTTGTGCGCGCCAGCGTCCACGCGCTCAACGACAACGCCGTCGACCTTTCCGTGCAGCTCGAACGCATTGTTGAAGGCGCGCGCTCGGACGGCGGCCCGCAGATTGAGCTTGAAGTTTTGGCCGAGCATGCGCCCGCAAATGTCGCCAACTGCTTTGCGGCGGTGCTGCGCGAGGCGCTTTCCAACGCCATGCGCCACGCTTGCGCCCAGACCGTCACCGTACGGTGCATGGAGCATCCGTCGTTTTACCAGCTCATCGTTACCGACGATGGCGCGGACGGGGTCCAAGCAAGCGGCCGCGGCGCCACGGAGGGCATGGGGCTCGCCTCCATGCGCGAGCGCATCGAGGCGCTTGGCGGCACCTTCACCGCCGGCCCGCGTGCCGGCTCCCCCGGCTGGCGCGTGTTTGCCACCGTTCCTAAGCAGCAAGGAGATGACGCCCGATGAGGCTCATTGTTGTCGACGACGACCGCTTGGTGGTCGATTCGCTCAAGATTATCCTGGGCGCCCAGCCGCAGATCGAGGTAGTGGGCACCGGCGCCAACGGCAACGACGCGGTTTTGCTCTATGCCGAACACGCGCCTGATATCGCACTGCTCGACATTCAGATGCCGGGGCGCGACGGACTTTCGGCGGCACGCGAAATCCTTGAGCGCGACCCTGCGGCGCGCGTGGTGTTTCTGACGACATTCTCGGATGACGAATACATTGTGTCGGCGCTCAAACTGGGCGCGCGCGGCTACTTGATTAAAACCGACGTCGCTGCCATCCCTCCCGCGTTGACGCAGGTCATGGATGGCAAACGCGTGCTCGAGGGCAAGGCGATCGAGGATATCAACTTTGATGGGGCGGGCGTCGAGGCCGGCACGACCCGCCGGCCCGCGGCCTTTGTCAGCCTGACCGACCGCGAGTTCGAAGTCGCAGAGCTCATCGCCCGCGGCCTCGACAACAAGGAGATTGCCGCCACCGCCTATATGGGCGAAGGCACCGTGCGCAACCACATCAGCTCAATCCTTGCCAAAATGGGCCTGCGCAACCGCACCCAAATCGCCATCGCCTATCTGCGAGGGTAATTACCCAACGGCCAACCGCTCCGGCAGAGCAAAATAGCTGTTATCGATTTAATGCCATTTCAAAACTATGCCGGATTACGGGGCTAAACTCAGGGCCCCCATCCACACCCATTGCTTCCGCCAAATGATGGCTTGTCTACCTGCGGTTTTATTTTCACGAATATCGGTATGGTTGGGAACTCATGGCTCAGCCCCGTAAACCGGCATAGTTTTGTTCGGGCGGCCCTGGACGAGTGCCTCCGCCAGCCTCGCGGGACCAAAATGATCCGTTTTCCTCCGTCCCCAAGGGATCAGCCGGAACCGCTCGCCACGAAATCGGCCCATCTACTACGTTTGACCCGATACCCCCGACCATACCCGCTTTTCATGAAAAACCGCAGGCGTTCTACCTGCGGTTTTGTTTTCGCGCTTTTCGGCATGGTTGGGGGTAAGGGATTAAACGTAGTAGATGGGCTGTTTTCGTGGCGCGCCCTCCTCCCCAACGCACAAAAGCACCGCCACGGAGGAGGGAGATGCCTCCGTGGCGGCTGGGGGGGGTGGGGGTGGGGGCTATGTTCTGGCTCCCCGCCGGCCGCCCGGGGCCTTTTGGCCCCGGGCGCTGCCAGCGTGCCTAGCGCTTACGGATACCCCAGACCAGGGCTCCGACGCCGGCCATGGCGATAACAAATGCCATGAGCAGTGCGGCGGCCTGCTGGTCACCCGTGGTGGGCAGGAAACCCTTAACCGTCTTGACGATGTTCGTCACGGTCTTGGGCGTGCCGGGATCGGGCATCGGCACGGGCGTCTCGGGCTTCTTGTACGCGTTGTTGAACACGATACCCTCGACGCTCTTGTCGCCCTTAGTATAGGTAACGCTCGCCTTGAGGTTACCCTCACCGTCGTCGACCACGTTGACGGTCGCGGTAAAGACGGACTTGTCATAGGTCATACCGGGCTCGTCGCCCTTGACCTCGCTGATGGTGTAGACGTGCGTGCCGGGCTCGCTGTACTCGAACTTATCGAAGCTGATCTTACCGTCGGCATCGTTGGTGACGGTGGACTCGATGCCCTCGCCAACGAGCTTAAAGCTAAACTCGTCCTTCTTGAGCTCGCGCCCCTCGAGCACCTTGATGGCGCCGATGGAGACCTGCGTAGGCATGGCGTGATACTTGTTGGTAAAGCCAGCCGCCTCGGTAGTTCCCTCGAGCTTGTGCGTCACGGTCAGCGTGCCATCGCCGTTGTCGGAGACGGTGGTCACGACGGTGTAGGTCGTACCGTCATAGGTGACGCCCTTGTACAGGCCGAGCGCGTTGGGGCAAGCCTCGCGCAGCGTGTACGTGTGCGTGCCGGGTGCCTCGTAGTGGATCGGGCTCAGCGTAACGTTGCCGTTGACGTCGTTGGTGCCGCTTGCAACAACCACGCCGTCCTCGAGCAGCTCAAACGTGAACTCGCCGGCTGAAAGGTCGCGTCCGGTCAGACGCTTAACCGTCTTGACCTGATCGGTCGCGGAAGAATCGGTGGGCGCCACGCCGTAGGTGTTGGTAAACGTGAAGGCCGCACCGTCGTCGCCTTCGTGCACGACGCTCAGATGTCCAGTGCCGTCGTCGGTCACGGTGTAGGAAACCTTGCGCGTGGCGTTGGCATCGTTAGTCACGCCAGGGGCGCTACCGGACTCGGTCACCGTATAGGTAAAGGTGTGCGAGCGCGGAGCGGTGGGGGTTGCGGGATCGGACTCGTCGGTGTCAGTGGCGTCGGCCTCTTCAGCCTCTGCCTCGTCGGCCTCAGCCTCGTCAGCTTCGTCTGCCTCGGCCTTATCGGTCGCATCGTCCGTCACGCCCAGGGCGCGGTTGAGGTCCTCGAGCGTAAAGTGGATCTTGCCAAAGTCCACGTTGCCGGCCGCGTCGTTGGTTGCGGTCGTGCGCTCGGGCATCGGGGCACCCGCCTCGTCAGCGGTCACGGTAAAGGTAAACTTACCCGCGATGTCGGCCGGGGCCAGGCCCTCGGCTGCCTGGAGCTTCTTGGTGCCGATGAGTGCGGCATCCACGGCCTCAGCGCCGTAGACGTTTTCGAACAAGGGCTCGACGCCACCGTAGTCGACCGTTGCCGTCAGGGTACCGTCACCGTTGTCGACAACGATAACCTTAAAGCCAAAGCTCCACGTTGTAGCGGAAACGCCATTCGGCAGCCCGAATAAATCTTCGTAGGCCGTGTAGTTAATGGTCCAAGCGAGCTTACCGTCCTTGTCGGTACGATGGGCAAGCCCAGCCGCCTCAAGATTGGCAAGCATCTCGGTGTCGTAGTGCAGCGCATCAAAGCTCACATGCCCGCCGATATTAGGCTTGAGGTTTTCGTAGCCCACAAGCTCGCCCTGATAGGCAATGCCGAACCAGAACTCGCCGTCGGCCATCGGACGACCGGTCAGGGTCTTGGTGGCGACAACCTGAGCAGCGGTACCACCAGGCGTATTGGTCGTAGCGCTGTAGCCGTTGTGGAACGGAACCAGGGCACTCTCGACCTTGTTCTCACCGCTCTTGTGGACCGTCGTATGCGTACCCTCGGGACCGCCGGAGACGGTCGTCGTGGCGGTAAGCGTACCGGCACCGTCATCGGCGACGGCGATCGTCACGGTACGCACGGCGTCGTCGTAGGTGTAACCGGGCTTGCCGTCATTCTTCTCGGCTACGGTGTACGTGAAGGTCTTGCCGGCGTCAGCCTGCGTAAACTTGACCTCATGGCCAGCCAGGATGTCGATCAGGCCGACCGTTGCCTCTGCCGTCGCAGGGGACTTGAAGTTGTTGGCTCCGGGCAGCAGGCCAAGCGCGTTGGCCGAGGCCTCGTCGGCAGGCGTCACGGTAAACGTGAACTGACCCTCGGTCATAGGACGTCCGGAGAGGCTCTTGCTGAGCTTGAGGCCGCCGGCCGCGGTGTAGTTAAGCTCAGTGCGGTACGTGTTGGTGAAGCGTCCGTTTTCCTTCTTGGTGACATTGGCGGTCAGCTTGCCCTCGCCGTCCTCAGTCACGGTCACTTCGGCGGTCGCGACATGCCCGTCATACGCCATGCCGGCCGCGTTACCCGCGTTCTCGCGGATCTCGTACGTGTAGGTTCCGGCAGCCGTGTAGCGGATCTTGCCGAACTTGACGGCAGCGATGCCATCCTTCGCATCGTGCTTGTTCACGGTCACGGTTGCAGGATCGGGCAGCGGGGTGCCCTCGGCGGCGGTGATGGTAAAGCTGAACTCGTCGGAGTCCGTCCAGTCGCGACCGTCGATAGCCTTACTCAGATCAAAGTCGAGCTCTGCGTCGAGCGGGGTCACGCTGTAGGTGTTCTTGAAGGTCGCAGCCGTGGCGTCCTTCAGGACATGCTCAGCCTTGAGCGTGCCATCGCCCTTGTCGGTAATGGTGGTCTCGATGGTGTACTTGGCGTCGCCGTACGTGATGCCCTTGCTGGTGGTTCCGCCGTTGACCTCGCGCAGCGTGTAGGTATGCTTGCCGGCCTCGGTGTACTTCACGGCGTTCATCGTGATGTTGCCTTCGGCATTGTTGGTGCCGGTGGCGACGACCTTGGCGTCCTCGCCCTCGCCCTCGACGAGCTCGAAGGAGAACTCGCCGTCCTTGAGGTCGCGCCCGGTCAGGAACTTGGTCGCGGTGACCTGGTCGGTGACACTGAACTCGCCAGGATTCGGCTTGTAGCTGTTGTTGAACTTCGCCTCGTCGGCTCCATTCAGCTCATGCTTTACCACGAGCTCACCCTTGCCGTTGTCGGTGACGGTCGTCTCGATGGTGTAGGTCTTGCCGTCGTAGGTGATGCCGTTGCCGGCGTCGCCCGGGACCTCGCGCAGCGTGTAGGTGTGCTTGCCGGCAGCGGTGTACTCGATGGGGCTCATCGTGATCTTGCCGCGGGCGTCGTTCTTGCCGGTGGCGACGACATCGTTACCCTCGACGAGCTCGAAGGAGAACTCGCCTTCCTTGAGGTCGCGCCCGGTCAGGAACTTGGTCGCGGTGATCTGGTCGGTGACACTGGAGCTCTTGGGGGCCACCGTGTAGGTATTCTCGAAGATCGCCTCGTCGGCGTTCTGCAGCTTGTGCTCCACGCTAAGGGCGCCGTCGCCGTTGTCCTTGACGATGGTCACGATAGTGTACTCAGAGGTGCTGTAGGTAATGCCGTTTTCGGTGGCGCCGGCCTTGGTCTCGCGCAGCATGTAGGTGTGCTCGCCAGCCGCGGTGTAGGTGACGGAATCCATCACGATCTTGCCGTCGGCATTGTTGGTGCCGGTGGCGACTACGTTATTGCCCTCGACGAGCTCAAAACGGAACTCGCCGGCCTTGAGGTCACGGCCGTCCAAGGACTTGATCGCGGTAATCTGGTCGGTGACGCTGGAGCTCTTGGAGCCAGGCTCGTAGGAGTTGGTAAACTTCGCCTCGTCGGCGCCCTTCAGCTTATGCTCTACGCCGAGCGTGCCGTCGCCGTTGTCCTTGACGACAGTCTCGATGGTGTAGGTCGCGGCATCGTAGGTGATACCACCGACGTTGCCCCTGACCTCGCGCAGCGTGTAGGTGTGCTTGCCGGGCTTGTCGTAAGTGATTTTGTCCATGACAACCGTGCCGTCAGCGGCGTTCTTGCCGGTGGCGACGACCTTGTCGCCCTCGACGAGCTCGAAGGAGAACTCGCCTTCCTTGAGGTCGCGCCCGGTCAGGAACTTGGTCGCCTTGATCCGGTCGGTGACGCTGGAGTCCGTAGGCGTCAGGTTGTAGGCATTCTTGAACTCGGCAACCTTGGCGTCCTTCAGGACATGCTCGGCCTTGAGGGTGCCGTCGCCGTTATCGGTGATGGTGGTCACGATGGTATAGGTCTTGCCGTCGTAAGATATACCGTTGCTGGCGGTTCCGCCGTTGACCTCGCGCAACGTGTAGGTGTGCTCGCCGGCCTCGGTGTACTCGATGGCAGTCATCGCGATCTTGCCGTCGGCGGCGTTAGTGCCGGTGGCGACGACCTTGTCGCCCTCGACGAGCTCAAAGGAGAACTCGCCGGCCTTGACGTCGCGCCCAGTCAGGGACTTGGTCGCGGCGATCTTATCGGTGACGCTGAAGCTCTTGGGGGTCAGATTGTAAGCGTTCTTGAACTCGATACTCTTAACGTCCTCGGCACCCTTCAGCTTATGCGTAGCCACCAGCTGGCCCTTACCGTTATCGCTGATGATCGTCACGATGGTGTAGACGTTTTCGTCGTAGGTGATGCCACCAGCGTTGCCCTTGACCTCGCGCAACGTGTAGGTGTGCTGATCGATCTCGGTGTACTCGATGGGGCTGAACGCAACATTGCCGTTAGCGTCATTCTTTACAGTCTCGATAAGCTCCGAGCCCTCGCCCTTAACCTCGTGCAGCTCAAAGCTGAACTCGTCTGCCTCGAGGTCGCGGCCGGTCAGGGACTTGGTCGCCTTGATCTGGTCGGTAACACTGGACTCAACATGATCCGCAGCATAGGTGTTCTTGAACTCAGTCTCGCCCGAGGTCTTCGTCGCAGAAGCCTCAAGCTTGCCTTTCTCATTGGGCTTCACTGTCACGGTAAACTCTGCAACGTTGTCGCTGTAGGCGATGCCGTCGACCGTGGTCCCGGCATGCTTCTCGCTAACCTTGTAGACATACGTGCCCGGCTTGTCATAGGCAATCTCGCCGAAGCTAATGCCCGCATGGCCCTTTGTTGCAACCGCAATCTTGGACTCAGGCATCGGGGCGTTGCCCTCGGACGTCAGGCCAAACTCAAACTTGTCCTCATTCGTCCAGTCGCGTCCCTCGAGCACCTTGACCAGGCCAAAGTCGGCAGTTGTCAACGTTGTCGGCTTGGTATTGAGCGTAAAGTTAATCTTGCCGTTATTGCCCAGATAGACATTGACCTTCGTCGCGCCGGAAACAACCTTCGTGTTGTTCCACTGGGGATTGATTACGTCGCGTGCGGTGTCAGTCGGGTTTCCGCCAACACGTTCCTTGGTGGTGTGGAGCTGATTGATAAAGGCGAGGCGCGCGGTACCAGCCTTAATCGACCAGTGATCGACGTCCTTTACCAAAGCGCCTTCAAAGCTTTCGAGCTCGCTTCCCTTAACCGGGATCGAAACGGAATCATCGTACGGCGCGCCCGACGAGTTCTGCGCCATAAACTCATCTTTGTACCAATAGGTCTTAGAGCCCGAAGGCTTTTCCGTTGCAAGCTTGGTGCAAGCTGCGTCCGTATAGACGGGCGTTAGCTTTTGGAAGTAGTAGTAGCTGTTCGTAGCAGCAGGCTCAAAGCTCGCGACCGTATCGCCCGCATCGTCGCCGGTCCACTTGTTGGCGTAGAAGCTAACGGTATTGGAATCAGCGTCCTTGTGCTCATTGATGTAATCCCGCAGTCCCGGTACGTCATTGGGAGTAAACAGGTTTTTGCGTGCAACAGCCTTTACACTCGATGCATATGCAACGCGGATAGGCGAGATGGCATCCGTGGAGTCAACCACGAACGTGCCCGCTGACTCGTCAACGATAAAACGGCGCAGCGGAATGAGCGATGCAGGGACCTTGACTGTCACGATGTCACCGCGCTGGGGGTTTTTCTCGTCCGCACGGTCGACCGTGATCACCAGGTGAGCGAGCTCGCCATCAAACGTATAGGTATCGATATTGCCATCGGTCGACTTGGTGGCGGCGCCATAGGTCCTGCCGTTGTACTCGGCACCGGTAAACCCGTCGACCTGCATGAAGGCGCCCAGCTCGTCCTCGAATGTGATGTAACCGGAACCGTTGGGATTGTTGCCCTCGACCTTGGTCGGGAAACCCTTGCCCGACGTAATGGCACTCGAGATGTCCTTAAAGACCTGATCAAGCTCGGCGGCGTTGGTCGCCGACTTGTAGTAGCTGGCACCGGCAACGGGGTTGCCAAAATTGACATTCCACTTCTTAGTTCCAAGAAAGCCATAGCTTATGGACGATGTGGCATCCGGATAGTTACTCGACACGGCATGCATGAACTTGTTCTTATTGCTCGTGTCGTTGCTTGTTGGATCGTCGTCCGGCTTCGCACCGTTGAAGATACCGATGGTATAAATGGTCGCCCCGCCGCTCTTTATGGTCTTGGCGGTATTGATGGCGTCCTTAGCAACCTCGGCCTCAAAACCATTAGAACTCGTAGGAGAGCCATCGGTGAAGAACACGACGATCTTCTGGGCGCCCTCGCGCTCAGAGGTGATTCCCTGGGCCATCTGCATACCGAAATCAGCCTGCGTGGCGCCGTTAGGCTTGATGGAGTTGACCGTTTCCTTAAGGCTCGTTGCGTCATCACCGACACACGGCGTCAGGGGCTTCATGGTCTGCGAGTGGTTGCACTTGTTTCCATTATTATCGCGATACGTATCGTTGCCGATTTCATCCTTCTTCTTGCCTGCGAACTTAACAATGGCGACCTTGTGCTGTTTTTCCGCGTCCTCAATGCCCTTGTTTTGCTCGGCAATGGTGTCGATAAAGTGGTTGGCAGCATTCTTGAGCGCAACGATACGCTTGGTAGAATCTCCACCACCCATAGAATCATCCATTGAGCCAGAGGCATCGAGCACCATTACGATGTCGAGCGGCTTGGAAACCAGCGACGTTGTATCGGATGTCGAAGACATCGCCGAAAGCGTGGTCAAAAAGTCCGATTTCCCGTCATCGATTGCTTGGACCGTCTTATCCGTCCAAATTCGGCCGACGTTTTGCGTCGTGACCTTACTGCCGTCATAGCCGCCCGCCCAGAACTTCCAATGGTTACTGGTGTCGTGGTCGACTACCTTTGTCGCTTCCGGTCCGTCCATTCCGGTGCTGGACCTGGCGTTGGCCTCGGGCAGCATGGCAAATGCTGCAGCCGGCAACACCAGCACTACGGCCAGTATCACCGCCAAGAGACCCCTCGTGTACTTACCCATCGCGTCTCCCTTCTCGCGGTCTCAGACCTTGCATCAGCCTAAAGTTACGGAATGAGACACAATTTGAGCAGGTGACACATGTTCCAGATTCGATTTTGAACGTGAGACAAATGTCTCACCAAAGGTCGCGCGCGCAGACGTGGTGTAAGAGTGTCCTGAGGTCCGTCGCTGCAAGTCCCGATGTTACTCCTTCTTGAGAC
>NZ_JADNJQ010000025.1 GCF_015555045.1 Collinsella aerofaciens | reverse complement strand
CGGCAGGCCCCGCCGACCGATTGCAAGCGGTCGGCGGGGCCATTGTGGCTCTTGACAGCGGATTGGGTCATATGAGCAAAAAGCCCCAATGTTTCGCTTGTATCAGAGGCGTCTGGGGCTTCATCGAAAGAGTAGCCTGGCTAACGCATTCAAGAAAAATAGAGCGTGGTCTTCATGAATCAAACGCCAGTATGCAACGCTCGCGCGCGTCTCTGAATCTTCTAATGAGCAAGAAGAGAGGGGTCTAGGAAAGACCTAATAGTTCTTGGAATCTGGGAATCGTCGAACTCACCATCTTTAAACAAGAGAATCATATAGCTTCTTATCGTTCTGTCTCGAAAAGATATGAGTGACCAGATGCACATCGTGGGCCTTTGAAATACAATCTTCGTCCCTTAAAGATTCAGCAACATAACAACCGCCCCAATCAAAAAAGCCGAGATAGCCCCGGCTGATAATCAAAGAGGCGGTTGGATTGGCAACACCTATTTGGACGATTCCGGGAGGGACAGCCCCGCCTCCCTGAACTCGACCGGAGACATGTAGCCCAGCGTCGAGTGGATCCTGAAGTTGTTGTACCAGTGCACGTAGTCCGAGAGCTTGGCCCGGAGCTCGCGCGTCGTGCCGAACGTCTCGCGGTGGACGAGCTCGGCCTTCAGTATCCTGTTGGTCGACTCGTCGACGGCGTTGTCGTAGGGGCAGCCCTTGGCCGACAGCGACCTCTCAATGCCGAAGGCCTCGAGCATCAGGTCGATCTCGGCGTTGTCGAACTCGCTGCCGCGGTCCGTGTGGAAGACCTCGATGTCCGAGATGGGGAAGGAGAGCGTCGCGAACGCCGACTTGACCAGCCGGGCGTCCTTTGTGTTCTGGTGGCGAAGCTCCTGCGGTGGTACATTTCATTTTTCAGCGTCGCAAAGAACGACTCTGCGACGGCGTTGTCGTGGCAGTTGCCGGTACGGCTGCAAGAGAGGCGCACATGGTTGCCCCTGGCCCACTCAGCGAGCTTGCGGCTGGTGTACTGCGCCCCCTTGTCCGAGTGGAATATGGCGTTCTCTGCCACGTACCCGCGCGCACGCGCGCTCTCGAGGGCGCTGACGACGATATCGGCGGTCATGCGCTCGGACAGCGACCAGCCCACGAACATGCGGGTGTTCAGGTCAATCACCGTCGACAGGTAGAGCCAGCCCTGGCCGGTGCGCAGGGAGGTGATGTCGCCGACGAGCTTGTAGGTGGGCACTGGGCTCGTGAAGTCCCGCCTGATCAGGTCGGGCCTTGGCTTGGCGTCCCTGTCGGGGACCGTCGTCCTCTTCGACTTGTACGGCGTGCAGCCGCGGATCCCCAGCTCGCGCATGCACTTGCGCACACGGTACAGCGTGATGCCGCGCAGGCCGTCGGGCAGGAAGCACTTCACGAACCGCGCGCCGAAGCGCCTGTCGGACTCGAGCCACACGCGTCGCACGGCGTCGCGCGCCTCGGACCAGTCGTCGACGGGGCAGCCGTTGGAAACACAGCTGCAGTGGCCCGACCGGCTCACCCCCAGCACCTTGGCCATCATCGCCACCGTGAAGTTGCCCTTCTCCGCCTCCATGAGCCTGTACCTGGCTAGAGTGCCTGCTCTTTGGCGAAGAAGGCCGCGGCTTTTTTTAGGAACGCGTTCTCCGCCTCGAGCTCGCGTATGCGCTTCCTCGCCTCGCGAAGCTCGCGCTCCTCGGCCCTCGGGTCGGGCTCGCCCCCCAACTCGCGCTTGCGCTTGAGCACCCAGTCGTTCACCGTCTTGGGGTTGAGCCCGAGCTCCCCGCAGACCTGGGTTATGGGGCGCCCCGTGGAGATGACGTAGTCGGCTGTCTCCCGCCTGAACTCGTCGGTGTACTTCTTCTGATTGGCGACCATGAGGCAATCCTTCCGTCCATCGGCTTGTATGCAGTCTAGGGCATCGCGGCCACACGATCCCTCCAGCCCGCGTGTCCGAAAAAACGATACAGGTCAGAGGTCGCCCCCGCGGCGCGGCGCCACGCGACGAAGTGCAACCGCAGGCTGATCGACCGCAGGGAGGCCATGGCCGCCGCCGGCAAGAGGCCGTGCATGGCCAACTGCGCCACGGCGCGCGAGATGGCGTGCTGGGTGTGGGCCATAGCCGGGATGGCGGCGGCGTAGCGCGCCGCCGCCCCCGGACACGGGTTCCGACCCCGGCGCGCGCCGCGCTCGAGGCCGTTGGGAGGCCACTCGAGTCCCTTTTCTGGGCGGCGGGAGACCGCCATGCCCGCATAAAGACTCCGATTTCGCCGCGAGGCCCCCAGCCGTAGCAACGAAATGCGCAGCCGAGAAGGCCACGCGCGGATATTAGAATGCCGAACGTGCGTCGAGCAGACACGCCCTCCAGCGGCGCGGTCGCAGGGTGAAGATAGGTAGGCCCGGCCGTGCGCGGTAGCTCCGCGGGCGGCCGGGCCGGTTTTGCCTCTTGGCAATGTTCAACTCATATTAAAAGGGAGGAGTCGACTGATCGGCCCCTCCCACGGCGTTTCGCCGTTTCTCTCTGCACATATTAGCACACGGAAGGAACGTCACCGCTTGCGCCCGTAGCCATCGATGAACCCCTCAATAAATCCGTATTTCTGCCGGTCACCGCTTCCGACGATCATCATGTACGTATCAACCCCGACAGCGCTCTCGAGCTTCTCGAGCTCCCGCAGGCATTTCCGAAGAAAATCTCTGGAACGCTTCTTCTGATGCGTTAGCAAGGTCAATAGGTAGGCCAGGAGAACGATGTAGTCGATTATGGAATTGAAATTCAACCTGTACCCGATAGAAAGATCCTCATCGAGAAGCTCGCCAACCGCGGCCAGGTTTCTGTCGGTCTTGGGATACTTAACCGATTGGCTGAACCTCGAATCAAATACCGCCCCGTTATGGGCGACCGCGTTCCTTAAGGGACGAATCGCCTCGACGATGTTGATGACGATGCCGGGGTTCGCATGTAAGAGACCTAGGTCGCTTGCGATATCGGCGAGGATTTCATCGGGAAGGCTTCTGCATACGCTTGTGAGATCGCCGAGGGTCATCACCTCGAAAATGCTCCAAACGGGCGCGTCATCGTCGCGATCGACATAATGCTTCACGAGATCGTTTTTGTAACTCCGTCTCACGATGTTCTGAAGCTGGCTCTTGAGCTTGAGCTTTTCCCCCATCTGCCCGTTCACGACCCTTCCGTTGACATCCCTGCATGTCCGGAGGCCGCGCTTTAAGAAGGTCGCCAGCCCGGGGTCCTCTATGTTCTCAAGTATTCTGGCCAAGACTATGTTTTTAACCGCCGTTTCGATGAACATTATCTCCGGGTAGATTGCAGCCTTGATGGCGGAATCGAACCCGTATATGTCCATGAGTGCATCGAACGAAGGGAGGGGGAGCGCATTTTTGGGCTTTCGGACAAACCGGAAGCCTTTATAGCCATGGAAATAGCCCATGTTTCTCAGCAGTATCTTTCTGTCGCTCCCCCGCAAATCCTCCATACCGTGATTCGTCCTCATGTGCTTCATGAGGGAATTGATGCTCATGCCCTTCTTCATCGAACCTCCCTTGGCCTCCTTCTAGGAAATTATATCCCAGCCCGCCTCGACGGGGCGAGCCTGTCGTTGGCGCCGGCCTATTTGTGTTTGTTAACGTCGTGATTGCGGGTTTGATCACATCCGATTTTCAGAATTGAGCACGATAGTTTTTCGGTTTTGAGCACGGCCACGCCGACCAGACCGCATGCCTTAACGTTGTCGGTGCGTCGTATCGGCAACGAGCAAAGGCAGGAGGGAATGATCGACGTGGACAAGATAGAGGACGCAGGTGGCGGGCTGCAGGGCCATGCTCGAGGCCGAGCTCGCGCACAGGGACGCGACCAAGAGGGCACGGCTGCTCAGGCAGGCGAGGCTCCCCGTGCACAAGTCGGCCGAGGGGTTCGACTGGTCGCACGTGCGGTTCTCCGAGGGCTGGGGCCGCGACGACATGCTTTCGCTGGGCTTCGTCGGCGCCCGCGAGGACCTCGTGTTCTTCGGCAAGACCGGCAGGGGCAAGACCCGCATGGCCGTGGCCCTGGCGATGCGCACGGCCGCCGCCATCTGGTCGTCGCCGAACACCGCGCCCCACCGGCTGAACTCCAGGTTCGTGGTGATGACCACCGACTGCCGCTCGTAGGCGTCGGCGAACACCTAGAAGAGCGCGCGCCGTCGAGATCCAGCGGCAGGAAGCCGAGCTCGTCGATGACGAGCAGCCTAGCACAGCCGATGAGCGCGGCCTCACGGTCAAGGCGCCCCTCGTCGCGGGCGCGCCGCAGCCGCATGACGAGCGATGACGCGGTGAAGAAGCGGGCCTCCATCCTCCGCTCACACGCCAGCATGCACAGCGCCGAGGCCATGTGCGTCTTGCCGGTGCTGACGTCCCCCACTAGCACGAGGTCCTCGCAGAAACCAGTTTCATGGAGCGTTTCATTGAAAATCCCCCTAATCTAGCAACGGTTTAAAGTCTACTAGATTGGGGGGGACGCGAGCCAAGTCGACAAAGGCAGTTAACCGGCGGCTATTCATGCCTCGATTTAGAACCGCTCGAGAATCTCCGCAGCATTCTCTCGCAGATAGATATCTAGGTCCGGCACGGCAAACTGCACGTAGCCCCTCTGTGGTGCCTGAATAACCTCTCTTTGTAGCAATTTGGCCCTAATAGAGCTGATCTCATTGGTCTTTTTACCCATGCGCCTAGCAATCTCGGCTGATTTGGACTGTTGTTTATCCTCGCACATGGCCAAAAGGTATTTGATATCGTTGAGCCCCAGTCCAGAAATCGCGGGCTCGTGTACAACATCGTGAAAACGAGCCTCTGCCAGCGCAATGCCTTCGGTGACGTCGCGCTCGCTCACAATTGCACTTTTGGCACGATGCAAGTTGGCGCGCTGCCAAATGGAATAACCGACCAGCTGCACCAGATAGGCATAGCCCTTAGTGGCCTTAGCGGCTCTCGACAAAAGATTGTCCTCTATAGTCAAACCAGTCGCGACAAAGCTATCGCCCATAGAGAGCGCTACCTCCACTTGGTTGATAGGCGCCAGATCTTCGGGGAGGGCACGACGCAAAAACGTGAGCGCCTTGCCGTTAATAAGATCCATAACGCCGGCGGGTAAGCCGGCAAAGGCAAGTGCGATATCTACTTTTTCCCCGATCAAAAGCTGAACCGTAGACGCAATGGCACGCATATCGTCAATCGGAGCGTCCTGAACTTCATCGATGGCAATAAAAAGACCCTTGGATGACTTCGCTGCCGAGCATAGCAACTTTCTAAGGCTCGACTCTTTGGGCGCAACATCGACTTTCGCGGAAACAAAGCCGGCGTTTACGCCGACCGAAGCATTGGCCGCAAGGGTAGAATCAGCAACCTGATCCCTCAAGTCCAGCAATAGGTTAGGGCCAGCAGAAACAATAGCGGTCTTCCATCCAAGCTCTCGCGCACGATCCCTAAGATCGCAGAGCAAAACAGTTTTTCCGGAGCCTCTCGGCCCAGCGATGCGCATGAGTCTCGCAGGTGCACCTATTCCCGCATTCAAACTCTCGGTAAACTCAAGGGCGATATCATCACGACCAATTATACGCGGAGGCTCAGCGCCGGCAGTGGGACGAAACGGATTATGGAATACAGTGGCGCTCACTTGTTTGCCTCTCAAGACAATCGATTATTGGTCAATCTTATCTTTATAAGTTTATCGTAGACTACATCAGATTATATCGAGTTGTATAAGTCTGTATAAACGTATCGTGGAAGTATCGAGCTATCGTAATGTATTGCAGCAAATCGCCTAGACGTTGCTTTCTTCTCAGCTCATATCGAAAGTAAGTTGAGGACTTCCTAAAATCTAATTTCTAAAGCGAGAAATACTCGCTCTCAGCGGATAAGTTCGGCCCCAACCATGGATCGCCCGTCAAGAAGAACTCAGGCCAGCGTTGCATGAACAGAGCTTGCTCGCGTTTCCAGCGGCGCAGCTTTTCCTCGTTAGCCTCTTCCCTGCCGCGCGAGGTGAACTCGTAGTGGTACAGCTCGGCATAGGGCGTAAAGATGGTGCGGTAGCCCGCCTCCCACACGCGCAGGCAAAAGTCTGCGTCGTTAAAGCCGACGGCGAATTCCTCGTTGTAGCCCCCGACCTGCTCAAATACGTCACGTCGCACCATCTGGCAGGCGCCCGTTACGGCGCTAAAGTTGCCCGGACGCACAGCACGGGCAAGATAGCCCTCGCGCTTTGCCGAGAAGTCTTGGTTGGCATGGGCAAGTGCGCCGCGCACACCGACCAAAATGCCAGCGTGCTGCACCAGGTGGTCGGCAAAATAGAGCTTGGCACCCACCACGCCCGCATCGGGACGTTGCAGACAACCCATCATCTCTTCGATAAAGTCGGGGCTAATGACCTCGGTATCGTTGTTGAGCAGCAGCAGGTAGTCGCCCTTGGCGTGCTCCACACCAAAATTGATGATCTGAGAGTAATTAAACTCGCCCGGCCAGTACACAACGCGCGCGATGCCCTTGCCTTCTGATGCTGAAGCCACGCGTTCCGGCAGGGTTTCGTAATACGCAAACGTATCCGGGGCTTCGCTGTTGTTCTCCACCAAGACGATCTCATAGTTGGCATACGTGGCCTTCTGGGCAATCGACATCACACAGGCATCGAGCGTCTCAACGTGGTCCTTGGTGGGAATCACAATGCTCACCAGCGGCGCAGGCTCCGGCAGCGCATAGCGCATGCGATAGACAAACGGCGTCTCGGTCTCCTCGACCGTTCCGCAAATGCCCAGCTCGTTAAAGTGACGCTGCAGCGCAAGGCGCCCGGCTTCAATGGCATACGGCTTGCTATCGGCAGAGCCATCGGCGGTCGACCCCGGATGAACGCGCCAGTGATACAGCACGTGCGCAACATGCTCAAACCGCGCGCCCGCCGCAAGGCAGCGAAGCGTCAGGTCGTAGTCCTGGGCGCCCGCAACGTCTTCTGGGGACATGCCAATACGATCGATAAACGCCTTCTCCACCATCAGGAAATGCGTCACGCAGTTATGGCTATAGAGCAGGTCAACGTTGAGTTTGGTCTTAAAGACCGGCTGGCCCCACTCCCCCGTTTTCTGGAACATGTCCTCGTCGCAGAACAGGACCTGGGGACGCTCGCCCTCGGCAGCCTTGTTCAGCGCGGAAACATACTGGAATAACGCGTCCGGTTCCAGAATGTCGTCATGGTCCAAGAACGCGATGTAGTCTCCAGTCGCCTGCTGAATACCAGCGTTGGTGTTGAGCACAATGCCGCCGTTGCCAGGCAGCTCAATACGACAAACCCGCTCGTCATTGGCGGCAGCCGCAAGATTGGCCACCGCATCCCATTCGGGCGAGGCGTCCATAAGCAGCAATTCCCAGTTGTCATAGCTCTGGGCTAGCACCGAGTCCAGCAGCTCGCGCAGGTAGACCCGATCTGTCTTGTAGCACGGCACCACAATGCTCACGAGCGGTCTATAGGCAAAGGCCGCCGAAGCGACACGCTGGCACGCCAAATCGGCCGGCTTTGCGCGATGCCGCTCAAACCAACGTCGATAAGCTGCGTCGTCTGCACGCGCGTCCTTCATGCGGTTCCAACTGTCGTCGACCATGCCGTTGTACAGGCGACCATCCATGGCGCAAAAACCGCTCTGAATCTGCTCTGTGGGATCACTCGCAATCGCGACAAAATCCCGTATATCCTGAGGCATCTCTACGCTCAGATACGTTTTATTGACGCGGCAACCGTTGCGCTGCGGCACATCGCCCTGCGATTCAAACACATGCACGGTGGCATCGATGACATTCATATGCGCATCGAAGATCTGGAGCTCAGGTGCGCACTGGGGATCTCCCGCCCAGGTAACCTCATAGCGCCACACCGCGCCGGCGTCTGCCGGTAAATAACGAACGGCATCGATCTCATAGCGACCGCAGCACTCGCTGCGCTGTGCATCGCGAACAAGCGCACACATCGCAGGCTTTGCTTTGTAGTTAATCTTGGATTCCAGCTTGGCCACGCGGCTATCGAGGCGAATGGCGCCAAGCTTTTGGCCACCGGACACAAATGCAGCGTCGATCGCAGAGCCATCCAAAAACGGAAGCACCAAGACAGCGAGCTCGCGCTCGTAATCGGAAACGGAAGGACAAAGCGCCAGCACACGGCCATGATCGACCGGGAGCACCAGCGACGGCACACAAGAACCGCTCGTTGTCGCGTGGGCAAACGCTTGAGAACCCTCCCGCTCAATAAGCGCGGCGACATCCTGACCGGCAAAACGAAGCAGCACAAACAAACGGCCCTGACTGCGGCAAAGTGCCAAACGCTTGATACTCATCTACACTTCTCGCTTTCCCAGGGCGTTCGCTGCCATGCGTTTGCAGGCACCCAGGCGCCCAAACCTCAAGACGTCGTAATCGAACATGAGCTTTTTGCACGCACGGGCATTGGGGGCCTTGCTGGTAAGCGCCGCACGCACCATAGCAGCAACAGAAGAAGCGCATTGTGCGAGCGCAGCATCGCTGCCCACGGCAGAACCGGCAAGTGCCGTGGCAACGGCAGCAAACACCTTGCCGCAGTCCGAACCCAGTAACCTAAGCGCATCGTACAGCACCAGATCGCAGAGAAAGTACGCCAGGTCATCGGCATGCTGGACATCGAGACCATCGCGCTGCCAGTCAGCCAGCACCGCGGAGTAAATCTTCACGTGCTCCAGCAGACGTGTTTCGTCGTCGTAGCGCATGGTGTCCATGAGCGAACCCTTGCGCGCCACGCGGTAGTCATACAGCTTGTTCGAGATAAGCGCGGTCTTGCGCGAACGGCCGTACACGGCAAAATCGAAGACCTGGTCCTCGCCATACTTAACGGTTTCGTCGAACACGATCCCGTTGCCCAGCAAAAACTCACGCTTGCAGGCGGTGCGCCATGCAAAGGGGCGAGAAGCTTCCTTAAACAGCAGGTCGGAGCTATAGCCTTCAAACGACACATCGCGCGGGCTCAGCACATAGTTAAGCCACGGATACCCCGCCTCGAGCGGATACGGATTCGCGCCAAAGGTCAAAACGTCGCAGTCCTCGCGCTCAAAGGCATCGACGATCACTCGGCATGCATCGGGCGTAAAGCGGTCGTCGGAATCCAAGAACGCGACGATAGGCGCCGTGGACGCGGCGATGCCTGCATTACGCGCACTCGACAGGCCGCCGTTCTCCTTATCAACCAGCGTAAAGCGCGCGTCCTTTTCGCAATAGGCAACCGCAATATCGCGCGAGCCGTCCGGCGAGCCATCGTTGACCAGCACGCCCTCCCAATCGGGCATGTCCTGCGCAAGCAGGGAGTCCAGGCACCAGGCCAGACACTCCTCCACCTTATAGATGGGAACGACAACGGAAATCTTGGGGGTAGTCATAGCCAAGTGCTCCTACTGTGCGGCCGGCACGTCATCGGGATGCGGATTATCGCCGTAGGTGCGCTGATACGTCAGCACGCGCCAGACCAGCGGCAGGCCGCCAATCTTAAAGTAGTGCTTAAACGTATTGAGCTTGCCGGGCTTCTTAAAGTCAAAGCGCGAATCGATATAAGCACGGGGCGACTTGACCATCAGGCGCAAGTCGGTCTCGCCGCGCGGATCGAACAGCGACAGATCAAAGCGACCGGCATCCCAATCGGCCTTGAGCTCGGGCGAAGCCTTCTCCCAAAACTGCTCGCGCAGCTCATCGACCAGACGCTCGTCATTCCAGCGATACGTATCGACCTTCATGCGCATTAAAATGCCCTGGAGCTGAACCTTGAGCTCGGGACGTTCATCCAAAAAGCGCTGCATCTCGGCGTATTCGTCGCACACGCAAAATACCTTGTTGGGCGAATTAACTGAGCTCTTCTCGTTGTCTTGGCGATAGCACAAAATGGGGTCCGCGATAAACGCTGCACGCTCGGCGCATGCCCAAACCTTAAAGTTAAAGCCTGCGTCCTGATACGAGGCGCCCGGCGTGGGAAGGAACCGAATCTGATTGTCGTTGAGGAACTCGCGCCGATAGATGGCCGACCAAATGGAAGGTTTGCGGTAGAAGATGCCCGGGCGATCGACGGGGCGATACGCGGCGCCCGTCATATACTCGCCGATGATCCCAAACAGCTCACGGCGCTCGCTGGGCGTGGACCAATACAGATAAAAGTCGCCCTTTACCACATCGGCATGCTCAGCATCGGCCTTGGCGACCAGCTTTTGGAGCGAATCCTCAAACATAAAGTCGTCGGACTCAAGAATGCCCACGTACTCACCGCGCGCCATCTCCAGACCGCGGTTCATCGAGTCGCCGTAGCCGCTGTTGGCTTTGTCGATCATCTTTACACGGGGGTCGCGCTCCATGTACTCGCGGATGATATCCGGCGAGCTATCGGTGGAACCGTCATTGATACAGATGATCTCGATGTCCTTGAGCGTCTGCGCCACGGCGGAATCGAGGCACTCGCGCAGATAGCGCTCGACATTGCAAATGGGGACAAGCAGCGAAACTTTAGGGGTATCAGAGTTCTGCAAGAGAACCTCCTGTTGAATAGCGTGTAACAGGGTTATTTTAGCAGCCGGGTTGCGGCGGGCGGCAGCGCTTGGAATTAGATAAAGTGCTCCAAGCAGGCTTTGAGACCGCGAGTCGAAAGATAGAACAGCGTGGCGTCTGCCATCGTAACGCCCGAGGTCGCCGCAACGAGCTTGCGGGCAACACGGCGAACGGCGCCCTTAGCAGGCACATCCGCCCACGCCGTTCCCAAAAACGTCGTGAAAGCCCTGTTGACGCGGCCGGCAACTCGGTGAAAGTCATCGGCACCCAGACGCGCCAAGTCAAACACGATAAGGTCCAAAAACCAGGTGACCAGCTCGCCGGGGCACAGGTCCAAAAGGCCGTAGACCGCCCAGTCCTCCAAGACTTCCTCGAGCATCCGCATGTGGGCATCGATTTTTTTAGCGCGAGCATCGGCGCTGTTAAACTCATGCGTCGCCGAGTCGCTCTCCATCACATAGTGATAGAACTTGTCCGGCATGACGACGGTTTTGCTGGCAAGTGCATAGGCTGCGAACTGGAATACAACGTCCTCGCCCAAAGCCAAACCGGGAGCAAAGCGAATGCCCTCGCGATTGAGCAACGCGCGCGAAAAGGCCGCGCGGCAGGCATAGGGCTGCGCATTCGCGCGGAAGATCAGCTGGGGATCGCGGGCACCAAAGGCGCCCGCTTTGGGGCTCATGAGCTGCTGGACGCGCTTAGGAGCGGCATCGGCGGGCTCGCAGACGCCACCAAAAACGGCGACCTCGGCATCCGCCGATTCCATGGCATGCAGCACGCGCTCAACGGTTTGAGCATCGATGTAATCGTCGGCGTCCACAAAGAAGAGGACGTCGCCGGCGGCAGCATCGATACCGGCATTTCGAGCGCAAGAGACACCCGCGTTTTTCTGGTCAATCACCAACACGCGGTCGTCGTTCTGCGCGATTTGACGCAAGATACTCAACGAGTCGTCAGCCGATCCGTCGTTGACGCAAACGACCTGAATCGAGCGCTCGGACTGCGCCAACAGCGAGTCGAGACATCGCTGAATCGAGCTTGCCGAGTTGTATACGGGAACGACAATGGTCGCTTTGGGGGTCGAAGCCTCTCCCATGTCGACCTACCCCCTCAACGATTCGACGAGGAAAGCGGCGACCACGCCGGGGCCTCCAACCGATGCGTAGTATTTGGCGCGTCCCAGGGCGCCGTCCATCGCAAAGTGCGGATGCTCGTCCACCCAGGCCTCGGGGTCTTTGAGGATGGCGGCAAGATTCGCGCGCTTCCACGGCTTAAGGTCGTCCAGCGAAAAGTCCCCCGCGTCCAAGGCGGCCTGGAACTCCTTGGTCATCTGGACCAGGAACTCCTTATAGAACTCGGGCGCCAAGCGCACGTAGTTCCACATATACGAATCGTACTTAATGACCTGATTGAACTTGAGCATGCGCGCAACGTCATCACTTGCGTGATTGCGGGCGTAATCCTCTCGGATCCAACGCTCGATCTCGGCATACTCGGCATTGACGCAAAAGACCTTAGCCGAAGAATTGACCGAAGAATTCTCGTTGTCCTGGCGATACGACAACACGGCATCATGAAGGTAAACAGCCTTATCGGCGCACGCGATCACCTTAAAGGCGAATGACGTGTCCTGAAAGGATGCCCCCGGAGTCGGCAGGAACTTAATGCCGTTGCGCTCAAGAAAATCGCGACGGTACACGGCCGACCAAATCGACGGCTTTTGCTTAAAGAACTGCGTCGTATCGCTCGGGTGCACTGGCTTGCCACAGTCCTTGGCTTTAAACATCTCGTGCAGCGAACGGCGCTCCTCGGGCTTAGACCAGTAGAAATCAAAGTTCGCCTTCGCAAAGTCGGCATTATTGCTATCGGCGGCCGAGACAAGCTTTTCGAGTGCGTCGGGCGCCATATAGTCATCGGACTCCAAGATGCCAACGTACTTGCCACGCGCCATCTCCAGGCCGTGGTTCATCGAGTCGCCGTAGCCGCTGTTGGCCTTGTCGATCATCTTGACGCGCCCATCGCGCTCCATATACTCGCGGATAATCGCCGGCGAGTTGTCAGTCGACCCGTCGTTAATACAGATGATCTCAATATCCTTGAGCGTCTGCGCCAGGGCGGAATCGAGACACTCGCGCAGGTAGCGCTGAACATTGTAAATGGGAATAAGCAGCGACAGAACAGGGCTGCCAGAGGCGTTAGTAGACAAATGTGCTCCTTAGGAAATACCTGTCGTTTCATGGTATCAAAGGGCCAACGCGCCAGCGGGCGTTTATATAATCTATGGAGCTCGCAGAGGCAAACCGATAAGAAAGGACGTCATGCAGCCCAAAGCCGCACGCAACATACCCATCGAAGCACTGCGTTTGGTTGCGGTCGCCGGCATCGCGGTGTTCCACACCTTTCAGTGGACCTTCCAAGCCGCCTGCGTCGGCGCCGTAGAATATGCCCCACTTGCGATGTCCCCCTATTCCGGCGTGCTCGGTTTTATTAACTTGCTGGGCTGCTGGGCCAACGAGGTCTTCTTTATGATCTCGGGCTATTTTCTCATCGCTTCGGCCGCGCGTGCTTGGGACGGTGGAGCAACGTGGAAGTCGCAAATGCAACGGACGGCGCAGCGCCTTGGCAAGGTCATCTTGCCTACTGCGTTTTATTGCCTCATGGCGCTCGCGTGGTCCACGGTCGTCTCACCCATTCCCGATGTCTCCCTGCACGCGCACTATTGGTACACGCTGGGGCTTGAGTTTATCTGGGTCTATGCCGCCACGGTCTTCATGGCGCCGCTGTTTGGCCTGGCCAAGAGTCGACTCTCTAAGAGGAGCTACACGGCAGCGGTCATCGTCGTTGGAATCCTCGCATTTGTTGTTAACGGGTATTTAGCCGCCATGAGTGCGACAAGCGCCGGCGAGTTTTCTTGGCTCCAGAAGTCCATGAGCGCTACCACGTACGTAGTCGCATTTTTGATCGGCGGGCTGCTCCGCGACATTACCGATGTCATGGATTCGGACAGGGCGGGCGCCTTAGGCATGCGGTCGCTCGCAGCGGTTTTGGTGCTCACCACCATCCTGGAAGGCGAACTCTCCTTCACCGGCAACCTCACAGCAATGGCAGCCCTCTCCTACAAATCGACCTCGTTGATCTCGTTTGTCCTCGCTGCCACCTCCCTGCTCTTTGCGGCTACCCGACGCAGCGCCTCGGACAATCCACGAGCCGCAGGCGTCATCGTCACCCTTTCGACCGCCACGCTCGGTTTCTATGTGATGCAGTCGCTCACCAGTAGCCTGTGGCGTCCCGTCTTCAATACGTTGCTCGCAAACATACTGGTCAGCCAAAACAGCCCGGCAGTTATATGTATCGTCACGGGTACCGTCATTAGCATCGTCTTTGCCCTGACGCTTCTCACCATCGACGCAGCTAGAAGCCTTATCGCTCGCAAGCCCAAGCGGCAATAGACACGCTGCCGTCAGACGCTAAAGCCGCTACAGCCGTGACAGGTTCCTGCGTTTTATTCAAAGCTTGCCGTCAAGGTGCGCCGAGCCTTTACAATAGGACAGTCTCAAGGACGTATTCGATAGCTTCCGCGCAGCACTCGCCCGCCGCGCGTGAAAGGATATATTGCCCCATGCCTTCAACCCTTCCCGCCCCCATCGACAAGCTCGCCATCGTCGTCGTTACGTACAAGCGCCAGGAACTCCTGGCCAACTTGTTCGACTCCATGACCGAGCTCACGGCAACGCCCTGGCGCATCGTGATTGTCGATAACGAGAATTCGCGCGAGACCGAGGCCATGTGCGCCGCATTTAACGAGCGCCTGGCCAACCTGTGGGGCATCGACACCGAGCAGCCCGACGCGCAGGGCGGCACCGACCGCGTCATCTACGCCCCGCAGCTCGAAAACGGCGGCGGTGCAGGTGGCTTCTCCGCCGGCACCAAATGCGCCTACGACCTGGGCGCTCAATGGTTCTGGGTGATGGACGACGACGTGCTCGTCATCCCCGAAGGCATCGAGCGTCTTGCCAAGTGGACCGACCGCTACGATGTTATCCAGGGTTCGCGCCTGGACTTTGACGGCGGCGCCTTCTTTTGGCAATACCAACTCATCCTTTCGCTCGGCATTCCCAACCCTGTCGCCAAGTGGGACTTGGGCCCCGAGGGCTACCGCGCCATGAACCAGCTGTGCTTTGAGGGCGGCATGTTCTCGCGCCGCGTGGTCGACAAGATCGGCCTGCCCGATGCGCGATTCTTCATCTACGGCGACGATGCCTGCTATGGCTACGTGGCCAGCCAGCACTTCCCCGCCGCCGTTGTTGCCGACGTGGTGCTCAAGCGCGCCCGCGCCGTCTCTAACTGGGACATCGCCGGCAAGCGCCAGCTCAACTCTACGAGCGACACCAACCGCTACTACATCATGCGCAACCGCGGTTATCTGGCACGCTACATGCAGATCTACGGCGACTACCACCCCGTGCTGTTCCGTCTGGGCAACGCCGCGACCTTCTGCAAGGAATTCATTCGCCTGGCCGCCGTTGACAAGTGCTTTAAGACCGGTATTCCGGCGCTGCGCCGTGGCATGAAGGACGCCCGCAAGATCGTTAAGGATCCCAACTGGAAGCCCATGCCGCCCCTGAAGGACACCGAGTAACGGAAGCCGGAAACACCCCGGCGCTTAAAGCCGCTGGCACACCGCTGCCACACGCTGCCCGTCAAACCCGAATCCCCAGCGCATGCGACCCACGCCGGGTCGCGGCACACGGATTTCGTCGATGCCGTCGCGCTCTATGTCGAGCAGCGCCTGCACGGCCAGCAATTCCAGGCCCAGCGCATCCACACCGGGGTCATACATCATGTTGATCGTTATCAGCGGACGTTCATCGAGCATACCGATCGTATCGGCTATGTCGAACACGGCGCCCGTAGGAAAAACCTGGATGTCCCAGCGATCCGCGCCACACTTTCGCCTCGAAGCAGGATTGGCATAGCCCGGCAATCCAAAGCAGAGTCCTTGCAAGAGTAGGTGATATGGCAGCGGTGTATCTGGGTCGGTCGCACCGATTCCCGCATCTCCCAAGATGCGGCTTAGCGCCCGCCTCACGGTATCCTCGTTCCCATGGCACAGCCCGTCGCGAAACGCATCGACGTCTCGAATGTCTTCTGCGGCGCACTCAAACCACTCAATAATCACTAGACGCAAGGCCTGACGAAGCTCGTTATTGGGCAATCGCAAAGCACGGAGGCGATCGCCATGCTCTGGCTCCTCAGTCATATCCGTCGTGAGAAAACCGGACAGATACAGCGCTGTCCACATGTCATCGTCAGGCGAGACATCTGGCTCTGCAGTGCCCAAACAAAGCGGGACCTCAGCGCACCCATGGGCCTCGAGCAAATCAAACAAGACCGAAAGGCGGTCGAGATTCCACCCGACAACTACCCTACTCAGGCAATCGGCATATCCATACAGATCGGCACGCACAGGCGCCGTGCAGCCTCGGTCCAAAAACCCAATCACACGCTCTGGACTCGAGCAATAGGCCCTGCCAAACCGATACCCCTCGAGCCATTCACGCGCATCATCCAGGTATTCCTCGCGCCCAGCATGATTCAAAAGAGCCTGGACCTCGGCATCCGAAAAACCGAAATATCGGTCACACCACGCCGACAGCGGCGTCGTCAGACAATACGAGCAGCCGCGCGAAGAAAGCGCCGCTTCGGCAGGACCGGGACACTCCCCCATCAAACACGTCAGCCGCAACGAATCGCGCGCAGTGGCAATGGCGTCAAACAGCAACCGGTCAAGTAGTTCTGCCGGATCGGCGTCGGAAGCGTCCCCCGCGCTCGCACGGCCCAACCACGCCGCGTCGTACCCATCAACGAGCAATACAACCTGCTCATCGCAGGCCATCTCCAGCAGCTCAATGAGCACGCCAAGCACCGAGGCGACCTCGTCCTCGCTCGCCGCGCCACGCGCAACACGTTCGATGTGACGCACCTTGTCTCGAGCTAAATCCGGAGCCTCCAAAAGCGCCAGCAGGCGGGCGCACTCGCCCAAAAGAGCATCGCGCACTACGCCAGCAATGGCGGCGCCACGCCTCGCAGCGCCAGAAAAGTCCAGCGATATCACCGGATAGCAAGCGTACTCATCCCGATAACGCCCGCTGTCCGCATCCCAAATCTGAGCATCGGCAAACGAGATCCGACCGGCGCGACCGACCGCCGGACGCTCCAGAAAAGCCCTGAGCATCGACAAGTTCATGCTCTTGCCAAAACCCTCGGGTCGACAGCACACCACAACGGACGCGTCACAGTCCAACACATCGGCAATAAACATGGTCTTGTCGACCAGTATGCAACGACCAATGGCATCGGCAAAATCATGCACACCGACCGGTAAGACCGCATCATCGACATGGTTGACAAGCCGTACGCCAAAAGTAGCGGCACTGTTGCAATACTCCTGTTCAGACACCGTAACTTCTCCCTAAAACGTAGCACGAGGCCCATTGTAGCGAGCAGTTCAAGCACAACGCTGCATCCGCGCAAAGGCATCGGGCAACGGTAGAAACAAAGGCCTTGAGGGGGCATAACAAATCGTTGTGCAACAAAATGGGGCCCGATGCATCTGCACCGGCCCCCATTGCGAATCTTTAGTTGTCGGGCAACCGAAAGGGACTACTCCTCGGAGTCGTTCTGCCCAGCAGCCTTCTTTTGCTGATCGAGCTTATGCTTGCCACTCACAATAGACGTGGCACCCAGCGTGGCCAAGCTTGCACTGGCAAGGCTCGCCATCACAATCAGATCGCCCGTCTTGGGCATATTGCCGCCAGATGACTTGGTAGTTGTAGTCGTCGTGGTAGTAGTGGTCACTGTTTTGGAGCCATTTTGCTCTTGGCTCTGGTTGTCGGCACCGCTCTTGTCGTCGTCTTCGGACTGTTTCTTTTCGTCCTCGCCCTGCTGCTTTTCGCCCTCGGTCTTGCTCTTGTCCTTCTCCTCAGATTCAGACTTCTTATCCTTGTCCTTCTCCTCAGAGCTAGAACCCTTATCGGATTCGGTCTTCTCGGAAGCCTTGTCCTTGGAGTCGCCCTTTGCGGCTTCGGTCTTTTCCGTGGAAGCCTGATCAGAGTTGTCCTTGTTCTGGGCCGAGCCGTTATTGACGCCAGCCATCAGCGAAGAACCCAGCGTAGAACCAAGCTGCTCGGAGAAAGAAGGCTTCTTGTCCGGCGAAGCAACGGGAGCGTCCGGCGCCTTATTCGAATCGTCCTTGGAAGCATCGGAATCAGGGGTTGCGTCAGAGCCGGAGCCGTTGTTAGAGCCGGTGTCAACGGACGAATCGCTCGAGCCGGTAGATGAGTTAGAGGTGTCAGCGCCGGTCGAACCAGAAGCGTCGCTGTCCGTATTGCCGGCAGAGCTTGAAGACGAATCGCCCGCAGCAGAGCCGTTCGAATTGGAGCCGTTCGAGGTGGAACCGTCGTTGATGGCGCCACCAGCAGAGCCATTACCGTCAGCATCGGTCGAGGGCGCATCCATCCTGTCATCGTTGGCATCGTCACTCGAGCCGTCATTCGAATCAGGCGTCGGCGAGGGCGCCGGCGTAGGCTCGGGCTGCACGGGCGTCGCAGCGGCAGCGGCCTCGTCCTCGGCGATATAAACCAAGCAGTCCTTCAGCTCGTTGCGGTAGCGGTTCTTCCAGCCCTCATGATACTGGGGTTGGCTCGAATACTTGGTCGCCACGTTATTGACCACGCTGTAGGAAAGCGCCGTCACAAACTCGCGATCGGACATATCGTTGGAAAGATTCGCCCAGCGGAAAAAGTCCCTGCAGCCACCAGTGCCGCACATGTTGGTAATGCTCCACACCATGCCCTTGACGCAGTCGGCGCGGCCCGAAATATCAATACCTAGGCCGCTCTTGAGCCACGCCTCGGTCACCGCATAGTACGAGTTGTACGCATAAGCATCTTGAAGTGCTGAGAACTCAACAGGATCGGTGTTGTAAGCACCCTGGAAGGCCTCCTGCGCAATACGGCCCAACTCGGTGAGCTGACCGTTCTCGTACATGGCATTGCTCGTGTTGGAAATCTCGCTGCCGCGATCAATCGCATCCTTGAGCATGCTGTATTTTTCGGGGCTGTAGTTGTAGACCTGCTTCATAAACGGAATGAGCGACCAGCGGCGGTCGAACTGGTAATAGCCCAACGCGTTATAGCCGTCACCGTACGAAAAGCCCTGGTTGTAGTTACCATGGCTCTCGTACTTGGTAAAGTACTTCATCTCGGGAGTCACGTTGACAAACGAAACGCCCTGGACCGACCTCAGCACGCCTGAGAAGGACTGCTGGGTGTAGAGACCCTTATCGATATCGGTGGCATCCGAGGCAACGCCCGGCGTGGGCTCCTCGGCAGCGGCGGGTGCCGGCGCGGAAACGGCGCCAAACGAAAGCGTCAACGTCAGGCCCGCGACAATAGCAGAATGCTTGGGCTGCATAAGATCCTCCCTGCATTGGTGTAGTTAAAGTTCAGTTTGCAAAGTTAAAAATAAGTATTGCAGCTCGCCCGTTGTTGCACAACAACCCCTCGGTAAACGGCAACAACCCTCCGCGAAATCTTAAGGAATTAAACAAACTGGTCGTCGGGCGCCATCAGAAGCTCGCCGTATCGCTCCATCAGCCCGTCCCTCAACTGACAGAAAGCGGGGATATAGACGTTCAAGATGCGCTGAATCAAATCTTGAGCGAGCTTGTTGTCGTAGATATGGACGTTCGTATTGCGGTCTCTGAGCATGTCTAGCCAGGCCGCCTCATCAATAAAGTCGTAGAATCGGTACGACTCCTTCACGATGGCACGAGGAGACCCCGACGCGGCAAGCGTGGCGCCCTCATACTCGAGCAGACGCTTAAGGAGCTTCCAGCTCAGTTCAAATTGAAGATTGAACTTATTAATCAATCCACTCTGAACAAAATCATTGTTGAGATCCTGATTGGGCGCATCCTCAAGATTCGCCAAGGCGCTAACAAAGTTCTCATATTTTTTCATACAGAATCACACCATCCCTGGCAATCTCATCGAGCAATTGCTGCGATAGGGACTCGTCGAGATTGACGACATCTACATCTAAAAGAGTATCAAGATGTTCCTCGATCAAATATGAGAAACGGCCGAAATCCCGGCAACCTGCTACGGCGATGTCAATATCGCTCTTGGGCAAGTTGTCGCCTCGAGCACGAGAACCAAACAACACGACCTTCTCGGCGTCACATTCCCGAGCAAAAACTTCGATTTGCTTGTACACCTTGTCGAGAGATGCCATTTGCACCCCTACAGCTTGATGTCAAAGTTGATCTCGGGGACGGCGGCCAGGTCGGCCAACGTCACGCCGTCGACGTACTTTTCGATCACGTCATCCAGACCGCGCCAGAACTTGACGGTCGAGCACAAATCGCTACGGGTGCAGCTGTTGTCGATGCCATCGCACGCCACCGGAGCCGTGCTGCCCTCGACGGCACGCAGGATGTCGCCCGCACGCACCTCGGCCGGGTCCTTGGCCATCATGTAGCCGCCGCCCTTGCCGCGCACGCTCTTAAGCAGGCCCGCCTTCATAAGCGGACGAACCAGCTGCTCCAAATACTTTTGCGAGATATGCTCGCGGTCGGCAACCTCGCGCAGGGCAATCTTGCCCTCGGCGTCGCCCAGCGCCGCGATATAGATCATCAGCCGGAGGGCATAGCGGCCCTTAGAAGAAATGAGCATACCTACCCTCCCATCGTTACTGAGACAAAACCAGGCTTGTTTGTCCCAAATCCTATGCACGCGGGGCAAACAAACCTGATTTTATGTCCCTCATCTAAAAAGTCGAGTGGATTAGTCGGGTTTTCCCTTGACTAACGCCGAACCCATAGTAACTTTATTCCGAGAAGATTCCTAGGGTTTAGTACACCTATGAGTACACCATATACAGAGAGGGACAGCATGAGCGCAAATCCGCTGCTTTCCATCGAAGGTCTGACCGCCTCCGTGGACGAGAAGACCATCCTCCACAACGTCAACCTCAACGTCGCCGCCGGCGAGACCCATGTGCTGATGGGACCCAACGGCGCCGGCAAATCCACCCTGGGCCACCTGGTCATGGGCGACCCCGTCTACACGGTCAACGACGGCCGTATCGTCTTTGACCGCCAGGACATCACCGAGCTCACCACCGACAAGCGTTCGCGCGCCGGCCTGTTCCTGAGCTTCCAGGCCCCGGTCGAGATTCCGGGCGTGCCGCTGTCGAGCTTTTTGCGTGCCAGCATCGCCGGCCGTCCCGGCCTGGAGATGAAGGGCAAGGAATTCCGCCGTCGCGTCAAGGAGCTCGCGGCCGAGCTCAACATGGATACCGCCTACCTCAACCGCGAGTTGGGCGTAGGCTTCTCGGGCGGCGAGAAGAAGAAGGTCGAGATGCTCCAGCTTCTGCTGCTGCAGCCCAAACTCGCCATCCTGGACGAAACCGACTCCGGCTTGGACGTCGACGCCCTGTCCACCGTCAGCCACGGCATGGACGCGTACCGCAAGAGCTGCGACGGCTCCATGCTCATCATCACGCACAACACGCGCATCCTGGAACACCTGGATGTCGACCGCGTCCACGTTATGGTCAAGGGCCACATCGTACGCGAGGACGACGCCTCGCTCATTCCCTGGATCGACAAGAACGGTTTTGAGACCTTCGAGCGCGAGGCCGCCGAGCAGCGCGCCCAGGCCGAAGCCGCCGCTGCCGAGCAGCAGGCGTAAAGGGGCGACGCAATGACCAAGAACCGCACCGAGGTCGCGGACATCGACCGCAGCCTCTACGACTTCACCTATGGCGAGGAGGGATTCGAGCGCCTCGACGCCGGCATCACGCCCGACATCGTGCGCGAGATCAGCGCAAAGAAGGACGAGCCGCAGTGGATGCTCGACCTGCGCTTAAAGTCCCTCGAGATCTTCAATCGTTTCCCCGACCCGACGTGGGGCCCCTCCATCGAGGGCTTGGACATGGACAACATCGTCACCTACGTCAAGCCCAACACCGACCAAAAACACGACTGGGAGTCGGTGCCCGACGACATCAAGAACACCTTTGAGCGCCTGGGCATCCCCGAGGCCGAGCGCAGCTACCTGGCAGGCGTCGGCGCGCAGTACGACTCCGAGCTGGTCTACCACAACATGCAGGACACCGCGTCCAAGATGGGCATCGTCTACTCCGGCATCGAGGAGGCCCTGCACGACCCGCAGTGGGAACCGCTCATCCACGAGAAGTTTATGACGCTCATCCCGCCCACCGACCACAAGTTTGCGGCCCTGCACGGCGCCGTATGGTCGGGCGGCTCGTTTGTCTACGTGCCCAAGGGCACCAAGCTCGACTTCCCGCTGCAGAGCTACTTCCGTCTTAACGCCAAGGGCGCCGGCCAGTTTGAGCACACGCTCATCATCGTCGAGGACGACGCCGACCTGCACTTTATCGAGGGTTGCTCCGCGCCCAAGTACAACGTAGCCAACCTCCACGCCGGCGCCGTCGAGCTCTTTGTGGGCAAACGCGCACACCTGCGCTACTCGACCATCGAGAACTGGTCCAAGAACATGTACAACCTCAACACCAAGCGTGCGCGCGTGGACGAGGACGGCGACATCGAGTGGATCAGTGGCTCCTTCGGCAGCCACGTGGGCTACCTCTACCCCATGAGCGTGCTCAACGGCCGCCGCGCCCGCTCGAGCTTTACCGGCATTACCTTTGCCGGCGCCGGTCAGAACCTCGACACCGGCTGCAAGGTCGTGCTCAACGCGCCCGAGACCTCGGCAACGGTCGAGACCAAGGGCATCTCCAAGAGCGGCGGCATCCAGACGTTCCGCAGCTCCATCGTGGCCACGCCCAAGGCCGAGGGCTCCAAGGCAACCGTGAGCTGCCAGTCGCTGATGCTCGACGACCAGAGCCGCTCCGACACTATTCCGGCCATGGACATCCGCGCCAAAAACGTCGACATCGGCCACGAGGCCACCATCGGCCGCATCGGCGACGACAAGGTGTTCTACCTGATGAGCCGCGGCATCTCGGAGGAAGAGGCCCGCACCATGATCGTCAACGGCTTTGCCAACCCGGTCTCCAAGGAGCTGCCGCTGGAGTACGCCGTCGAGATGAACAACCTGATCAAGCTCGAGATGGAAGGAGCGATCGGATAATGAAACAGACCACCAACACCGCTGCTACCACCCTTGAGCAGGTCAATGCGATGCCGGCTGCCACTTGGGGTTGGCTCAAGATGAACCAGACCAAGCTCGAACTCTCTAACGAGCTTGCCACCGCTCCCACCGAGGCCGTTGAGGTCGAGGGCTTGGACGAGCAGTTTACTGGCGTGGCAGACGCGTTCGAAGCCGCCATGGACGCCATGGCCGAGCGCTTCCCCGAGCGCCGCGCCTCCGCCCCCGGTGATGCAGCCGACCGCGCCCGCATCACGCCCGAGACCGAGCTCGACGTGCCCGCCACCTCCGTCTACCAGGCCGGCGCCATCAAGCTCGAAGAGGAGCTCTCCCCTGCTGAAGCCTTCGAGACCGGCATGGGCGAGGCTGCCTACGCCTACTTGGCCGAGCACGCCACCAAGCGCATCGTCATCGATGTGCCCGCATACAAGCACGTCACGGTTACCGTGCGCGTGAGCGGTGTCGATGCCGCCGCGGCCATCGCCGCCATCGACGTCGTCGCCCGTCCTCAGTCGACGCTCGATCTGCTTATTGCCCTAGACTCCCCCGTTGCCGGCCAAGGCGTCGTGGGTTCCGTGCTACGCGTGTGCGCCCACGAGTACGCCACCGTCAACGCGACCTGCACGCAGACGCTCGACGATAGCTGGATCGCGCTCGACGACACCGGCCTGTTCCTGGACGAGGGCGCGCGCGTCAACGTGCAGCACAGCGTCCTGGGTGCCGGCGCCAGCGCCACCGGCCTTGCCGGCGACCTGCTGGGCGATACCGCCAAGGTCACCATCGATACTGACTACCTGGGCGCCCGCGAGCAGGTGCGCGACTTTAACTACGAGCTGCGCCACCGCGGTCGCAAGACCGAGTGCGAGATCGACGCCAACGGCGTACTGACCGGCACGTCCAAGAAGGTCTACCGCGGCACCATCGACCTCGTGCACGGCTGCAAGGGTGCCGTCGGCACCGAGCGCGAAACGGTGCTGCTGGCCAACAAGGGCGTCGACAACAAGACCGTTCCCGTCATCCTCTGCGACGAGGACGACGTCGCCGGCAACCACGGCGCCACCATCGGCCACGTCCGCGACGAGCAGCTGTTCTATCTCGCCTGCCGCGGTCTTGACCAAAACGCCGCCGAGGACCTGTTCATCCGCGCCAAGCTGGAGGACGCCGCACTTTCCGCGACCGACGAGCGCACCCGCGCCGCCGTCGTCCGTCTGGGCAACAACCTGATCGATAACTTTGAGGAGGAGCTCGCATGATCGACACCGAGCACGTTAAATGCGATACCTGTACTGCCCCCGAGCCCATGGAGCTCGACGCCAGCGACGAGGCCTCGCGCGGCTGGCCTACCGTCGACATCGAGACCAATCCCTACAAGGGCCAGTTCCCGCTGTTTCAGCAGCACCCCGAGATCGCCTTCCTCGATAGTGCCGCCACCGCGCAGCGCCCCGCCTGCGTGCTCGACGCCGAGCGCGACTTCTACCAGCGTATGAACGCCAACCCCCTACGCGGACTGTACTCGCTGTCCGTCGAGGCCACCGACGCCATCGCGAAGGTCCGCCAGCAGATCGCCGACCTCATCGGCGCTTCCCAGGCCAACGAGGTCGTCTTCACCCGCAACACGAGCGAGTCGCTCAACCTGGTTGCCAAGAGCTTTGCACCCACGGTGCTCGAGCCCGGTGACGAGGTCGTCATCACCATCATGGAGCACCACTCCAACCTGATTCCGTGGCAGCAGGTCTGCCGCGAGACCGGCGCCAAGCTCGTCTACCTCTACCCCACCAAGACCGGCCAGCTCACCACCGAGGAGGTTCTTGCCAAGGTGGGTCCCAAGACCAAGATCCTGGCCGTGGGACAGGTCTCCAACGTGCTAGGCGTCGAGAACCCGGTCAAGAACCTCGGCAAGCTCGTGCACAAATACGGCGGCTATCTGGTCGTCGACGGCGCGCAGTCGCTGCCGCACATGCCGGTCGATGTGGCCGACCTGGGCGCCGACTTCTTTGCCTTTAGCGCGCACAAGGCCATGGGCCCCATGGGCATCGGCGTGCTGTGGGGCAAAATGGACCTGCTCAACGCCATGCCGCCCATGCTCACCGGCGGCGAGATGATCGACTCGGTCACCGAGCAAGACGCCGTCTGGGCGCCCGTTCCCGAGAAATTCGAGGCCGGCACGCAGGACGCCGCCGGCATCTTCGCCACGGGCGCCGCCCTTGATTACCTGGTCAACACGGTGGGCTACGAGAACATCCAGGCCCGCGAGCAGGCACTCGTCCACTATCTGATGGGCGAACTCATGCAGCTCGACTTTGTCCAGATCATCGGCTCCATCTATTGGGACAACCACCACGGCGTTGTGAGCTTTAACGTCAAGGGCATCCATCCGCACGACGTCGCGAGCATCATGGACATGGACGGCGTCTGCATCCGCGCCGGCCACCACTGCGCGCAGCCGCTGCTTACCTGGCTGGGTGTCGAAAACCTTGCTTGCTGCCGCGCCAGCGTGGCCTTCTACAACGACAAGGCCGACATCGACAAGTTCATCGCCGGCCTGCATCACGTTTGGAGCACGTTCAATGGGTAATCTGTACACCTCCACCACATTTATGGAGCACAACTCGCACCCCGACTATAAGTACGAGATGGATGCTCCCACGCACGAGCACGACGGCATCAACCCCAGCTGCGGCGACGAGCTCACCTTACAGCTGCGCGTCGAGAACGATGTAATCGAGGAATCCTCGTTTACCGGGCACGGCTGCGCCATAAGCCAGGCCAGCGCCGACATCATGGCCGACCTCATCACCGGCGAGACCGTCGAGGAAGCTCGCCGCCTAGCAGAGCTCTTCCTCGCCATGATCCGCGGCGAGAAGCTCTCCGAGGAGGACCTGGAAGACCTGGACGAAGCCGCCCAGCTCCAGGACATCTCGCACATGCCCGCCCGCGTCAAGTGCGCCGAACTCGCCTGGCGCACCCTCGACGGCATGCTCGAGGGGCAAACAAACCAGTAGCTTATGCCCCGAATCCAAGGTTTTTGATTGCCGAGCCGCCCGATACGGGCGGCTCTGTTTTTCCTAATGAGCGCCGGACGCACGAAGTCCGCGCGTCCGGCGCTCCGTCTGTCATTTACCACACAGCAGACGCGAACACGGGCGTTTTCCACAGCACCAAAGGCCTGCGGCAGGGCCCCGGACCCGCCAAGCAATGCGCCAAGCCCCGTTCTGCTGAGCTCCGACTCGCTTCGCGCCTGCCGCAGAAGGGTCCCATAGGATGCTGCGTGCATTTTTGCGAGTATTCAGCACGCCAAGCTGTGTGCATACGCATCGGAAGCGTTAATCAACGTCTCCAGGCGCATAAATATTGTGTTTTAGACCAGACATCGCGGTCTGACGGGACGCAGGCACATACTCCGGGGGTGCAACGGCAGGGATCAATAGCTTAGGGGCCCGTGTGTTGCAAGATTGTGGCAGTGCCGACAGCACCACGATGCTGAAAACTCCGTTTTTTGCACGGCGCAGACGGGGGTAGGCACGGGCAAACCCGGACTGAGCTGTTATTTTATGCAAGATGACGATTGTTCTATGCATATTAAGAAGTGCAGTTACCGTACCAAGCTTTTGAACGCTGGTTGCGGCGTATGGACGACCCCAGCTGCGGTGAACAGGCGACCCTACATCACGTTTCCGCCAGCCCGCATCGCCGTTCGCGCGCGGGCGCGCACGATACGAGAGACGGTACTTTTGCCAATCCCGGTATACCGCTCAATCTGACGCACTGTAAAGCCGGCATTGTTCAATCCAACAATAACGGTATCGCGCTGCGCCGGCGGTACAGTTTTAACCCCGTTGAGCGGAACCCCTAGCTCCTTCGCCAACTTGTTGGCAAAGGCGTGGCGTTCCCACTCCGTCTCTTTCATATCGCGCAGCGCCGGTTCGCCGCTGTCGGGCGTCGAAAGCGAATAGGCAGCAAAGGCCTCGGCAGAACCAAAAAGCTCAAGCACGCAAGAAGGATCGGAAAATCCCCTCGTGGCATCTGCCGCATCACTGTCGTAAGCGCGCAGATGCTCCGCAAAGCTGCTCCAGGGGTAACGCTCGATTAGGCTCATGCCCGCCTCCTGCGGATCGGCGTGAACGGAGCGAATAGCCTCCATCACCTGCCAGTCGGTATCGAGCGAGCGCCGGTCAAAACGGTTCTGGAACAGATGCCCTGTGCGCCCCGTGCGTTTATTGAACCGCCGCGCGTACGTCAAAAGCAGCCGGTGCATCGCCGCGCTCATCGCGTCCTCGTAATCTGCAAGCACCAGACGCACGTGATTGCCCATAAGGCACCAGGCGATAACCGTCACGCCCGCCTTGCGGCAGCACTCACGCATCAGCTCCAAGAACTCCCACCGGTCTTCATCGCCCTCAAAGATGAGCTGCTTGCCCGTACCGCGGGCACAGACATGGTAAAAGCCGGTAACCGTTCTCCAAACGCGCTGCATGGCACTCCCTTCGCCGGGATCTGCTTGCCATCCAATACAGCACGATTGAAGCGTGCCATCAAAACATTCACGCAAAACAATTCGCTCGCGCGGCCAAAGGCAGTAAACAGGCGGCGAACGGCACCGTTGCAACAGGTCAACCCCCGCAACGCTTACAAGAGCTGCCCAAAAGCTTGCCAAAGACGGACCCCCTCTACGGAAGTTCACGACCACAGAACATAGAGTTAAACCGTTTCAATTAAAACTTCCGGACTTCTCGCTACGAAAACTGAGCCGTTCGCCGAATATTCCGTGCATTTCGCGGTATTATAGGGGCTGCATGTCATGTCCCTTTCGAAGGGTCGCCCGGCAATCGCCAGCCACGACCCCCAGACGGGACGCCAACACGATAGAGAGGAGAGGCATGCAGTACTCACAGGAAGTGGAGAACATGTGCCCCGTTGCCAAGGGTGCATACCACGGCCCCGCACCCATCCCCGAGGAGGGCAAGTGGGTCCAGGCTAAGGAGATTTCCGACATCTCCGGTCTTACGCACGGTGTGGGTTGGTGCGCACCTCAGCAGGGCGCCTGCAAGCTCACGCTGAACGTCAAGGACGGCATCATCGAGGAGGCCCTCGTTGAGACCATCGGCTGCTCGGGCATGACCCACTCTGCCGCCATGGCTTCCGAGATCCTTCCCGGTAAGACCATCCTCGAGGCCCTCAACACCGACCTCGTCTGCGACGCCATCAACGTTGCTATGCGCGAGATCTTCCTGCAGATCGTTTACGGCCGCAGCCAGACCGCGTTCTCCGAGGGCGGCCTGCCCGTGGGCGCCTCCCTCGACGACCTCGGCAAGGGCCTTCGCTCCCAGGTCGGCACCATGTTCGGCACCAAGGCCAAGGGCGCTCGTTACCTCGAGCTCGCTCAGGGCTACGTCACCCGCATGGCTCTCAACGACAAGAACGAGATCATCGCGTTCGAGTTCCTGAACCTCGGCAAGTTCACCGACGCCGTCAAGGCCGGCAAGACCCCCGAGGAGGCCATCGCTGGCGCTATGGGCCACTATGGTCAGTGGGAGAACGCTGCCAAGTACATCGACCCGCGCACCGACGAGGAGACTCACTCCGTCGCCAGCGTGTTCCCGGTTCACGAGTAGAAAGGGAGGGAAATAACTATGACTGTTACGTTCGAAGGTTACGAGCGCCGCGCTGACAAGATCAACAAGTGCCTCGCCGACAACGGCATCGCCTCCCTCGAGGAAGCTCTGCAGATCTGCACCGACAAGGGCTTCAACCCGCGTGAGATCGTCAACAACACCCAGTCCATCGCCTTCCAGAACGCTGAGTGGGCCTACACCCTCGGCTGCGCTCTCGCTGTCAAGCGTGGCGCCAAGTCCGCTTCTGAGGCTGCCGCCATCATCGGCGAGGGCATCCAGGCCTTCACCGTTCCCGGCTCCGTCGCCGAGGACCGTAAGGTCGGTCTGGGCCACGGTAACCTGGGCGCTATGCTGCTCTCCGACGACACCGAGTGCTTCGCCTTCCTGGCTGGCCACGAGTCCTTCGCTGCCGCTGAGGGCGCTATCGGCCTGGCTCTGAACGCCAACAAGGCTCGTAAGAAGCCGCTGCGCGTTATCCTCAACGGTCTGGGCAAGGACGCTGCCCAGATCATCGCCCGCATCAACGGCTTCACCTACGTGAAGACCCAGTTCGACTACTACACGGGCGAGCTCAAGGTCGTCGAGACCATCCCCTACTCTGATGGTCCCCGCGCTGCCGTTAACTGCTACGGCTCCGACGACGTCCGCGAGGGCGTTGCCATCATGTGGCACGAGAACGTCGACATCTCGATCACCGGCAACTCCACCAACCCCACGCGCTTCCAGCACCCCGTCGCTGGCACCTACAAGAAGGAGCGCCTCGAGGCTGGCAAGAAGTACTTCTCCGTCGCTTCTGGTGGCGGCACTGGCCGTACCCTGCACCCGGACAACATGGGCGCTGGCCCTGCCTCTTACGGCATGACCGACACCATGGGCCGTATGCACTCCGACGCTCAGTTCGCCGGTTCTTCCTCCGTGCCTGCGCACGTCGACATGATGGGTCTCATCGGCATGGGCAACAACCCCATGGTCGGTGCCACCGTCGCCTGCGCTGTCGCCGTCGAGGAGGCCCTCAAGGCCTAATCGCGCCCGCGCGATGCTCATATAGTTGAGCTTTAGAGCCGCTACCCAACCGGGTAGCGGCTCTTTTTAGTCCCTCCCTCAGTTGCGGTGAAATAGTTCCTAAACAGCCGCCCCTTCCTTCCAGACAGGAACTATTCCACCGCAACTTATTGAGAAGACGCGATTGGGCGTTAAGGTATCGGCGACGCCCACCTTCCAATTTGGCCCTTTACCGATTTCTCCAATCTTTGTGACACCTTTGCCGATCACCCATGCGACAATGCGCCGGACGAGAAAGGAATCAGATGGAATCGACTGATGTATTGGTAATTGGATCCGGAATTGCGGGCCTTTGTGCCGCCATCGAAGCGGCGCGCACAGGCGCGACCGTTGCCGTCGCAAGCGCCGGCAAGACCATGAGCGGATCGAGCTTCTTCCCGGGAACCTGGGGGCTCGGCCTTATTGGACCCGTCGACGAAGACGATGAACAGGACCTCATCGACACCATCCAGACCGTCGGCGGTGGCGTTGCCGACCCTACACTCGTCCAGACTTTTGTCCACGGTATTCCTCAGGCCATCCAATGGCTCGAGCAGGATCTTGGCGTTGAGCTTCAGCGCCCACAAAGCGCCGAGAGCGCTCAGCAGAAGCAGTTTATCCCCTGCTTTGACCATAAGACGCGCATGTGGCGCGGCCTCACCCGCAAGCCCCTTGAGGACGCATGTATGGCCCAGGTCGAGTCTCTCGGCATTCGCCTACTCCCCCACCACGAGCTTATCGACCTTGTTGAGGACACGACCGGAAAGATTGTCGGCGCCGTGCTCTTCAACCAAACGAACGAGCGCATTGTGACCTTTACAGCAAAGGCCACTATCATCGCTGCGGGCGGCACGGGCGGACTGTTCGAGCGCAGCCTCACTTCCTTCGACGTGCTCAGCTCCTCGCAGGCCATCGCACGGGCACACGGTGCGTCCCTTACCAATATAGAGTTCATGCAGATGATGCCCGGCTTCAATGAGCCTAAGCGCAACCTTGTCTTTAACGAGAAGACCTGGCGCTACGTTAAGTTCGACCAGCCAGTTGAAATCGATGATGACAAGCTAGACGATCTGCTTGAGCAACGCTCAGGATATGGCCCCTTCACTTCGCGCCTGGCTTCCCGCGCCATCGATCTTGCCATCGATCAAGCAGGCGCCGAAGGCCTGGCGCTCCACTACGACTTCCCCCGCGAGGACGTCCCCGAGTTTGTGCAGACCTTTGCCACTTGGCTGCAAGACGAGCACGGCATCGCGCCGACCGACGAGATGCGCGTGGCGATGTATGCCCACGCCGCCAACGGCGGTATCAAGATCGACAAGACCGCGTACACGGGCGTTGAGGGCCTCTACGCCTGTGGCGAGGCAACAGGCGGCATGCACGGCGCTGACCGCATCGGAGGCCTGTCGAGCGCCAATGGCATCGTATTCGGGCGCATCGCAGGCGCATCAGCGGCTCGAGCAGCGCTGGGCGCTTCCGAGGCGGCCGCCCCGATGGATACCGCCCTCCCCCAATATGGAATTGCTACAGCAGACGCTGAGCGCCTGACCCGCAGCCTCAGACACACAATGAGCACCTACTGCATGATCAACAGAACTGAAGCGGATCTATCCAAGGCGCTGCAAGAGCTTGAAAGCCTGCAAGACAAGGCCATGGCGCTAAGCAAGCCGCATACCAATGACTGCGAGATCGCAGCCCTCGCCCGCCTACAGTCGCAGATTCAGCTGTCGATGGAGATGGTCAAAGCCATGCGCAAGCGAACCGAAAGTCTCGGATCGCACTATCGAGCAGACTAAATCGATTCTCACTTTGAGTTTGATCACAACTTCTCAACATGCATCGAGCCCCGTGAGCATAATTCTCATAAGGAGAGCACGTTTATGGGGCTTTAGCCGTGTTTCCCTAAGGGAATCACGGTGCAGTTTCCCCAACTTCGCGCCCCGACGGGTTCGACCCCATGAAAGGTCAACAAAAAAAGCGACCAGCCGAAGCCAGCCGCTTTACAATGCTTTGGTGGGCCGTCAGAGGGTCAGCCTGCTGCGCAGGCGGCCGCTGCGGCGCCAAGGCGCCTTGCGCGCTGCGCTGACAAACGCTTACGCGTTTCCTCAGCTCCGCGCCCTTTCGGGTTCGACCCCATGCGAGGTCAACAAAAAAGCGACCAGCCTGAGCCAGTCGCTTTAACAATCTTTGGGTGGGCCGTCAGGGGGTCGAACCCTGGACCTTGGGATTAAGAGTCTTGAACGTGATGTTATGGAGTGCCTTGTAGCAGCAAAATCGCAGGTAGTTATGTTTCCACACGCTCTCACCGCACTGAAACTGCATTGCAGAACGGATATTGACGGATATCCGGCAATGCATAAAGCCCCTCCCCGGCAGTTCATGCCGGGGAGGGGCTGCATCTATCAATTTCTAAAGTCTTTTTGGCTGCCGACGCGCACGATTGCCCATCCGAGAAGACCGGTCAGCAGTCCTGCAGCAGCGCCGACAATAAAACAGATATCAAATGGATTCATATGCACACCTATCGATAGAGTTGCTTGACGAGCGCTTGGCCGATGGCGACGTTGGTGTCGCGGCCCTGGTATCCGTCCGCACCCGATGATCCGCACGAGATACCTTGAGCGATGAGCCACTGCTGGTGTTTGAAGACCGTTCCCGAACCCATCTGTCGCGCCTGAACACCGCCGACCACGGGATAGACTTTGCATCCGACCTTGTCCTGCAGGGCGCGGACGGCATTCGAGCCAACCCCGCCCTTGACGTACTCGATTACGCCGCGGTCGCATGCCCAAAGGTATCGCTCATTCGCCGGCCATTGACCGGAGATCACGCCATCGGCAGTCGTGCCGAGCTGGCGTTGCAGCTCCTTGGCCATCTTCGGGCCGAAATATCGCGTGTCTCCGAGGCTCGGGACCGTATTGTCCGCGACTTCCGTATTTGACCCATTCAGTGTCTTGCCGTCGCCAAGCCAGTAGAGCGTGCCGTTCCATGGGTAGCTGTAGTACGCCTTGATGTTGGACTCGCGCCCGGTCTGGTCGCCCTTGGTGCCGGTGACGGTCCCCTTTTCAGAAATGGAGAATTGGGCCAAGAGGTCGCCGCGAGCGGATCCATAGGGAGAGACGCACACGGCGGTGTGGCACTTCTCGTTGAGGTAGATGTCTCCACGCTGGGCGGACTTGACGCCCATCTTACGCCACCCGAAAAGGCCCGTCTTGAGCAGCTGCTCCCGCATGTTTCCGGTATACGAGGCTCCGAAGGTATTGACGCCGACCGCGCGGAGGGCGGTCACTACGGCCGAGGAACAGTCGCGATCGCCACCGGCAATAGTGACGGTGGTGCCGTCGGACGGTCGCGCGCGCAGACGTGGTGTAAGAGTGTCCTGAGGTCCGTCGCTGCAAGTCCCGATGTTACTCCTTCTTGAGAC
>NZ_JADNJQ010000024.1 GCF_015555045.1 Collinsella aerofaciens | reverse complement strand
GTCTCAAGAAGGAGTAACATCGGGACTTGCAGCGACGGACCTCAGGACACTCTTACACCACGTCTGCGCGCGCGACCCGACCGTGGCGCCCGTGTCGCCGTCCGAGCGAACCTTGGACCAGGTTTTGTACGTCGAGTTGATATAGTTCTGTGCGGCAAGACCAATCACCGTGCAGACAAGAACAACCAGCAGGTACAGCGGGTCGATGCCAAAGCCGTATCCATAGTAATAAGGCATGCGAATTCCTCCGAATCGAGTTACACGTTGGAGGCATTCTACCCACTCAAGCGGCTAGGCTTCCTTACAGCAATTCAATTTTGCCATCTTTGACCGTCAACCCCATGTTGCCCGAGAGCAGATCGTCCAGGCGCGAGCCCACAAGCTCAAAGCGCCAGCCTTCGCGCAAGGGGCTCTGCTCGGGATGCTCAATGTAGTCGGCCAGGTCATCGCGCGAGGCAATGACCGAGGTCGCCACTCCCGAGCGTTCGGCAACCAGGCGGATGAGCGCGTACATGAGATCCGTCACGCTCTCCAACTCCGGAGAGATCTGGCGATGCCCGCGCACCATGAGCGGCAGGCGATCGTGCGGGCAGCTTGCGCCGCGCTTGATGGCCATGAGCGCACCGTCCACGTCGCGCTCCCCCAACTGATCGGTACCGCGAATGCTGCGGAACTCCTCAACGCGCACGGGATTGCGTTTAACGAGCGCAAGCAGCGTGTCGTCGGACATGACCCATTTGCGCGGGATGTTGCGGCGCTCGGCGCGGTCCTCGCGCCAGGCGGCGAGCTCGCGCGCGATACCCAGCTGGTGACGACTGCACGAGTTGATGCGTTTGACCTTGCGGAACGCCTCGTGGCGATCGGCGCGATAGTGCGACTCGTCAGCCAGCGGGCGCAGCTCGTCGAGCACCCAGTCCACGCGGCCCAGCTCGCGCAGGCGGCTCATCATCTCGGTATAGGCCACGATCAGATACTTGACGTCATCGATCGCGTACTCAATCTGCTTATCGGTCAGCGGGCGACGCGACCAGTCGGTCAGTGACTCGGTCTTGGGCAATGAGACGCCGCAAAACGTCTGCACGAGCGCGCCGTAGGAAATCTGCTGACGCTCGCCCAAAAAGGCGGCGGCCACCTGCGTGTCAAAAATCGGACGCGGCAGCACGCCTACGGTATGGAGCATGACCTCCATATCCTGCGAGCAGGCGTGGAAGACCTTGGTCACGCTCTCGTCGGCCATAAGCTCGGCCAGCGGCGATAGGTCGTCGATTACCAGGGGATCGACCGCTACGCTCTCGGCAGGGGTGGCAATCTGAACCAAACACAGACGCGGATGGAACGTGCGCTCGCGCAAAAACTCGGTATCGACGGCAATCGCGTCGAACTCACGGGCGCGCTGGCAAAAGTCGAGTAGAGCCTGATGTGTGGAAATGTACATATCAACCCATCGAATAAGGTTAGGCCCGAAAAACACGGGTAGGATATCGGCATTGCCTTACAACTATACTCGGTTAGTCACAGAACGGGAACGTAAGTATGCGCTGCCTTATCATCCACAACCCGGCATCGGGCCCCAGCTCAGATGAAATCTACGCATTCACGCACGCCCTCGCGCAGGGCGGCGACGAGGTCGTGATGCGTTTTATCGGCGATGGTATGGAACCCGAGGATGCCGTGGCGGACGTGCGCGAATTCGATCGCGTGGTCGTTTCGGGCGGCGACGGCACCGTCTCCAACGTGCTCGACCAGATGCGCGGATGCGGTGTCCCCACGCTCGTTTTCCCCTCTGGCACAGCCTGCCTGTTCTTTAACAACATCGGTAATGCCCCCGAGGCAGCGGCGCTTGCCAAGGCTTGCCGCGCCGGTCGCACGGTCAAAGTGGACATGGGCGAGCTCTTTTGGCTCGACGAGAACGGCAACGAGAAGCGCCACAGCTTCATCATCATCGCCGGCTCGGGCTTCGACGCCGAGATCATGATGAAGGCCGCCCCCACCAAAAACGACATCGGCGAGATCGCCTACTTCCTCTCCGCGCTCGCCACGCCCAACCCCACGGTGGCGCACTTTACTATTGAGCACGACGGCATTGTCGAGGAGCTCGACGGCATCTGCTGCATGGCCGGCAACACCTCGGTCATCCAAAACGACATCAACCTGTTCCCCGACTGCCGCATGAACGATGGCATGGTCGACATTGCGGTCATCGAACCCGTAAAAACTGTGCAGCTTCTACCGACTGTGATCACCGCCGCACTCGACCCCGCCGGCAAGGTACTCGGCCGCCCGCAGTTCAAGATCATCCAAACCAAGGAAGCCAAGATCACCTGCACCCCATCGCTGGGCATGCAGTTCGATGGCGAGATTATCTCCAGCAATTCGGGCGTCTTTGGAGCCCGCGCGCTTCCGCAATGCCTCGACCTCATCGTCGACGAATTCTCCCCGCTCGGAAAATAGGAGGACCCTATGAACGACAATCCCCTGCTCGGCTTTATCATCATCGTTTTGGCCATGCTCGTCGGCTATGCGATCAACGTGATCCACCGCCGGAAGAAGTAATTCCATATTGGCATGATATTCATCCAATTATCGTCTCCCCTGCCGTTTATGCATTTGCCAAACAGCAGGGGATTCTCATTTCGGGCATTCCCAGCTACTTTATTCGGCTACAGTAATTGCAGGGCGTCTTTATTAAAATAAAGCTACAAACTGAGTATAATTAACCGCTCATCGCATATTTCATCACGCTTATCGAGTAAGTTTCTTTCATAGATGAATATTGTTTCTAGTTCGTTACGCTAATGAGGTGTCTTTATTGGCTGAAGCCCTCTGGCGACAGAGGGCTTTCGCACGCTGGGAGGGAAAATGAGGAAAACTCACCCCGTCAACGCGCTCAAGAAGCTAGGCATAGGCCTCGCCTTTGGAGCTGTAACCATCATGTCCATGCCGACCTCTGCGCTCGCCTGCACGCAGATGTACATGGGCAAAGATCTAACGGCCGACGGCAACACGTACTATGGCCGTGCCGAGGACTTTGGCAAGCGCTATCTCAAGCACTATGGCATCGAACCCGCCCACGAAGCCGGCTTTACGTACAGCTCGAATGAGTCTGCTTTCGAATACACTTCGAATAAGCCTACATATCGCTACAGCTACGTACGTGACCATCCCTCCAATTGGGAGGGCCACACCGACGCCTACTCCGAAGCCGGTATCAACGAGAAGGGTGTCTCTTGCTCCGCTACGCTGAGCACCTCCTATAACGAGGATGCCAAAGCAGCAGACCCAATCGATGAGGCTACCGGCATCGGCGAGTACAGCTACGGCAGCGTCATCCTGGGCCAGAGCGCCAATGCCCGCGAGGGCGTCGAGCTCCTCGGCAGCCTGATCGACGAGCAGGGCACTTGCACTAACGACCAGATCATTATCGCCGACAACAACGAGACCTGGCTGTTCGCCACGCTTTCTGCCCATCAATGGATTGCCATGAAGCTGGCCGACGACGTCGCCTCACTCAACCCCAACATCGGCAGCCTCAACTACGATGTCGACCTGAACGATACTGAGAACTGCCTGCACTCCAAGGACATCGAGTCCATGCCCGTGGAGAAGGGTTTCGCCAAATACTCCGCTGACGGTAAATTCGATGTCGCCCAAACGTATGGCGAAAGCCTCGCCGATTCTGGCGTTAACCAATGGTCCCGCTATGTGCAAGGCCGCCATTATTTTGCTAGTCAGCTGACCGAAGGCACGGATTACGAAATTAAAACTATCACCGATAAGGATGGAAAACCCGTCCAAAAGGGAGCTATGGTCAGCGAAATCCAGCCTCTGTTCTTCAAGCCTGGCAAGTCTGGTTGGAGCACCTTTGAGCTGATTCGTGCCTTCGGCAACCGCGGAGAGAACGTCCCTGGTCTCAACGCGAACACTGATGGCGTTTATTGCATCGGCAGCGAGCGCAACACCGAGATCAATCTCTTCCAGATTCGTCGCGGGTATGATCCCGAAGTCGCTACCATCCAGTGGGAAATGCTCTCCCGTGCCGCGTACTCTGTCGCCATCCCGCTGTACTCCGCTCTGATAACTGAAGTTAGCCCCTACTTCAGCGATCAGACCGTCTCCTTCGACCACTGCAATGCGAAAGACGTCGTGTACAACGAGGAGCCCGAGAACTCCATTAACTACGTCCTCATGGACATCAGCTCGCTCTGCTTTGAGAACCCTGACACCCTTGGTACCAGTGTCCGCACCTACCTCGACGCGCTCCAGAACGAGCTCATCGAGCAGAACAAGGAAGTTGACGCCGCTATGCTGGCCGAGACGACCACCGAGGGTCGCACCGCTCTGGCCAACAAGGCAGGCAAGGCTGCCACCGAGAACACCTACAAGAAGTGCAAGGCCCTGCTCCAGGAGATGCGCGCTTATCAGAAGGCCGGAAACTTTGACGAGCGCTTCACCCCGAGCGACCTGAACACCGAGACCAAGGGCCTCAAGGAGTCCATCACCTACGCCAAGGACGCCCTTGCCACCGACCCGGTCACCCCGGATCAGCCCGGCACTCCCGAGCAGCCCGGTAAGCCCGAACAGCCCAGCACCCCCGAGCAGCCTGAGCAGCCCACTAAGCCCGAGCAGCCCGCCACCAAGCCCGAGAAGCCTGGTAAGTCGGATACCACGACCACGGTAACCACCAACAAGACGAACACCAAGGGCGGCCTGCCCACCACCGGTGATCGTTTTGATGGCCGTATGGTGGCTGCATTCGCCGTCGCCGGTGTTGCCGTTATCTTCGCAGGCGGCTACTTCCTCTATCGCCGCAATAAGGAGTAGCCCCTCGCTGGTGCGGGCGGGATGGCGCAGGTCAACCCGCCCGTTCTTTTGAGCGATAGGAAACCCGCCTGAAATCTTTTCAAAAAAGATTTCCCCGCACACACTTTGCTGTGCTATAGTGCAGCGCAACAGCAACTAGGTGCGACCGCGCCACGGCATCACGAAAGGAGCCACCAACATGAAGAACACGATGAAGTCTCTCAACAACTGGTGGTGGCGTGATGCGAATACGATCGGTCGACAGTGAGTCCCTCACGCCTGTTTTTGCGCTCTAGGTGATTGGAAGGCCTCCGGTTTCGACCGGGGGCCTTTTTCTATCTCGAGCCCGATCGCATTCGCATCACGCGCCTCCGCTTTTCTCTTGCACTCCCATTTCGAAAGGATTTTCACCATGTCTCAGAACACCACCGCCACCCAGCCCCGCACCGTCCAGACCGCCGACCGTGGCAAACTCGACGTCCGTGCTCTCGTCCTGCTCGCCATCCTGCTCGCCGCCGGCTTCATCCTCAACTTCACCGTCGGCAAGGCAATCTCGGGCATCTCGGGCGGCATGATCAGCCCCGAGTTCATCATCTCGGCCTTCTGCCTCACCATCCTGGTCGTTCGCCCCAACATCGGCCAGGCGCTCGTCATTGGCCTCATCTCGGCTGCCGTGATCCAGATCACCACCACTTCGCCGTTTGTCGATTTTGCCGCCGAGGGCATCGCCGCCATGCTCATGGCCGGCATCGTCAACGCCGCCGGCAAGGACGGTCAGATCAAGCCCGCGATCGCCATTGTCGCAACCTTCCTGACCACCTTTGTCTCCGGCGTCATCTTCATGGTCATCAAGATGGCCATGCTCGGCGTGGTCGGCGAGCTCGCCGCCGCCATGTTGCCCGTCGTCGCCATGACCGCCGTCTTTAACGCCATTCTGGTCGGCGCCCTCTACCTGCCCATCCAGAAGGCCCTTAGGCTCAACTAACCCGTTCGGCTTTACGAGCCACCCCATCTTGGCGTTCATTCGTCGCTCGCGTACCCAAGTACGCTTCGCTCCTCTTTCGCGCCAACCTGGGGCCCCTCGTAAAGCCGTCTCCGTGCTTCACCACCAAAGACCGTCCCAAACAACGAGCTTTTTTGGGACGGTCTTAAACAACTGGTCATTTAAGACTGTCCCCAATGACTATGAAAGGTATCCATGAAAACGATCATCAACGTCGACGATGTCTCGTTCTCCTATGGCACGCAGACCGAGCAGGCGCTCAGCCACATCTCGCTCAGCGTGAACAAGGGAGATTTCATCGGCATCATCGGGCCCTCGGGCGCCGGCAAGTCCACGCTTGCCGCTTGCTTGTCGGGCGCCGTACCCCACCACTACACCGGCACGTTCTTTGGGTCCGTCATGGTTGACGGCCGTGACACCTGCGAAGTCTCGCTCACCGACGTATCGCAGATCGTCGGCAGCGTGCTGCAGGACATCGACACGCAGATGGTCGCCTCGGTTGTCGAGGACGAGATGCTCTTTGGTCTGGAGAACTTTGGCGTCCCCCATGATCAGATTGAACAGCGCGTAAGCGAGACACTCGAAACCGTCGGCATCAGCGACCTGCGCGACCGCGAGATCGCCAACCTCTCGGGCGGACAGAAGCAAAAGGTGGCCATTGCCGCCATCCTCGCTATGCGCCCCCGCGTGCTGGTGCTCGACGAACCCACCGCAGCACTCGACCCCGCCAGCTCTACGCTGGTCTTCGAGACCCTGCGCGAGGCAAACCGCGCACTCGGCATCACCATCGTCGTCGTTGAGCAAAAGGTCGCTCTGCTCTCGGAGTACTGCAACCGCGTGCTCGTGCTCAACCATGGCGAAATCGCGCTGCAGGGCGAGCCGCACGAGGTCTTCGCACACACCGATGAGCTTCGCACCATTGGCGTCGACTGCCCCCGCGTCACACGAATCTTCAATAGTCTCGCGGCCGATGGCCTGGCAAGCGGCACCCCTTGCTTGGATGTCGACGAGGCTGAACGCCTGATTTCGGGCATCGTCGACCCCGCACACACGGCCAGCGAAGTCCAAGCGCCCGCGGGCTCACCGCACGCCCCGTCGTTGCGCCCTCATGCTAAGGACGCCGAGCCCGTGCTCACCTTCGATCACGTTGAGTTTGCCTATCCCAACGGCGGTGCCGCCGTCCACGACCTTAGTCTGACGCTCTACCCCGGCGAGCTCGTGGGCATTGTCGGACAAAACGGCGCCGGCAAGACTACGCTCACCAAGCTGCTCACGGGCCTGCTTAAGCCCGCCTCGGGCAGCGTGCGCGTTACGGGCTTGGACACCGCCGCGGTTCCCACGAGTCGCATTGCCCGCGAGGTCGCAACGCTTTTCCAGAACCCCGACCGCCAAATCTGCAAAGACACCGTGCTCGACGAGGTCGCCTTTGGTCTAGAACTTGCCGGCATCGACCGCGCCGAAGCCCTGCGTCGCGCCCAGCTCGTCATCGACCGCTTTGGCTTGCCGGCCGACGAGGCGCCCTTCTCGCTCTCGCGCGGCCAGCGACAAATGGTGGCGCTTGCCTCCGTCGTAGTGGTTGAGCCCAAGATCGTCGTGCTCGACGAGCCCACGAGCGGCCTTGATTACCGCGAGTGCATGACCGTCATGGAAACGGTGCGTACCATGGCCGAGCGCGGTTGCGCCGTTATCATGGTCTGCCACGATATGGAAGTCGTCTCCGACTTTGCCGAGCGCATTGTGGTAATGGCCGACGGTCGCATCCTCGACCGCGGCCGCACGCACGAGCTATTCTTGAACATCGATCTCATGCGGCGTGCCTACGTGGAGCCTCCCCAGGTTATTGAACTCTCGCGCCGTCTGGCATCTTCCGTCTCGCCCGCTTTTGCGCAGGTGAGCGAGGTCACCGATGTCGTTCGAATTGCCAAGGAGATGGTCCACCGTGGTTAACGTCATCGACTACATGCCGGGCGATACGCTGCTGCATCGCCTGAATCCCGTCGTCAAACTGGGCCTCGCCGCCGCCATCATCGTCGGCATCTTCTTGTCCGACACCTACGTGGCGCTGCTGGGCTTTTTGGCACTCACCCTTGCGCTGGGTGCCTATGCCGGCGTCGTCGACCGTCTGTTCTCGCTGCTCAAGTTGCTGATTCCGCTCGCGCTTATCATGCTGGTGCTCCAGCTGGCCTTTATGCGCGATGGCAACGTGGTGTGGGGCTTTATCACCGACACGGGTCTCATCACAGGATCGAAGGCCTGTCTGCGCCTGCTGGGTGTGGCGTTACCACTCATCCTCATGCTCATGGTGACCAAGCTCAACGACCTTGCCAACGCCTGCGTCGAGGTGCTGCACGTGCCGTATCGCTATGCCTTCACCTTTACCACGGCGCTGCGCTTCGTGCCGGTGTTTGGTCAGGAGATGAACGCCATCATGGAGGCGCAGACCGCACGCGGCGTCGAGTACGACACCAAGAACCCCATTAAGAAGCTTAAGCTCATGCTGCCACTGTGCGTGCCGCTGCTCATCTCAAGCGTGGGCAAGACCGATGCCACAGCCTTGGCGGCAGAACAACGCGGCTTCTATCTGCGTACGCGCGCCAGCTCGTACAAGCGCTACCCCATCAAGGGCCTAGACATCGCCGTGCTCATCGTCAGCATCGCCCTCATCGCCATCGGCTTCCTGTTCTAGTTCACCACCGACAGCAACCGCCCAACGCAAAAGGCCTCGGCTCGCACCAAACGAGCCGAGGCCTTTACTGTTTCACCAGACAAAACCTACCAATATTAACCTGTCCCTTTTTGGCAGATCGGAAGCTAGAGGCGGTAGGGAGCACCGCAACGGATGATGGATTCGCGCACCAGGACGTCCATGGCGTCGAGGGTGATCTCGGGCATCTCTCGGTACTTCTGCAGCACCGAGAGCTCGGTGCAGGCCAGAATGACGCGGTCGCAGCCGCTACGGGCGAACTCCCACATCACGCGGTCGAACTTATCCATATCGGGCTCACGTCCGGCCTTCACATCATCGTAGATAAGCGACATCACATCGTTCTGACGTTTCTCGCTGGGATAGACGACCTCAACACCCGCAGCCTTACATTCGCGGCCGTAGACGCCCGCGCCCACGGTGCCATCGGTGCCCATGATGCCGATCTTATGCACCGGCTCGGCCGGCATACTCAGGTTGGGGTCGAACTCGCACTCCCCCATCACCGCACCGGCCAGAGCATAGCGCACCGACTCACGCGGCATGTGGATAATCGGCACCTTCGTAAACGACTGGATCTGGTCATAGAAGTAGTGTGACGTGTTGCAGGGAATGGCAATGTGTGCACAGCCCAGCGACTCGAGTGCCTGGGCGCACTCTTTCATGGTCGCCAGCAGTTTGGCATGCTCGCCGGTCTTAATGGCCAGCGTGCGGTCGGGCATGGTCGACTTGGAGAGTACCACCATGTCGATATGTTCCTGATCGCAGGCAGCAGCCGTATGACGCACCACCTGGTCGTAGTAATACGACGTGGCCTCGGCGCCCATGCCGCCAATAACTCCCAGCTTTTCCATCGCCGCCTCCTTGGTGACGCTTGCGCAATTGCGCGTATCATACCCGCGCCCGCCCGATGCAAACCGGACGGGCGCCGCGCTCATCTACTTGTAATACGTCTTGAACAGCTTAAAGTGGCGCAGCTTGGTGTGCCACATGCGCAGCCAGCGGTTAAAGACAAAGTCGCCCTTCATAAACGAAGGGTCGGCGCCCTTGCCTTCCTTGTCCAGGCGATGCACCTTAGCGCGCAGCTCGGGATCCTTGACGTACTTGTCGACGACGCCCATGGGGACGACCATCCACAGGGCCTCGTCCTGAGCCGTCACAAACTCCGGCTCAAACGGACGGTTGAACACATACTCGTCCACCACATACTTGGCAACGTTAAAGCCGCTGTTGGTAACGTAGTAGTTGCTGCGGCCCTGGCGCGTGTTGAAATCGAAGAACTTAAACGAGCCGTCGCGCTCGTCGTACTTTACGTCAAAGTTGGAATAGCCCACAAAGTGAAGGTCCTCGAGCAACTTGCGCACGCCGCCCATGAGCTCGTCGTTGGGCTCGGTAATGATACAGGCATGGTTGCCGACACCGTGGGGCTGATGCTCCTCGAGCAGCACATGGCCCAGGCACATCATGCGGACCTTACCGTTGCGGTCGGAATAGCTGGTGAGCACGCGCATGTACTCGTCGTTGCCGGGCACGCGATCCTGCAAGATCAGGTCGTCGGTGTAGCCGCTGGCATACGAGTCGCGAATGACCTGTTCCAGCTCGGCGCGGTCGGCAATCTCATAGGCCTTCTTCTGGCCCTCGAACTCATGCTGCCACCACATGATGCCGTCAGAAGGCTTCAGAATCATCGGGTAAGGAAAATCGATCTGGTCGAGCACTTCGGCAGGCGCCTCACCCTGGGCATTGAGCATCGCCTTGGTAAAGGTAAACGTGTGCGGATAGGGCACGCCATGCTTCTCGCACAGCTCGTAGAAGATCTCCTTCTTCTGGCACTGCTCGAGCATGCTGTAGGGCGCGTAGGGAGCGACGATGTTATCCGCCAGCTCATGAGCATCCTTAGCTTGAGCCACGAGAGCGACATAGTTGTCGCCGCAGCCCACAAGGACAATAGTCTTGTCGGCATGCGCTTGGGCAATGCCGTTGACGGTTTTGAGCATCACGGGCATGGTGTCGATATCCACGTTGGGCGTGTAGTCGATAATCTGGCTGCGGTACGCGGGACCCGTCTGATACTTGCCAAAGACCAGACTCTTGACCTGGTACTCCTCGTAGAAGGCGCGCGCCACCGAATAGGCGTTGATGTCGCCACCGAGCAGCACGGGAATGAACTCGCGCTCTGTAAATTGCAATGCCATGGAAACTTCCTATCATGAACTGCCCACACAATGGGCGGTCTTTGCGCAACTGATTTATTCTAGCGTGCCAAGCCGCCGGCGCCCAAAGCTCCACCGTATCTATGGCAATCGACGTAATCGTCCAGCACGAAGGCCAGCACGAAGACGGCGCTCACCGTTGTATGACAATGGGCAATGAACCTACCGTTGTTGTAGGATTCAGCGTATTGACATCCTCGAGCGAAAGGCGCACACGTGCCCCAAGACCATCCGACCGATAATCCCATCCTCAATGCTGCGAAGCGCGAGCTGGTGGAACGTGCGAAAGCGACCGCTCCCCTGTGCACGGCAAACGACGCCTACAACGGGCCTGCCCGTATCGTCTCAATCAACACGTCGGAGCACAAAGGCACTCGCAAGTCGCCCGTCGCCGATGGACGCGACACCGTCATCGAGCAATTTGGCCTCGCTACCGATGCGCACGCCGGACATTGGCACCGCCAGGTCTCTTTTTTAGCCGCGGAGTCCATCCAGACGGCGCAGGCACGCGGGCTCGACGTACACGAGGGTGACTTTGGAGAGAACTTCACCACGCAAGGCATCAATCTACTCTCGCTCCCCCTGGGAACGCAGCTCAAGATTGGCAACGATGTCCTGGTCGAAATCAGTCAGATCGGCAAGGTCTGCCACACACGCTGTGCCATCTACTATCTTGCCGGCGACTGCATCTTTCCCCACGAGGGCGTTTTTGGCGTGGTACTAAAGGGTGGAGAGGTCTACGCCGGCGATGATATCCAGGTAATCAAACTCGGCGACGGCACCTGTTCGTTCACCCCTGCCGAAGCCCTCGAAGAGATTGAGCAGGCTCGTCAGGAGGGCGCGCTGTAGCTGTAAAACCCCACGTTGAGATAGCTTTTACAGCCCTAAACTCTTCTCAAACAGGCGCCCGTAACGTTAAAGTTGAACTCTATGGTTTCTCAACAATTCATCATAACTGCAGGTCAAAGCCAAAGCCTCAAGTTCAACTCGACCCTTTGGGACCTTTAAGGTTCAAGTTGAGGTCGAAAGCAGTAGTAGAATACACCTCGAACCATAACCTACGATTGATTGCAGAGGGACTGGATGCAGCATTCGAATCATCGCACCGCAGCGCTCATTGCGTCGAAGCCGGCTCGTATCATCACGAGCGCCGCGCTCGCCGTTGCGCTGACGGCCACGCCGATGCTCTCCCCCGTTGCGGCGTATGCCGCCTCGCAGGCAACGCAGGACCAGCTTTCCGCAGCCCAGCAGAAGATCGAAGCCGCCACGAGCGCCTACAACGACGCCCGCACCAAACTCGATGACCTGCAAAAGCAGATTGACTCCAATGAGGCAAGCATCGAGGAAATCGAGGCCAAGCTTCCCGAGCAGCAGGCCAAGGCAAGCTCCGCCATGCGCGATCTGTACAAGTATCAGAAGGGCACCAATCCCATCGTGAGCTTCCTGGTCAACGCGCAGAGCCTGGGTGAGTTCATCACAACCTGCAAATACACCAACCAGATCACGAGCTCGAGCGTCGACGAGATCGAGCAGCTCAATAACATGCAAACCGAACTCGAGCAGAACAAGGCTGAGCTCCAACAGGCCAAGTCTCAGCTTGAGGCGGAGCAGAAAAACGCCGAGGATGCGCTGGCGCAGGCCCAGCAGCTCCGCAGCGAGGCACAGGCAAAAGCCGAGCAGGAAAATGCCGCCGAGCTTGCCAAGCTTGAGGCCGATAAGGCCGCTGCCGCCGAGAAGCTCTCGGGCGAGGGCGTAAGCGGCAGCAATTCCAGCAGCCAGGCCACCAACACCAACACCACCATCGACACCACGGTGAACAACGCCAATGCCGGTAGTTCCGATTACGATTCGTTCATTAATGAGTGGACGAGCCGCATCGACAATTATCTCGCCGGCTCCCCCATGGCAGGCCAGGGCTACAACTTTGCCGTCGCCGCTTGGAATACCGGTGTCGACCCCCGTTGGTCCCCCGCCATCGCCTGCATCGAGAGCACCAAGGGTGCTTATTGCGCCAATTCTTACAACGCCTGGGGCTGGAGTGCACGTGGCGGCGGTTGGCGCAGCTTTGGCAGCTGGAGCGAGGGCATCTCCGCCCACGTTGCCTATCTGGGCGCCAACTACGGCTCCACCCTTACCCCGGCTGCGGCCAAAAAGTACTGCCCGCCCACGTGGCAGGACTGGTACAACAAAGTCGCCGCTCAAATGAACCGCATCTAAGTGCAACTGCAAGGGGCCCCAACGGGGCCCCTTTCTTTTAGGTAGCGGAGGTATCGACGACGCCGGTCGCATTGGCAACCGCGACTATGACGATCATGCATAGGAGCAGCACACCCAATGCCTTGAGCCAGAGTTTCGCGAGTTTCTTGCCGCGATAGCTGTCGAGCAGCGCGAATCGCCGACGAAGACGGCGCTTATCGAGCAGCGCAAAATGCATAAGCACCATAAGGCCATCGACAAAGAAAAAATACTCGATTATGAGAAGCCACGTCGGGTAGCTTTGGTTTGCTCCGGTGGGATGAAAGACGGCAAAGTGACTTCCGGCAAAGAACACAAGCAGCGAGAAGCAGACGAGCGTATTCCAAATGCGCCCCAGAGACTCCGGAACGCGAGAGAGCAGACCGCATGCAGCGGAGGCGGCAGGGCCAGGAGGCCCTGCGGGGTTCTGGAGCCCTTGGGGCGTCAACACCGTCTCCGAGGCCGGAGTACGGACAGGCGCAGGCGCAGAAGGCCGCACGGGGCGACTCAGATCGTATGCCGCGCGCGTCGCCCGTCCCAACGCTTCCGCGCTCGCAAAACGCTTGGCCGGGTCGAGCGCCATCGACATGCAGACGGCATCGGCAAGTGAAGTGGGAATGCCGCGCGCCTCGCATTGCTCGCGCATGTCGAGCCCTGGCTTAGGGTCGACTCCCGTCAAGCAGAAGAACAACAGGGCGCCAAGTGCGTAGACGTCGCTGCGCACGCTCGTCTGCCCAAACCCATACTGCTCGGGCGGCGCATAGGGCCGTGTCCCAAACTTGACGGTATCGGCATCGGCGCCATCGCGCCATACGCGCGCGATCCCCAAGTCGATAATCACCAGCGATGAAAACGTCAGGCCGTCATCAGGCGTATAGTTGGCACCTGTCACGATGATATTCGACGGCTTGAGGTCGCGATGGATCACCGGCGCCGACGTCTCCCCCGCCATTGCAAAACCGGCATGGAGCTCACCCACGGCATCGCATAGGGCAGGATACAATTCACGCGCATAATCGGGGGTGGCTCCCAGACGGTACACCAGCGCCCCGAGCGTCTCCCCTTCGATGTATTCCATAACCACGTTGAGCTCGTCGCCCACACGACGACAATCGACGATTCTGGGCAGGTGCTCAAAACGCCTGCCTGCCCGCTGAGCGGCAAACAGACGCTCGTATGCCCCGCCGATTTGAGCCGAAGCATCGATGCGTTTACGGACAAAGGGGCCGAGCGAACCACCGCCGGTTCCTTCAAAGTACACAAGCTCGGTTGTTTCAACGGACGAGCGCTTAAGTACACGCTCCACGCGATAGCTGTCGTCACGATCGAGCGACGCCAGGTGCTCGGCAAGCGCTGCGGTCAACTCGTCATCGGAATATGTTGGGGTCTGAGTATCCATAGCCTCCATCATAGCGCAGAGCGCAGACACCCCATGGCATCCGCGCCCCGTTCGTTTGCATCGTTGTTCGACAGCTCCACCGGCTCAGATATCAGCCGCTAACTCACCGTCTCCTCGTCAAAGCGATACAGTTCCTCGTTGACCTTTTGGAGGCTGCACCCGCGATCGATGCAAAAGATGATAATCGCATCGCGGCGGTCCTTGCAGTTAAGGATGCTTACCCCGGCAGCCGTCAGCGCACGGTTAGTCTCTTTGAGCGTCAGCGCTATCGCAAAGGCAATCTGCAGCACCTTATTGCGACTCGGATGACGCGCACCGGTAAAGATCTGATAGCCAAAGGTCTCATTGAGATCGGCCATACGAACCACACGCGAGCGCTCCAAGCCCTTTTCCTGCAGTAGCTGCTTCAGGTAGTTCGAAAGCGACGGGGCGGCAAAGTCGTGCTCCCTGATATAGCTATCGATGTTCGGCGCATCGAGAAGTTCATTGAGCAACTCCTCGGTCAGCTTTTTATCGGGCATACGACTTCACCTCCCCCAGTGCATGCAACATGCTAGAAACCACTTACGTCCGAACGCTCCCAGCTAGCAACCTGGTCGGGAGACACTGTACCCAGCGCCTCGAACTTCCAGGAGCCGCCCGCCTTCAGATGATTGGTGTTTGCAAGAGCCGTTCCAACCTGGTTGCCATCGGCATCATACAGAACATACTCAATCTGAATGTAGCTCTTTTCCTTGTCCGTGTTATTGGTCAGCGTGCCCGTGATCTTATAGGTAAACTGATTGGAAGTGTCTTCAGCCTCGTCAGCAATGGTATACGGTTCTTGCGGTTCTTTTTGCTCCTCAGCCTGCTGTGTCGTCTCGGCAGGTTTTGCCGAATCGCTCGCAGACGAATCGGTTGAGTTGCCGCCCATAGAGTCCACGGCACCGACAATAACCAGCACCACGATGATGCCTAGGACAATCTTGCCGATCGGCTTCTTTCCCTCTTTTGCCATTATTCATCCTTCCTACGATCCGGCTACCGTGCCGGCACACAGCACATCGTAGGAAGGATTTAACTTGAATTCATTAGCTGAGAGCTAAGGTTGCGGTAAACGGCCAATGCAGTTATCCAAACGCCGAGCAAACGCACTTTGCGCGACCGTCTGCTGGCAGCGCGTCAACCCACCGTTACGGATTCCCCAGTAAAGGCGCTAATCATCAACAGGACAAAGAACACCAGGTAGCTGGCACTCAGCGGGTACGCAATAATCAGGAAGACGACCCAGCCGACAGTGGTTTTACCGTCGGCACGGCGTTGCTCGCGATTGCGGCAAAGCCAAATCGTCACGCCAATGGCCACAATCAACAGCACAAGTGCCGCTGCGGCCAGTCCAGCAAGCGCAAACATCACGCCAATGCTCACAGCAATAACCGGGAGCAGCAGCAAGCCGCACCCGCACCCACCAGGACTATACACGGCAGACTGTCGGCGTCGTTCCATCGTCACTCCAACCTCAATATCTTTGAGCACTACAACGCAGCGGCCTGCTGGACAGGAACGATCTTATTCAGCTCCGGTTCGATCCGCCTTTTCTCGGCCTCAAGGTCAAACGCCACCTGAGCGCGCAGCCAATAACCATCCGTCAGGCCAAAATAACGGCAAAGACGGAGGTCGGTGTCGGCCGTCACGCGACGTTTTCCCAAGACAATCTGCCCGATACGCTGAGCCGGAATCCCAGTCTCTTTCGCAAGGCGATATTGAGAAATGCCCATGGGAACAAGAAACTCCTCTTTGAGAAGCTCACCAGGAGTCACCAGCGACAGCAAATCGGCCGAAGTCTCATCACTTGTGATAATCGACGATTTCGACATTCCAAGCCATCTCCTGTCTCCACTCAAAACAGACCCGATAGCGCTCATTACGATACAATCATAGTATCGCCTTACGTTAGTAACGTCAAACGTTTCTATAGACTTACATCTCTATTATATCGTACGTTTGTTCGTGTTTTCTAGAACAAACTGTCCTTCACGCCTTAGCCAAGCAAAAGCAATCGTTTGTAGACATCGAGGCCTTTGAGTAGGACTTCCTCGTCGAAGAGCATGCTATCGGTATGCAGAGCGCTTGTGGCATAGGCGGGGCAACCCTCGGCGTCGCTCGGATTATCCTGACTGGCAGGAACGCCCGTGCCCAGCAAGAAGAATACGCCCGGCAGATGGCGTTGATAGAACGCGAAATCCTCGGCGATCAGCAGCGGCTCGTCCACAAGTTGCAGCTCGGACAAGGCAGGCGCAATGCAGGCAAACAGCTCGGGGTCGTTATCGACTGGCGGATAGCCCTCGGCAAAGTCGAGATCGTACGTACAGCCTGTTGCGGCACAGGCATCGTCCAGCACGCGGCGTACGCCCTCGCGCGCACGGTCGAACATGGCGTCCGTAAACACACGCAAGCTACCGGCAACATGGGCCTCCCCCGCCACCGCATTGCAGACGGTGCCGGCCTGCAGCAGGCCGAACTTGCCAATGCAGGGCTCATCGGCACCCAGCTCATCCATCAGTTCGCGCTCGGCAACCAAGAACTTGGCAGCCGCCAGCGCCGCATCGTGCGACTCCTCGACCGGAACGCCATAGGTCTTAGCGATATGGATGCTCGTCCCGTGAATATGAATGCGTGTCTCACTCGAACGCGCCAGCAACGGACCGGAGCAGCTCGCCAACGTACCGGCAGGCAAATCGGGCCACACATGGAAGCCGAAGATGCGATCCACCCCGTAGCGCTCGAACACGCCGCTCTCGCACACCGTCTTGGCGCCACCGGTCGTTTCCTCGGCAGGCTGGAACACAAAAAGCACGTTGCGCTTAAGTGAACCCGGCTGCTCGCGAATCGTACGGTCGACAAAGGTCGCGGCGGCAAGCGCCATGGCCATGTGTCCGTCATGTCCGCAAGCGTGCATCTTGCCGGGATGGGTTGAGGCAAAGGCCGCTCCCGTCGCCTCCGCGATGGGCAGCGCATCCATATCGGCGCGAATCGCCGTGGCATGCGCGGCATCAACGCCAGCGTCGAAGAAAGCACAGACGCAGCTGGGGCACGGATGGGTCACTTCGCAGGTGAGCGGTGCCAGCACGCCCTCGATATAGGCAATGGTTTGCGGAAGATCGAAATCGAGCTCCGGAATGCGATGGAGATCGCGGCGATAGCGACGGAGTTCTTGGAGCTCGATCATAGAGGATCCCTTCGTGAGGCACATCTGTTGCAACTTATTGTGATACAGGATTGTGGCGCACATGTTTCCAGCATATCCCTGCATTTTTTAAACGTTATATACGAATACTCTTGTTTGGTAAAGTGCAACGTGGTAGGGTCGTTACCACTTGATAGAGGCGCGGGCACGAAGAACCGCGGGCGAGCCGGCAGGCTTTGACCCCGTGGGGAGGCGAAACCCGCCGAACTGGGCTTTTCGGGCACGAACAACCTGGTGGGCCTGTGGGAAACACCCACAGGACTGTCTGCAGCAATGCGGGAGCGCTATCCGGACATTGGGTCCACGCTATGCGGATTCGATGCGCAGATGGCGCCGTCTGGATAGCGAGGTTTACGGGACATGGCATTGACCCCCAACGAGGCATATGCGGCCAAGCAGCCGTTTGTGGACAAGGAGACACTCGAGCATATCGTCGAGCAGTTCCCCACGCCGTTTCATCTATACGACGAGGCGGGCATCCGCCGCAACATGCAAGAAGTGCGCGACGCCTTTGCATGGAACTCGGGCTTTAAGGAATACTTTGCCGTCAAGGCCAACCCCAACCCGGCGCTCATCTCCATTCTCAACGAATACGGCTGCGGCTGCGATTGCTCGAGCTATACCGAGCTCATGATCGCCCGCTCACTGGGTATCACGGGACACGACATCATGTTCTCGTCCAACGACACACCGGCTGCCGACTTTGAGCTCGCCGACAAGCTGGGCGCCATCGTCAACTTTGACGACATCAGCCACATCGGGTTCTTTGAGCGCGTTGCGGGGCCCATCCCCAAGACGGTCAGCTGCCGCTTTAATCCAGGCGGCCTGTTCCAGCTCTCCAATGGCATCATGGACAACCCGGGCGACTCCAAATATGGCATGACCACCGAGCAGCTCTTCGAGGCGTTCCGCATGCTCAAGGCCAAGGGCGCCGAGGACTTTGGCATCCACGCATTCCTTGCCAGCAACACCGTCACCAACGACTACTACCCCAAGCTCGCGCGCATCCTCTTTGAGCTTGCCGTGCGCCTGGAGCGCGAGACCGGTGCACATGTCGCCTTCATCAATCTGTCCGGCGGCGTCGGCATCCCCTATCTGCCCGAGCAGCAGGCCAACGACATTCACGCCATCGGCGAGGGGGTGCACGCGGCCTACGACGAAATCCTGGTTCCCGCCGGTATGGGCGATGTGGCCATCTGCACCGAGATGGGCCGCTTTATGATGGGGCCCTACGGCTGCCTGGTCACCAAGGCTATCCACGAAAAGCAGATCTACAAGGACTATATCGGTGTCGACGCAAGCGCCGTCGATCTAATCCGTCCTGCCATGTACGGCGCCTACCACCACATTACGGTAATGGGTCAGCCGGGTGGCGACGACAAGACCACAGCGCCCGTCACGGACACCTACGACATCACGGGCAACCTATGCGAGAACAACGACAAGTTCGCCATCGATCGCGAACTGCCGCATATCGACATGGGCGACCTGCTTGTGATTCACGATACCGGCGCGCATGGCTACTCCATGGGCTACAACTACAACGGCCGCCTGCGCTCCGCCGAGGTGCTGCTGCGCCCCGACGGCTCGGCCGACCTTATCCGCCGCGCCGAGCGCCCGGGCGATTATTTTGCCACGCTCGACGTGCTGCCGTGCGGCCGTGAGCTGCTGGCCAAATCGCGTGCCGAAAGCGCTCGTCGTCGCGCTCAGGACGAGCGCCTGGCCGTCGCCGCCCAATGGAACAAACGCATCCAGATCGCGGAAGCGAAGGAGAAGAACATGGATATCCGCAACCTCGAGGGCTCAATCGTCGCCCTTGTCACGCCGTTTAAAAAGGACGGCAGCGTCGACTTTGACGCACTCGAGCGCCTTATCGATTTCCACTTACAAAATGGCACCGACGCCATCCTCACCCTGGGCACCACCGGCGAGAGCGCCACGATGACCGACGACGAGGACAACTCCGTTGTCGCCGCCGTGGTCAAGCATGTTGCAGGACGCGTCCCCGTCATCGCCGGCTCGGGCTCCAACTCCACGCAAACTATGCTCACCAAGTCGCTCACCTACCAAGGCTTGGGAGCCGATGGCCTGCTGCTCATTACCCCCTACTACAACAAGTCCAACGAAGAGGGTATCTATCAGCACTTTAAGACCGTCGCCGATGCCGTGGACATCCCCTGCATCCTGTACAACATCCCTGGTCGTTGCGGCTGCGGTATCAGCGAGCACAACGTAGAGCGCCTGGCCGCACATCCCAACATCATGGGCATTAAGGAAGCGTCGGGCAACGTCGCCTACGCGGCCAAGATCGCCCACCTGCTGTCCGACGACTTCCGCATGTACTCGGGCGAGGACGCACTTACCGTGCCGCTCATGAGCCTGGGCGCCTCGGGCACCATCAGCGTGTGGGCCAATGTTCAGCCGCAGCTCGTACACGACATGTGCCGCGCCTATCTGGACGGCGACGTGGCACGTGCCCGCGATATCCAGATTGCCGGTCAGCCGCTCATCAACGCCCTCTTTAGCGAGGTCAACCCCATCCCCGTTAAGGAAGCGCTCGCTCAGATGGGTATGATCGAGGCAAACTACCGCATGCCGCTGTGCCCCATGGCAGACGACACGCGCGCTGCACTTACCGATGCTCTGAAGGGAGCTGGTCTGCTTGATTAAGACCGTCATTATGGGAACGGGCCGTATGGGCTCGCTCATCCGCACTACCGCCGAGGGCGTTATCGACGCCGCCGGAGAGCCCGTTTTCGACATCGTCGCCCAGATCGGTTTTGATCTGTCCGAGCTCGAGAGCGCACCGGCCGCCGACGTCATCATCGACTTCTCGAACGTCGTGACCTTCGATGCCGTCGTCGCCTATGTCGAGCGCACGGGCGCGGCGCTGGTCTCGGGCACCACAGGCTATACGCCCGAGCAGATGGATCGCCTGCGCGAGCTGGGTCAGAACGCCCGTGTCATGCACTCCGGCAATTACTCCATCGGTATCGCAGCCCTGCGTCATCTGGTAGCACAGGCCACACGCGAGCTGCCCGGCTTTGACTGCGAGATTGTCGAGACGCACCACAACCAAAAGGTCGACGCCCCCAGCGGCACTGCCAAGTTGTTGCTCGACGCCGTCGTCGAAGCTGAGCCCGAGGCAGGCTACCACCCCGTCTATGGCCGCGAGGGTATGTGCGGAGCGCGTGACCCCAAGGAGATCGGCATGCACTCGCTGCGCGGCGGCACCGTCGCCGGCGTGCACGAAGTGAGTTTCTTTGGTCAGGACGAGGAGGTCACGCTCACGCACCGCGCCACGAGCCGTCAGATCTTTGTCAACGGCGCGCTGGCAGCCGCGCAGAAGCTCGTCACCCGCGAGCCTGGCTTCTATACGTTCGACCAGGTCATGTTTGCCTAACCAGGTATCAACCGGATCCACCCAAAGGAGAAACAGCAAATGAGCAATGCAGCCGAGATGGATGCACAGGAGATTATCAACTACATCGCCACCGCGCCTAAAAAGACGCCCGTCAAGCTGTATGTGCGCGAGAAGCCCGGCATGAAGGTTGCCTGGGGCGACGCGCATGTCTACGGCGGTCGTCGTGGCAAGACCGTCTTTGGCGACTGGGATGAGCTTAAGGCCATCCTGGACGCCAACGCCGATTCCATCGATTACTACGACGTCGAGAATGACTGCCGCAACTCCGCCGTGCCCATGCTCGACCTTAAGGGCATCAACGCTCGCATCGAGCCGGGCGCGATCATCCGCGACCGCGTCGAGATCGGCGACCGTGCCGTCATCATGATGGGTGCCATCATCAACATCGGCTCCGTCATCGGCGAAGGTTCCATGATCGATATGGGCGCCGTGCTGGGCGGCCGCGCCACCGTGGGCAAGAACTGCCACATCGGCGCCGGCACCGTGCTGGCAGGCGTCGTTGAGCCCGCAAGCGCCACGCCCGTCATCATCGAGGACGATGTCATGATTGGCGCCAACGCCGTGGTCCTGGAGGGCGTGCGCGTGGGCAAGGGCGCCGTCGTGGCCGCCGGTGCCGTATGCGTCGAGGACGTTCCTGCCGGCGCCGTCGTAGCCGGCGTTCCTGCCCGCGTTATCAAGATGCGCGACGAGAAGACCGACAGCAAGACCGGTCTCGAGGAAGGCCTGCGCCAGCTTTAATAGTTACGCGGTTTTGACAAACCGCGTAACAAGTCGACGCTGTAAACGACCCAGAGCGGCAATCTGACGTTCAATCGTCGGGCATGACCAGAAGGTCAATGCCCTCCTCTTTCACGTCACCTTGCTCGCTCTGGGGCGTTTTCGCTGACATATGCTCAACCTGTAACGTAATTCAGCCCCAGGAAACTAAGGCCGAAGCCCCGCCCGGGACTTCGGCCTTCTTTATCTCAGGGTTCCGTCATATTCAACCATGGCGGGATGCTTCGACAAACGATCGGCAGCCGTCTTGTAGACCTCGAAATGATCGCGCCGTCCTATTGCCACGATCTCTGCTATCTCCACCGTTCCATCCTCTCGGATTCGGAACACCATTCGGAGTCCTGCCTTTCGCCATTTAATCTTTTTGCAGCCGGCAAGCTCACCGTGAAGCGGCGTTCCGATTTCATCGGCGCGCGTCTTTAATTTCGTCACTGCAATGCGGACGAGCCTTCGCTGAGAACCGTCTAGTTTTTGATATTCCTTCTCGACGTCTCGATTCAAAAAGCCGACGACAAAGTGCCCGCTCATTCGAAAAGATCCTCATCCGAAATCGCATCGGGATCCATCGACTCAAACTCCTCGAGTTCCTCTGGGGTCAAAGCATCTTCAAACGGAATAAACTCGTGCGGTCCGTTTTTGATTCGATCCGTCGCAATGCGATCAAGCTCAAGTTCGCGAAGGTACTGCAGTGCGCCGAACATCTCCTCATAGGCAGCGTAGTCGATAATCACAGTATCGATGTCGTTATGATCGGCGATAAACTGCGGCGCGCGCTTAGCACGCTTGCGAATGGTAGATAGGGATTTGCTCGCTTCGGTGGCAGAGACAACCTGGTCTTTTGTAAACACCGGTTTTTCCAGAACAAGTGGGGACATCTGGACCTCCAAAAAATAATCTGGATTATATTTCAAATTATACTTCAAAATATAATCCAGATTTTTCTTAGAAAGAAACTATTGCGCTATCGGTTCTCGATGCTTCCGATGTTCTTGAGCTCGATGGAGATGAGGCCGTTGGGCTCGTTGACGAACTCGATGTACTCGGAGTTCGAGCCCATCTCGGCCGGGAAGCTGATCTCGATGCCCGTATCGGTACGAATCTTGTGGTTGCGCACGGCCGCACGCTCGACCTGTTTGCGCTCCACGGGCACACGCTCGGGCACCTTTTCCTCGGTCAGTGCCGCACGAACACTCTCCTTGATGACTGGCTCATCCTCAAAGACCTCGTCAACGATATCCCAAGGCGGCAGCTCCTCGTCGTCTTCGACCTTCTCGGCAACAGCGGCTTTGACCTTAGCGAGTGCCACGGCCGTATTGGCACCGTGCTCCTCGGCAACCTCCTCGACCACACGCGTCACGGTGTCGATAATCTCCTTGCCCGACACGCCCGTATCGCACTGCAGCAGGCCGTCAGGAATAAGCATGCGCTCCTCGCCGGCAATCTTGCGTTTCTTGTCCACGTAGCCGATCTCCATGGTGCTCGCGCGCACGATGGCGTAGCTCGGCACCTTTTGGGAGGGATTCGGCAGGATAGCGTAGTGGCGTGCGATGTCGTTGCGCACCTCGCCCTCCTCGCGGCCCACCTCATGCATAAAGGCCTGCTTGGAACCAAGCAGCATCACGGCAAACCAGCGGGCATCCTCGTCGTCGTCAAAGTCTGCCACCAGCACGTCGGTGGACTCGGCCTTCTCTGCCTTGGTGAGCTCGGAGGAGATGAACTCCGCAATCTGCTGCGACAGGTCCACAAACTCGCGCTCGCCAAAGAAATAGCCCTTGAGCTCGTCGCCGAATGCGGAGTTCTCGGCAAACGTGGCGCGTTTGTTATCGGCCGAAGTGCGGGCGCGACGCAGGTGCGTGGTCACGAAGTTGCGCACGGTACGGCTCTCGATATCGAGCTCGCGCTGGCTCATAACGTTGACGGCCGAGTCAAAGTCCAGGATATGTAGAATCGCATGGTTGATTTTCATATACGGCATTCCGTTCTAGATCGATTTCAGCACGAATCAGTATAGCGGTCGAGCCCGCCCCAGGCGCATCGAAGATTGGTGCAAGGGGGCCAGGTTACTTTGCACCAATGGCTAACGCAGGAGCTCCGACTGCCATGCTTCGAGCTGCTCGGCTAAGCTCTTGCCAGCGGCGGGAACGTTGAGCTCGGGGCGCTTGGGAAGCAGCGCGCACTTAAGAATCGCCACGATGGTCTGCGAGATAAAACGGCGCGTATCCCTGTCGAAGCCCTGGGCAGCCTGAAGCATCACCGGCAGGCTCTCGCGCAAATTCCCAGCGATATCCGCAAACCGTTCGGCCCCCGTGGCCTCAAACACAGAGAACAGCGCGTCCACAAAGCGCTCGCGTTCGGTAGGCTCCACTGCGAGCAACATCTCACGAATGGAGCTATCGACATATCGAGCGCCGGCAGACAGGCGCTCACAATACACAAAGTTGCAGCCGTCAATGACCCAGCTGAAGGGATTGTGCTGCAGCAGGCTGAACTCGGTGCTCTCGACAATGGAGTAATCTTCCTGCGTCTCGAACATCATGCCGAAAATCGAAGACTGCGGCAGGGTTTTATCGATGCGACCCGACAGACCCGCAAAGGCGTCGCCACTCAGGAACTCCTCGACAAAGCCGGGGCCATCATGGGAGAAGGCCCGTTCGATCCGGTCGCGAGCAGCATCAGAGCACATCACCGCACCATACACCGCCAAGTTGCCGCCCTTGGAATGTCCTCCGCACAAGAGTGGTCCGTCTATTGCGGCTGCCACCTCGTCCACATAGCGCGCCGCAGACTCCTGGGAGGGCACGGGGCACCGGAACGCCATGTTGAAGTCCTCTTTCCAGCCCACGATCGTACTGTCGGTCCCGCGGAAGGAAAGGTAGCTAAATCCTGCCGGAAAACGGAACGTTATGGCGGCAAACTGTTCCGTCGTCTCGACGTCATTCACGGCACGATAGCCGCACACACGCACGCCGCGGTAACGTGGGCTTGCCGTCACGGCCTCCAGCAAGGCGCGGCTTCCTTCCGGATCCCACAGGTCGCCAATCATGTCCCGGTAGCACTCGGCACGCAGTAGCTCACGCACGTCCAGTCCCTGCCAGCCGACAAGCTCCGGCATATCCCCCGGCAAGCGCAAATACGACAGCCATGCAAACACCAGGCTGTCCACCGAACAGAAGGCCCGCTCGTCAAACGAATCGAACGCCGTCTGGGCATAGGTCAAAAAGTTAGGCGAATCCGGCATGCCTCTCCCATCATCAATGATGCAAAGTAACCTGACCCCCTTGCACCAAAAAGGCGCCCGGGCCGTGGAGCCCGGACGCCTTTCATTGTAGCCTGTTGCCCAAAAGAGCTTGATTTAGCAGGAAAAGTCGACGCTGTCGATGATGTCCTTGAGGGCCTTGGCGGAGGCGGTGAGCTCATGCTGCTCGTCATCGTTCAGCGGCACGGGGACGCGGCAGACAACGCCGTCGCGGCCAACGACGGTCGGCATGGAGATGGCAAGATCGGACAGGCCATACTCGCCCACCATGAGTGAGGAGACGGGCAGAACGGTCTGCTCATCGCGCATGACGGCAGTGCAGATGCGCTTGACGGCCATGGCGACGCCGTAGTAGGTAGCGTGCTTCTTCTCGATGATGGTGTAGGCGGAGTTCTTGACGTCCTCAGCGATGCGCTTCTCGGCGGCCTCGTGCTCCAGGTGGCCGTGAAGCTCGCAGAAGGTGTTCAGCGGTACGCCGGCAACCTGAGCGCTGGACCAAGCGACAAACTCGGAATCGCCGTGCTCACCCATGACATAGGCCTGGACATCGCGCGGGTCAACCTCAACGTGGGCACCAAGCATCTGCTGCAGACGGCCAGTGTCGAGCACGGTGCCGGAGCCGATGACATGGCCCTCGGGCAGGCCGGACATCTTGATGGCGGCATAGGTCAGAACATCGACCGGGTTGGAGACGATGAGCAGAATGCCGTCAAAGCCAGACTTCTTAATCTCGGGGATAATGGACTTAAAGATATTGACGTTCTTGTTGACCAGGTCCAGGCGGGTCTCACCGGGCTTCTGGGCAGCGCCAGCGGTGACGACGATCATGGCGGCGTCGGCGACATCGGAATAATCGCCGGCATAGATCTTCATCGGCTCGGCAAACGTCATGCCGTGCGCGATATCCAGGGCCTCACCCTCGGCGCGGTTCTTGTCCACGTCGATGAGGACCATCTCGGAGAACAGACCACTCTGCATCAGCGCGAACGCCGAAGACGAACCGACGAAACCGCAGCCGACAATAGCGACCTTCTTCTCGTTAACCATTAGAAACTCCCATCTCACTCCACAAACAAGCCGCCCGGGAACGACCCGAGCGGCTTGCCGTAATCCCAATACATCCAATCGGGACTTTGATTATGCTCCTATTCGCAGCCAAAAATCGACCGTTTACCGAAATTGTTTGCAGGATTCGTAAAATAACTGCACGAAATCGGTTTCGAGCTATTGACGAGGCGAAATAGCTTTCTAATACAGGCCCGCCTCGCGAATGGCCTCGACAGCCAAAGCAATCTGATCGGGTGGCAGAACCAGCGCCATGCGCACGTGCCCCTCGCCCGAAGGACCAAAGCTCGCGCCCGGCGTCACCACAACGCCGGCCTTCTCCATGAGCTCCTCGCAAAACGCCATAGAATCGGTGCGACCACCGGGAAGCTTGGCCCACACAAACATAGAGCCATGCGCGTTGGGACGCTCCCAGCCCAGGCCCTCAAGACCGTCGCACAGGGCGTCGCGGCGCTCCTGGTACTTCAGACGCTGCGCCTCGACCTCATCGCGCGGACCGTTCAGGCACGCGATGGCGGCCTTCTGGATCGGGAAAAACATACCAAAGTCGATCTGACCACGCAGCTTGGCAAAGGCCGAGACCACGTCCTCGCGACCGACCAAAAAGCCAATGCGGGCACCGGTGACGTTAAACGACTTGGAAAGCGAGAAGAACTCCACACCCACCTCGAGCGCACCGGGATACTGCAAGAAGCTACCACCCGGCTCGCCGTCGAACACGATGTCGGAGTACGCGTTGTCATGGACGATCAGCAGGTCGTGCTCGCGGGCGAAAGCGATGATCTCCTCGTAGACCTCGGGCGTGCCCACCGAGCCCACCGGGTTGGCGGGCAGCGACACGATCATATACTTGGCACGATCGGCCACCTCGGGATCGATACCCGCCACATAGGGCAGGTAATTATGCTCGGCAACCAGCGGATAGTATTCGAGCTTGGCATCGGCGATCTTGGCACCCGCCTCAAAGACCGGGTAGCACGGATCGGGAACCAAAATAGTGTCGCCCGGATCGAGCAGGGCCAGGCCCAAATGGCCCACGCCCTCCTGCGTGCCGTTGCACGACTGCACCATGGACGGCGTAATGCTCGAAACGCCAAAGCGACGCTCATAGTAATCGCACACGGCCTGCTTGAGTTCGGGCAGGTCACGCAGGGCATACTTCCACATCTCGGGATCTTGGGCTGCTTGCGTGAGCGCCTCGACCACATGGTCGTACGGCTTAAAGTCGGGCGTGCCCACGCTCATGTTGTAAATGGTCTTGCCCTGAGCCTTCAGCGCGAGAAGCTTGTTGTTGAGCGAGGCGAAGACCTCCGCGCCAAAGCGGTCGAGACGCTGCGATGCCTGCATGGTGCCACCTTTCGATATAAAAAACGCGGCGCTCCGACAAGAGCGCCGCGCGATACGGGCCATCAGATTGCAAAAGTGTAACGCTTGCAACCCCCGTATTGGTTCAATTTAGCCAACCTTAGTCAACTGGATTGAGCGCGTCGATCTGCGCAAGCCACAAACGCGAGCTGGCGTCACTCGGCATACGCCAATCGCCGCGCGGACTGAGCGTCACCGAGCCCACCTTGGGACCATCGGGCAGGCAGCTGCGCTTAAACTGTTGGGCAAAGAAGCGACGATAGAACGTACGCAACCACGTGTGGACGGTCTTGGCGTCGTAGACGCCCTCGAAGCTCTTGAGCGCCATGCGGTAGATCTTGCCCGGCTCAAAGCCAAAACGCAGCAGGTAATAGAGGAAGTAATCGTGCAGCTCGTACGGCCCCACCAAATCCTCGGTCTTCTGTGCAATCTCGCCGTCGCCCGTGGGCGGCAGAAGCTCGGGGGACACCGGCGTATCGAGGATATCGAGCAAGACCTCGGCAATACGCCCGCCAAAGACATCGGCGGCATAGCACACCAAGTGACGCACGAGCGTCTTGGGTACGCTCGCGTTGACGGCGTACATGCTCATGTGGTCGCCGTTATAGGTAGCCCAGCCGAGCGCCAGCTCCGACAGGTCGCCCGTGCCAATGACAAAACCGCCAGCCTGGTTGGCCAGATCCATCAGAATCTGCGTGCGCTCGCGGGCCTGGCTGTTCTCGTAGGTCACGTCCTGCACGGTCGGATCGTGCTCAATGTCCTTGAAGTGCTGTTCCACAGCCGCGTGGATCGAAACCTCGCGGAAGCTCACACCCAGGTCGCGGGCAAGCGACTCGGCATTGGACTTGGTGCGGTGCGTGGTGCCAAAGCCGGGCATGGACACGGCCGTGATACCGGTGTGCGGCAGCCCCAGTGCATCGAAGGCGCGCACGGTCACAAGCAGAGCCAGCGTGGAGTCCAAGCCGCCCGAAAGGCCGATGACCGCAGCCTTGGTACCTGTGTGGGCAAGGCGGGTCTTGAGGCCCGCAGTCTGCAGATCGAGGATCGTCTCGCAACGCTCGGCCAGGTCGCCATGGTCAGCCGGCACAAAGGGAGCACGGGGGAAGACACGGTCAATGTCGAGTGCATCGCGCAGGACAGGCTCGCCTGCCAGCACGCCCTCAAACGAAAATTCAACGGTTGTGGCCTCCGGCGCATCGTCCGCGCGCGTCCACGTCGTCGAGCGGCGGCGCTCGGCAACCAGACGGTCGAGGTCAACATTGGCGACGGTCATATCGCAGGAAAGCAGTTTGGTGGCGGCGAGCTTAGAGCCGTTTTCGTAGACGAGGTTCTCGCCCGCAAAGACCATGTCGGTCGTGGACTCGCCCTCGCTCGCGTCTGCATAGGCATAGGCACAGTACAGGCGTGCGCTCTGATTGGAGATAAGGCTGCGGCGATAGTCTGCCTTACCGATGATTTCGTCCGAAGCCGACGGGTTGAGAATCACCGTCGCACCGGCAAGCGCCATCTCGGTCGAAGGCGGCGCCGGCACCCACAGGTCCTCGCAGACCTCAACGCCCAGCACCATATCCTCGGCACCCTCATCACAGCAACGGTAGATAAGCCCCGAACCCAGCGGAACCGGACCCTGACCGGCAAATTCAACCCACACGGGATCCGCAGGCGCCGGAGCAAACCAGCGGCGCTCGTAGAACTCGCCATAGTTGGGCAGATACTTCTTGGCCGTGAGGCCCAAAAGCTCGCCCGCGCAGCACACGGCGGCGCAGTTGTAGATATTCTCGGCAACTGCAACGGGAAGACCGATGGTAAAGACAATCGGCAGCTCACGAGTCTCATCGAGGATATGCACCAAAGCAGCCTCGCAGGCATGCAGTAATGTGCGGTTATGGAACAGATCGGCCGCGGTATAGCCGCACAAGTTGAGCTCGGGCAGCACCAGCGCGCGAACGCCGCGCTCGGCAGCCGCGCGAACAGCCGCCAGTGCAACCTCGGCATTGCCCTCGACATCGGCCACGCGAATCCGCGGCGAAGCCGCCGCCACACGCAAAAAGCCATCGTTCTTATTAGCCGAAACGCAGCATTGCCTTGTTGATCTGGACACTGGAGGCCCCTTCTACCCTGAGATTCAGTCTAACGGACGTTCACATATCTCTAACTAGCCAAAGCAACCTCCCAGTTTACTGAGAGGCCAACCTGTGCTAAGAGCATGTATTTCAAAAATATCTTTAATTAAAAAAGGAGAAATCGATAATCGACTTCTCCTTTAAGCGAGGCGAGTAAATTCCGAAACTAATGGCAGAATTTATCCATGTAGTCCTCAAAGTCGAACACTTCTACCACGACGCCCTCTTCCTGAAACTCTTTCAGTTGCTCCAAGAGATCTTTGTTAATAACGTCCATGCAGAAACCTCCTCTATCTAATCAATTGTAGTATATCTGCTTTCATGCAATTATCAACCAACTTGTTTAATTGCTCCTCGCTTGCCGATAGTCCCTCTTTTTTCAAAATGTCGCGCACCTCGTTCTTAGTAATCGGCTTTTCAAACAACGAAAGCAAAGCGAACGAAAAATCATTAACCGCACACATTCTATGGGTGGCACAACTCAGCAGTACTCTTAACCCCTCTTTTGAGCGTCCGACTTCTTTCACAAACGAACTTTTAACCAATTGAAAACCATTATCGTGCATTACATAATCGGCATCGATATTTGTATTCAGCAATCCATAATGCAACAGTTCTTCTATCGCCCTTGTCAGCTCGAGATCGCCCTGATCAAGGATAAGAGAAATGCTACAATCGGCCTCCAATAAACGGGCCAACTTAAGGTATACCAACTGGGAAACAGCATAGACATGATGGTATTCAGAATTATAGAAGTAGGCAAATGGCTCAACGAGCACGACAGAGGTCTTGGAATCCAGCCAGATTCGATCAGCTGGATTTAGACTAGTCAGCCGTCGCTTTACTTTGGTCAAATGTCCCTTATACCTGACAGCGTGAATAGAATCTAGGATCCAGGTCACCTCTGAAATATGAAGCCGCTGGGGCAAGTCAATTGTGTCGCTACCGTTTATGACTTCTTGCATATAAAAATCAATATGATGCTCATCAGATAAGGATTTTGCTTCATTTAAAGTTAAACCAGTGCCTGAAACATAATCCACTTCGAGGCGCAAATCCTCATATTGGGACTTCGGCATTACAGAGACACCATACTTATCGGGATGATTCCAAACATCCGACCCCATAACGAGACCAAAATTCGTAAATCCTCTCGTGGAATATGGAACACCACATACCTGTTTTGAATAATTCAAAACATTCTCTGTATAAGCTAAGGTGTTCAGAGCCTCTTCTTTAGTTTCGGTCGGAAAGCCAATCATAAAGAATAGATGAACAGGAATACCCGCATTGAGACAATCATGGATATTGCGATCAATCCAATCAACTCTCGTGTTCTTCTTCATTAGATCAAGAACTCTTTGGTTGTATGACTCGAGGCCAAACTGAATCTGCCTACATCCACTTTGGTATATCTTGTTGAAAACGTCTGTACTTAGGGTTGGAGAGAACCTCGTTTCTCCATGCCAGAAAAACGTTTTTCCCGATGCGTTTATTTCATCCGCGAGTTGCTCCATTCTTTTGCCTTCGAATGTTTCATCCACAAAAGAGAAAACTCTCGTGCCGTATTTTTCATTTAACCGACACATTATTTCAAATACTCTCGATATAGGCATCTTTCGGTAACAACCACCGGTAGCACCGGGAATGGTGCAGAAGGCGCAATGATTAAAACACTGCCTAGAAGAATAAACCGGCAATATTAACTCAGGCATGAAGTATTTAGAAAGGGCGAAGCCATCGAAATCGGGAACTGTATCGTTGATAAATGTTTGCTCAATCCGATGGTTTTTATATATCTTTCCACCTTTAGCATGGCAAAGGTTTGGAACACAGTCGAGATTGTCATCACCAGAGTCAAGAGCCTCAAGAAGACGTGCAAGCGGCTCTTCGCCGTCATACATCATTATCGAATCAATGTATTCAAAAAAGGGATGCCATTCTTTCATGCAGTCATCTGCTAAACGAGTAATGTAATTGCCGCCCAATGAGACGTGTTTAACAGATGGACATTCTTCTTTGTTAGCGCCGGGCGATTTTAGCCGCTAATAGTCAAACTATTTTGACCAATCCCGGTCACCGAATAATGGCCACCGTGCCTCCCCGCCGCCACTACGCTGGTGGTGCCAACACGCCGGCGTTAGGAGGACCATTGAGGTGAACGAGAGACACGATGACCTACAGGAGATTATAGACGCGGCGCTCCGGGAGATGGCCGCGGAGGAGGGCGACGGGTTCGACCCGCAGGCATGCAACCTCGCGGAGTTCTGCAGGAGGACGGGGCTCACCCGCTCCCGCGCGAGGACGGTCAGGGCACACGGGTTCAGGGCCCTGCCCCACGGGAACAGCGGGAGGAGGGCCGCGCCGGGCGTGCTCGCCGGCCACACCGGCCTGGTGGACGACCTCCTGCGGAAGGGCGTCACCAACTCGCAGGTGATATTCGAGCGGCTGCTCGGCCAGGGCTACGCCGGCGGCCTCACCACGGTGAAGACCTATATCGCCGCGCACCGGGACCGCGTGCCCGCGAAGAGGCGGCAGGCGGCCCCGCAGGGCTGCCGCGGCCAGCGCTTCAGGACGGCGCCCGGAGAGGCCTACCAGATGGACTGCTGCAGTTCGACTGGAAGGAGGGCATGAGGCTCGTCGACTCGGAGGGCGAGGTCTTCGAGTTCAGCGTGTTCACCGCGACGCTCGGCTACTCCCGGAAGCACCGCTTCATACCGGTCAGGAGCCGCACGCTCGACGACCTGCTGTCCTGCCTGCTCGCCACCTTCACCCGCCTCGGCGGCGTCCCGGAGGAGTGCATCACGGACAACATGTCGTGCCTGGTGACCGTCTCCGGCCGCAGGAGGACCAGGCAGGAGAGGGCGTGGCGGTTCGCGCGGGAGGCCGGCTTCGAGCTCAGGCTCTGCGCGCCGCGCTCGCCGCAGACCAAGGGCAAGGACGAGTCGGCCAACCGCTTCCTGAACCGCCTGCTCGCCTACGGCGGCGAGTTCACCGGGTGGGGCGGCCTGGCCGAGGCGGTGGCCCGGGTCGAGGCCCAGGCAAACTCTGAGCCGAACCGCACCACCGGCCTGCCGCCCGACGCGCTGTTCATGCGGGAGAAGGAGAGCCTGCGGCCCATCGGGAACCTCCGTCTCCTCGAGTCGATGGTGGGCGACGTGAGCGTCCAGACCGTCCCGCCGACCATGCTCGTCAGGGCCGCCGGCAGGGAGTGGTCCGTGCCCAGGCGCTGCATCGGCCGGCGCGTGAGCGTCGTGGCGATGCCCGGCGGCCAGGTCGTTGTGAGGATGGCCGGCGAGGAGGTCGCCGTCCACGACGCCGCGTCCGGGCCGTCGAGGCCCATCAACTACGACCCCGACCACTGGATTGGCAACACCTATTTGGACGATTCCGGGAGGGACAGCCCCGCCTCCCTGAACTCGACCGGAGACATGTAGCC
>NZ_JADNJQ010000023.1 GCF_015555045.1 Collinsella aerofaciens | reverse complement strand
GTTTATCGCGAGTTCCGCACGAACAGGAGGCCACTTAATGTGGCCTCCGTCGTGAGCAGGACTGTAGAGCAGGAAACTTAGCCCGTGCCGGGGCCGCTGAGCCCTGACCGGCGGGATGGACCAGTTCAGATGGGGCTTTGATGCATGGGTGGTCTGTTGTTGTGCAAATGGGTATCATACTGTGGTTATTGCATCGACTCTGCGATGCATGTTTGTACGTTCCCGGCGGTCGGTTTGCCAGAAGCGCCCCGTCGGTTGTTCCAGACCCGTTTCGAAGAAAGGAAACCACACTAACCTATGGCAGCTAAAAAATCATCTCCCTTGAAGATCATCCCGCTCGGCGGCCTTGATGGCATCGGCAAGAACATGACGGTCTTCGAGTGCGGCGACGACATGGTGCTCGTCGACGCTGGTCTCATGTTCCCCGACGACTCGCAGCCCGGTATCGACCTGGTGCTTCCGGATTACACCTACGTTCTGGAGAACGAGGAAAAGCTCCGCGGCATCATCGTCACTCACGGCCACGAGGACCACACCGGTTCGCTTCCGTATCTGCTGCAGGACCTCAACAACAAGGTGCCTATCTTCTCGAGCAAGCTGACGCTCGGCTTTATCGAGGGCAAGCTCTCCGAGTTCCGCATCCGCGCTCCCAAGTTCCGTGAGGTCAAGGGCGGCAGCCACGTCAATCTCGGTGGCATCTCGCTCGACTTCTTCTCGATGACGCACTCCATCCCGGGCGCTCTGGGCGTATTCATCCGCACCAACCAGGGCACCGTTATGCACACCGGCGACTTTAAGCTCGACCAGACGCCTATCGACGGCGTCACGCCCGATTATGCCGCTATCAGCCGCTTTGCCAAGCAGGGCATCGACCTGCTGTTGTCCGATTCCACCAACGCCACGGTCCCCGGCTTTACCAAGTCCGAGGCCGAGGTTGGCCCCAATCTGCTGCATGCCATCAAGAATGCTCCGGGCCGCGTGTTCGTCGCGTCGTTCTCGAGCCACATCCATCGTCTGCAGCAGATCTGCGACGCCGCCCGCAAGTGCGGCCGCAAGGTCGTCGTGACCGGTCGTTCCATGCTCACCAACACCCGCGTGGCGCGCGAACTCGGTTATCTCAACATCGACGATGCCGATATCATCGATGCCTTCGATATCGATAACCTGCCCGACGACAAGATCGTCGTCATGTGCACCGGTTCGCAGGGCGAGCCGCTGTCGGCCCTGTCCCGCATGGCCAACGGAGAGCACAAGACGCTCTCCATCCACGAGGGCGATACCGTTATCCTCTCGGCAACGCCGGTCCCCGGTAACGAGAAAGCCGTCCAGCAGGTCGTCAACAGCCTAGCCAAGCTCGGCTGCGACGTGTGGGATAAGAACCGCGCTCTCGTTCACGTCTCCGGTCACGGTAGCCAGGAGGAACTCAAGCTACTGATGGCCATGGCCAAGCCCACCTACTTTATGCCGGTTCACGGCGAGGCCGTGCATCTGCGTGCCCATGCCCAGCTTGCTCGTAAGATGGGCATCAAGGATGATCACATCTTTATCCTCGATAACGGCGACACGCTCGAGATGCGCGGCGGTATCGTCAAACGCGGTACGCCCGTCGAGTCCGGCGTCGTCTACGTCGACGGCCTGCGTATCGGCGATACCGACCCCATCGTCCTGCGCGATCGTCAGAAGCTCGCCAACGACGGTATGGTTACCGCTGTTGCCATCGTCTCGCTCAAGCACAAGAAGATCGAGGCCATCGAGTTCTCGGGCCGCGGCGTCTCGTTTGCCATCGACGACCAGTTCTCCGAGGATGCCTCCGCGTCCATTATGAAGACGATCGAGAAGGGCAAGTTTAGCTTTACGAGCAGCGGTTCCGATGCCATTCGCAAGGCCGTGCGCGATTCGCTCTCTAACTTTATCTGGAGCCGTACGCGCACCCGTCCGATGATCATCCCGGTCGTCATGGAGGTTTAGTTTGGCGCGCGGATCTGCACAAAACGCCAAAGGCAATAAGGCCAATAACCAACCGCCATCTGCTAAGGGTGCCGGTTCCCATCTGCGTGCCAATAAGGGCCACGAGGCGGACTTCGACGATTTTGAGCCCTTGGTGGAGCCCTCGGCCAATCGCGATATCGCCGGCGTGGTCATTGCCGTTTTGGCGATTGCGTCCTTTATTGCCGTGATTTCTCCGGCAACAGCGCCCGTGACGGCTGCTGTTGCCGGTTTTTACCACCTGGGCTTTGGCCTGGGCGCCTACGTGCTGCCGATCGTCATTTTGCTGTTTGCCGCCACGCTCTTTTTAGGCGAGGACTCGCCGCTCAACGTGCGCTCTGTTGCGGGCGGCGCCGTGGTCTTTATCGCCGTCGTCTCCATTCTTTCGCTGATGGTGCCGGGTACGAGTGTCTCGTGTGACCTTATGTTCACGCCGCAAAATTTGTCCGCCTCGGGTGGCTACATCGGTGCGTTTATTGCGAGTGCGCTGCAGAATGCCCTGGGTAAGCCTATCGCGATGGTAGTCCTGTTGGGCCTTGTCGTCGTGGGCTTGGTCATCATCGGCTTTTCGGTGGGTGGCGTGCTGCGCTCTGCCCGCGACCGCGCGGCCGATTTTGCCGAGCGCCGTCGTGCCGATGTTAACGCGAGCCCGTGGGGTGACGACGAAGCCCTGTCGGTGCCCGGCGTTGCCCGTCCGCACCTGAGCATTCTTCGTCAAAAGGGCTCCGATGCTGCCGTGACCACGGTCATGGGCAACGATGCGGACCCGGTTTTGGACGATGACGACGAGGACGAGGATCCGTTTGTCGACGTGTCCGATGCCGTGGAAGCTGAGCGCGCTAAGACGACGCTGTTGCCGCGCCGCCACGCCAAGAAGGGCAAGGCTGCGCCTAATCTCAATACGAGTGAGCCTGACCCGTCTTGGTCCGATAGCGAGATTGAGCTCACCGAGGGCGATGACGAGGACGACGAGGCTCCGATTGAGACCGCAAAGACAACTTTGCTGCCGCGTCGCCATGCAAAGCGCGACCAGGTAACCGGTCAGCTTTCGATGGAAGACGACCCCGATAAGATCGACGAGTCCGAGCCGCCGTTTGCCGTGAATCCTGTCTCGGCAACACCTCAGATTCCCGACTTCTTGAAGCATCCCAAGGTTGCCGATACGGCTGTCGCGGGCGCTGCCGAGGCGCCTACTCCTAGCGATGGGGGAGCGGTCAATGCCCCCGCGGATAACGAGGGCGAAGAAGAGGACGGCTTCAAGCTTCCGCCGCTCGAGATCCTGCACGCCAACCCGCAGTCGGCGTCCTCCGCGTCATCTGACAAGGAGCTGGAACAGACTGCCGAGTCACTGCAATCCACCTTGCTTGAGTTTGGCCGCAGTGCCCGCGTGGTCGGCTGGATCGCCGGCCCCACGGTGACGACCTTTAAGCTGCAACCTGGCGAGGGCGAGCGCGTGAGCAAGATTTCGAGCCTCGAGGACGATATCGCGCTTTCGCTCGCTGCTCAGTCGGTGCGCATCTTTGCCCCGATCCCCGGTACCTCGCTTGTGGGTATCGAGATCCCCAATCGCAAGCGCCAGAACGTCAACTTGGGCGACGTGCTGCCCTATGTTAAGGGCGGTCCGCTTGAGCTTGCCATCGGCCGCGATGCAGAGGGCACGCCGGTCGTCGCTGACCTTGCCAAGATGCCCCACCTGCTGATCGCCGGTACCACGGGTTCCGGTAAGTCGGTCATGATCAACTCCATCATCACGACCCTGCTCATGCGCGCCCTTCCCGAGGACGTTCGCCTGATCATGGTCGACCCCAAGCGCGTCGAGCTCGCAGGCTATAACGGCCTGCCTCACCTTTACGTGCCCGTAGTGACCGAGCCCAAGCAGGCCGCGAGTGCCTTGCAGTGGGCGGTGTCCGAGATGGAGCGCCGCCTGAAGGTCTTCGAGCGCCTGAACGTGCGCAAGATTTCGACCTATAACGAAAAGCAGGCCGCCGGCGAGTTTGAGCATTACGATAACCCGCCGCAAAAGATGCCCTACCTGGTCATCATCATCGACGAGCTTTCGGACCTGATGATGGTTGCCGGCAAGGATGTCGAGGCGTCGATTGTGCGTATCGCCCAGCTGGGTCGTGCCGCCGGTATCCACCTTATCGTGGCGACTCAGCGTCCGAGCTCTAATGTGGTGACGGGTCTCATCAAGGCAAACATTACCAACCGTATCGCCTTCAACGTCGCAACGGGCATCGACTCCCGCGTCATCATCGACCAGATGGGCGCCGAAAAGCTCACTGGTTTGGGTGACATGCTGTTCTCAAAGGTCGACTGGGGCAAGCCTCGCCGTATCCAGGGCTGCTTTGTTTCGGATGACGAGATCAACGAGATTGTCGAGTTCGTCAAGTCGCAAAGCGAGCCCGACTACCACGAGGAGATCCTGTCGGCTGTGGCACCTGCCTCCATGTCCATGGCAGGTGGCGGCGGCATCGTGCGCACCGGCGTTGCCGAGCCTCAGGACGACGATCCGCTTATCTGGGAAGCCGCTCATATTGTGGTGGAATCGCAGCTGGGCTCCACATCTGGCCTGCAACGCCGCCTGAAGGTTGGCTATGCGCGCGCCGGGCGTATTATGGACATGCTGGAAGAAAAGGGTGTCGTCGGACCGCCCGACGGTTCCAAGCCGCGCGAGGTCCTACTGGATGAAGAAGGCCTTGCCGCGCTGGAATCCGTCGACGCTGAGATGGCACGTGAAGATCGTGAGTTTGGAGGATTCTGATGGCTGCACGCTTTGGTGACATGCTGCTCGAGCAGCGTCGCCGAATGGGCCTTTCCATTCAGCAGGTCGCCAACACCATCAAAATCAGGCCGCAGATCATCGAGTTTTTCGAGAATGGCAATTTTGCATCGATGCCTCCGCGCGGCTATGCGCAGGGCATGATTTCGAGTTATGCGCGCTTTTTGGGCCTCAATCCGCGGGAGGTCGTCAACGCTTATTTTGACGATCTGATGGCATATGAGCGCGAGACGTCGCAGCAGGGCGGTCGTTTTCAGGACGCCGCAGGCTACGTCAATTCGCGCTCCTCGGTTGACAACGGCCGCTTCCTGATGGTTCAGGGCGGGCGTTCGACGCGTTATGGCCAGCGCCCTCAGCAGGCTGGTTATGTTACCGAGACGGGCTCGAGCGAGGAGATTCGTTCCCAGCGCGATCGTTTTCGTAGCACGCCGGCGCCCGAGGAGCGCGCACTCCCCGCTGCCCGCGGTGTCGCACGTGACCCTCGTGCGGGCTATGGCGATGGTGGTTATTCCGATCGCGGGTACCGTGGCGTTTCTTCCGGTCGTCCGCGCGGTGGCTATACAGATGCCGATACTACACAGGTGACGCCTCGCCTTCGATCCCAATCGCAGCCTTATAGCCAGCGCTCCTCAGTGCCTCGTTCGGGCCAGCGCAACTACCAGGGTCGCGGCGAGCTCGCCCCCCGCTCAGGCCAGCGCAATATGCAGCGCCAGGGCAGCTATCGTGGACGTTCCGACAATAACCGCGGTCGCATGCCCCAAGGCACTGGTCGCGGTGGTTCCAATCGTGGACGCGGCGGTGGTAGTGCTCCCCAGAACAACAGTCTCGACCCTCGTATCGTTTACGCCGGTATCGGTGCCGTGGCGCTGCTGCTGATCGTGCTCATCGTGGTGCTCCTGCGTGGCTGCGGCTCCTCGGCGCCCGAGTCGACGCCCGAGACGCCCGTTGCCACCAAGACAACGACTAAGAAGTCTTCCAAGAAGACCGAATCCGTCGATGAGGATACCGATGAGACGACGGATGAGTCGACCGATTCGGACGCCGCCAAGACGACGGCCAAGAAGGAGGAGAACGAGGTCACAAAGGTCAAGATCTCCGTTGCCAAGGGCAAGACTGCTTGGATTGAAGTCAAGGTTGATGGCAAGTCTGTCTATGGCGCCCAGGCGACCGGTCCCTTTGAGCAGGAATACACGCCCGAGTCCTCGATTGAGATCACCACGTCCAAGCCTTCCGATGTCACCGTTACCAAGAACGGCGAAAAGGTCCGCTACGACACTAAGACGTCGGGCGTGGCACGCGTGACGATTACCGTTCCCAAGAAGGAGACGACCGAGTCCAAGGACGGCGAGAGCTCCGACGGCACCGATGGCACCGATGGCACCGAAAGTACCGACGGAACTGATGGAACCGATGCCCAGTCCATGGACGGCACCGATACCGCCACCGACGGGCAGACTACGCCCTATTCAGACGACTATTCGTACGACAGCTACTAAGCCGCTCGTAAGCGAAAGGATTAACCATGGCTAAAGATTCCAGCTTCGACGTCGTGTCCGAGGTCAATATGCAGGAGGTCGACAATGCCTTCCAGCAGACCACGCGCGAGATTTCCCAGCGCTATGACCTGAAGGACTCCGGCGCTACCATCGAGCTTTCGAAGGGCGACAAGCTTTTTACGATCAACGCCCCGGCCGACTTTGTCTCCAAGCAGATTATCGATGTCCTGAGCTCCAAGCTCATCAAGCGCGGCATCGATCTTAAGGCCGTGTCTTGGGATGCGCCTCAGGCTGCATCGGGCGGTACCGTGCGCGTGCTCGGTCACATCGTCGAGGGTATCGACCAGACGACTGCCAAGAAGATCAATAAGGACATCAAGGATCAGAAGCTCAAGGTCAAGGTGACGATTGAGGCTGACAAACTGCGTGTTTCCTCTGCTTCCAAGGATGCGCTGCAGGCCGTGATCCAGTTCCTGCGCGACCAGGACTACGGTCAGCCGCTGCAGTTCACCAACTACCGCTAATTCATTCGAAAGGACCGCTCTCCAACATGGATACTCCGTTGGGCTCTGTACTCTATATCACCCTCGGGTGCGCCAAGAACGAGGTCGATACCGACCGCATGCGTTCGCTGCTGACCGCCGCGGGCTACGAGGAGGCATTCGATCCGCAGGATGCCGATATCGCCATCGTTAATACGTGCTCGTTCCTTGCCTCTGCAACGTCCGAGAGCATCGAGACCACGCTCGAGCTTGCCAACGAGGTGCAGGACGGCGTTCGTTCTTGCCCGATCGTCATGTGCGGCTGCGTGCCGTCACGCTACGGCGATGACCTGCCCGACGAGCTGCCCGAGGTCGCGGCCTTTGTGAAGGCCGACGAGGAAGACGGCATCGTCTCTGTCATTGATGACGTTTTGGGTGTCGAGCGCGAGATTGCCGCCTATATTCCGCAGGTCAAGCGCACTGTTGAGGGCGCTGTCGCCTACGTCAAGATCTCCGATGGCTGCAACCGCTTCTGCAGCTTCTGCATGATCCCGTATATCCGCGGTCGTTATCACTCGCGCAATGCCGAGAGCATTATCTCCGAGGTACGCGACCTGGTCGCCGGCGGCGTGCGCGAGATCGTTCTGATCGGTCAGGACACGGGCATCTGGGGTACCGACTTTGCCGACGAGGACCTCGCCGAGGGCGTGCCGCGCAATCTGGCGCAGCTGTTGCAGGCCGTTGCTGAGGCGGTGCGTCCTCATAACGTCTGGGTCCGCGTGCTCTACCTGCAGCCCGAGGGCATGACCGACGAGCTTATCGAGACCATTCGCGATACGCCCGAGGTGCTGCCCTATATCGATATCCCCGTGCAGCACTGCGACGCGCGCATCCTCAAGGCCATGCGCCGCTCCGGTTCGCGCCAGGAGCTCGAGGACCTGTTCCGCGACCTGCGCGAGCGCATCCCCGGTATCGTGATCCGCTCCACGGCCATGGTAGGTTTCCCGACCGAGACCGACGACGAGTTCCGCGATCTTATCGACTTTATGGACACCGTCGGCTTTGACTACACGAGCGTCTTTGCCTACTCGCGTGAGGAGGGCAGCCTGGCCGCCAAGATGGAGGGGCAGGTCGATGAGGAGGTCAAGCTCGAGCGCGCCCAGGAGGCTATGGACCTGGCCGAGTCGCTCGGCTTTGCCGCGACTGCCGCGCACGTGGGCGAGCGCGCCCAGGTGATCGTCGACGGTATCGAGGAGACCGAAGACGGTGCCGAGCTCATCGGACATGCCTGGTTCCAGGCGCCCGATTCCGATGGCGCGGTGCATCTGGATGCCAGCGAGGCATCTGTGGGCGATATTCTGACGGTCGAGTTTACCGATAGCTTCTGCTATGAGCTTATCGGTCATGTTGTGGAGTAGGAGAGCGTCGTGGCTAACGAGAGCAATAAGGAACTGACGAGTGTCTGGACGCCCGCCAACATCGTGACGTGCGTGCGTATCGTCTTTATTCCGGTGTTCATGATTGTGTCGGCGCTGTCTCACACAAGCGTTGCCGGTACGGATTGGAGCACCTTCGACGGCCCGCTCGCCGCCGCCGCCTTTATTCTGTACGTCATCCTGTCGTGCACCGATAAGGTCGACGGCTACCTGGCTCGTTCGCGCAACGAGATCACCGACTTCGGTAAGTTCCTGGATCCCATCGCCGATAAGTTGCTCGTGTTCTCGGCCCTGCTGCTGTTCTTGGACTTTGGTGCCGTTACTGTGTGGTCGGTGTTCATCATCCTGTTCCGCGAGCTGCTGGTGAGCGCCCTGCGCATGGTCGCGAGTGCGGCCGGTGTGGTCGTTGCCGCCGATAAGCTCGGCAAGTACAAGACGGCGACCACGATGGTCTCCATCTGCGGCTACCTGTGCGTCTTTGCGATGACCGGCCTCCAGTTGGGGCCTGCGGAGCTGTTGCTCGGTCTCTATGGCGTCTCACGCTTCCTGTACGCCGTGGCCGTTATCCTGACCGTTATCTCGGGCGCTCAGTACTTCTGGAACTGCCGCAAGATCGTCTTTTCGGTCTAGGTCCTGGTGGGCATGACGAAATCATTTGAGCAGATTGCCGCGCACAATGAAGAGCTCGCAGCCGATATCGTCGAGCGTGCAAGCGTTCGTGGTGTGACGGTTTCGACGGCTGAATCTCTAACAGCGGGCATGATCGCCTCGACGATCGCCGATATCCCCGGTGCCTCGGCGGTGCTGCGCGGCGGTGCGGTGACGTACTGCGACGAGATTAAGCATCGCGTGCTCGGCGTTGAGCAAGAGACGCTCGACCGCTATACCGCGGTGTCGTACCAGACGGCGCGGGAGATGGCTGCCGGTTCGCTGGAGCTGTACCAGAGCGATATTGCCGTGAGCGCGACGGGCTATGCCGGCCCCGGTGGAGGCACCGAGGACGATCCGGCTGGAACCTTTTATATTGGCTGGGCGTATCGCTCGGCCAATGGGGGAGCGCCTGTCGTGGACTCCATTCGTTGTCACTATGAGGGCGATCGTTCATGCGTCCGTGCCCATGCGGTCGCTGAGGCACTGGGTCGCATTGTCTACGTGCTCGATTCTATGGAATAGACGTGTTTTAAGGGGCCTCCGGGTCCCTTAATTGTGGAGATAGGGACCTCTGGCGAATTTGCTCTATGTGCAGGTAGTTGGCGTAATCTTGCTCGTCGTGCCTTGCTCGGTTCGCCTGCGGTCAAGTTTTTGGTCAGTGTTTGGTTGGCGTTTGGTTGGGTTTTGGAAAGGTCGGCTGCATATGATTTATCTGAACGGTTGACCACGAACAGCCGTTCGTTTATTATCGATGCAGGTTGTTAAGAGGAGGGCTATTCATGGCCAAGAATTCAGGTCCCGTACGTACCGTTCATGCTCGCACGACGGGTAAAGAGCGCGATGAGATGATCGCCACCACCAAGGCCGAGATCGAGAAGAAATTCGGCCAGGGTTCCATCATGAGGTACGGCGACGGTGGTCCCGAGCTCGAGGTCGAGGCCATTCCCACGGGCGCCCTGGCCCTCGATGCCGCTCTGGGCATCGGCGGCGTGCCGCGCGGCCGTATCGTCGAGATTTACGGTCCCGAGTCCTCCGGTAAGACAACGCTTTCGCTCGAGATTTTGGCAGAGGCCCAGGCTATGGGCGGTGTCGTGGCATTTATTGATGCCGAGCACGCGCTCGACCCCACGTATGCCGCGCGTATCGGCGTGGATATCGATGAGGTCCTCATTTCCCAGCCCGATACGGGCGAGCAGGCGCTCGAGATCGTCGACATGCTCGTGCGCTCTGGCGCCATCGACGCCATCGTCGTCGACTCCGTCGCCGCTTTGACTCCGCGTGCCGAGATCGAGGGCGAGATCGGCGATACTACGGTCGGCCTTCAAGCCCGTCTGATGAGCCAGGCGCTCCGTAAACTCGCCGGTTCGCTCGCCAAATCTAAAACGACCTGCATCTTCATTAACCAGCTGCGCGAGAAGATCGGCGTCATGTTCGGCAACCCCGAGACTACGACGGGCGGCCGCGCCCTCAAGTTCTTCTCGTCGGTGCGTATCGATATTCGCCGCATCGACAGCATTAAGCTCAAGGACGAGGTCATTGGCAATCGCGTGCGTGCCAAGGTCGTTAAGAACAAGGTGGCCGCTCCGTTCCGCTCTGCCGAGTTCGACATCATGTACGGCACGGGCATCTCTAAGGAGGGCTCGATTCTGGACATGGCCGTCGAGTGCGGTATCTGCAAAAAGATGGGCTCTTGGTTTGCTTACGGTGAGGACAAGCTCGGTAACGGTCGCGAGGCCGCAAAGGCCTTCCTGCGCGAACACCCCGATTGTGCCGACGAGATCGAGCATAAGGTTCGTCTCGCCTGCGGCCTTGAATTCGATGACGATGCTCCGTCCGAGGTCGAGCTGACCGATCAGCCCGAAACTGAGGAGTTCGATGAGCTTTACGCCATCGATGGCTCCGCGATGCTCGATGATGACGACGAGTAACGGATGCTCTCATGTCGTATTCGGTGACCGAGGCCACGGTCGTCTTTCCCGATAAGAAGGCGACCTCCTCGTTCTCGAGTGGGTATGCATCAAAAAAGCCTTGTGCACATATCGACTGCGAGCTCGAGGGCGGTTATGAACGATCCATCTGGATTCCTGTTCGTGTTGCGCGCCTGTTTCTTAAAAATCGCCCCGATCTTCCCTGCGATTGGGATGAGTTTCGCGAAGCGGTACAGCTCATTGAGCGTAAATGCGCGCTTACCATGGTGACTGAGATGCTGTCGCGCCGTGACCATGCCACGGGTGAGGTCCGTGACAAGCTCGCTCGTTACGGATTTCGCCAACCCGCAATTGATTTCGCCGTCCAGCGTGCCACTGAGTATCGCTTTTTAGATGAGAACCGCTTTTGTTCGTACTTTATCGAGGAGCGCAAACGACGTGGCTGGGGACAGCGCAAGATTGAGACCGAGCTCAAGCGCCGCCATGTCGTGCTCGATGATATCCCCGGCTATCCCGAGGATTATTTTGCCGTGGAGGACGACTTGGCTCGCGCATCGGCTTTACTCGCGAAGCGTCGTGTTCCCGAGACACGTGGATTCGAAAAGCTCGTCCGGTTTTTGATGGGTAAGGGCTTTTCGTACCACATCGCCGCCGATGCCGTTAAGGCGCGTCTCGATGCCGAACATGAGGAATGTGCAGTTTAGACACATGTGGTTTGCGTACCCGCCGTTCACCGCGTTTTAATCGCCGTACCGGGTCCATTTATTTGACAGTTGTTACGGTTCAACGTACGATAAACACTGTCATTTGCTTTGTGATATGTGCTCATCTTTGATGAGTTTGTTTATATGTTTATCTGTATCCGACCCGCATAAGCTGCGCCCATATTACTCAAATGTCGCGAGCCGTTCGCAAGGACGGTTCGCTTTGTTGTGTAACGAATCCATAAAAAGGAGTGAGCATGCCTATTATCGCAGCGCTCGTTGGCATCGTTTTGGGTGCCATCGCCGCCATTGCCTACATGCGCACCGCCAAGCAGGGTAGTCTTCACGAGGCCGACGAAAAGATCCAGTCGGCTCACGCACAGGCTGAGTCCCTAATCGGTGATGCAAAGCGTCAGGCCGAGACCCTCAAAAAAGAGGCTCTGCTTGAGGCAAAGGAAGAGATCATCAAGAATAAGCAGGCTGCCGAGGCCGAGGACAAGCAGCGTAAGAGCGAGATTCGTACGCTCGAGAACCGTGTGATGCAGCGCGAGGAGTCCCTCGATCGCCGCAACGATGCCCTCGACAAGCGTGAACATCAGCTGTCCAGCCAGGCTGGCCAGGTCGAGAAGCGCTCCCGTGAGCTTGAGGAGCTTTGCGCCAAGCAGACCTCGGAGCTCGAGCGCATCGCCGACCTGACCCGCGAGGATGCTCACAAGGAACTCCTCGACAAGGTTCGTGGCGAGGTTACCCACGAGGCCGCTACGATCATCCGTGAGTCCGAGCAGCAGGTTCGCGCCGAGTGCCACAAGACCGCCCAGGAGATCTTGTCCCTGGCGATTCAGCGCTGTGCCGCCGATCACACCGCCGAGGTCACCGTTACCTCCGTGCATATTCCGTCTGACGACCTGAAGGGTCGCATCATCGGCCGCGAGGGTCGCAATATCCGCACGTTCGAGCAGGTTTCCGGCGTCAACCTCGTGATCGATGATACGCCCGAGACCGTCGTGCTTTCGAGCTTCGATCCGGTCCGTCGCGAGACCGCCCGCGTCGCCCTCGAGAACCTTATTGCTGACGGCCGCATTCATCCTGCCCGTATCGAGGAGATGTATCACAAAGCCGCCGACTTGGTTCAACAGCGCGTGCGCGAGGCTGGCGAACAGGCTGCCTTCGATACCGGTATCCACGATCTGCACCCCGAGATCGTTAAGACCCTTGGTGCTCTGCGCTACCGCACCTCGTTTGGTCAGAACGTGCTCCAGCACTCCCTCGAGGTTTCCGACCTGTGCGGCGTGATGGCTTCCGAGCTTGGCCTGGACGTTGTGACCGCCAAGCGCGCCGGCCTGCTGCACGATCTTGGCAAGGCTATCGACCATGACGTCGAGGGTCCGCATGCCGTTATCGGCGCCGAGCTCGCCCGTCGCTATGGCGAGAAGCCCGTTATCGTTCACGCTATCGAGGCTCACCACGCCGACGTCGACCCCAACACGGTGCTCGATGTTCTGGTCCAGGCTGCCGATGCCGTTTCTGCCTCTCGCCCCGGTGCCCGTCGCGAATCGGCCGAGAACTACATCAAGCGCCTTGAGAAGCTCGAGGAGATTGCCAACTCCCATGACGGCGTCGAGCGTACCTATGCCATGCAGGCTGGTCGCGAGGTCCACGTCATGGTTCAGCCGGACAAGATCTCCGATGCTCAGTCCACGGTCTTGGCTCATGACATCGCCCATCAAATCGAGGAAGAGATGGAGTATCCCGGTCAGGTGCGCGTCGTCGTGATTCGCGAGAGCCGCGCTGTCGATATCGCTAAATAGCATGAACGACGCGAACGAGCTCATCTCATTTATCGCGTCGATGTCGGGGGAGGGCAACCTTCGCGTCGAGGAGAACCTTGGCGAGGGGTATGTCCGCCTCCGCGTTTCGGAGGCCGAGCGGCGCCAGGCAAAGCACGACATCCAGCATGTCGAGGATATTGTCATCGAAATGCTGCGCAACGCTCGTGATGCCGGCGCCGACAAGGTCTATCTCGCCACGACCAAGGAAGACGGCGTCCGTACGCTCGTCTTTCTGGATAACGGCTCGGGCGTGCCGCAGGATATGCAGGAGCGCATCTTCGATGCCCGCGTTACCTCCAAGCTCGAGAGCATGAAGATGGATCGTTGGGGCGTTCACGGTCGAGGCATGGCATTGTTTTCGATTAAGCAGAACACCGACGAGGCACGCGTTGTCACGTCGGATGTTGACCTTGGCTCGGTCTTTAAGGTGAGCGTCGCTACCGACCGCCTTGGCGAGCGCGCCGATCAGTCCAGCTGGCCTCAGGCTGTGAAGGACGAGGACGGTCACTATGTCTGCGCCCGTGGCCCTCACAACATCATTCGCGCCGCCTGCGAGTTTGCCCTCGAGGAGCTGCGCGCCTGTGATGTCTATCTGGGGTCACCGTCCGAGATCGCCGCGACGCTGCATGCGCAGGCCTCAAACCGTCTCGATGCTTCTCGTCTTTTGTTTATCGATGACGAAGCCGAGCTTCCGGTGGTCGATCGCCTGGGTCTTGCTTCGGATGCGGAAGACTTTATCCGTATCTGTTCGGGTTTGGGCCTTGAGATGTCCGAGCGTACGGCTCATCGTATCTTGGCTGGCCAGATTAAGCCCGTTCGCGGTGTGACCGCACGCCTGCTACGTGAGCGCGATTCGTCCTCACATGCGTCCGCTCCGGTTGATCTAGCCAAAGATCGTCGCGGGCTGCGTATCGCCAAGGACGACATGGCGCAGTTCTCGCGAGCAGTGGAGCGCGACTTTAATGATCTTGCATCGCGGTACTATCTCAACCTTTGCGGCGACCCCAAGATTCGTGTTTCGCGTGATCGCATCACTGTGACGTTCGATCTTGCCAAAGAGGAATAGCATCTTTACCGAGTCCGTTCGGTACGATACAGTTATTGCAGTTAAAACGTACTTTTAAACGCAGGAGTTTCTTCATGGATTGCCTGAAGGTATCAAGCAAATCATCGCCAGCGTCCGTTGCCGGCGCCATTGCCGGCATGGTCAAAGATGGCGTTCCCGTCAATATTCAGTGTGTCGGCGCGGGTGCCGTCAATCAGGCCATTAAGGCTGTGGCCATTGCACGCGGCTTTTTGATTCCGACCGGGTTTGATATTTCCTGCGCGCCGGTGTTCTCCGACATCCTCATCAATGGGGAGTCGCGCACGGCCATCCGTCTTTCTATTTACGTTCATCAGATTAATCGAGCTGCTATGGATAACGTTGTGATGGACGACGTTAAGCCTGTGGCATAGCGTGTTTGCTCTTTGCCCGCGCTCTTTGATTCCACCTATTCCACCTCGTTAGGACTTATACACATGGACCAGGGTTCCGTACGTGATATTCTTGCCGGTAAAACCTACTTTATCCGCACCTTTGGCTGCCAGATGAATCAGCACGACTCCGAGCGCGTGAGTGGCCTGCTCGACTCGTATGGCTGCCTTATGGCGCTCGATCCGGAGCATGCTGACATTGTCGTGTTCATGACGTGCTGCGTTCGCGAGGCAGCTGACACCCGTTTGTACGGTCAGTGCAACTCTTGTAAGAGCCTCCCGCCTTCGCCCTCGGGCAAGCGTGTGGTCGCCGTGGGCGGCTGCATCGCGCAGCGCGACGGCGAGGGTTTGCTCACCAATGTCGATAACGTCAATGTTATCTTTGGCACGCATTCCATCGCGCATGTGGCCGAGCTCATTGCCGAGGCATTCTTGGACGGCAAGCGTCATATTCGCACCAATGAGCACGAGGACACGGATGCTATGAGCATGCCGTGGCATCGTGAGACCCAGTACCACGCCTGGGTCCCCATTATGACGGGCTGTAATAATTTCTGCACTTATTGCATCGTGCCTTATGTGCGCGGTCGCGAAAAGAGCCGCCCTTTCGAGGAGATTGTCGACGAGGTCACCGGTCTAGTACGCCAGGGCGTGCGCGAGATCACGCTTTTGGGTCAAAACGTCAACTCCTATGGTCGCGATCTGTTTGGCAAGCCGCGCTTTGCCGACCTGTTGCGTGCCGTGGGCGATACGGGTGTGGAGCGTATCTTCTTTACTTCCTCGCATCCCAAAGACCTGCTGCCCGAGACCATTGACGCTATGGCCGAGACGCCTGCCGTCATGCCGCAGCTGCACCTGGCGGTGCAGTCGGGCTCGACGCGCATCCTTAAAGAGATGAATCGTCGCTATACGCGCGAAGACTATCTGGGGCTTGTCGATCGCATCCGCAATCGCATGCCCGATATCGCGCTTTCGACCGATATCATCGTTGGCTTCCCCGGCGAGACCGAGGAAGACTTTGAGCAGACGCTCTCGCTTGCCGAGACGGTCCGTTATGCTCAGGCCTATACGTTTATCTATTCCAAGCGCGCCGGTACTCCGGCAGCCGAGATTGATGATCCCACGCCGCATGAGGTGATTCTTGAGCGCTTCAACCGTTTGGTGAAGGTTATTGAGACCACTGCGCACGAATATAACCAAGGTGAGCTCCACACCGTTGTGCCGGCGCTTATTGAGGGTACGAGCAAAAAGAATGACGCGGTGCTGCTGGGCAAGAGTCCTAAGAATCAGACCGTTCATGCACCGATTCCCGAGGGCTACAGTATCGATCAGTTGATTGGTAAGATTGTCGATGTTGACGTCGATGTTGCCAAGACCTGGTATCTGTCCGGATCCGTTGTGGGCGAGCCGCGCTAATGATTTCTCCCGGGGCAGGCCTTTCTGCCGTTGCAATTGTCGGTCCGACCGCGGTTGGTAAAAGTGATGTCGCAGATCGTTTGGCGGCTCGCCTTTCGTCCGAAGTGCTGTCGTGTGACGCGATGCAGATCTATCGAGGTATGGATATCGGCACTGCCAAGATGGCACCCGAGGAATGCACGGCGCCTCTACGCCTGGTCGATATTGTTGATCCGGGCGTTGCATATTCTGCAGCGCTGTATCAGGTAGACGCTCGTGTGCATGTTGAGCGCTTGCTGGACGAGGGCCGCCTACCGGTGTTTTGCGGGGGTACAGGCCTGTATCTCAAGGCCGCCCTGGACGAGATGGATTTTCCCTCGGGCGAGCTTGAGGACGATCGCCGCGCGGGATATCAGGAGCTTGCCGAGCGCATTGGCGAGGAAGCGCTGCACGCGCTGCTTGCTGAGCGTGACCCCGAGTCCGCTGCGGTGATCCACCCCCATAATGTTCGTCGTGTGATTCGCGCGCTCGAAATGCACGATGATGGTGTGTCCTACGCGCAGCAAAAGTCGCAGTTTAGTGTTCCGCGCGAGCATTATCACGCTCTGTGGTTTGGATTGATGCGTAATCGCGAGGCGCTTTACGAGCGTATTAACCTTCGCGTCGATCTGATGTTTGAGCAGGGTCTTGTTGATGAGGTTCGCGGTCTTATGGACCAGGGGCTGGAAGATGCCCTGACTTCGATGCAGGCGATTGGCTATAAAGAGATTATCGATGCCTTTAACGGCGTGATTTCTATGGATGAGGCTCGTGAACTCATCAAGATGCGTTCACGTCGCTATGCCAAGCGTCAGCTTTCGTGGTTTAAACGCGATGACCGCATTGTGTGGTTTGATATGGACGAGTTTACGATCGATGAGGTCGTTGAGGATATCCTTCATCGTATCGAGGCGGCCTAATGGCTCGGTTTCCCCTCGTTCCAACGGCTCCTGCGCCCGAACGTGCCGTTCTTGTCGGAGTTGAGTGGCGCGATAACGCCTGGCCGCTCGACCGCTCGCTTGACGAGCTTGAGCGCCTTGCCCATACGGCTGGCGCTCAGTGCGTGGCGCGTTTGTCACAGCGTCTAGTTAAGCCGTATCCAAAATCGTTTATCGGCTCCGGTAAGGTTGAGGAGCTTTGCGGGCTCGTGCATCGTATGGATGCCGATGTTGTTATCTTCGACGACGATTTAACGCCCTCGCAGCAGTCGTATCTAGAGAAAGCCGTGGGCGAACCGGTGAAGATTATCGACCGTACGGCGTTGATTCTCGATATTTTTGGCCTGCACGCTCAGACTCGGGAGGGCCGCCTGCAGGTGCAGCTAGCCCAATTGCAGTATCTGTTGCCCCGCTTGCGCGGTATGTGGAGCCATCTTGCTAAAGAGCAGACACGCGGTGGCATTGGTTCGCGCTTTGGTCAGGGCGAAAGCCAGCTCGAGGTTGACCGACGTTTGATTCGCAACAAGATTGCCGCGCTTCGTCGCGAGCTTAAGCAGGTTGAACAGCGCCGCGATGTCCAGTCAAAGAGTCGTATCGAGTCGCCGGCGTTTCGCGTTGCCTTAGCCGGTTATACCAACGCCGGTAAGTCGACCTTGCTCAATCGCCTGACCGGGTCTACGGTGCTTTCACAGGACAAATTGTTTGCCACGCTCGATCCGACGACGCGCTCGTATCGCTTGCCCGGTGGTCGTGGCATGACCATTACCGATACCGTTGGTTTTATTCAAAAGCTACCGCATGGTCTCGTCGATGCCTTTAAGTCCACGCTGTCTGAGGTCCTTGGTTCCGACCTGATCCTTAAAGTTGTGGATGCCTCCGACGAGGACTACGAGCGCCAGCTCGAGGCAGTCGATCGCGTTCTCGACGAGATCGGTGCCGGCGAGCGTTTGACGCTTACGGTGTTCAATAAAATCGACCTACTCGATAGCGTCGATCGATTGAGTTTCCGTCGTCGCTATCCCGAGGCCGTGTTGTTCTCGGCCCAGACAGGCGAGGGGCTCGACGATCTCGTCGACCGAATTGCTCGTGAGGCGGCTGCCACCGATGTGTTGCTCTCCGCTGATATCCCGTATCGCGAGGGCGCCCTTATCACGCTGGTGCATGAGCAGGGAACCCTTTTGCACGAGGAATATCTTGAGGACGGCGTTCGTATTGTGGCGAAGCTGCCGGCCCGTATCGCGCCGCGGCTCGAGCGTTATCGCACTGAGTAGACGAGCTCCAAAATGCCCAGAATGATGGGCTGATGCAGCAGATAAAAGGGGAGTGCATGACGTCCAAGGCTGGCGAGCGCCGGGACGGGATTGGTGTAGGCCCAGCTTGGGGCGGGATGTTCACATCTTTGAGCGGTACGCGCAGCGAAGTATCCTGTGAGATACATGAATATGAACGGGATGATTGGATAATAGTCGCCTGAAACGAACCAGGGGCCGGGAAATCCTAGCCACGCCAAATAGGGGAATGAATAGGTCGATTTCGGGATGCCCCATGTCGCTGCGAAGAGAGCGAGGCATATCGCAATGCCCCACGTGCTGGGCACTTTCTGAAGCATCGGTCGTGTTACGGCTGCCACAGCGGTACACGCCGCCATGCAATAAATGATGCCAAAGTTCACTGAATCGTCGACCGATACGAGCGTTGTTGCGATCCAGACGACCAAAGCTGCGGCTGCGTACTTGGCCGCTCGTTTAGCATTGTTGCGTGAGAGCGTGCACATCCAACCCGCGATAAACAAAAATACCCAGCTGATGCTGGCGCGCCAGATGTCTTGAAAGACAGTCTGGGTAAACCAGGGCATATCCCAGTCGTACAGGTAGGCAAGATCGTAGCAAGCGTGAAAACCTGCCATTGAAATCATCGTAAACCCGCGGACGGTATCAAAGATGGTGATGCGTTTTTGCATTACGAGAACCGGCGCATTAATCCGACAACCTTACCCAAAATAACGGGGTTCGTCGCATAGATGGGCTCCATGGTGTCGTTCTCAGGCTGCAGGCGCACGCGCCCCTGCTCCTTGTAGAACGTCTTGACGGTCGCCGAGCCATCGATCATGGCCACGACGATTTCGCCGTTCATGGCGCTCTTTTGCTCGCGAACGATAATGTAGTCACCGTTGTAGATGCCGACATTGATCATTGAGTTGCCGTGCACTTCAAGGATAAAGGAGCCCTGGTCTGTGGCGATTTCGGTCGGGATGGTAAAGGTGTCCTCGATATTTTGCTCGGCCAGAATGGGAATCCCAGCCGCGACGCGACCGACGAGCGGCAGTGAGACCGTTCCGCGGGGCGCTGTGGGTTCATCGGATTTGGAAATCGAGACGGAGGATCCGTCCTCATCAAAAAGCTCTAGGGCGCGAGGCTTGGTGGCATCGCGCTTGAGCAGCCCTCGAGCCTCCAGGGCAGAGAGATGAGCATGCACCGTGCTGGGGGAGGAGAGGCCTACGGCCGATGCCATCTCGCGCACACTGGGCGGATAGCCCTTCTCCTGCTGATATTCCTTGATGAAGTCGTAAATCTGCTGCTGACGCTTGGTAATTTTGCGAGCCATCAGGGGATCCTCTCTGCCAATGTCAAACAAATGTTCGATTATTGCTTGACAGGAACAACTGTTCGAAGATAATAATAACCGAACATTCGTTCTCGCGCTAGACATTTTTGTCCGCGCGGCTTGATAAAACTGTTCTCAGCAAAACACGCGAGAGGAGAACATGATGAACGCAACGGATATGGTCCAGGGAAACCTCGCCCTTAAGCTCGAGACGCCTGCGGCGCCGGCTTTCACGGTTGTTAAAGGCGGCCGATCTGGTTTCCAAACACTGCCTGGCAAGCCCGTCCGCAGCCAGTGCGTCGCCACGACTTCGGCCCCCGTTGCCCTAAAGGCTTCGACGATTGTCGCCCTAGCCGTTGCGCTCACGCTCTTCTTTGTACTTGCCACCTCGATCTTCAGCGCTCGTCACGCCGCATATGCCGAGTCGGTATCCAACGTTACCTACGAGACCGTCCGTGTTCAGTCTGGCGATTCCTTGTGGTCGCTAGCCCAGGAGCATCCGATTGAGGGTCTTTCCACGCAGGAGACCTCTGATATGATCCGCAACGTCAATCACCTGGAGCATGGCTCGCTCGATGCCGGTGCGCATCTTAAAGTTCCCGCACGTTCATAAGATTTAAGTACCGTCGCATGGTACCCTTGTAATCGTTTTAGAGGAGGTACCATGCGCTGTCCCAAATGCGGCAAGGCACATACCCGCGTCGTTGATTCCCGCATGCAGGAATCAAATAACACCATCAAGCGCCGTCGCGAATGCTGCTCATGCAATTATCGCTTTACGACATTTGAGCGTTGTGAAGACCCTATCGAGGTCATTAAGTCAGACGGATCCAAGCAACGGTTCGATCGCAATAAGCTGCTGGTCGGTTTGATGCGCGCCACGATCAAGCGAGATATCGACACTAAAAAGCTCAACGAGATCATTGACGATATTGAGGTTGAGCTTCGTTCCCGTACGCTCACGGCTGTTACGTCCCATGAGCTGGGCGATATGGTTCTTAAGCGGTTGGCCAAGATCGATAAAGTGGCCTACATCCGCTTTGCCTCGGTCTATCGCGATTTCAAAGACGTCGATGAGTTTCTGCAAGAGCTCGACAAGCTAAGGTGATTTCATGTCCAACATTACCGTCAACATAAAGCGTCTCGACCCCACCGTCGAGCTTCCCAAATACGCCCATCCCACTGATGCCGGCTTGGATTTGCGCTCCAACGAGGACTGCATCCTGAAGCCCTTCGAACGCCGTCTGGTCTCTACTGGGCTGGCCATCGCCCTGCCCGATGGCTACGCCGGCTTCGTCCAGCCCCGAAGCGGTTTGGCCATCAAGCAGGGCCTGTCTATAGTCAATACGCCGGGCCTCATCGACGCCCACTACCGAGGAGAACTCAAGGTTATCCTCATTAACCTGGATCCCTCCAACAACATCCAAATCAACAAAGGCGACCGCATAGCCCAACTTGTCATCCAAGAAGTCCCCACGGTCAACCTCATAGAAGTAGAAGAACTAGACGAAACCGACCGAGGCAACGGAGGCTTCGGCTCCAGCGGCGTCGCCTAGGGGTACTCGTATCCCTCCCGCCCGGGGCTTACCTATATCATTCCATGCTCAAACATTCTCGCTTCGCAGGGGCGCACGGATCCCGCTTTCGCCTGAGCCCCATACATATCATCCCGTGCTCAAACATTCTCGCTTCGCTGCGAAACTGCGCGCGGGACGATATGTATGGGGCTCAGGCGAAAGGGCTACATGCTTGACATAAAACAATCTTTCTAGTTAGCCGATGCGATAAAGGGATGCCTCCTTTGTCGCATCGGCTAACTCTATTTATATTTTCCTGTTTTACCTTTGCAGGTTCTAATGGAGGGGATACCGAAGTAGCTGCTAGTAAGTAAACGTAGCTGCTCAGCGGGAGCCGCCCATATATCGTTCCACGCGCAGTTTCGCAGCGCAGCGAGAATGTTTGAGCATGGAATGATATATGGGCGGCTCCCGCTGAGCAGCGGACTTTCGTCTACCTGATATGAGCGGGTTTTCCGCCCCAGTAGAAGCGACAGAAGGCTCGTTTGCGCTTTTGGGGTTTGCCTACGAGCTCCATGGTTGCGATGGCGATGTCCTCCGCTGCGCGTGGACGGCGCAGGACTTCGCCGTTGATGAGTAGGGCTTTGAGCGACTCAGGGTGGTCGTGCAGGTGACGAAGCGTCACGATGAGTTCTCGTGCGGTGGTGACATGCATGCTGGCGCCCATGCCGGTGAGCATCGTGGTGTTTGCCTTTTCCTGGCCATAGGACTTGCCCAGCAGGATCATCGGCAGATGAGCGCACAGGCACTCGGTGACGGTGAGTCCGCCCGATTTGAGAATTGCCAGGTCGCAGCCGTGCATGAGGGCCGCCATGTCGTCCACGTAGTCCAGAACCGTGACGTTGTCGAGTTTCATGGCGTCGAAGAGCGTCTTGAGTCGGGTGGCGTATTCCTTATCCTTGCCCGGTAAAAAGACAAAGTGCATGTCCTCAAAGCTGCGTAAGAAGGGGAGCGTGTGGTCCATCGCGGCACGGAAACGCACGTATGGTTGGGGCAAACTGGCGCCGGCCATCACCAATACGACGGTTTTGTCTATGGGGAGATTGAACTTGCTCAGCTCATCCTCGCGTTTGTAATCTGAATCGAAACCGGCTCGGATGGGGATGCCCGTTATGCGGATCTTTGACTCGGGAACCTTGCGCGGCCGCAGCGTTTCGGCCATAAACTCGTTGGCTACGCAGAATAGGTCGGTGTCCTTGTGGGGCCAAAATCCTTCGACTTCGTAATCGGTCGGCACGCAGATGACCGGATAATCGATACCCGTGATGACGCGGGCGCCCACGGCAACATTGGCTGCTGTGATGTGCGTTGCGAGCACGGCTATAGGCCTGCGGCGACGAATATATTCGTTGAAGGCGGGGAACATAATTCGCGACCATGCCGTGCCGCCACCCCAGAGAAGATGCCCCGTAAGCGTATATCGCCAGGTCAGGTCGTAAATGGGGCGCGTGGCTCCCGTAAAAGAAGCCGCGGTCTTATTGCCGTCGAATTTAATTCGTCCAAAATCAAGGATATCGAGCACTTCAATCTCAACATCCTCGGGGATGCCATTGGTGCCGCGGATGAGGTCGAATGCCTGCGCAATCGCATTTGCGGCGGCCTTGTGGCCCGAGCCGACCGAGGCGTGCACGATGGTCACGAGGGGTTTTTGCTGAGCCAAGAGCGTGGTTTGCTCCGATTGGGGAGCGCTGTTCGTGAGCAGGGGAGCATCGTCGCTCGTCTGCGTCTGATCCATCGATAACTCCCCTTCGACGTTGTAACATGGATTTATCATTGTAGTGCATGAGTGTCACGTTCACGTAAATTTGGGTATGAGCGCAAAGAACGACAACGTTTCGACGAGAGGACTCTTCATGACTACCGATCAGACAATCGATGTTGCGATTATCGGCGGCGGCCCCGCGGGCTATGCTGCCGCCATTTACGCTGCGCGTGCCAACCTGACGACGACCGTGATTGAGCAGGGCATGTCGGGTGGACAGATCGCCACGACCAATGAAGTCGAGAACTATCCGGGCATTCCGCTCTTGAGTGGCGCCGAACTCGGCGAGCGTTTTCAGCAACATGCAGAGGGCCTGGGAGCACAGGTCGCATGGAGCATGGTTTCGGGTATCGATTACGATGCCGATGCAGCGCTGTTTACGGTGCATCACGATATGGGCGATACGCTGTCCAAGAGCGTCATTGCGTGCATGGGTGCCACGCCGCGATCTGCTGGTTTTGTTGGCGAGGATACGTATCGCGGTCGCGGCGTTTCGTATTGCGCGACGTGCGACGGCATGTTCTTTCGCGGCAAGCAGGTCTTTGTCATCGGCGGCGGCAATGCTGCCTGCGAGGAAGCTCTGTTCTTGTCAGAAATCGCCGGCAGCGTGACCATCGTTTTGCGCCGCGATCAGTTCCGTGCCCCTGATGGTGTTGTTCAGAAAGTACTCGAAAAGGACAATATTACAGTTAGGTACCAAACTAGTATTGTTGAACTTTCTGGTGAAGCGACGCCAACGACGATCGCCTTTAAGGACAATGCATCCGGGGAAATTCATACCGAGTCATTTGAGCCTGGCTCGTTTGGCATTTTTGTCTTTGCCGGCACGCAACCCCATACCGAGCTTGTTGAGCATCTCGTCGATTTGGCGCCTGATGGCGGCATTCTAACTGATGAATCTATGGCGACCCGCACGCCAGGTCTATTTGCCGCTGGCGATATCCGTTCCAAGCGTTTACGCCAGGTTGTGACCGCCGTTTCTGATGGAGCCATAGCGGCAACCAGCGCATACGCGTTTCTCCGCGGATAAGTACGATAATATATCTTATGTAATGTTGTTATCTATTAACTAAATGGCGGGACGATGCATCAGTGCACAGTCCCGCCATTTTTCTTGCCGGCTATGTGGTATTCAAAACTAGATAATCTAGAATACAATATAGAAGATGAACGGAGGACCTTTATGAATCACGTTAAACACGTTATTCCGATGTCTGATTCGTCGGTCAGCATTAAATCTGAGGATATTCAGCCCACTGTGCTGCCTGATGCATTTATTCAGTCCGATATCGTACGCAAACTCAATACGTTGAGTCTGCCGCGCTACGACCAGTTGCCCAATGTGACGCTCTACCGCGACCAGGTCATTGAGTATGTCGCGCTGTGGATGGAGCCGCTGTCCCTTTGCGTTGAGCAGCCTATCATTACGCCATCGATGATCAATAACTACGTAAAGGTTGGCCTGGTGCCTGCTCCGGTCAAAAAGCAATATGGCCGCGAGCAGATTGCCCGCGTGATCGCTATCTGCATCTTTAAGCAGGTGCTACCTATTGCTGCTGTGCAGGCACTCTTTAACATTCAGCGTTTGAGCTACGATGCCCCGACGGCCTTTGATTATGTGGTCGATCAGCTCGAGGCATCGATTCGTGCGGCGTTTTCCGTCGAGCAGACTCCCGTGCCCGATACGGCGCATCAGGTAACGCGTGAGTCGCTGCTTGTGCGTAGCGCGGTATCGTCCTTCGTTTCGAAGGCTTACTTGATGAGCTATCTCAAGTTCAACGGGTTTAATAGCTAGCCGACGTATAAAACGGGCGGGACAAAGAGCCATCTGTCGCTTTGTCCCGCCCGTTTTTTTGCTTGGTTGGACTTTATTTGCCCGAAGCTACGCCCATGCCGTAGCCGATGATCAGGCCGTGCATCTCGGCGTAATAGGAATCCAGGCCGTTGCAGGGCATGATGATGGTCTTGGAGCCGGGCCAATGTTCGACTATGCGATCAGTAAGCGCCTGGGCTCCAGCTTCGTTCTCAACGTGATCGATGACGACCTCGCCGCCCGTAAAACCCTCGGCTTCCATGGTATCGATGATCTTGTTGAGCATCTTCTTTTCGCCACGCGTGTGCCCGACGAGTTCGATTTTACCGGCCTCACTCGCCGTGCCCAAAATGCGGATATTGAGCTTGTTGGCAATAACGCCGGCTGCCTTGGGGATACGTCCGGCTTTGGCGAGGTTTTCGTAATTGCACAAGCTGAAGAGGATTTTGCTGTTCTGTTCAAGGCTATCGAAGTATGCGCAAGCTTCCTCGAATGAGACATTCGGATTGCTTGCAAGATAGCGGTCGAATAGCAAGAAAATGAGGTCCATTTTGCCGCCAGCTGCGCGTGAATTGACTAGATGAATCTGTCGGTCGGGCTCCTCGGCAAGAACCATATCGCGAGCCGTGGCTGCCGCGTTGTAGCTGCCCGACACGCCCTCAGAGATCGGCATGCAAATGGTCTTGTCTGCCAATTTGAAGAGCTCGGCCCACTCCCCTACGCTGGGACAAGCGCTCGAAGAAGCGTTCGTCTCCGCCTGAACAGCGCAGTTGAGCTCATGAACATCGAGCGAAAGGTCATCGACGAATTCACGCTCCCCCACTCGAATTTTGAGGGGCGCAAATGCAAAGGTGGTATGGGGCGCGGTCGGTTGCCAATCGCGGAGGTTGCAGCTTGAATCGGAGATAAGTGCCCAGCTCATAGAGGGTCCTTTCTAATCGTTCCCATTCAATTATAGCCATCTTGCAGACCGATTGGGCCGCTATCTAGTATTCAAAACTAGATAGCGGCCTGCACGAAAGGTAAAAGAATGGACCCCATGACTCAAAGCCACGAGGTCCATATCAGTTTGCTTTATCTGAATACTTAGTAACGCACGAAGATATAGTTATTGTTCATGCCGGCGGCAACGGAGCTGATGATAACACCCGTGTTGTAATCGGAAGCATGAATCATCTGACCACCACCGATGTAAATGCCGGTGTGGTACGAGTTGACCACAACGTCACCGGGCTGCGGATCGGACACACGCGTCCATCCCATAAAGGTACCCGTGGTGCCCAGGCGGCAATAGCGACCAGTGAGGCAATAGCTAACAAAACCAGAGCAGTCGAAGCTGTTCGGGCCAATTCCGCCCCAGGAATAAGCACAACCAAGCTTGCTGTATGCACGCGAGACAACAGAACCGCCGTCGACGGACTGGCTCGGAGCAGAAGGCGTCGGAGCCGGAGCAGGCGTGGAGGGCTGCGGCGTCGGAGTAGGTGCCGGCGTAGGAGCCGGAGTGTTGCCGCCCTGATTGTTGTTATTGCTGGTCTGACCACCGTTGTTGGTGTTCTCGGTCGTACCGGCAGTCTCGTTGCTCACCGTGGCCTTCTCGGCGGTACTGGCGTTGATGCCGGCCTGCAGCGCGGCGTTGGCCTCGGCCTCGGCGGCAAGCTCGGCCTGCAGCTGCGAATCCAGGGAGTTTACGACGTTCTGGGCTTCAGCCTGCTGGGCGTTAAGCTCGTCGACCTTCTTTTGCGTGGCGGCGACGTTCTTCTCCTGCTCGGCCTGCTTATCGGTGAGCTGCTGCTTAAGCTCCTTGACCTCTTGAATGGTCTGAGCCTGCTTATCGGAAACTTTGCCGTAGTAGAACAGACGGTTGAGCATATCGCTCAGGTCATCGACGCCCGTCAGAACCTGAAGCAGGCTCAGACCGCCAGTTTTGTACTCGCCGGCGACATAGGTCGAGAGCTTGCCCTGACCATCGGCGATCTCCTGCTGCTTCTGCGTGATCTCGCCGGCAGTCTGATCGAGCGCCTGCGTTTGTGTGGCGAGCTCATCGTAAATCTGTTGGGTTTGGGTACCGATCTGCTCGAGCTTCGTACGAGCAGCGGCAAGGTCGGATGCGGTATCGGCGTAGGCAGGAGCCGCGAGGCCCAAGCCCAAAACACAAGCGAGGGTTGCCGTAGCAGCGCAGCGTGCCATGTTTTTATGCGTGTTTGCTGTGCGCATGTAGCTTCCTTTCCAGTAACTAAGGGTAACGGCTAGTCTACCGTCACCAGGCTAAAGAGCTCCACATCGTCATCAGACGGCGTGAGCTTCTCGCGCGGGTTGAGAAACGCAAGCTCAAGGATACAACCGTAACCGACAAGCTTTGCGCCCATATCTCGCACCAGTTTACCTGTTGCCTCGACGGTTCCGCCCGTCGCGACCAAGTCGTCCAGAATCAACACGGTATCTTTAGAGCTGATAGCGTCGGCATGGATCTCAATTGAATCGGTGCCGTACTCGAGCTCGTAGCTCTGGCTTACGGTCTCGCGCGGCAGCTTGCCCGGTTTACGTACGGGAACAAAGCCGGCACCAAGGGCTACAGCCACCGGTACACCAACCATAAAGCCGCGAGCCTCGGGACCCACGACCTTGGTGATTCCCATGCCGGCAAAGTGCTCGGCGAGGGCATCGGTCATGGCTTTAAGCGCCTCGGGATTGCCAAAAAGCGGCGTGATGTCTTTAAAGATGACTCCGGGCTCGGGATAGTCGGGGATGTCGACGATTTGAGATTCGAAGTCGTACATTGCATGACCTTTCAATGGGTTGCCGGATAAGCGGCAGAGGTTATTTGGCCGCGGTGGCGGTGCCGGAGTGCGAAGGGGCGACGACCTTGAGCGGCTTTACGAGAGAATCCTCGTGCGAAGCCGGCGCGGCTATCTCTTCGTTTTTGGCCTTGGTGGACTCGGAGCGAGTGATTTCCTCATCGAGTGCATCGATGTCGGCGTCCTCGACCACGGCGTTGAGCGACTCAAAAACGCGGTTCTTGAGCAGCGCAGTGTGCACACCCTCGGTCAGGTCGTGAAGCTTCTTAAACGCACGCTCGAGCTTGGCGTCGCGCTCGTCATCGGAGGTATCCATTCCGAGCATGCTCACGAGCACCTGCTCAAACATCGAGGACTCGCGGTTCGCGGAAGACACGTACTGACGCAGGTTGCGCGGCTCGATATGGAAGCGTGACAGCTCAGAGCAGTAGCGGATGATCGGAAAATCGCGGCCATCGACAAGCTCGCGATTCTGCGGACTCTTGATGATGCGAATGAGGTCGTTCTCGGCGAGCGAGCGGATAAACGAAATCTCGACGCCCAGCATATCGGGAATGGTCTCGATGGGATGCAGCTTTTGCTTAGTCTCCTTGGGCTCCGTCTTGAGCGGAACATCGGACAGCAAGCCCACCTCGTAGGCGAGCGTTGACAGGTCCGTGGCGTTTTCCAAGCGCTGCTTAATCACGTTGAGCGGCATGTAGCGAGTCTTCTGCAAGTGCAGAATGACCTCCAGGCGATCAACGTCCTCCTTGGAGTACTGACGGTATCCCTTAGGCGTACGATGAGGGGTAATGAGCCCCTCATCCTCTAGAAATCTAATTTTTGAGTTCGAAAGATCGGGGTATGCGCCTCGAAGAAGGTTGACGACTTGGCCGATACTCAGATAGTTGCGTTCGGCCATGCCCTACTCACCGGTTTCGATGCGCTCCGGCGTGCTCTCGTGGTAGATGAGCGTAAACGTACCGATCTGGACGGAAGAGCCGTCGTGCAGCGGGGCCGCGTTGACGATGGCACCGTCGACCCAGGTGCCATTGAGCGAGCCCAGGTCCTCGATGCGAGCGCCAAGGCCCTCGCGAATAATGCGCGCGTGGCTGCGCGAAACAGTCATGTCATTGAGGAAAATGCCGTTCGCAGGATCGCGGCCGATGGTGGTCACGTCGTCCTCGAGCTCAAAGGCGGCACCAGTCTGCGGACCCTTGACGATGGACAGAACGGGGGCGGTGATGCGCACGTTGGCCATGAGGTCGGGAACGGTGACGTCGCTTGAAGGCACGCGGAATACGCAGGTAGCGTCAGCAGTCTTATCATTCTGAGGCATATTGTTAACCATGTTGTCCATGACAACCCCTAACTTATCGCGGACGTGCCGCAAATAATGAACCGTACGTAATCATACCCCAACGAATCAGTCTTCGATTTCAGGGTTCAGAAAGTCGATGTCCTCGTCTTCGGGATGCATGAGAGCCTGTTTAATGGCCGCTCCGCCCTTAATGGAGTAGATGACAGCCGTGAGCATGGAGAAGATCACGCCGCCGTACACAAAGAAGATGCCGAGGGGCACCGAGCTTCCGTTGAGGCCTGGGAAGGCCGTAAGGGCTGAAGGCAAAAGATGCAGGCCGTCAATAACGGGGAACCCGAGTAGCATGAGCGAGAAGCCGGTCATGAGCAGCGCTGTGGCAATCTTTCCGGGGAAGACGACATCGATGGGGCGATGGTGATAATGGCGCACGATAAGCGTGCCGATGCCCAAATAGATGTCGCGGCCAATAATGAGCACGCAGACCCAGATGGGCAGCTCTCCGCGAACCACCAGTCCCAGCACGCCGGTGAACAGCAGCGCACGGTCACAAATGGGATCCATGACCTTGCCGAGCCACGAGACCGTCTTAGTCATGCGGGCGATCTGACCGTCCATCCAGTCGGTGGAGGCGGCAACGGCGTAGATAACAATGGCGATGACGCGGTTGTTATCCGTCACAAACAGGTACAGAAATACCAGGGTGAGGATCAGGCGCGTAAAGGTGATGAAATTGGAGATCGTAAAGATCTTATTCGACGGGTAATCGGAAGTGCCGATAAGCTCCTTTTTGATCTTCTTTTTGATGCCCACAGGACTCCCCCGCTGGTTAACGACAAAACTTTCGATACTATACCCGTTCCGGCGATGTCTATCCAGCGCAGCCATAGAGAGTCCAGACATGTGGAGGGTGTTGTTGGCGGGGCGGGAACTCACATTTATGTACATCAGCCTCCAAACATGTCGAAAATGTCGGTTTTGGAGGGTGATGTACACGTTTTTGTTGCGCGTGTGCATCATCTCATATGTTGCCAACGCTAACGGTGAACCTGAGCGCCCGGGCACATTCTTTGTTGGCTGAAACCGGCATAGCAACTAGCGGAAGGCATCATCGAAGGAGTGTGCTGGAAAGCACCCGTCTCCTTAACTGTTAGAAATGCAAGTTAATAATCTATGCGGTCAATGTGATACCGTTGAACCCGCGTATCGATACCGCTCAGCCATTCGCCTCGCCCCCGTCGCACGCATCTTCATTCGGTCTGTTACTTTTAATCTAACAATTCTTTGAGGAACGTAGGTGCTTCCAAATGTACTGTCGACTTCTTCTCAAACTAATCCTAAGAGACAGGGCCGTATGGATTTGTACGCTCGTTCTCGCCGCAGCCTTCTCCGTCCCCATTGCGTTCAATTCACCCATCTACGGGCCCTTCTTTATGAAACAGGGCATGCAGGGCTTTGTCGACGAATTCAATACGCGCGCGCCCCAGGCCAGCGGCACAGACCTATCTCCAGAGCAGCAAGATGACGCGGAGCTTGCAAGATACGCGAACGCCGCCCTCGCCGCTCAAACCGACGCCGCCTTTCTCGATTCTGCCGAGAGCTACTACGCGCTCATGGGCGAAGGCTTCCAATCCGGGTCCATCGTGGGGGACCGAGAGACCAATGACGCAGAGCTCGCATATTGCCGTGCCCTGAGCAGCTCCGGCATCACGGATATCCCGGCCTCCGCAAGCGACCTGCCATTCCTTTCCTTCCTGCCTTACGCCATTGCCACGGCGCCGTCTTTCCTTCCCTTCATCCCCTTCCTTCTCTCGTCGATACTCCTGCTCGGCGCCACAAGGCCTGCGACCCTGGCGGCGAAGGCGCCCGCGCCCAAATTCCGGCGCCTCATCCAGATCGTGTTTTCGATAATCGCCGCGGGGACCGCGATGCTCCTCGCCGGCCTCGCACCCGGGAGCATTTGCGCCTTGGCCCTAAACGGCTTCGGGCAAATCGGGTACCCGATCGCCTTCTTCCATGACGGCGCGCTTGCCACCACGACCGCGGGAGACGTCTTCACGACCCTGCTTCTCGCGCTTCTTGCGGGCGGAACCTTGATATCCGTTTGCTCCGCCGTCCTATCGACCGCAACGAGGCGCGTCCTCGCGGGCCCCCTTGCCTCCGCGCTGCTTGTCGCGGCCCCGGCATTCCCGTTACTGTCCGATTCGGCGCTGGAGCATAATGCCGCGCTCGAGCTCCTGCCGCTGGCCGTGTTCTCGCCTATCGAGGCAACGGGTTACGTGGGATGCTTCCCGACGGAATTCATTGGCTCCGGTTCAGGCAGCGCATCGATGCTTGCCGTGGCCCTGGCATACGTCGCGGTCTTTTTTGCGGTCGGCGCCGTTGCGGCACGTTCCCCCAAACAGCCTGGACCCGCGAAAAAGCGCCATGGGCTCGAGCTTCTGGACGCGAGCGTGGGATACGGAAGCACGACGATACTTTCAATCGGGTCGCTTTTCCTGAGCCCGGGAACGGCGGCGGGCCTCGTTGCTCCCAACGGGTCGGGGAAAACCACCCTTCTTGAAGCGCTGTCGGGCCAATTTCCCACCCGTATCCGCTCGGGAAGCCTGGTGGCAGACGGAATCAGCCAACGCCGATCAGCCGAATTTGCAGAACTCGTCTACCTGAGCTCTTCGGGCGGCGCGGATCTCTATCCCACGCTATCGGCCCTCGAGCACCTTGCTTTCGTTAGGGAGGCGTGGAAATCGGCCGCCGACATCGACTCGCTCTGCAGCTCCCTCGGAATCTCCCCATATCTCGACAAGCCGACCCGTAAACTCTCGACAGGAATGAAGCAGCAGGTAAAGCTTGCCATGGCGATATCGACCGATTGCCCGTACCTTATCCTCGATGAACCGCTGAACGGCCTCGATCCGGGAAAGCGGAAAACCTCCTGCGACGCGATGCGCAGCGAGGTGGCGCGGGGACGAAGCGTGCTCATTTCAAGCCACCTGCTCGACGACCTGGCAGACCTCACCGACTCGTTCTACTTCATCGAGGCCGGCACGCTCGTGGAAAAGATCAAGTCGTCCTCGCAGACGCTCAAGCAGGAATACCTCGATACATACGAGGGTGGTGAATGACATGATAGGCAAGAGCTATGCAAAGATAGCGATTGTTGGCTTTGTACTTTGTCTTGCAATGGTGCTATGTGCATCATTTGCGAGGTATAGGTCCGAGCAGTCGTTTATTGATGGCGCTGAAAACGGTTTTGGCATAGACGGGATGTATGTCAACGATGGCGCGACCAGGCCGTCTATGGCGATTCTTGCAGGCGAAGATATGGAATGGCGAATCTGTAATGACGATGGCTCTTGTATGAGTGGTCGTTTGGCCGCAACGAGCGATCCGAATTCGTTTGATCTTCTCGACAATGATGGATCGGATTGCGGTTCAGTTCACCTGTCGTATGCATCGCGAGACGGGATGGACGGCATTCTCTACGTCTCCCACGAGACTGGCGATTTCAAGATGCGCAGGACTAACCGAGTGCCGGCTTTTATCGAGGAGTGAGAATTCCCGGCGGTCTGCCGATCAGGCCGCCGGGGTATCGAACCCCGCATTCATCCGTACACACACGGATGAATGCGGGAAGTGTCCGGATGAAGTTGATAATCAAGGAAACAATGCCGTTCTGCCTGGGACGGCTTTGGTCTGGACTTTAACTACAACATCGCAATCGACACTTATCAGCTCGCGCGACGCGCATGGCCAAATCTCGGACGCTGGTGCATGGAGGACCTTCGAGATTTACTGTACATCCAAAACGACGACGCACACCGCGTGCTCGCCGACTGCGAAGACGAGATGGCTGTCTACAATGCGATCAGAAACGGCGTGAACTCCGGAGAGTTTTCTGTCGAACCGCCGTGCCGTCGCGCGAGCCGATCGGGCAAGCCGGGCAATCTGGTCCCGGCTCTCCCGGTCGTATTCCTACGATATCGCCCCTAGATCACCAATGTGTCAGATAAAGAATGAGGCAATGGCTGTGATCACGCCTACGGCAGATGCAACGACTGCGCCTTTTTTCCTCTCTTTTAGTCCGACGAATAGGGTTGCCGTAAAGTAAAGGGCGGAAATGCAGTCTATGGCAAGCAAAACGAGTTCCTTGGGCGGTTTCAGCAAAAGGTCGCTAGCAAAGAGTAATGCAAGCAGGGCAAAGCCGATTGTGACCAAGTATCTTGATTGATTTTGCGACAGCATGGCAACTGCCTTTCAGAACATGCAAGTGAAAAGTCGGTACGATGTCATTGCGGTTGCAAACAAGCCGCCGTCAGGACCGGTTGTCACGAGACCGACGATAACGCATTTTCTCGGTTTCCAGCTCATGACAGACCCCTCTCTCATGGTGCAACGCATACATTATGAGATATGCACATTATCTCGCTAATCAATTTCAATATCCATCATCCAACTAAAGAATACTGACTCACTGGTTCAGCGACGATGCGTTTTTACCCTCGCGTTCCCACTCGCCGCGTCGGCGGTCGGAAGGGTCTCCGTCTCGCAATCAGCGACCTTGTAACCGTATCTGTCGAGCCAGGCGGCAAGCACGTCCCAATCGACGCGCTTCCAGTCGCCGCCCGGCGCGTGCTGCATCACGAGGCCTCCGGCGACCATGAGCGCGTGGATATGCCCTCCTTGCAGGCCAGCGATGATCCCGCTGGTGCATACGATGCCAGGTCGCTGTGCCGGCATGGCGCAAACGTATTGGCCTTTGTGCCCCTTTTGGCAACTTTAGCATGGCTGTAGGTTAAACCAACCCACAGCCATGAGCACGTTAACGTAGTACTATGCTAATTACACGGATAAGGCAGGGGTATTTTTCTTTGGCGAATAAATTTGTATTTCATGGCAAGGGGAGTGGCGTTAAGGTTTTCATCGCTATATCAGTTGCCGTGTTCGCATTCTCTGCGCTATTTCTAAAAGTGGAGCGTTGCCAAAAAGATAGCGGAGGTGACTATTCACATTTGTGGTTCGTGAGCGGATTGGTGTTGAACGTTGACAGCTCTGGCGATTTTACCATGTCGGTCGAAAGCGAAGATCCATATAACGACGGGTCTGATCGTCTGACCATTCTGGTTGATTCAGAACATACGCGCTATGTAAGCGATAGCCCCGTGAGCGTTGGGTCTAAAGTCAAGGTAGGCTATTTTCTCGATTCCCGAAAGAAAAATACGATTCGCTGCTCTTCTGTGGATGTGTTGGAATAATTTTTGAGTAACTATCAGTAAAAAGCTGCGAGCAAAGGCCGCTCCACGTGGGGCGGCCTTTTTGGTGGATAGACGTTGCGGAGGATGATTGATTGACGTTTTTACTCCGCATGGAAATCGAGTGAGGATTCTGTTCCGCGAGGGGCGTGTTTTGAGGCTCTTGGCGGTACGTAATTCTCGTTCGGCGTCTTGACGGGACAAAACCCTCGGTTGACTTTTTGAAGCGGGTAGCGCGCAGAGATGTGGTGTAAGAGGCGGGGCATGCCCCGCCTCTTCCCTTTCTTGAAAGGGAGGGGACACCGC
>NZ_JADNJQ010000022.1 GCF_015555045.1 Collinsella aerofaciens | reverse complement strand
TGAGCTCGTCCCAGGTGCCGCCGACGCCCATCAGGAACACGGCGTCGTAGCCCTCGTCGGCGACCTTGTCGGCGAGCGCGGTCATCTTCTTGCCGGTCTCGTAGAGCGCCTTGCCGTCCTCGAGATAGCCCTCCTGGTCGAAATGCATGATCTCGATCTTCTCGGTTTCCTTCATTTGTCTCTCCTTTCTGGGGTTGTTTCCACATCCCCCATGCCAACGGGCATCAAAACCCGCTTACATTCCGTAACACTCAGCCGCTTTGGCCTTAAGCGCATTGACTGACTCTTCGTAGCCCTCTGCCTTGACCTCCATTTGCTTGGAGACGGCATCGAGATACGGGTGCACGTTCCATGACTTCAGACGCTCGGCGATCATGGCCGCAATCGTCTGGAAGAACACAAGATTGGGAATTGCGCTGAGCAGCGGAGCCACCTGAGGCACCGCAACCTCGTGAGCCCTACCCTTGGGATGGGCCGTGAGCAGCACCGTTTTTGCCGTAACGTTCGATAGCGCATCGGCGATATTCGCAAGACGCTCCGACCCCTGCGGATCGTCGACGATAAACACCAGATAGCCCGGAACGATCTGCATTTCGGGACCGTGGACGAACTCCTCGCCTTCGTGATGCATGGCAGGAATCTTGATGGTCTCGCTCAGCTTGAGCGCTGCCTCCTCGGCAACACCATAGTTGGGGCCGTTGCCGACGACCATGGCGGGCATGTGCTCAGAAAGCTCGAGCATGTGATCTTGGACATATGCCTCGGCGGTCTTGCACATCACGGCATTAGCCTGGATAGCCTCGCGCAGGTCATCAAGACGCTGAGCAACGCCCTTGGCGTCAATCGTTCCGCGCGCCTGACCGCCGTAAATACCAAAGAGCACCAGGTACTCAACGAGAACCTCGACGCCCAGAGTCACAAAGTCCACCGACTCGACGCCCACACCGTAGTCAAGAACGATGTCAGCGTGTTCCTTGATGGGTGCCTCGACGTTTGCCGTGAGCGCAACTGCAGCCATATCGTGTGCGCGCATGTAATCGAGCGCCGCAATCGTATTGGTTGAATAGCCGCTCTGCGAGACGGCAATGTTAAGCGCATGCTGTGGATAGGTGTGTTCAAAATCGACGAAGGCCTCGGGCGTCACAACGGACACCTGCATCTGCAGCGCATCTTGCAGGTAATCGCGGGCGCAATCCGCAGCATGGCGCGACGAACCCGAAGCAACGATGCGCAGCGCGTCAAAAGAACCGGACTGGAAAATATCAACGAGCTGCGCTACCAGCTCAGACGAACGTTCGAGGTTCTCTCCCATACGCACATGGGCAAGCTGAACGTAATCGAGCATTTTCATCGTCTCGCCTCGTAACAAATCATTAGTATTTGATACCAATCACAGTTACAGATTACGGCTTTTTGATACCTCTTTGTCGATTAATTTATCCCCTTCGGCGAACGGTCGATTTTGAGCCGTGTAAGGTTGTATATACAGCTGACCCAACGATCAAAACTGGTTAGTTTCCCAGCCGTTATTCACAAAATACCAGCTAGTACGTATAGGTGTAGCCGCCCGTATCGCCACGATTGAAGGACTTTACATACTCGATAGCCTGACCGCTCGCGTCATAGCTCACGCATTCCAAAAGCAAAACAAGATCGCCCTGTTCCAGTCCAAGGAGGCCGGCATCTCGTGCGCCCAGTGCCTCGATATCGAGCTTTTCCTGTGCCATGACTGGCTTTCGGCCCAGCATCTCATAGGTCTCGTACAAACTGAAGACCGACACGTCAATATCTTCGATGGTTGGGAACAGCAGGCAGGGAATCAGCGCCGTCTCAATCGATACGGGGCTACCGTTTATGCAGTTCAGGCGTCGAACGGAATGGAGCAGGTCGTCCTCGGCGATGCCAAACAGGTCGGCGTAATATGGCCCCGCATAACGCTTGGAACGCGCGAGAATACGGACGGACGGCTCGCCGCCCGAAGCACGGACCGATTCACGGAAACCGACCGTGCGTTCAAAAAAAGCAGGTACTTTCTGCGCCACAAAGGCACCTTTTCCCCGAACACGGCGAATCTGCCCGCGCCGAACCAGCTCATCGACAGCGCTTCGGATGGTCAAGCGTGTCGTACCAAATTCCTCGGCGAGGTCTTTTTCGGACGGAATCATGGAACCCGTGGGATATGCACCGCGCTCGATACGTTCCTCGATGCAGCGTCGAATGCGCATATAAACCGGGGTGGCATCTACTGTTTCAGCCATTGTTCACCTGCCACGCTCCTCATGCCGTTCTCTTCGCCGTTATCGGCAAAGCGGAACTTTGTGGGCAAAATCACCGATTTGCAATGCTCCACAAAACGCATGTCCTTATCAAATTCGATCGAGCTCTCATAGAACACCGGCGTTCCCTCTTCTTGCTGGAGCAGCTCGGCCTCTTCGACGTTCAAACGCGAGATGGAGATATGCTCACGTCCATGCTCAACGCGCACGCCACCTTCTTTGAGCAAGACATCGTAAAGGCTCTCACACTCAAAATCGTGCTCGGGAAGCGATGGGCACAGGGACAGGTTAACGTGAGCGGTCTCGATTGACGCCGGCTCGCCCTCAATAAGTCGAACGCGCTGCATGCGGAGCAAGGGAGCGCCTACAGCCACCCCAAGCTTGTCGGCAAGCGCCTCATCCGCCTCGATGGTCCCGGTGGAAACCAGACGAGAAGAGGGGTGCAGGCCGGCAGTCCGCACAGCATCGGAAAAGTTATACGTTTCCTGGAAGATGTTCAGCGGCTTGGGAGGACACACATACGTGCCCGATCCGCGACGGCTCTCGAGCGTTCCACACGAGATAAGCCGCGTGATACCGGCACGCAACGCCGTACGCGAAACGCCAATCTCTTCGCACAGCACGCGCTCGGCCGGCAGGCGATCGCCGCCGGCAAGCTGATGGTGCTGGATATACCAAAGAATTCCCTCAACAGCATGATCTTTGGGGGGAATTGCATAAGATTCGCCTGCCATTGCACAGACTCCTCATTCAGAAACGTATGCCGCCAAAATTAGGCCAGCCCTCCCATGGCATCAAATTCTGCCTTGATCTTCTCGGCGACATTCCGATACGACTTATATAGACTTGAATCGCGTTTGACTTCGTCGGTCATAACGGGAATCTCTAATTTGGAAACCTCGTCTTTTCCCGTCTGAACCGCCACAACAACGCCCATACCAAGACACATATTACGCTTGGCAGCATTTATTTTTGCTGCCTTGGCAGGATTTGCCAGGATACGCTGGGCAAATTCCTGTTTAGAGACCGCTTCTTCGGCCTCCGGATCGCCCGCCTCGGCCACTTCGCACTGCAACACGTCCGCATAGTCAAAAATCTTCGGCTCGCCGCCGCGCTGATGCACGGCCCACTTGCGGCGCGTGGCATCCTGGTAGATGGCCGGCAAAAATGTAAACCGCGGCGGGTCCAAAATCGTATCCGTGATGGTAAACACATCGGGATCAAAGGCATCCTGCGGGTTTTTCTTCTTGAACAGCCCCATATCAGCCTCCCGTACTAGCATTAAACAACTCAAGCTGAATATAGCACCAATTTCAAGCCGCTGCCTTACCCTATCGGTGCGCGGCGTCTAAGGCTCGCCCAGCGGAAGAGTTAACGGACGAGGGCCGGGGTGCCTGCCTTGTTTTGAGAAGTGGGCTCCGCGAACTTCTCAAAACAAGGCAGGCACCCCGGCCCCGCCGGTAAATAGCGGACACTCCGCATGCAATCTATGCAAACAAACAAGTACGCTTAGCTACATTCGGTAAGATCGAGCACGCTGCCCTTCACGATAAGCGCCGGCTCCAGAACGACTTCTTCGGCACGCCTGCCGCCCCTACCGGCAAGACGCTTGGACATGCAGCCAAAAGCATGCTCCGCGAGGATACCTGGATCCTGCTCAATCGCGGTCAGCGCCGGCTCAAAGAGAACGTCGGCGGCCGAGTTGTCGTAACTCACCACCGAGATGTCGCCCGGGATGCTCTTCCCCATCTCGTGCAAGCGCTTGAGCAGACCGAGGGCGATGTTATCCGAGCTTGCGAACACAGCGGTAGCATCAGTTGCGAGCACCGCCTCCGAGGCCTCGTAGGCACTCGGGATGTAGTACTCGCTCTCAAACTCTAAACGTGCGTCGATAGGCAAGCCAACCTCGCGCAGTGCGCGCTCATAGCCGGCAAGTCGTTTGCGACCCGTATTGGAGCGGCGTGCGTTAACCAGACAGGCAATACGGCGGTGGCCTTGCTCGATCAGATAGCGGGTGGCCATGTAGCCGCCCATCTCGTGGTCGAACATCACCTTGTCGCACTCGAGCCCCTCAATGGCACGGTCGACCATCACGACCGGGATGGGCAGGTGGCTGACTTCTTCGCGCAGGGCACGGTCGTCGGAGAACTCGTCGCCCACGACCAGGAAGACGCCATCAACGCCGCGCGTCACCAGCTGGCGCAGCAGCTCCAGATCGTCATCGGCGCTTCCACCCGAGCTGGTAATGAAGAGCGCATAGCCGTCCTCGCGGCAGCGCTTTTCCAGGCTACCGGCGAGCGAGGCAAAAAAGCGGCTCTCGATGTTAGGGACGATAAGACCCAGCGTGCGCGACTCGCGCATGACCAGACTACGCGCAATTTGATTAGGAACATAGTGGTTGCGCGCCGCGACCTCCTTGATGAGCTTGCGGTTTTCTTCCGAGATGCGACAGGGCCGATTATTGAGAACAAGCGAGACCGACGAGGGGGAAAGCCCCACCTCCTGGGCGATCTGCTTGAGGGTGACTTTGTTGGCCATCTCGCTCCTTCCAGGTTTACGCGCAATCTCTTGAAAGTATAGCGACCACCCCTCTACCTCGGTGATAAACACTTTACCAATCCGGTAGACGGCTGTTTTATCGCCGCCAGCGCACCAAATCCGTCCGGGTGGGGTATATTGCAATCGATTGATGACAACGACCACCAAAAGGCGGATATTCGTATGCACGAGAACGACTTTTTTAACGAGGACCTGCTGTGCGCGCTTGCTGGCGTTGCCGGCGAGGACAACGTGCTGATGAGCGAGCCCATGCGCGAGCACACCACGTTTAAGATCGGCGGCCCGGCCGACGTCTTTGTCACGCCCGATACCGAGCAGGGCCTCGTCGCCACGCTCGACACCTGTTATCGCTGCGACCTGCCGCTCACCATCGTGGGCAACGGCTCCGACCTGCTCGTCGGCGACAAGGGCATCCGTGGCGTCGTCGTGGCGCTGGGCGAAGGCCTCTCCAACATTACGGTCGACGGTACGCACGTCACGGCGGCGGCCGGCGCCTTGCTTTCCGATGTCGCCGCTGCGGCAGCCGAGGCCGGTCTCACCGGCATGGAGCCCATCTCGGGCATCCCCGGATCGGTCGGCGGCGCCTGCTACATGAACGCCGGAGCTTACGGCGCCTGCATGGCCGATGTGCTGGAGTCCGTGCGCGTCTACAAACCTGCTCGCCAGCTCGACGACGGCACCCGTGGCAGCGGCAACATCATCGAGTTCGATGTCGATGAGCTCAACCTGGGCTATCGCAAGAGCCGCATCGCCGACGACGGCTTTATCGTGCTTTCAGCCACTTTCAATCTCGCCCCGGGCAACGCCGCGATGATCAAGGCCGACATGGACGACTACCGTCAGCGTCGCGAGGACAAGCAACCGCTCGACATGCCGAGTGCCGGCTCCACCTTCAAGCGCCCCGAGGGTTACTTTGCCGGCAAGCTCATCATGGATGCCGGACTGCGCGGCCATGCTGTCGGCGGCGCGCAGGTAAGCGAAAAGCACTGCGGCTTTATCGTCAACGCCGACCACGCCACCGCCGCCGACGTCGACGAACTCATCCGCGACATCCAAGCCAAAGTCAAAGAGCAGTTCGACGTAGACCTAGAACCCGAAGTCCACCGAGTAGGCGAATTCCTTTAACAAAGAAGGCCCCGAAAGGGGCCTTCACCATATTTATTCAGATAACCCAGTCCGGTGTGTCGCGCCCCGAACCCGAGAGGGCCGCGTGCCCGCCCGCAATATATTTGATTGATCGCGAGTTCCGCACGCAAAGAAGGCCACTTAATGTGGCCTTCGTCTTGCGCAGGACTGCCCGAGCAGGCAATCAAATATATTGCGGGCGGGCACGCGGCCCCGTCGGCTTTACGACAGCGCAATACCGCCGAGCCAGCCCCAACGCACGCCAGAGCCAGTGCCATAGAAGCTAATAAACGAGTCAAGCGACTTAGACGTAATGGCGCCCTCGTTGCTCATAACGATGCCGCCGCCAACGTAGATACCCACATGACCGTAGATAAGGCCCGGAGCACCCGTGCCGCTGTGCGAGGAATCGGCCACGATCATGCCCACCTGCAGCGCCGAGCGGTCGGAGCTATAGCACCAGGCGTTGAACATGTCGCAGGCGTTGCCGCCAAAGTAGCCAACGCCGGCGTTACGGAAGACATTGGTAACCCACGCCGCGCACCAGTTCTGACCCGGCGAAGGCGTGGAGTAGCACGCGTTGACGACAGCCTGCTGCTTGCCCGAGCCGGCATTCTGCTGCGGAGTTCCGGGCGCGTACGATCCACCACCCGAGCTCGAACCACCCGAGTAGGAATTGTTCTTGTTCGCGGCAGCCGCGGCAGCGGCAGCCTTCTTGGCAGCCTCCTCGGCCTGAGCGGCAGCAAGAATCTCGGAATCGCGCTGGGCCATGAGCTCCTTGACGTCGTCGGAAAGACCGTTCAGCACGGTCTGGACTTCTTGCTGCTTGGCCTGCATGTCCTGCATCTGGGCAGTCTGCTGGTCCTTGAGCTTCTCTAAGTCGGCCTTCTGCGACTCGAGCTCGGTCTTTTGCGCATCGAGCTCTTCCTGGATGGTCTGAATGTCCTCGATGGCGTCGCGGTCGCTCTTGTTGATCTTCTCAACGTAATGCGCGTTGGCGACGAGTTCCTCAAACGAGCCAGAGGCCAGCAGCAGCGACAGGATGTTCGTGCCGCCGGACTTGTAGCTGGCGGCCACGCGATCGGAAAGGTCGTTGCGCTTCTTCTTGAGCTCGGCCTTCTTTTCATCGATCTGGGCCTGCGTGTCGTCAATCTTGCCCTGGACATTCTCGATGTCGTTGAGGGTCTGGGCATTCTTGTTGGCCAGCGCCGCATACTCATTTGCGATGCTGTCGAGCTGGGCCTGAACCTCGTCGAGCTGGGCCTGGGCGGCATTCAGTTTATCGGTGGTTTCTTTGGAAGCCTCCGCCGCATGGGCGCGAGCGGGCAGGCCAAAAAGAACTGCCGCAGAAGCGGCGCCGAACAGGGCCTTGAGGGCAGTGCGGCGCGAGAGCTCCTGGGAAAGGATGGAATCGCTGTTTGGTGACATATGTACTCCGTTACATGCTTATTTATATGTCGCTCAACTCATACATATTAGCGTACATATGGCGCGTCCCAACGATTTCCACGAACGGCAGGAAACTGCAAGGCCAGCGGCTCGTAAGCAAATGCCAAAGATCAGGTTATGCGTACGCAAGCTCTTCTATGAGTACGTTAGCACAATCCTCTGCTTTTCCTACAGCGCACGATTTGGGCGTCCCTGCCTGCGCTATACTCCCCTGAAGAAGTGTTCCTGATTCGATAGGAGACTACATGTCCAAAGCACTCGACCCCAAAGACACCTGTGTCCTCGTTACCGGTGGCGCCGGCTTTATCGGCTCGCACACCGTCGTTCAGCTGCTCGAGGGTGGCTACCAGGTCGTCATCGTCGATGATCTCTCCAACTCCAGCGCCGTCGCCGTCGACCGCGTCAAGACCATCGTGGGCGACGAGGCCGCCAAGAACCTCACCTTCTACGAGGCCAACGTGCTCGACCGCGATGCGATGAACAAGATCTTCGATACCCATCAGATCGACCGCGTCATCCACTTTGCCGGCTTTAAGGCCGTCGGCGAGTCGGTGAGCAAGCCCGTCGAGTACTACCACAACAACATCGAGAACACCCTGGTGCTCATCGACGTCATGCGCAACCATGGCTGCAAGTCCATCATCTTCTCGAGCTCCTCGACCGTCTACGGCGACCCGGACAACCCGCCCGTCACCGAGGAGGATCCTAAGAAGCCCGCGACCAACCCCTATGGTTGGACCAAGTGGATGATCGAGCAGATCCTTATGGACGTCCACACCGCCGACCCCGAGTGGGACGTCGTGCTGCTCCGTTACTTCAACCCCATTGGCGCTCATCCGTCGGGCCTGATCGGCGAGGACCCCAAGGGCATCCCCAACAACCTGGTGCCCTATGTCGCCCAGGTTGCCGTGGGCAAGCTCGAGGCCGTTCAGGTCTTTGGCAACGACTACCCCACCCCCGACGGCACCGGCGTGCGCGACTACATCCACGTGTGCGATCTGGCCTCTGGTCACGTTGCCGCCCTTAATTGGATGAACGGCAAGACCGGCGTCGAGATCTTTAACCTGGGCACCGGCACCGGCACCTCGGTACTCGAGGTCGTCGCCGCCTTCTCCAAGGCTTGTGGCAAGGAGCTGCCCTACGTGATCCGCGAGCGCCGCGCCGGCGACATCGCTGCCAACTGGTGCGATGCCTCCAAGGCCGAGCGCATGATGGGCTGGAAGGCCCAGTACGACATCGCGGACATGTGCCGCGATAGCTGGAACTGGCAGAGCCACAACCCCAACGGCTTCGCCGACGCCGAGTAGCAAAAACCTACATACCGCTCTTGCCCCGATCTCACGTTGTGAGGTCGGGGCTTTTTCATGGCATGTAACCATTCGCCGAAAATCGACCAACTTTTTTATCTTGCCTGTACATGTTTAAACAACATGTTTTACAATAGGCGTACCGAATCAGAACATCGGAGGCGGACTGCACACCCATCGGCAGGCCGACCCCACAACAAGAAGGTTGGTGAGCGCATTCATGGAGCGTGCAAGCGGCGTCCTCATGCCCGTCTCATCTCTGCCCGGACCATACGGAATCGGCGGCTTTGGCTGGAATGCCTACGACTTCGTCGATTTTCTCGCCTCGTGCAAACAACATTACTGGCAGATTCTGCCCCTTACGACGACCAGCTATGGCGATTCGCCCTATCAGTCGTTCTCGGCCCGCGCAGGCAACCCCAACTTTATCGACTTTGCCGAGCTTATCGAGGCAGGGTATCTGGAGCAGCGCGATATCGATGGCGTGTATCTGGGATCCGACCCCAGCAATGTCGACTACGGTGCTATCTTTGACGGCCGCCGTCAGATTCTCGACCGCGCCGCTGAGCGCTTTGCTGCCGACAAGCCGGCCGATTTCGATGACTTTATCCAGGCCAACGAGGACTGGCTCATCCCCTACTGTGAGTTCATGACCGTCAAAGAGGAGTGCGGTCTCAAGGCGTTTTGGGAGTGGCCCGCGGAGCTCCGCACCCGCGGCGAGGCTTCCGCCAAGGTCTGCGCCGACCATCCGGCGCATATGCTCTACCACCAGATGACGCAGTACTTTTTCGATCGCCAGTGGAGCCGCCTCAAGGCCTATGCCAACGAGCGCGACATTCTCATCATCGGCGACCTGCCCATCTATGTCTCGCGTGACTCCGTCGAGATGTGGGCGACACCTGAGCTCTTTAAGATCGACGCCGCCGGCAATCCGGTGAGCGTCGCCGGCACGCCGCCCGACCAGTTCTCGGCCACCGGCCAGTACTGGGGCAACCCCATCTACGACTGGGACGCCATGGAGTCCGACGGCTTCTCCTGGTGGGAGGGCCGCATTCGCGCCGCCCTCGACATGTACGACGTCATCCGCCTGGATCACTTCCGCGGCTTCGAGGCCTATTGGGAGGTGCCGTTCTCCTCACCCGATTCGTCCTACGGTTCGTGGACGCAGGGTCCCGGCCTCAAGTTCTTCAAGACGCTCGAGGAAAAGCTCGGCACGCTGCCCATCATCGCCGAGGACCTGGGCTTCCTCACCCCCGGCGTCATCGACATGCGCGACAACTCGGGCTTCCCCGGCATGAAGATCCTGCAGTTTGCCTTTGAGGGCACCAACTCGTACTACCTGCCGCATAACTACATCGCCAACACCGTCGCCTACGTCGGAACACATGACAACGAAACGGCACGCGGCTGGTTTGAAGGAACGGCCACCCCGCGTCAGCGTGAGCAGGCAGCCCTGTACACCCATCAGCAGGCCGGCGAACCCATGGCAGATGCACTCAATCGCACCATCGCCGCCAGCGTGAGCGACACGTGCATCTACACCATGCAGGATCTGCTCAACTTGGGCAACGAGGCGCGCATCAACACCCCTGCCACGCTGGGCGGCAACTGGACCTGGCGCATGCTCGACGGCGCCATCACCCGCGAGCTCGAGCACAAACTCACCGACTGGACCGAGACCTACTTCCGCATCCCGTCGGAAGCCGAAATCGAGCTTCCTCAATAGGAGCTACCGCGCCCGACCCCTCCCCACCGTGCGGACGCGCTTGCTTTTCCCGCGCGAGGCCACCCCAATCCCCTCGCGCGGGCTTCTTATGAATTGCAGACATGAAACAACCCATCACAGGAGAAAACATGCCCCAAATTAACCTCATGGAACTCGCCGAGCAGTCTTTTGGCACCTCGCTCGAGCAGCTCGACGACCGTCGCATTTACAAGCTACTGGTCAAACTCGTGCAGGAGCGCTCCGCCGCCCGCCCGCTCAACAACGGCAAGAAAAAGCTCTATTACATTTCCGCCGAATTTTTGATCGGCAAGCTGCTCATCAACAACATGATCGACCTCGGCATCTACGACGAGGTTAAGGACCAGCTCACCGCCGCAGGCCACGACCTCAACAAAATCGAGGAATTCGAGGTCGAGCCGTCACTCGGCAACGGCGGCCTGGGCCGCTTGGCCGCATGCTTCCTGGATTCCATCGCCACGCTGGGCTTGACCGGCGATGGCGTGGGCCTCAACTATCACTACGGTCTGTTCCGTCAGCGCTTTGTCGACAACCAGCAGAAGGCCGTCCCCGACGAGTGGCTCGGTGAGCAGGACATCCTAGTCGACGATGACCGCTCCTACACCGTCGAGTTCGGCGATTTTGCCGTTACCTCCAAGCTCGTCAACATCGATGTGCCCGGTTACGGCCAGTCCACCAAGAACCGCCTGCGCCTGTTCGACCTGGCGAGCGTCGACGACGGCCTGGTCCCCGGCAGTTCCATCGACTTCGACAAGACCGAGATCGCCAAGAACCTCACCTTGTTCCTCTACCCCGACGATTCCGACGAGCAGGGCCGCCTACTTCGCATCTATCAGGAGTACTTCATGGTGAGCAACGCCGCCCAGCTCCTGATCGACGAGGCCGTCGAGCGCGGCAGCAACCTGCACGATCTGGCCGATTACGCCGTTGTCCAGATCAACGACACGCACCCCACCATGGTCATTCCCGAGCTCATTCGCTTGCTCACCACCGAGCATGGCATCGAGTTTGACGAGGCCGTGACCATCGTACGCTCCATGGTCGCCTACACTAACCACACGATTCTTGCCGAGGCGCTCGAGAAGTGGCCGCTCGCCAGCCTACAGAAGGTCTCCCCTGCCATCGCCGACATTATCGTCAAGCTCGATGAGATCGCGAAGGCCGAGCACGATGACCCGCGCGTCGCCATCATCGACAAACACGATACCGTCCACATGGCCCACATGGACATCCACTTTGGCTTCTCCATCAACGGCGTAGCCGCCCTCCACACCAAGATCCTGGAGGACACCGAGCTTCATCCGTTCTACGAAATCTATCCCGAGAAGTTCTCCAACAAGACCAACGGCATCACCTTCCGCCGCTGGATCCATGGGGCCAACCCCGCGCTCGCCAGCCTGCTCGACGATGTGATCGGCACCGACTGGCGCAGCACCGGCGATCTGAGCAAACTCGCCAAGTTCGCCGACGACAAGGACGTTCTTGAGCGCCTGGCCGCCACCAAGGTCGAGGCCAAGGCCATCATGCGCCAGTTCACGGCGCTCGAGCAGGGCGTGACCATTCCCTCCAACGCCATCATCGACGTCCAGGTCAAGCGCATCCACGAGTACAAGCGCCAGCAGATGCTCGCGCTCTACATCATCTGGAAGTACCTCGATATCAAGAACGGCAACAGACCTAAGCACCCCGTCACCATCATCTTTGGCGGCAAGGCGGCGCCTGCCTACACTATCGCGCAGGACATCATCCATCTGATCTTGACGCTGTCGCAGTGGATTGCAAACGACCCCGACGTGGCTCCCTACCTGCAGGTTGTCATGATCGAGAACTACAACGTCACCGCCGCCGAGCGCGTGATCCCCGCCGCTGACATCTCCGAGCAGATCAGCCTGGCCTCCAAGGAGGCGAGCGGCACCTCCAACATGAAGTTCATGCTCAACGGCGCCCTAACCCTGTGCACGCTTGACGGCGCCAACGTGGAGATTGCCGAGCTCGTGGGCGACGAGAACATCTATACCTTTGGTGCCTCGTCCAAACAGGTCGAGCAGCTCTACGCCGACGGCACCTATGACGCCGGTGTGCTCTACCGCAAGCCCGGCATTAAACTGCTGGTGGACTTCATCACCAACCCGGCCTTTATGGCGACCGGCAATGCCGAGCGCCTGCAGCGCCTGCACGACGACATTAAGGGCAAGGACTGGTTTATGGCCCTGCTCGACATTGAGGAGTACATCCAGACCAAGGAGCGCGTGTTGGCCGACTACGAGGACCAGGACGCCTGGATGCGCAAGGCGCTGATCAACATCGCCAACGCCGGCACCTTCTCGTCTGACCGCACGATCTCCCAGTACAACGACGAGATTTGGCACCTGAGCTAATTTCGCTTCCCTTACCCATCCTCTTGAGAAACGGAGTCGTGGCAACACGGCTCCGTTTTTTGTGCCCGCACGTTATCCTGTGACCCGACTCGACCGAAGAATCTCGATCTGTAACAGCTACTCGGTAAAAACGGCCCCAGCTGTTACAGATTGAGACATACCGGCCCCTCCCCTTGGGTCTATCTCGATCTGTAACATCTAACGTCCGAAATCGGCCCTACCCGTTACAGATCGAGACAAACGACCGGTCAGACAGCCCCAACACAAAGAAAGGCTCCCCTCTCGCCCAGTGGACGGGAGGGGAGCCTTATATGTGACCGCGGCAAAAGGATGGCAATACCGCAGTCGCCCAAAGGGAGGGCCTGGATGCACCGGGCCTAGATAAGGTTCTTGCCAGAGACCTTATCGAAGAGGTGGGTCGCGTTCTTCTCGAACTTGAACCAGATGGTGTCGCCAGCCTTGAGCGCGCCCTTGGCCTCGAGGTCGACGACGGGGATAATCAGGACAAACTGGCCGTCGGGAGCGGTCACGTGGACATGCTCGGTCGAGCCCATGAGCTCGGTCACCTCGACGGTGCCCTGGAGCGCACCCTCCTCGTCCTTGTCGGCAAGCAGGATCTGCTCGGGACGCACGCCGGCCGTAATCTCCTTCACGTCGCCGCCGTCCCAGTTGAGGGCAAGTTGAGCGCAAGTCTCGGGGGCGAGTGCCACGTTCATATCCTCGGTCTTGACGGTAAAGCCGTTGCCCGAGCGCACCAGCTGGGCATCGAAGAAGTTCATCTGCGGCACGCCGATAAAGCCGGCGACGAAGATGTTCGCGGGATGGTTGAAAACCTCCTGCGGCGTAGCGATCTGCTGGACGACGCCGTCCTTCATGACCACGATGCGGTCGCCGAGAGTCATGGCCTCGGTCTGATCGTGGGTAACGTAGATAAAGGTGCCCTTAATCTCGTGACGCAGCTTGATGAGCTCGGCACGCATCTGGTTACGCAGCTTGGCGTCCAGGTTGGACAGCGGCTCGTCCATCAGGAAGACCTTGGGGTCACGCACGATGGCGCGGCCGATAGCGACACGCTGGCGCTGGCCGCCCGAAAGCGCCTTGGGCTTACGGTCGAGGTACTCGGTAATGCCCAGAATATCGGCAGCAGAGCGAACCTTGCGGTCGATCTCGTCCTTGGGAACCTTCTTGAGCTCGAGCGTAAATGCCATGTTCTCGTACACCGTCATATTGGGGTACAGAGCGTAGCTCTGGAACACCATGGCGATGTCGCGGTCCTTGGGCGCCACGTCGTTGACACGCTTGCCGTCGATGAGCACATCGCCCGAGGTAATGTCCTCCAGGCCGGCGACCATGCGCATCGTCGTGGACTTACCGCAGCCAGAGGGGCCAACGAGGACGATGAACTCCTGGTCGTGAACGGTGAGGTTAAAGTCCTCTACAGCGAGCACGCCGTCCTCGGTAACCTTGAGGTTGTGCTTCTTCTCCTCGGTCTTCTTCTTTTTGCCAAAGAAGCCCTTCTTTTTGGACTCGTTGTTGGGATACACCTTCTGAACATGTTTGAGAACGATCTCGGCCATGTCTCTACCTTTCGATACGCGGCGCCGCGCTGAGGGGCGCCGCTAAAACTTGCAAAACAGTTACGGCATCAGCCCTTGACGGCACCTGCCACCACACCGTCGATGATGTACTTCTGGCAGAGGATGTACATGATGACGATGGGGACAACGACCATCATGATGCAGGCCATCATGGGGCCGAGCTCGACGTGGCCGTAGCCGCCGCGGAAGTACTGAATCAAGATAGGAATGGTCTTGTACTTGGTGGAGTCGAGCGTAAGGTAGGGCAGCAGGTAGTCGTTCCAGACCCACATGGTCTCGAGGATGCCGACCGAAAGATAGGTGGGCTTCATGATGGGAAGGACGATCTTAAAGAACACCTGGACCGGGTTGCAGCCGTCGATCATGGCCGCCTCCTCGATCTCGAGCGGGATGTTCTTTACAAAACCGGCGAACATAAAGACCGCCAGGCCCGCGCCAAAGCCGAGGTAGATAAAGCAGATGTTGAACGGCGTGTTGAAGCCGATGCGGTCCGCCAAATTGGACAGCGTGAACATGAGCATCTGGAACGGCACGACCATCGAGAACACGAACAGGTAATAGAAGAAGTTCGAGATCTTGTTGTTGACACGAACCACGTACCAAGCGCACATGGAGCAGCACACCAAGATCAGCACGACCGACGTGACCGTGATGATGAGCGAGTACATAAATGCCGAGGCAAAGCCCTGCTCGTTAAGGGCGTGCATGTAGTTTGCGAGGCCGTTGAACGTCTCGGGCGTGAGCAGATCGAATGCCGTGGTGGTGCTGATTGCGGTCGCTTTCTTAAAAGAATTAAGCGCAATCATGAACACGGGGTAGATCCACGCGAGCGACAGGATCGTAAAGAAAATCGAGAGCGCGCGGTTGATAACCTTATCGCGTTTCATTACTGCTGCACCTCCTTGGACCTCGTGGCCTTAAGCTGGATCATGGAGATGGCCACGACCAGGATGCAGAAGATAACCGCCTTGGCCTGACCAATGCCCTGCCATGCGATACCGGCACGCGAATAGAACGTGTTGTAGATGTTCAGGGCGAGCATCTCGGTGGAGTGCGCGGGGGCGCCGCCGGTAAGGGCGAGGTTCTGGTCGAACAGCTTAAAGCCGTTGGTGATGGACAGGAACAGGCAGATGGTGATGGTCGGCATCAGGTTAGGAATCTTAACCTTCCAAAACGTCTGCCATGCCGTAGCGCCGTCGACCTTGGCGGCCTCGATGTAGTCGGACGGAATGGACTGCAGACCAGCGATGTAGATGATCATCATGTAGCCGACCTGCTGCCACAGGGTCAGGATGATAAGGCCCCAGAAGCCAGCAGCAGAGTTAAGAGCGATGAGCTGGGCGCCCACGTTGGAGAGCAGGCAGTTGATCAGAATCTGCCAAATGTAGCCCAGCACGATGCCGCCGATCAGGTTAGGCATAAAGAAGATCGTACGGAAGATGTTGGTGCCTTTGAGCGCCTTGCGGGTGAGCGCCTGCGCAATGGCCAGGGCGATCACGTTGATGAGCACCGTCGACAGGAAGGCAAACGCCACGGTAAAGAAGAACGACGTGGAGAACTGCGGATCGGACAGCGCGCGCACGTAGTTCTCGATACCGACAAAGTGCGCGTTACTAATGATAATAAACTGGCAGAACGAGAGATAGAAGCCCTGGATAAAGGGAATCACGAACCCGATCATAAACGCCAGGCACGTGGGCAACATAAAGAGCGGCCACCAGCGCTTGAGTGCTTTGCCCATAATAGGGTCCTTTCAATATGCAGGGGGCGGGCAAACCAACGTCTGCCCGCCCCCTGTCGCTAATCAGATAGCTTGGGCAGCAACTGCTTACTCGGAAGCAGCCTTCTCGGTCTTCCAGCCATCGACGAAGGCGTTCTTGACGCCGTCCCACTTGCTGTTATCGGCAGCGTAGGCAATCAGAGCCTGCTTGAGGTTCTTCTTCCACTCCTCGGAGGGAATGTAGACGAAGTCCCAAGCGACGGTCTTCTTGCCGTCCTTGGCCATGGCAACGGCCTGCTGCGAGAAGACGTTGGTGGTCTCCTTGGCGCTCTTGAACGGAGCGGTCAGGCCCATCTTGTCGGCGATGATGCTGGTCGGGGTGTCAGCGGTGACGCACCAGTACATGAAGTCCTCGGTGGCCTTCTGAGCATCCTCGGAAGCCTGGGAACTGACGCACCAGTAGTTCTCGCCGCCGGAGCACAGGCCCTGGTTCTCCTCGCCGTCAACACCGATGTAGATGGGCATCATGCCAATCTGATCGTCGGTCATGCCGGCCTTGACGAGGTCAGAGTAGGCCCAAGAGCCGTTCTGGTAGAAGACGGCCTTGCCGGTTGCGAACTCGTTGGTGGCGTCGTCGCCGGTCTTGGAAGCGAGCTGCGAAGGATCGCAGGTGGAGTCGGTGATGTACAGGTCGAAGATCTGCTTGTAGTTGTCGAGGAACTCACCCTTGATCTCGTCGTCCTCCTGGTTGTGCTCCTTCTCAAACTCGTAGTAGAGCGGCATGTTGGCAAGGTGGGTGGTGTAGCGCCAGCTGGAGGAGTCGTCCATGCCGGCGGAAGTGAAGGCACCCTCGACACCAAGCTCGTCCTTGCGGGCCTGGATGTCATCGGCACAAGCCTTCAGCTTGTCGAAGGAGTTGATGTCCTCGGCCTTGTAGCCAGCCTTCTCGAGCAGCTGCTTGTTGTAAATAATGCCGAAGCTCTCCTGAACCCAGTCGATGCACACATCCTTGCCGTCGGACTGCAGAGCCAGGGAGTCATCAATGAGCTCACCGCGGAGCTTGGTATCGGACAGGTCGGCGCAGTAATCCTTCCAGTTCTTAAGACCGGTGGGGCCGTTGACCTGGAACAGGGTCGGAGCGGAGCTCTTGGACATCTCGGACTTAAGCTTCTCCTCGTAGGTGTTGGAAGCGGCGGTCACGATCTTGACCTCGACGCCCTTCTCCTTCTTATAGGCCTTGGCGATCTCCTTCCACTCCTTGTCGACCTCGGGCTTGAATTGGAGGAAGTAGACCTCGGCAGCGTCACCAGAAGCAGAGGAGCCGGAGCCGGCAGAACCACCGCAACCCACGAGGCCCAGACCAAGAACTGCAGCCGCGGAACCAGCAAAGCCCAGGAACTGCCTTCTGCTCATTTCGTTCTTCATTACAATCCACCCTTTCACACCGTGGCGGCACCCTTTGCCGCCGCCTTCGGAGATTGGCTCGGGGACTTTGCCCCTTTTGCTGATTTGAACGATACGCTATTTGGAAAGTTGTTTGAACAAGTATTACTAGAGCGGTAGAAAAACTTCGGTGAACGGTAATTTCAACTTGATACTTGACAAGTTTTGTATAAACAATTATTTGTTATCGAATGCAGAGAAAACGCCCGGTCAAGCCGATGTACCGTCGGTTTGACCGGGCGTTTTCGCTTTGAGGGCATGAGTCTCGTCAGGCTGCGAGCTAGCCGGCTATCGCTTGGAATTGACGCGGTAATGGAAGATCTCGGGGTGTGTGCGAGTGTGCGTCACCTCAAACAAGATGCCATCCGAGGTGTACGACTGACTCTCCATGACGGCAACGCAGTTGTATTTGCCGAGGTCAAGATAGCTGCAGTCCTCATCGTTGGCGAGCTCGACACTCACCGTACGACGGCTCGCCATCACTTTGACACCGCGCTTGCGCTCCAGATAGCCGTAAATAGAATCTGCCGCGATCTCGGGAGTCAGGCCCTTGGCGATCGACGCCAAAAAATAGCCATGGTCCACTTGGCGCGCGTTGCCGTTGAGGCTTCGGACACGCACTACGCGAATCAGCTCCTCGCCCACCTTAAAGCCCAGGCGACGAGAGAGCTGCTCGGTGCAAATCAAATGTTCAAAGGACTTAACGTCCGTCGATGCAACGGCATTGTTGCGTTTTGCGAACTCGCCAAACGACTCAACCTCTTCGAGTGCGCCCAACATGTCGGTTTCGCCCTTAAGCCAAATAACGCGCACGCCCTTGCCGTGTATGGGCTGCACAAACATCCCATCGGCCAGCATGCTCAAAGCGCGGCGGACGGTATTGCGCGTGCAGCCAAATTCCGCGGTCAGCTCGGCTTCGGTTGGCAGCATCTCCTGAAACGCATAGGTCCCGTTAATGATGCGCGAACGGATCTCGCGGTAGATTCCTTCGTAAATCGCTTTTGGCATGACTTCACCTCTAATGAATATGTATGGCTAGGCAGGATAGCATTTCTTAAAGTTGTGTAAACCGATTATCGGCAAAGCGACAGGATTTAACCGTTGACGGTTTCTGTCGCGCCCAAACCTGTTTCGCTCAAAACTGCCGGTACGACAATCGTCTGGTCCTCTACAATGAATCCATTGTTTAAACGTTTCACCACGCGCAACGCGCCTCGATATTCGGGAGGCAGAGCATGCTGCAAAAAATCCAACGCTTTGGCGGGGCAATGTTCGCGCCCGCCATGTTGTTTTCCATATCGGGCCTTATGGTTGGCGTCTCCGCCCTCGCAACGTCTGCGGATATCGTCGGCGACCTCGCCGTATACGGAACCCCTTGGTACGTCTTTTGGACTATCATTCAGCGCGGCGCGTGGACGGTCTTTAAACGACTTCCGCTCCTTTTTGCCGTAGCGCTGCCCATCGGCCTTGCCCAAAAGCAACCGGCACGTTGTTGCCTCGAGGCGCTCGTGGCTTATTTTGCCTATTGCTTCTTTTTGAGCGAGATCATCAAGCTAAGCGGAGACAACCTTGGACTTAAGTACCCGTCGTCTTTGACCCCCGCCAGCGGCATTACCATCATCGACGGCATCAAGACGCTCGACACCGGCATTATCGGCCCGCTAGCGGTATCGGCAACCGTCGTCGCCATCCATGACCGCTTCTACGATGCCAAGGTTCCCGATTGGCTCGGCACCTTCTCGGGTTCCTCGCTGGTCTACCTCATCAGCTTTTTTGCCGTGTTCGCCCTTGCCGCCATCTCGGCCGCCATCGTGCCCTTCGTATACGCAGCGACCGAAACGCTGCGCCACGCACTTGCGGGCGTCGGCCCCCTCGGCGTGGGTATCTTTGCGTTTTTGGAGCGAGCACTCGAGCCCATGGGGCTGCACCACCTGCTCTACATGCCTATCTACTACGACAATTTAGTTATTAACGACGGTATCTACGCCACGTGGACCAACTTGCTTCCCATCCTGTCGCACAGCACGCGCCCCCTCAACGAGCTTGCACCCTGGGCTGGTTTCACCGCCACCGGTTGGGTCAAGCTCTTTGGCCTTCCCGCCATCGCTGTAGCGTTCTACACCACGGCCAAGCCCGAACGCCGTGCCAGCCTCAAGGCCATCCTTCTGCCCGCCATCGTCGCTTCGGCGGTCTGCGGCGTCACCGAGCCGCTCGAGTTTCTCTTTATGTTCACCTATCCCGGGCTCTTTTTGCTCTATGCCGCCCTATCTTCCTGCCTCGCCATGGCTATGAACTTCTTTGGCGTCGTTGGCATCTTCTCGGGCGGCTTTATGGAAATGGCTGCCTTCAACTTTATCCCGCTCATGCGGACGCATGCCGGCTCCTACCTTTTGGCGCTCGGAATCGGACTCATCTTTTGCGTCATCTTCTTTCTGAGCTTTCGAGGTCTTATCCTGACCTTTGACCTTAAAACCCCGGGACGCGAGGACCATATCGCCAGCAACGCGGCGCTCTCGCGCTTGACGGGAAACGACGTTGACGAAAAGCGCTCATCCAAAACCGGCGCTTCCGGCAACCAGGCCTCACAAGATCATCTCCTCGCCGAGCAGGTTGTGACGCTTCTGGGCGGCGTCTCCAACATTGTGGGCGCAACCAACTGCGCCACGCGTCTGCGCGTCGAAGTCGTGGACCCCTCCATCGTCGCGGACAATGCGACCTTTGTCGCAGCGGGTGCCAAAGGCCTCATCGTCACCGGCAAGACCGCTCAGGTAATCATCGGTATCTCGGTACCCCGCGTCAAAGAGCACTTTGATCAGATTATGGGACTCGAACCGGGTTTTGCATCCGCCGCCTCACCTTTTCATGCCGGCGATGGCGCCAAAAAGTGTGGCAATGTCTGCTTCTTCGACATCGACGGTACGCTCGCCTGGCAAGATCCCAAACTTGCCCAAGAGCTCCCCGAGGGCGAGCGAGATCTTTCCCCCTATCCCAACGAGACGGTTGCACAGGCAATTCGCACGTTTGTCGCCAACGGCAACAAAGCCTTTATCTGTACGGGGCGCACCCTCAGCTGCATCCATCCCAAGCTGCTCGAACTGCCGTGGGCAGGCGTCGTGTGCCTCGCGGGCGGTTACGCCGAACTCGAGGGGCGCGTCGTGCGAAACGTTGCCATAAGCCCTGGCATGCTACAGCGCCTCGCCCCCTATCTCGAGCAATCGGGTGAGGTCATTCGCTTTGAGGGCATCGATCGCGTGGCGCGCATGAGTACAGATGCCCCCGAGACGTACGGATACGCACGCACCGTGGGCGACGCCGTCACGCAACTTGAGCACTACAACGCCTATAAAATTCTTATGTCCACGCCACTTGCCAACCGCATCGCCCAAGACGAAGAGCTTGGACCCCTGCTCTGCCTCAATGAGCTCGAACTCGAGGTCACGGAAATCTCGCCTCGCGAGTGCACCAAACGGGCCGGAATCAAGGCCGTGCTTGACGCCCTGGGGCCAGACCACGGCACCGTATATGGCATTGGCGACGCGAGCAACGACATCGCCCTCATGGAGGCGGTCGATGTTGGCATCGCCATGGGCAACGCGCCGGACTTCCTCAAGGAAAAGGCCGACTACGTAACCGACAGCTTCGACCACGACGGCGTCGTCACCGCGCTCGAACACTTTGGGCTTATCTAGCCGAGCCCCTTGCCGCGTTTGCGGCCGCAAGACTCAATCGTCTTCAACCGCCGCGCTCGACGCCCCAATGTGGCAATATGTTGTCTGCATAATGCAACGGTGCAACCTAAGAAAGAATGCGAGAACCCGTGTCCAGTCCGTTTACCAGCTTTTTAGCCCAGCACTTTGACCAGATTAACGACTATCTGGCCACGTTCTTTGACGGACAGGCGACTTCCGCCGATATCGAGCGTTACCTGTATGCCCCGCTCTCGGCATTTACGGCCAATGCCGGCAAACGCCACCGCCCGCTTATCTGCATGCTCGCCGCCACCGCGGTAGGTGGCGGCTTTGAGAGCGCCCGCAGCGCAGCGGCGGCTATCGAGCACTTTCAATCGGGAGCGCTTATCCATGATGACATCGCCGACAACGGCCAACTGCGCCGCGGCAAGCCCTGCATGCACCTTACCGAGGGCACGGGGCTTGCCATCAACTGCGGCGACCTAGCGCTCACCATGGTCACCAAGACGGTTCTCGACGACCCCACACTCGAGGCAGACGTGAAACTCCGCGTGCTCCACGAGCTCACCGAGATGATCGTTCGCACCATCGAGGGCCAGGCGCTCGACTTGGGCTGGGTCCGCGATGGGCGCTTTGACATCTCGGTCGACGATTATCTGGACATGGCGACGCACAAGACCGCGTACTACAGCGGAGCCACGCCACTTGCCGCCGGAGCCATTATCGGCGGCGGCAGCGAGGAGCAAATTGAGGCACTGCGCGCCTTTGGCCTGCACACGGGCCTTGCCTTCCAGATCCAAGATGATCTGCTCAACTTGATCGGCACCAAAGAGGCCGCCAACAAGGATTTCCGCACCGATATCACCGAGGGCAAGCGCACCCTCGTCGCCGTGCACGCCCTATCAGACGAGCGTTATCACGACGAGGTCGAGGCAATCCTTTCCTCGGGCACCGAGGACCCCGCGCAACTCGCACGTGCTGTGGAGATCTTTCAGCAGACCGGCTCCATCGATTACGCCCACACTTACGCGCTCGACCTGACCGCTAAGGCCAAAGCGGCCATCGAGAACGTTGAGCTTGATCCGCACGCACGCGAGCTGTTCCTCTCCATGGCAGATTTCTTTGTGGAGCGCCTTAACTAGCGGGGTTATAAAACCTGTCAGCAGCGTATTTGGGTACAACTTGCTACACTGTTGAGTGCATGTTTATGCATCCCTTTGCGTTGTCTATCCGACACACGCTCAAATAGTACGAATGGTACGCCGAAAGGGGTTCGTTCATGGAACCTATTACAACGGGCATGCAGGGAGCAGCCGTCGAGGACGTCCAGTCCCGCCTTCTGCAGCTCGGCTATACAATCGATGACACCGAGGTCGCCGATAAGCGCTTTGGCGCCACCACCGAGCAGGCCGTTGGCACCTTTAGGCTCGACAGTGGCCTTGCCGCTGGCTGCGCCGTCGATATCCCCTGCTGGAGCGCCCTGGTAGACGCCTCGTATAAGCTGGGCGACCGCACACTTTATCTGCGCATGCCCAATTTCCATGGCGCCGACGTTCAGGCCCTGCAGCGCGCGCTCAACGTTTTGGGTTTTGCCTGCGGTGAGGACGACGGCTACTTTGGCCCGCACACCGAGGCCGCTCTGCAGCAGTTCCAAGAAAATGTCGGCCTGTTTGCCGATGGCATGGCGTTCCAGGATACCTACGCCTATATCAACCGCCTGCATCACGTGTGGGAGGGCAAGCCCTCGGTTACCGAGGCCGAGTCGCGCATCGGTTTTGCCCGCGCCGCCAACGTGCTCGAACGCTTCCAGATTGCCGTCATCGGTGAGGACCCCATCGCGCGTAGCGTTGCATCGCGCATGTGGAACATCGCCACGGCGACGACCGACAGCAGCGGCATGATGTTGTGCGATTCCGAGGTTCCAACCGACGTGGATCTGGTGCTCGAGATCGCAAGCGATGAGCTGCCCGCAGATGCAGCGCCGCGCGCCACGATCGCCCTTGCCGAGTGTCACAACCTGGCGCAGCGCATCCGCACTGCCAATGTCGCCGCACAGCAAAAGCCCGCGCGCATCCGCATTGAGCTTACGGGCATGACGCGCTACAACGGAACCTTCACCGCAAGTGATGCGCAGACACTCGCCGTACGCCTGCTCGACGGCGTTTGCGATGCCCTCGCAGATTAGGTAAACTAAACGAGTTGCTTTTGGGCAACATCACACATTGGGACGTAGTTCAACGGTAGAACTCCGGTTTTTGGTGCCGGCTGTTGGGGGTTCGAATCCCTCCGTCCCAGCCAAAGAAACCAGCCTCTCGAACGCATAGCCGATCGGGAGGCTTTTCTTGTGAGCAAGCGGAGGGATTCGAACCCGCAAGAGTGCGAAGCTGAAGAAACGCGAAGCGTTTTCCAGCGCAGCACGCAAGGAGCGAAGCAGCGTAGCGGGGCGCGCCCGCCGAAAAGGCAGACGCGGAATCCCTCCGTCCCATATCAGCCGAGAGCTCCCCGCATCTCGACTTTCCAGCCGAACCGGCACTTAGGGACGTTCCTAAAGTGCCGGTCATCAACATGGTGCCGTGCGGCCCCGGCGGGCCGGCGTAGCATTACAGACTAAGCGACCATTTCCATGCGGGAATAACCTCGATGACGCCATGCTCCGTTTTGATCTGGGTCGCCTCGCGCAGCGTGATGATATTGGCATCCTTGATACCGGTTTTTACCATAGCAACCTCAAGGGAACCGACTTCACGCCTGCGCGTTTTCTCTGCCGTCATATCGACTGTCACCTGGTAGAGCGCGTATGGTTCCGATGCCAAAGCGTCGCCGACCAAGAAATCAACTTTTTCTCGTGCTTGCGTTGGAGCCGTAAATGAAGTCACCGTTTCCAACCGGCCGTTTGCCGTACGGCGCATGAGTTCAGCATAAATCGCAGTCTCCAAACGCTTTCCTATATCCTGCTGATTAGCACGCGATGTTGCATATGCCATCCCCTGGTCGACGGCATAGACCTTATCTGTTGTCGTTGTCTTAGGAGCCAAAGAAGTTGAATACTCCGGAAGTAATCCAATGAGATGAGCCTGCTGGAACAAACGAACGAGTTCGTTTATTTTTTCCCATGACGCTCGATATCCGACAGACTTTAAGGCTTCCAACAAACTGTTGACCGAAAGGTCGCAACCCGTGTTTCGAAGGCAGAAGAGCCCTACTTGGTTGGCAAGAGCGATATCCGTGCGCCCGCTCCGCTCGAGAATGTCTCGTGCAACAACATCTCGCAAATAGGCTTGAAGCATCTGAATACGCGAACCGGCATCAAGCTCCTGAACCCCAGGAAAGCCACCCTCTATGAGATAACGGTCATATGCCGATTCCAGATCAGTTCGCCGCTGCGGAGAAACAGCTGGAGCCCCAGCGCTAGTAGACATATCCGGCGTTTCAATGTGATGAAACGCACAATACTCGCGGAATGAAAGCGGATGCATAGCGTGCTCTTGCGAGCGACCGCGAAACTGCGTCGCTATTTCATCGGCAGATAGTTTTGAGGACGATCCGGTGATAACAAGCGTTACGCTCTCGTGCTCCGCCAAACGCTGACAAACGCCCTGCCAGCCATCGGTCTCCTGCACCTCATCCAGAAAAAGATAACAGCCTTTCGTTCGCGCTGAGGGAACCTGCCGCCAATACTCTTCCAAAATGTCGCTCATGAGCGTGTCCGGCGCCGGTCGAAGACGGTCATCAGCAAAATTGAAATAGAAGATACGCTCGGCATCGACACCGCGATCGATAAGGCGACGAATCCATTGAAACGCATAGAACGTTTTGCCGCAGCGCCTGATACCCGTGATGATATGAACAAGATTGAAAGGCTTTGGATCGGGAAGATTTCCGATGACATCATCGCGATGAATGACATGAGGAATCTCAAAGGAACGGGCCTCGGCAACAATTTCTGCAATACCCAACGCTGCAGGTGCCATAATGCTCTCCTTTCAACATCTTGAGTATATAACTTCTCGTCCTACACGAGAAGTTTCAGCTACAACTTCTCGTCCTATACGAGAAGTTTGAGATAGATTTTCAGGCATGTCCCAAAATCTACCTCCAAAAGATAGGCGCCCCAGGCCCATTAGGACCAAGAGCGCCTTACATCTAGAAAATATCAGCCCAGTTCCGAAAAGCGAGCCACCATCTACAAAGTGCCGCGGGGCCCCGACGGGGGGGACACCGAATTAGGTTTATCGCGAGTTCCGCACGAACAGGAGGCCACTTAATGTGGCCTCCGTCGTGAGCAGGACTGTAGAGCAGGAAACCTAATTCGGTGTCCCCGCCCGTCGGGGTCCCGCGTCCCTAATTGTTGAGCATGCGGTCGAAGCTTCCCGAGTCGCCATCCCGATAGTCAGCGGTCATCAGAATCTCCTGCGGAATGCGTCCGCCCTCGCGCAGCACGTTGCGGAACTGCACGCGCGTGACCATAGGCAAATCTTTGATCGTCGCCGCTAGGTTCTGCGGCACGCCCTGGTTGGCAGCCGCAGGCTCGCACTCTCCGCCGGCCTTTACGCGACGCTTGTGCTCGGCGAGCATGGCGCGATACATACCGGCATGCAGGCGAATCTCAACGACATTGGCATTACGGGCCTGCTCGACAATGCGCGCACCCTCTCGATCGATGTCGCCCACGTAGTAGACATAGTTAAAGCGATAGCCGATCTCGGCCAGATAATCATCCAACGCATGCGAGACGCTTGCCTTGCAGCCGCCGCCAAAGATTACGCCACCGACCTTGGTGCCAAAAAGCTTGGCATGCTTGCGGCCGCGCAGGAGCTTGACGATCTCGTCATAGGTGTCCAGGTTCTCGACCATAATGAACGGCTTGTCGGCGCCCAGAGTAAAGAAACCCGTAAAGTGCACGGGGCGGTTGGGGGCGACCTTAATCGCCTGCATGCTGATGCCCTTTTCGGTCATACGCCGAATCAGGCGCTCGCCGTGCTTGCCGTCAAAGGCCTTCTCATCGTTAAAAATCTGGTAGGCGCGCTGGCGACGCGAAGCGACCGGCGTGTCGACACCGCGATTCTGCTCAATCCAAGCCTGGATGATCGCAATCTCCTCGGCAATCTTGCGGTTAGACATCTCGTTGTGCTGAGTGCGCTGCGGAGCCTTTTTACCGTCCTTGCCCTCGACTTTAACGATTTGAGTCTGTTGCTCCTTGATCTTGGAGAGCGCCATTGGCGTAGGAACGACCTTGAGCAGCTGCCTGCCCAGGACACGTGCCAGAGCAAACGCCGAAACCTCGCCATGAGCGGGCGGATCAGGCTGTTGGGCGGCCGCATCGTTTGTAGTCGGTTTGGGCTGCGTCTGGGATTTGCGCTTGGAATCTGCCTGAGCTTTGCGCTCTTGCTTTGGCGCGGACGAGCTCTTTTGCGAACGTTCGGGCTTGTCCCCCTTCGCCGGCTGGCGCTTGGGCTGCTCCACCGGGGCCTCAGCCTTCGCATCCTTGTTTTGCGTCACTGCCTTCTCAGCCACAGTCTCGGCATTTGAGCCACGGTGGCGACGGCGGCGAGGCTTGCTCGAAGCGCTCTCCCCCGTCTGCTTATCAGCGGACTGTTGAGCTTTGACCTCGGTGTCAGCCGCAGGCTGCGACTCGGAAGGCTGCTGCTCGCGAGCCGCCGGCTCAACGGCTTTCTCGGTTTGTTCGGCCTTATCGGCCTGAGCGGTCGAAGCCGGCTCGCCCTTCTCCTGTCGCTTTACGGGATACGCGCGTCCCGCAAAACCGCGACCGGGACGACACGAACCCGGAGCCCTCTTGGCAGACTCCTCAACATCGTCTGCAGCCTCGGAAGGCTCTTCAGCCTCATGCGCGACATCCTGCTGCGCGGCCTTAAAGTGAGCACCGCGACGACGCTTGGGCTCTTGGGCCTCCACGGGCTTTTGCTCCTTCGCGGGCTTCTGCGACTCGGCAGCAGCCTCGGTCTCAACAGCCTCGGTATCGAGCCCATCCTTTTGAGCAACGGCGCGACGGAAGCGCTCCTGCTGAGCGCGGCGCTGAGCATCGCGCTTGCCGCCCCCGCCAAAACCGCCGCGGCCGGCCTTGGCCGTAAAGGCGCGAACGACGCTCTCGTCAAGCAGCTCGTCGGTATCGACATGCTCACGCGGAGCTGTTTCCACCGAAGCGGGCGCCTCGACAACGTCCTCGACGGCCTCTTCGGCAACCTCGACGAGCTGCTCCTGGGCATCGTTAATCTCGGCATTAATGGTGTAAAAGGCAGGGCGGCCGTTAATGCCGCTGCCCTCGATCTTGGTAACAATCTTTGCCGCGATGAGTTCGTCGCGCATCGCCTTGGTGTCGCATTCCTTATCGACGGAGCGGAAAATCTGCGCCAGCGCGCTCGACTTGATCTTGAGTGCCTTGCGGCAGAGCAGGTCGTAGGCAACCAACTTGGCGCGCTCGGCAGAAAGCGACGTCTGGCTGCTCAGACGCTCAGCCAGGACATCGACATTATTTTGGTTATCGGAATATACCGTCTTGGCCACGGGGCCCCTTTCATATGTACACATATACGTCTATATGGTACAACGCGCGAGCCTATCCACGCAAAACATCTGCGAGGACGCCCTAGCATCATCCGTTCTCGCAAGAAAAAAGACCGAGTCCGCGTCGTTGCGGACCCGGTCTTTCCGAGTCATATGGATGGAACGGCTAGCCCATCAAACTGACTAGGCCTTGGCAGCCTCGGCGTCGGTGGGAGCCTCGGCGGCAACAGTGCGGCCATACTCGGCCTTGCCCATCTCGGACCACTCGGGCTCCTCGTCGGGCATGGAACCGGCCTCCTTGCCGAAGAACTCCTTGAGGCAGTTGACGGCAACGATAAGGCCCAGGACCATCAGCAGGACGGCGAAGACGAGCTGCAGGCCCTTGGTGGCGGCGACGGAGACAGCAGCCGTGGTGGCGGTAGCCGGGATGGTGCCGAAGAAGCCGTAGGCCTGGACGGCGGTCATGCAGCCCATGGCGCTCTGGACCAGCGAGGTGAAGGTGCAGCAGAGCAGGAAGACAACGGGCACGTAGAGCATCCAACCCTTGCGGCCGGTGCACTTGCAGAACACGGCGAGGGTGATCATGGTCATACCGCCGAGCAGCTGGTTAGAAGCACCAAAGAGCGGCCAGATGTTGGCATAGCCGCCAAAGGCGAGGGCGAGGCCAGGAAGCAGGGTAACGACCGTGGCGAACCAGGGGTTACCGAGGACCTTCATGTAGCCGGCCTTGGACTCGATGGCCAGGGCGTCGTTGGTCTGGGCAAAGAACTCGGAGAACGAGGTGCGAGCGATGCGGGCGACGGCATCGAGCGAGGTCAGGGCCAGAGCAGAAACGTTCATAGTCATGAAGACGGTTGCGAGCGTGCCGTCAACGCCGAAAGCCTGCATACCGCGGGAGATGCCGGCGGCGAAGATCTGGAACGGGGTGGAAGCGACGCCGGCGTTAAGGGCGCCGGTACCGGCGGTGTTCATGTCGGAGAACATGATGCCGGCGACGATGATGGCAAGGATGCCGACGAAGGACTCGACGATCATGGCGCCGTAACCGACCTTGACGGCGTCCTGCTCCTTCTCGACCTGCTTGGAGGAGGTGCCGGAAGAAACGAGGCTGTGGAAACCGGAGAGAGCACCGCAAGCGACGGAGACGAACAGGACCGGGAACATCATGCCGGAAGCAGTGGAGAAGCCGGTGAAGACCGGAGCGGTGATAGTGGCCTGACCGTTGACGCCCAGGACGACGATGCCGAGGACAGCGCAGACGATCATGACGATCATCATGATGGAAGTGAGGTAGTCACGCGGGGTCTTGAGCATCTGAATGGGCATAGCGCCAGCGAAGACCAGGTAGACCATGACGACGGCGAACCACTGGAACTTGTCCAGGTAGACCGGGAACTGCATACCGACGGCGAACATGAGAACCATGAGGACCACGCCGGTGACGAACTCGGCAGCGCCGGTGAGGTTGAACTTCTTCTGGGCCCAACCAAAGGCGATAGCGACGAAGGTGAACAGGATGGAGATGGTACCAGCGCAGCCGGCGGCATAGGACTTGGTGAAGTCGATGGCACCGGTAGCAGCACCAGAAGCGTCAACGGCCGGGGTGAACATGAACGTCTTGCAGACCATGTCGGTGAAAGCGGCGATGACGATGATGCAGAACAGCCAGCAGAACAGCAGGAACAGGCGACGGCCGGTCTTGCCGATGTACTTCTCGATGAGCTGGGCCAGGGACTTGCCGTTGTTCTTCATCGAGGCGTACAGGGCGCCAAAGTCGTGGACGGCGCCAAAGAAGATGCCGCCGACGAGGACCCAGAGCACGACGGGAAGCCAGCCGAAGGCCATGGCGACGATCGTACCCGTGACAGGGCCGGCACCGCAGATCGAGCTGAACTGGTGCGAGAACGCGGTAAAGGCGGAGACGGGCGAGAAGCTGTTGCCGTCCTTCATGCGCTTGGCCGGCGTGAGGGCCTCTTTGTCAACGCCCCACTTGTTGGCCAGCCATCGGCCATAGCCCAGATAGCCGCAAGCGAGCACCGCCGCGGCCACAACCATGAGCAAAACTCCGTTCATTACATTTCCTCCTCTAAAAAGAACTTCCCAGACATAAAAAATGAGGGCCGTCGGTTGCGCTCGACGGCCCTCATTTTCATCAGCCGCCCGTTATCGTACGGGCTAGCTGTATGTGCTAACCCGCATCAGATAATTACTACGCTGATAATGTTTAGCTGATGCGTGAACATGTCTAAGAAATCCTCTTCGATCATGATGTGAACGATCCGTGCGTGTTCACATCCCCCAGTGGTTGAAAAGGAGTATGAAACTTTAGTTACCTAAAGTCAACGCAAATATGTAATGAATTTTCAACTTTTTTGGATTTCTCGGTATAAAACGCCACTGACCTCGGACTTTACCCCACGACAGTTTTTGCATGAGAGATGCCCCTGAGAGCCGCGGGAGCCGGGCGGCGCATATGAACTTTCCTGCTCTACAGTCCTGCGCAAGACGGAAAGCACATTAAGTGCTTTCCTTTGCGTGCGGAACTCGCGATAAAGTTCATATGCGCCGCCCGGCTCCCGCGGCTCTCAGGGGCTCCCATCCCAAATGTGCGGAGCAAAGCTCCGCATGCCAACTTTTTCTTTCAGCTAAAGCACGCCGGAAATTCGACACTGGCTTGTTAACCTTGCTGGACGTTGTCGACGCCAAAACAGCCCAGAAGCTATATCGATACAGAAAGGTCCCCGGACGGAGGGGCCGGATATAAGGTTTATCGCGAGTTCCGCACGCAAAGAAGGCCACTTAATGTGGCCTTCGTCTTGCGCAGGACTGTAGAGCAGGAAACCTTATATCCGGCCCCTCCGTCCGGGGACCGCGCCATACCAGCTACAGCGTCATGTTCGGATCGGCGTCGACATCGAACGGCGAGATTTCGCCTCGGTCGAATTTACGGCGAGCGACCTCCGCGATCATGGCTGCGTTATCGGTACAGGCAGACAAGGGCGGCACCGTTACGCGAATCCCCTGACGCCCAAGCTTCTTGATCATCATCTCGCGCAGATGCGGGTTGGCCGAGACGCCGCCACCGATGCAGTATTCCTTGCATCCGGTAGCGTGCAGTGCGTTTTTGGCCTTCTTGTACTGCACGTCAAAGACAGCTGCCTCAAACGAAGCCGCCAAATCGGGAAGGTGAATCGTGCGCCCGGCCTTGGTCTCTTGCTCGATGTAGAGCGTCACCGCCGTCTTGAGGCCCGAAAGCGAGAAGCGGTAGTCCCCCCTGCTGTTAAGCGCACGGGGGAAATCGATCGCCTTGGGGTTGCCCGTCTCGGCCAGCTTAGAGATGATGGGGCCACCGGGATAGCCCAGGCCCAGCGCCTTGGCCACCTTGTCGAAGGCCTCGCCCACGGCGTCGTCGAGCGTCTCACCGAGCACCTCGTAGTCGCCCCACGCCTTCACGTGCACGAGCATGGTGTGCCCGCCCGAGACAAGCGTGAAGATGAACGGCGGCTTGAGGTCGGGCTGCGCCAGCAGGTTGGCAAACAGGTGCCCCTCCAGATGGTTGACGCACACGAGCGGCTTGCCAGCAGCGTAGGCAAAGCCCTTGGCGAAGGCGACGCCAACCACGAGCGCGCCCACCAGGCCCGGACCCTGCGTCACGCCCACGGCGGCAAGCTCACTTGGTGCAATGGCTCCGCCCGTAAGGCCCAGCGATGCTGCGGCATCCTCGAGCGCCGCATCCACGACACTCACAATCACCTCAACGTGCTTGCGCGAGGCGATCTCGGGTACCACGCCGCCAAAGCGGGCGTGAAAATCAATCTGTGTCGACACCTGGTTGGCCAGCATATTGCCATCTGCATCGATTATCGCCACGGCCGTCTCGTCGCAGGAACTCTCGATAGCGAGCACTAGGTGGCGGCGCTCAATTTCGGCACGCTCCCCCTCGGAGCGCCCAGGCGCAGGCAGCGGCCATACGCGCTGCTCTGCCGCCGTCGGCTCCGGCGAAGCATTGTCGACCGGAAGCACCAGGGGCAGCGGCGCCGTCATGACGATGGCATCCTTGCCGGCACCGTAGTAGCCACGGCGACGACCCGCCTCGGTAAAGCCCAGGGCGGCATAGAGTGCAATTGCGCCCTCGTTGCCGTCCTCAACCTCAAGCGAAGCCGTGGTGCAGCCGAGCATCTGCGCGTCATAGCTCACGTGCGACAGAAGCTTGCGGGCGATACCCTCACGGCGATGAGTCGGATCGACGGCAACGTCCATAATCTGCACGTCCCCGTCGACGACCATGCCGCCGGCAAGACCCAGCAACTGACCGTCGTCGTGCGCCACCCACCAGCTACGCGGAGCGGCAACGTCCTCGCCCAGCTCGGACAAGAACATGCCCGGCGTCCACGCCTCGTGTCCGGCGCCTTCAAAGCAGGCGGTCTCCAGTGCGCTCGCGCCCTCGGCATCCGCCGCGCCCATGGGGCGGAATTGCAGATGACGCCCAGCGAGCTCGTCGGCAACACCTGTCACCTCACTCTGCGCGCTCTCGGCAAGGCCCAGGCGCTTGCGCTCGTTTTCCTCGGCGTCCGAAAGGCGCGTGTAGATCGGCAAGACGCGAGCGGGATCGCCATCGCCTGCGGCGTGCGCCATCAGCAGGCCCTCGCCCGAGGGCCACCACAGGCCTCGCTCCACGCAGCGTGCCGTCTCGTCCTCACCCAGCAGCTTGCCATAACGCACGAGACCGTCACCAGTTAGCTGAACCTGATCCCAGCCCGCGGTCTGACGCCACTCATCAAGCGCCACGGCGGCCTTGACCACGCGCTCGCGCTGAAACAGACGCTCGGGACCCTCATCGACCAGCATATACAGCGCCGGATATACCTCACCGCGCATAGCATCGGCCAAGATACCAAGCTTGCCGCGCACGCCAGCCTTCCACGCCGTCCAAGCGCAGGCGTCGAGCGTCGACACGCCCAGCAGCGGAACATTGGCACCACGCGCGAGGCCCTTGGCAGTGGAGATGCCGATGCGCACACCCGTAAAGGACCCCGGGCCGCGGCCGACCACATAGCAACCAACATCGCTGCAATCCAGACCGGCTTGAGCCAGCACGCCATCAACGGTATTCACGAGCTCAACGTTGGCGTGACGGCGACACATGTGGTCGCCACTCACGAGCTTCGTCTCGCCCGTCTGCCCATCAATCCAGCTTGCCGCGCAGGCAAGCATGTCGGTCGAGGTATCGAGCGCCACCACCAGCGCGTTGTCGTTATGCAAGCTCATCTTGTACAGCCCTATCAATCAAATGGGAAAGCTCCATTGCGCGGTCACCGTGCGCCTCAAGCGTTATCGTTCGCACATCGCTGTCGCCCTCATCACGCTTGAGCGTCACCGAAAGATACTCATCCGTCAGCTCGTCCTGGAATTGTTCGCCCCATTCCAGCAGGCAAGCACCCTCATAGCCCAGCACATCGAAAATGCCCGTATCCTCGAGCTCGTAGGCATGCTCCAGGCGGTATAGATCAAAGTGAAACAGCGGAATACGACCTTGATCGTGAACGGCCATGAGCGCAAACGTAGGGCTCGTAACCATATGCCCATCGCCCAGCCCGCGCGAGACGCCCTTGGTAAAGTGAGTTTTGCCCACTCCCAGGCCACCGGTCAGGATGAGCACATCGCCGTCCTCAAGGCACGGTGCAATTAGCTCGCCAAAGTACTCCGTATCGGCAGCGCAAGTCGTTTTGTAAGTACCTACCCCCAGGCGCTCCAGGGACATATATGCTCCTTATTATTCCGAGACGTCCTCTGGTGCGGGATGTCGCTCCAGATAGTCGCCCAGCATCTTAAAGTCTTCCTCCAGCAGCTCCTGCCACGCCGGATTGCGCAGCGCTGCTGCCGGATGGAACGTGGGCATTACTACAAAATGCCCCATCTGGTGGAACCTGCCGCGCAGCTTAGTAATGCCAATCTCGGTCTTAAGCACAAAGTGCGTCGCGGGGTTGCCGAGCGTCACGATAATATCGGGCCAGATGCTTCGAATCTGCTCACGCAAAAACGGCGAGCAAGCCAACACTTCCTCGGGACGCGGATTGCGGTTTCCCGGCGGGCGGCACTTAAGCACGTTGGCAATGTAGACGTCTTCGCGTTTGAGGCCCGCCAGCGACAAAATGCCGTTGAGGTCCTCGCCTGCCGCCCCCACAAAGGGCTCGCCCTGCAAATCCTCATTGCGGCCCGGCGCCTCACCAATAAACATCACGCGAGCGCGGGGGTTTCCCACGCCAAACACGATATTGTGACGCGACTGGTAGAGCTGGCAGAGGTGACAATCGCCCAGAACGGCCTCAATTTCCTCGAGTGCGACCTCACGTGGTGCCTGATGGGTATGGCCGGGGATGTGCATGACGCCCATAGCGGCTCCTACACGTAGACCTTGTCGAGACGCATGCCAAAGCCGCAGGCGACCTCGTAGTTAATCGTTCCGCGCAGTCGGGCCATCTCGTCCATAGTGATCTCGGCATCGCCATCGCGGCCGACAATGATCATCTCGTCACCATACTCGGCCTCGGGAATCTCGTGTGCCGGGTTGGACTGAATGGCGACCATAAACTGGTCCATGCAGATATTGCCAACCTGATGCACACGCTCGCCGCGATACAGCACATCCATACGATTGGAAAGCGTACGCGATAGGCCATCGGCATAACCGATCGGCAGCGTGCAGATCTGAACGCGCGTACGCGGTACGCGGTAGGTAAAACCGTAGCCCACGCCCTCACCCATCGCAGGGTGTGCCACGCGCGTCACGCGCGCATGGACGCTCATAACGGGATCAAGCTGCATCACGCGGCCACTCAGCTCGCACGGCTGCATGCCATACAAGCCAACGCCGGCGCGAATCATATCAAAATGCATCGAGGGGTCGAGCATCGAGGACGGCGTGTTGGCGCAGTGCACGATACCGCACTCAAAACCCGCATCCTTAATGGCCTGAACGGCCTCGGTAAAGCGCTGACACTGCAGCTTGTAGTCCCAGCCCGAAGGTTCATCGGCCGTGGCGAAGTGCGTAAATACGCCGTCGCACTGAATACCGCGATGGAAATTTATACCGCGGACAAAGTCGAGCACCTGCGTGTAGTGAACGCCGATACGATTCATGCCCGTCTCGATGGCGAGATGATACTTGCCCACTTTGCCCGCCGCGACGGCACATTCGCCATACGCAAGAGCAAAATCAGACGTATAGACCGAAGGCATGATATCAAACTCGAGCAACGTCGGAATGGCCTCGATAGGCGGCTCGCTTAGGATGAGGATGGGTTTCGTAATCCCGCCCTGTCGGAGCTCAACGCCCTCGTTAACCGTCGCCACGGCAAACATGTCGGCACCGGCCGAATACATGATCTTGGCGCACTCAACAGCTCCATGACCATAAGCATCGGCCTTGACCACGCAGCACAGGCGCTGACGTGGATTCAGCAAGTTCTTATAGGCCCTCGTGTTGCGACGGAGCGCCCCGCGGTCGATCTCGACCCAGGACCAGCGCGTCAAATCGGCTTTATTCATGATTAGTCATCCGACCCTTCGTCCATGATTCCCAGATCTTCGAGCGCATCCTTTGCCGCCAGTTCCATGGCCGGACCGATCAAGTCGATAAGATCGGTCGCGATGACGCTCTTCTCACCATACTCCGTCGCCGCGGCAAAACCGGCGTAGCTGTGAAGTGCGACGGCGTACGAATACAGCAACTCCCAACGATCCATCTCGTCGCGCATGGTGGCAAGCGTGCCGGCCAAAATACCCGCGAGAACATCACCCGAACCGGCAGTTGCCAGAGAAGCCGGACCCGAGAGCGGCAGCAGCACACGCTCAACGCCACAGATAGCCGTCGTCGGCCCCTTGGCAATGACCACCAGATTGTCAGAGCCTGCAGCCCAGACAACCTTCTGCGCGGCTGCAATCGCAGTACCAAGGTCGTTCACCTCGTCACCGGCAACCAGACGCGAAAGTTCACGATAGTGCGGCGTCATAACCAACGGCTGCTCGCGACGATACATCTCGGGATTACTATCAATACCGTCAATGGCAATCTTAGCAAGGCAGTTGAGTGCATCGGCGTCCAAGATAAGCGGCACATCAAGCTCGAGCAAGCCCGAAACCACCTGCATAGCGCCGGCAGATGTCGTCATACCGGGACCGCACAGTACACAGCTGTACTTCTTTGCAATCTCGCACACCGTCATGCGCGCAGCGGCGCCAAAGGAGCCGCGGGAATCAGACGGAATAGCAAAGACGGGAATCGAAGGAAGTGCCATGCGAATAAGATTGGCGCAGGCGTCAGGAGCCGCGACTGCCACGTAACCAGCACCCGCGCGAGCTGCAGACTTGGCCGCCATAATGGCAGCACCAGGATATTGCGCAGATCCGGCGACAATAAGCACAGAGCCACGGGAATACTTATCGATATTCGTAGGTAGTGGGGCAAAGTAATCAACTAAGTCACCGGGCTCGACAATCTCGGCGGCGTGGTCGACATCATCGATGACCTCGTCAAGACGGTCGTAAAGATTGCCGCAGATCAAATCGCCAGCATACTCAGGACCATCAGCGCTATACAGACCAATCTTGGGCGCAATCATCGTCACCGTATGCTCGGCACGAATGCAGTCGTCATCAACAACGCCCGTCTCGGCATTCAGGCCCGAGGGAACATCAATGGATACGACACAATCGGCGCATTCATTGACCGTAGGAATCCAGATGGAGAACGGCGCACGCAGATTTCCGTGGAAACCGGTACCAAAAATGGCATCGACAACAACATCGGCCTTATCGATCAAAACCTCGAGTTCGTCACGCGAGGGGCCGACGCAAACGTGCACATCGCGGCCGGCAGTACGACGAGCAACATGACGTGCCAGAGCAGCAGGAATCTCATCCGGCTCAACCGGAGAAACGATATCCACGTCCACACCCTTATGGCTCAGGATATCGGCGGCAACCCAACCGTCGCCGCCATTATTACCAAAACCGACCAGAACGAGAACCCGATCGGGATTGAGCTTCAAGACCTCGTTGGCGGCAAACTCACCCGCTAGCTCCATAAGCTCGGCCTTCGAAGTCCCTTCGCGTTCGATGATATCCTCGAGACGAACGACTTCTTCGGTACTCAAAACCGGTTTCATCTATGCTCCTAGCGTATCTTGCGAAGCATCGCCCAGGTGCTCCGTCAATGCTGAATTCTGCAGCTGCTCAAGCTCATCTAAAACAGAGCGAGCCTCTTTAAATGTCTGCGCTACGCGTTTCTTGGTGCTCACCTTTTCCTCTTTTGGCTTAGGCCGAGCATCTTCGGTAATCGCGATGGCATTCGCAACGGCCAAGTCTCCTGTAAGCGTAATGGAAAGAGCGACCTCAACAACACCCAGTTCTTGAGCGATCTCGAGAGCACGGCCCGAAAGCAGCGCCTTCGGTTTGCCGAGTTTATCACGCGTAACCGAAACATCCTTGCGACCCACGCCTTGACTAAAACCCGTGCCGAGAGCTTTAAGTACCGCCTCGCGCGAAGCAAAGCGGCTCGCATAGTGAGCAGCAGGACGCGATGATGCATCGCAATACGCACGCTCTTCTTCGGTAAACACACGCCGAGCAAACGACGGCGTCTTTTCAAGAATTGATTTCATGCGGGAAATCTCGACGATATCAACGCCGATACCAGCTTCAGCCATGTTCACCTCCAGATCGCACAGACTAAGTTATTGTAGCCCGTTCACAGAAGATGCGACAAACGAGGGTTATAAAACACAGCTACTATGTGAGACAAAAGCCCGTAAACGCAAAAAAGGGGGAGGCCGCGAGGCCTCCCCCTTCTCAGTTCAAGCGTACGGCTCGGTGCCGTCCACCGGTCAGCGGCGC
>NZ_JADNJQ010000021.1 GCF_015555045.1 Collinsella aerofaciens | reverse complement strand
GGCTACATGTCTCCGGTCGAGTTCAGGGAGGCGGGGCTGTCCCTCCCGGAATCGTCCAAATAGGTGTTGCCAATCCAACTTGACGACGCCCACGTAGGGGGCGCTGTCGAATGTCCCCTGGTATTTCTTCTCGAGGGACCTGCGGTAGCCCGACGGCACGTGGTGCGATGCGGCCTCGGCGTTGGCCCTCGCCGCGAGGCGGGCGGTCTCGGTCGCCACCCAGGCGCGGACTCCCGCGCCCTTCGTGACGGCGATGACGCCCGCGTCGCTGTGGACGAAGCGCCCGAACTTGATCCTGTCAGCCATGGACCCTCCCCGCCGTCGCCGTCATGTTCCACGCCGTGGGGCAGGGGTCCGTGATGTCGGGGTAGCCGACGACCAGCAGCGCGGTGTCGGGGTCGGCTGGCATGCCGCGCCCCGTCAGGGCGATGCGGCAGCGCGCCAGCGGCGGCCCCGCGTACGTCTTGGGGAATGCGATGGAGTAGCTCGCCTCGATGCCGTCCGGCCGGGCGGCGTCCCCCGCATCCGAGCCCGCCAGGGGCCGCACGAGGCATCCCGGGACGACGGTGGCCTCCCACTCGACGGTGGGCTCGCCCATGGCGTCCCTGCCCGTCACCGTGCTCGACAGCACCGTCACCTCCTCGCCCATCACGGCCTGCCCCCGTAGCTCGGGCACACGGTGCCGATGCGCTGGCCGCGCCCGAGGAGCCTCTTGAGCGCGGTGAGGGTCGAGCGGTCGAAGTAGGCCGTTCCGCTCGGGTTCTGGAAGGTGAAGCTCCCCTGGAACCCGTTGGCCGTGAAGCTCGACTGCGAGACGCCGGTGAGGTCCTCCACGCCCATGGGCGCGCAGGCCGGCTGCACGAGCTTCTTGCGGGCCGCGTCGGTCACGAGGTCCCGCGCCAGCGCCGCCGCGTCCCCCGTCAGGGTGCGCGTCCGGCTCATGCCGAGCGTCGCGCGGAGCTTCGCGCTCTGCCGCGACAGCTCGGCGGCCACGCGCTCGTCGGGGGTCGCCGCGTCGCCGGTGTCGATGCGGTACTCGTCGACCGTCGCGAACGAGTATTCGTCCACGGTGGCCTCCTTACTTGGTCGTGATGGTTCCCTTCACGATGTAGTCCTTCACCTCGGGGAAGAACGTCGCGCCGGCGAGCACGTTCGTCTCGACCGACACGTGGTCGTACGCCGGGGTGTGCGCGACGCCGATCAGGCCGGAGTCGGATACCGTGTACGTGAGGCCCGAGGTCGCGAGCTCGCCGAAGTCCACGCCGAAGATGCGGATGTTGTCGGCGGGGGTGGCGATCATGGTTCCCTTGGCGACCTGGTTGGTCAGGAAGACGCCCGAGAGGCCCAGGAAGTTCTCGAGGTAGGTCAGGCCGAACAGGTTCTGGTCGGTGATGGTCGCGTTGCCGAGGTAGTCGGCTGCGTCGTCTCGGTTGATGAAGTGCACGACGCGCTCGGCGGCGTCGCCGTTGGTCTCGAGGGTGTTGCCGAGCTTGGCGTCGACTGCAGCGGCGCACGCCTGCAGGCCCTTGCCGGTCGCCGTGCCCGTTCCCTTGAGCAGGAAGGAGAAGAACTGCGAGACGATGCTGCGGCGCACGAGCGAGGCCATGTGCTTGTCGGTCTTGAGCACGGCGTTGACGTAGCCGGACTGCTGGATCGCCTTGTGCGTGGTCATGCGGCGGTACGGGAAGGCCTCGGCCTCGCCGACGGGCTCGTAGGTGGCGGTGAACTTGGACAGCGCGACCTCGTCGCCCTCGACGTAGGCGGTGCCGGAGCTGGAGCCCAGCTGGACGGCGGTATCGCCGGTGGCGGACTCCTTGGATCCGGCGGTCTTGGAGTTGTTGAGCTCGCCGGCCACCTTGAGCATCTTGAGCGTGGTGCCGGCGGCGATGGTCTCGGCGCCGAAGATGCCGAGGACCTCGAGCAGTCGGTCGAGGTCGCCCTCGAAGTTGCGGATGAACTCCTGGTCCATCGAGGCGTTGATGGCCGTGGAGTCGGAGATGTTTGCGGGTACGGGCATGTTTGCCCCCTTCTTACTTGTAGAGGTCCATGTGCGCGGCGCGGGCCATGATGCGCTTGGCGGGGTCCTTGATGGACTCGATGGACTCCTTGTTCACTTTCTTGCCTCCGCCGGAGCCGCCCTTGTCGAGCGGGTATCCGGGCTGGCGCGACTCGGCGAAGTCGGCGACGGCCTTTGCCGAGGCCGTCATCGACTCCTCGTCGTCGCCGTGGATGAGCGCGGCCGGCACGCCGGTGGCCTGGGACACGCGCGCCAGCGTGCGCTCGCGCTCGCGCTCGGCCTCGGATGCGGCGAGGCGGCCCTTCAGGTCGTTGAGCTCGTCGTTGAGGGACTCGACGGTGGGCGTCTGCGCGCCCTGTGCGTCCCACAGGTCGGCCTTGCCCTTGTTCTCCTTGGCCCGGGCCTCCCACTTGCGAGACTCCTTCTTGAATCGCTCGGCCTCGGCCTTCCAGTCGATCGCTGCCGGCTCCTGTGGGGCCCCGGATCCCTGGTCGCCGCCGGGCTCCGCCGGCGCCGCCGGCTGCGGGGGCTCGACGGGATCGGTCACGTTGTTGGCTTGCTGTTGGGTAGGCATCTTGCACTCCTTCCGGCCCCGTGCGGGGCTCGCTTCGCGCCTCCGTGCGGCGGCGCTGGCGGTGTTTTGGCATGGAAAAGGCCGCCTCCCGTGCGGGCTGCGGCCTCGTGTTCCTGCCGGCGCGTTGCGTGTCTTCGCCGGCGACGCTTGATGGCGCGTCGCGCCCGCCCTCCCACGGGGCGTCCTCACTTGGCCGAGAGCCTCTTGCTCACGCCCGCCGCGGTCTGCGCGAGCGACTTGGCGTAGGGGCTCCCCGGTTGGAAGCCCATTGCCAGCCCCGCCCTGTTCGCGGTGGCCATGCGGGCCTTGAGGTCGTCGGGGGACGATGCCCCCTCCATGTACCTCTGGATGTCGCCGATGCTTCCGAACCTCTTCCCGTCCACGAATGCGGCGACCACCTTGCCGCTGCGGCGGGCGCGCGATCCCGTGCGATGGGAGCCCCATTCGGGGTGCTTCGCGCGGTACTCGTCGTAGAGCGCCGCCGGATCGTAGCCGTCGAGCGCGGGGCTGTCGGAGAAGTCGGCGACCGGTATGCACCTGCAGCTCGGATGGCGCTCGGCGCCGGCGGTCGCCGAGCTCTTGAAGACGAAACCGCGCGAGCCGATCATCCGGCACCAGTCGCATGCGCCGGCGTGCGGCACCAGCGCCCAGCGCGGGTGTGCCGGGTCGGCCATGGCGTTGCCTTGGATCGTGGCGTCCGCGTAGCCCATGGCGCGCTGCACGGCCCTCGCCGCGAGCGCCGCGGCGGGCGCGGAGTTCCTCAACGCCTCGTCGACGTCGCTCGCGAGGAGCCCGCCGTGGCCGGGGTCGAACTGCCGCGGCTCGTATCCCTGCGCCGGGCCGGCGCCCGAACGCATGGCGGCGTAGAACTCGACGGCCGCCGCCGCGGCGAACGAGCCGAACTTGGCCACGAGCGCCGCGTAGGTGCGCGCCAGCGCCCGGTAGAGCTCCTCGCCGTAGAGGCCCGCGCACTCGTCTATCGCCTGCGCGACAGCCGCCTGCAGCAGGTCGGCGTTTATCCCGAGCGCGCGGGCGTAGCGGTCGAAGCCCCCGCGCGGTATCACTCCGCCTCACCGCCGGCTGGCGGCAGGGCCGCGGCCCTCGCGGCCTCGATGGCCATCGTGTCGGCCATGGCGTTGAGCGACGCGATGGCGCCGCCCTGCTGCTTTTCGCGCTCCAGGCGGTCGATGGTCGGCTGGGACAGGCCCACGCCCTCGTAGTAGACGCGGGTGCCCACCATGCTCTCGTCCGCGGCGCCGAGTTTCGTCCAGGCGTCGGCGCGCGCGGCGATGGTCGGCATCGAGGGGTCCTTGAAGCACGCCTGGACGGCGCACTGCTCGTCGGTGAGCCTGGTTATCGGGACGTCGTCCTTGACCGCCATCATCATCTGCGCGATCGTCTCGAGCGCCTCGGCGTTGTGCTCGTTGATCTGCTCCACCTCGAGGATGAGCGGGTCGTTCGCCGCGCCCAGGGCGTCCGAGGACGTGTAGGTGTTCGACAGCACGCCCAGCTGTGCCAGCGGCACGTTGGTCGCGCCGGAGAACCGCTGCGCGTCGTTCTCGAACACGCGCGTGAAGTTGTCGGCGGTCGGCGCGGCGAACTGCCCTACGGTCGGGACGTCGCCGTCCTCGTCCTTGGTGATGGCGAGGAACGACCCGACGTATGCTTTGAACTTGGCTATTGGCGACGGCACGCTGTCGCCGCCCTCGTCCTCGCCTTCGTCCCCGTCCCCGTCCTTCACGGAGAAGAGGTCGTCCTTGGCGCCGAGGATGTATCGCTGTGGGAACGTGAAGAACTCCGCGCCGACCTCCATGCGCAGCACGTCGCGCATGGCCTTGTCGACGATGCCCCGGACCTCGGGCGTGAGCATCGAGTGGCCGAGCGGGCGGTCGGGGTCGGGGTCGTAGGTGAGCACCTCCATGAGCGGCCGTCCCATGGGATTCGGCTCCACCACGCAATCCCACTCGTAGGGTCCGCCGCCCGAGCCGATGCGCACCAGCGTGAGCACCGCGTCCCGGAAGTGGCACACGTAGCGGGAGGCGTTGCCCGACCGATCGACGTCGGCGAGGACGACGCCGCAGCGGATGCGGCCCTCGTCCTTGTCCCACAGGCAGCAGAACTGGTTCGCGCTGAACACGCGCACCATCGACGCGGGCTGGCCCGGCCTGCCCTTCATGACGGTCATGGCCGACACGCCGTAGGTGAGGGCGCTCGAGCACGCCTGCCGGTAGAGCGACCGCAGGCGGTTCTTGCGCACGAGGCGCTTGAGGTCCTGATCCTCCGCGCCGTCGAAGACAAAGCCGTCGAAGACGGAGCGCACGGAGTGCGCCTTGACGGCCTTGGCGCACCAGCCGGTGACGCAGTCGACCTTCTCGAGCATGGGCGGGATGGAGATGCCGAGGCTCCTCATCTCGTTCTTCATCTCGTAGTAGCGCTTGAGGACGGTGTTTCGCGCCGACACGTCGCCCCAGGTGTCGAACATGTCCTCCACGGCGGCTCGGTACGGCTTGGGGACGGCGTCGAGGTTCGGGGTCTCAACGGAGGTCCCACGCCCAATTCTCTGGATCACAGTGTCCTCTGCTTCCTGCGCGGGTTGCGCTTGGTGGTCCTCGCGCCCCACAGCGCGAGCGAGCAAGATTCGAGCGGCTCGGGCGACACGGTCGCGTCCTCGGGGGAGCCGAAGCCCCATCCTCCCCTGGACCCGATCTTCCTGCGGACGCACTTCCTCGCCGACTCCTCGAGGGTCGGGTCGTAGGTGTGCGCGAGCGTGCCGTCGTTGAGCGCGTCCACGAAGCCGACCGCGGCGGCGACCACGTCGCGCGTCTGCGGCCTCACGACGTAGCCGCGCGGCGGCTTCATCTCCGCGAGGCGGTCGATGAGCGCGTCGGCGCCCGACATGCCGTCGATGACGACGACCGACGCGGTCGCGCGGCGGTCGTAGAGCCACTCGGCGAGCTCGCGGGCGCCGCCGGCGGTCGTTCCGACTCTGATGAGCTCGACGGCGGCCTTGCCCTTGAGCGTGCGCTGGCCGAGCTTGCAACCCGACAGCGCGTAGGTCGACCCGTCCCTGGAGAACTTCACCCCGAAGGCCTTCTTGCCGCGGTACCGGTCGCCGATGGCGTCGATGAGCGCGCCGTCCCACGATGCCCGCGGGATGGCCCTCGTGAGCATGGCGGCAGGGCTGAACCAGCCCAGGCGCTCGTGGGCGAAGCCGGTGATCGACCCGCCGGCGAACTCCATGCGGGTGAAGTCGAGCGACAGGATGATGCCCATGCTCGGGTTCGATTCGTAGATGAGGTCCACCACGTCGTCGAACGTGGCGTCCTGGCGCGGGCACTCGTCGGTCGCCCACGAGCACCACTCGGTGTTCGGGATGTCGCCGGCCAGGATGGCCGCGCGCGTGCGCGCGAACACGGTGCCGGGGCAGTCCTCGTTGGGCGGCGTGCCCGTGTAGATGATCTGGCGCTCGCCGGTCGCGGACGCGGCGAGCGTGTACATGATGGCGTCGTACTGGGAGTCTGTGAGCTCCTGCGCCTCGTCGAACACGACGAGCTGGATGTCATCGAAGCCTCGGGCGCTTCCGTTGGTGCGCGCCGAGAACTCGATGGAGCCGCCGTTGGTGAGGTAGATGGCCTCCTCGCCGTTCGTGCGGCGGATCCTCTCGACAAGGCACGAGAGCTCGGGGTGCTCCTTGTCCGTGAAGTAGCGGACGAGTCGGTTGAACGCCTTCTTTGCGGTCTTCACGCGGTGCGCGGTGTGGAGGATGTGCCAGCCGCAGACCGCCAGGCGGAACACCTCGTATATCTCGATGACGGCGTTCTTGCCGTTCTGGCGCGGCACGTCCAGGCCGCACGTGACGTAGGCTGGTCGGCCCTCGGCGTCGCACGCGCACCAGTCGGACAGCACGAGCGACTGCCACTCGATGGGCTCCATGCCCAGGTCCCCGCCCAGCTCGGCGGCGTCCTCGCCCTCGGAGTAGGCGGCCTCGCCCACGGCGACCCTATACCGCGGCTCTTGCCTTCCGCGCCTCGTGGCGCTCGGCGATCGAGAAGAGCTTGGTCTGGACGTTCCGGACATCTGGCGCCCCCTCGTGGCCGTCGGTTATGCCGAGCTGCTTGTTGAGTTGCCTGATCTCCGCCGACGCGGTCTTCAGGGTCGCTATCTGCGGGAAGGACTTCAGGTCCCCCATGTCGTTCTGGTAGGCGGTCTGCTCGCCGAAGCTGTCCAGCTCGTCCTGGGCGAGCTCGACGATCTTGTACCACTGGCACAGCAGCGCGAGCGTCGGAGCGTCGGCCTGGGTGAACGAGCGGCCTGCCGTGAGCTCGTCCCACTTGGCGCTCTTCACGGGGTCGCCGGCGACCGCGGCGGGCTTTTCGAGGGACATCCGCCACCTCCAATCGGCATAAAAAAGCCGCCCCTGGGGGACGGCTTTAAAAAATCCTGAATACCGGCAGCCTATCTGAACTGCGAGAGCATCTCGGCGTACGGGCTCAGCTCGGGCGGCTCATAGATGATGTCGCCGCCGTCTTCGGTGCGGTAGTTTCCCGGCGGGAGGTACCTGCCGTTGGGGAGCAGGCAGAGGTTCCCGCGCCACTTGACGCCGTTGGGCATCATCGCCGTGCCGAACTCGTCCTCGTCAAACTCGAAATCGTAGTCAACGTCGTATGCCATCTGGCATCAACCCCTATCACGCATAGGTGCCGGTCTTCTGGGTCACGAGAAGCCCGCTTTTCTTCGGTTGCTTCTCATAGCTGATCTCAATGCCTATTTTAGCAAACTCCGAGGTGTAGGCCTTGTTCATGGCTCTCCACATCGCGATTTCGCTCTGGTATTTCCTGCTCATGACCGAAGCGTCGGCTCGCTTTGCGGCAGACTTGACGGCCTTGCCGCTCACGCTTTTCGTCACGAGCGCGGAATAGGTCCCCTCGTTCGACGTCGCGACGATCCTTTTGACGCGTCCTCCGCTCCTGTTGTAGGCCGAGGCGATGTATTCCAGGTCGCCGCCGGAAAGCGGGCCTCCCCATTTGCGGCCGTCCGCGCCGCCATGAGGATGGTTATGGATAATCGTCGAGACGCCCTTTTCATGGGCGACGGCGGACAGCGGTGCGACTCTGGTCGACCCTTCATTACCAGTCGACCCCAGCGCATGGACATATCCCGCGTCATCGATATAGGCCGAGTGCTCGTACCTATTGTCCATCAGCTGCTCGCGAAAGCGGGCTATGGCAGACTCCACCGTCGTTCCCCCAGCAGTGCCCTTGTTCAGGGATGCGACCGCGTAGGCTGACAGTGTCGATCCGTCCTTGGCTGAACGCTTGCCGGAGTAAGAGTATGAGTCCCTACCTCCCACGGAAACCGCCTCCCTTGTACTCGACGACCTCGCAGCCGCCGAAATCGAATCCAATGTCGCCGCCGTAGAGCAGCACGCGCGCGGGCTCCAGGCGGCTCATTGCCTCCGCCATGCCCTCGCGCCAGACGGCCAGGGCGTTCTCGTCCCCCTTCACGCCGACGGTCGACACGGCGACGGTCGAGCGGCGCGGGACGCCGTCGAACGCGAAGCGGAAGCTCCGGCGCTGCGCCCACGACAGGGTCGGGACTACACGGAGGCCCTGCTCCTGCCACCAGTGGCCGAGCGCCTGGGAGCGGTAGCGGTTCCACCGCTGCATGGCATCGGGCATGTCGAGGTAGAGCGAGAAGTCGGGCGTGAGGACGCAGTCGAAGCCGCGCAGGCACTCGAGGTAGGCGGCGGGGCGTGCCCACACGCGCTCGAACTGGTAGTCGTCGATGAAGAAGTGGCAGCAGCGGCCGGCCTTGTCGGCCTCGGGGGTGCTCTTGGCGTAGTTGAACCCGATCATGTCCGCCGGCTTGGCCATGCACCGCTTCATGCGGGGCATGCCGTCGCGGCCGCAGTCGGATCGGCTGACGAGGCGCAGGTTGTACGCGTCGTCCGTCCTCAGGCGCTCGTGGCCGTAGTCGAGCCGCTTGCTCTTGAAGTCCAGCCCGAACCGCGACATGTCGAAGTCCTTGAGGCTGCGGACCTCCTCGCGAAGCATCGACTTGTTCCAGGTTGCCACCTCGCCGGTCTTGTTGTCGGCGATGCGGAAGGCCTTGATCTGCTCGTCGGTCAGGTCGTCGCAGTACTCGATCTTGGAGTCGGGAATCTCGTCCCACCCCAGGCTTCTGCACGCCTCGACGCGGGTGTGCCCCCATACAATAACCGGGCGCTCGCGGCTCTCCAGGCCGATGGTCCCGCGCAGGCCGAACTCCTTGATTGAGTCGGCGACCACGGGGACGGCGGAGGCGTTGTGCCGCGCGTTTCGCTCATATGGGACGATATCGTGTATCTTCACGTACACACCCGCCTAGTTTTTCTCGGTTTAGCTGCGGTTTTTGCTTGACTTCCGTAAAAAAGCGTATTCGGGGGTATTGCGGCCCTGGCGCGGGATGGTGGCCCCGTCCCTCCCGACAAAAGACCCCCGTGGGGTCGAGCGCCGGGGCGCATCCCCTACCACGAGGTCGTTGCCCGAGGCTGTTTGTCGGGCACGGACGGGGGGCCAATAACCGAGGCGCGATCGTCCTTGAGCGCCTTGCACAACGCGACGAACGTCTCGGGCGAGCTCCAGGCGGCGCGGCGCGCGGCGAGCGCGGACCGGACGGCCGAGACCTCGGCGACGCTGCGGGCGCGGCGCCAGTTGTTGCAGCAGCGGTGCGCGGCGGCGACGTTGTCGCGGTCGAAGGGCGATCCGCCGCGGCTGACCGGGACGAGCTCGTCGCACTCGAAGGCCCCGGGGTTGCCCGGCGGCACCCCGTAGTCTATGGGTAGCCCACATATCCAGCAGGGCCTGCCCTGCGAGCGGAGCCACCGCACGACATGGCGGCGGCGGGCGCCGTTGGCCTTGCGCGGGTTGCCCATCCCCTACCACTCCACCGGGGAGCGCCCTCGGTTGGACATGCACGCCTCGATGCCCCCGTAGCGCAACGCCTCCAGGCGCACGCCCCCGGCACCCCCCGGTCGGCGGCGGGGCGCCGCCGTGACCCACAGGGCGCGGCGGAACGCCCACGCCATGACCGTGTCGTGGCGGCGGGCGGATCGCGCGATGTACTCTCGGCTGACCACGGGCATCATCCCCTATTGAATTGAACGCAATAGTAAGGCCGGAGTCCCTGAACTGCTGAAGGGAACCCCGGCCACTCATCTGTGCTTCCACGCACATCCGACCCGCACACCCGCGCGGGCGGCGCTGCGAATCGACACCCTAGTTATATCCCAATCGCAACGTGCAACGGTGTGCAATTGTGTGCAATCGCGTGCAACTGTAGGCAATTGTGTGCAACCGCGTGCAACCGCGTGCAACCGCGTGCAATCGCGCGCAGTCCGTAGGCAAAGAGAAACCCGCCGGCGCGGGGCCGACGGGCAACGATAGAGATATATGCGGCTCAGACTGCAGCGCGGCCAAGACCCGATCGGGCGGCCGCCAGACCGACCATATCCGTCCAGTCCAGGGCGGCACACAGGTCGGAGTTCACCGACCTCACCGATACGCCCAGCGTCCCCGCGATCTCCTGCAGCGTGCGGTCCTCGCAGTAGCGCAGCTCCAGCACGTCTCCCCAGCGCTTGCCGGGGTTGGCCGAGCGCACGCCCGCGCAGAGCTCGCGCCCGCGCTCCACCTCGCGCCGCAGCTCCGACAGCTCCGCGCCGCTGCGGCGCTCATAGTCGATCCTGTCATCCGTCGAGCGCATGAAGTCCGTCCCGTGCGCGCCCTTGCCCACGGCGTCGTAGCGCTGGGCGCGGACCTGCTCGCGCGCCTGCATCGACTCGATGACCGCCAGGCGGCGGTCGATGCCGCGCTGGGCGGCCCGTACAGTCTCCAGATATTCCCTTGCGTCCATGTGACCTCCCGCGTGGTACCATGCTCTACGCCATATAGAGGATGCCGGGAGGCGTCTTTGCCAAAGGCCGCCGGCGCTCCAACGCCAGCGGCCTTAATTATATATCTACCTGCGGAAACTCAATATCTCATCGCGACCTCGCGGCGCATGGCCATGATCTCGTCGTGCGCCGGGCCCGTGGGCGCCAGGTAACGGTCGACCTTGTCGCTCTTCGGCCTGGCGCCCCTGCGCCTAGCCTCCTTCGCGCGGTCCTGCTCGTGCTTTCGCCGGCAGTCCTCCGAGCAGTACTTGGCCTTCGGCGCCTGCGGGATGAAGACCCTCCCGCAGACCGCGCAGTTCCTCTCCTGCACGTCCCACATCACGGTCATCTCATCGACCTCCTGCACCTGCAGGCGCGACGCGCCTCGATGCTCTTGCGCACGCGGCGGTTCTCGACGAGAATCCGCCACAGCTTCTCAAACAACCTCATTGCCTAGCCCTCCTCGACCTCTTGAGCGCGCGGGCCCGGTCGCGCTCTAGCGCCCGCGCCCTCCGCTCCGTCTCCCCGATCTGCGACGCCGTCACCCGCGGCGCGTCTGCCCGACCGTGCGCGAGCACCCGGCGCGCGGGACCCGTCACCAGATCGGGCACCGCGCGCCAGACGGTCGCGCGGAACAGCTCGACCGCCGAGCTGATCACCGGCTGTTCCAGCTGTCCGCGAGCATGGCCACGATCACCGAGAACAGCACCGCCCGGTGGTGGTAGAGCTCGTCGAACGTGTGGTACCCGTCCGATGTGGAGCCCGCGACGGGCTCGGGCTCCATGCGCCGGACGAGTCCATACACCTCATCGATGTCGACGTTCACGATGCCGCAGACATCACGGGACGGATGAAGCCCGAGCGCATGCAGGACATCCTCCCCGTCGGTGACGCTCTTGACGGTCGGCCATGCGAAAGGGTTTTCCACGGTCTCGACTTCGAGGCCCCGTATGAGCCTCTTAACGTCCTTGAACCACTCGTTCCTGTCTCTCATCTCGTGCTCCAATCCTTCTCGATATCCTTCTCCTCCGCGACCATGATCAGCGCCTTGTTGAGGCATCGCCTCGCCTGGCGCAGCTCGTCGCAGATGTCGCAGCTCGTCGCGACATGTCGCACTCCTGTCGCAGCATGTCGCAGCCCGTCGCACTCCCTGAGCGACCTCTTGGCGTCCTCGAGCCTGCCGATGGCGAGGTCGATCCAGTCGGCGGGTCCGCACGCGTAGCTCACCGCGACTCACCCCTCACGCCGAAGATGTCGGCCAGGATGTCGCCCGGCGACGCCACGAACGGCTCGGGGCTGATCGGGTCGTAGGTCACCTCGAGGTAGCCCGGGTAGCCGATCGTCACGCCCGTGGGCTCGCGCCCCGGAAGAAGCTGGTAGCCCCAGGCCACGCTCACCCTGTGCTCGTCCAGGATGGTCTCGGTGCGCTCCACGCGAAACCTGTAGCCGCCCACCCGCTCCGTGTCGTACGTGTCGTCGGCCCAGGGAATCCGGTGCCTGTCGAGGGCGTCCCGGTAGGCCATCATCACCGCTGAGATCTCGGTCAAAACCTTCTCACTCTCCTATCTCAAAAGAATTAGGTGTTCTTTGCCGCGGGGACTCCCCCGCCGGCGCCGTCTCCACCGTCTAGCGGCGGGAACCCAATCGCCTGCTGCCCCAGCTGCCCCGCCGGTGTTGGCACACTTTTGGCATACCTCCAGCTCGGCTTCTCGCCCCTCGCGATGGCGGCGATGTCCATCCGCAGGTCCTCCTTGGCGCGCTTGCGGGCGCGGTACTCGTCGAGCTTCTGCTTCTTGGCCAGGCGCGCGCCCTCGTCGGCGCTGATGACGTTGGCCATGTAGATCCGCGTCACGTCGAGCGGCCGGCCGGCTGCGGGGTCGAAGCCGTCGAGCATCTCCCTGAGGGTGATCATGCCGACTCACCCAGCTCCCGCTCGAGGGCGGCGATGACGTCGTCCTCGGTCTCGGCGGGCTTCCACACCGCCGCGCGCTCGACCTCCTGGGAGGTCTGCCCGCCGCGGGCCTTGCGCTCGGCGTCATAGCCGCGCTCGCGGTCGGACCAGATGCGGGCGACCGGCTCCCACTTCGCGATGGGGAAGCCCTGCCTGGTCCAGCCGTTGGACTCGTAGTAGTCGTAGAACTTGCTGGCGCTGCCGCGCAGGCAGTTCACCGCGAAGTACGTCTTGACCTCCTCGAGGGTCGGCGGGACGAACTCGGCGCCCCCTCCCCCTTCGTTTTCACAATCTGAGGGGTTAATCCAGACTCCTAACTCCTCTTCCCCTTCCTCTTCCTCTTCGCTTGCGCGTTTGCTCTCTGGTTTGCTTTCTGGTTTGCTTTCCGTTTTGCTTGCGCATTTGCTTTCGGCTTCGCTTGCGCGTTTGCTCTCTGGTTTGCTTTCGGGTTTGCCCTTGCTCTTCCCGCCCTTCCTTCCGGCCTCCGCCCTGGCGCGGCTGTTCTCGAGGACCGGCATGATCATCGTGATGGCCATCCGCTGGGCGTCGGTGCGCGGCTCGGGCACCTCGCCGGTCACGAGGTAGCGCACCATCATGCCGAGCAGCTCGTTGCTCTCGCGCCTGTTGCCTAGGCACAGGGCGCCCTCCACGAGGGAATCAAGTATCGTCATCCGTATCACCTCCGCAGATCGAATCGGTAAAGGCCGCGGCGGCGGCCTGGTCGCGGCCCGGCATGACCGAGCCGTAGGTGCCGAGCGTCGTCTTGACGTCGGCGTGCCCCAGGCGCTCCTGCACCGTGCGCATGTCGAAGCCGTGCATGAGCAGCCACGAGGCGTGCGTGTGCCGCAGGGAGTGGAACACCGTCTCCTCCGGCAGCCCCAGGTCCCTCACGAGCGACTTGAAGCGGCTCGTCACGGTGCTCGGGCGCGCGATGGCTCCGGCGGGCCCGAAGGTCACCACCAGCGCCGCCGGGCCCTTGCGCGAGAGCCACGTGTCCTGCCACTCCAGGTGGCGCTGCAGCCGCGCCTCCACCGCCGGGGCGAGCGCCACGTTGCGCACGCGCCGGCCCTTGGTGTAGGCCTGCCGGTGCAGCTCGGGGTGCTCGACCGCCTGCCCCACGACGTGCAGGTCGTGCAGGGCGCGGCGCCAATCTCGGCGCTGCAGCCCGCAGATCTCCCCGCAGCGAAGTCCGGTGTTGAGGGCGAGGTAGACCGCCATGGCCTCGGTGCGCCGCGAGATGTTGGCGGCAGAGGCAGATCGCGAGGACATGGCGGAGACCAGCGCCCGGGAGAGCTCGTCGGTGTCGAGCTCGGACAGCGCGAAGGGCTCCACGGGGTCGGGCGAGGGCGCGGGCACGTCGAGCATGATGTCCCGGCCCAACGCCGGTCGCCACGAGCGGTAGGCACCTTTGAGCAGCGCGTGCATCTTGAGCAGCGTCTTGGGCGACAGCCCCTTGCCGCTCCTGGGGGCGAGCAGCATGCGGTACGCCGCCGACACGTCCCAGGGCTCAAGCTGGTCGTAGGGCAGCCGGCCGATGGTCGGCTCCACCATCGTCCTGACCACGCTGCGGTACGTCGCCACCGAGTTGTCGGACAGGCCGTTGACGGGGTCGGAGATGTACGTCTCGAGCATCGAGGACAGGCGCTTCGAGCTGTCCCGCGCGGAGGAAGGGTCGAACGTGGCCGCCCACCTGTCGCACTCCTCCTGGGCCTGCTCGCGTGTCAGCTCCGCGTCCCACGACCTGTACGGCCTGATCCGCCTGCCCGTGACGCGGTCGGTGCCCATGTAGGGGCGGGCGAACCAGCGGCCGTCCGTCCCGCGCTGCACGACCGCCCGGTGCTCGCTAGAAGTCGGCATCGACGCCCAGCTCCGCCGCCATGTCGCGGATCTCCATGCGCGCGTCAAGGTCGGTGATCTGGACGCTGTCGGCGTGCCCGTGGGGGTCGGCACCGAGCGCAGCCATGAGCATGAGCTTGCGCGCGTGCTCGTCCGAGACGCCCGCCTGGCTGAAGGCCGCACAGAGCACATCGATGCACTCGCAGGTGAGCGCGAACAGGCCACCGAGGCTGGCCGAGCCCACGAAGCATGAGTTGCCGGAGCCGCCGCCGTTGACGGTCGAGAGTGCCGCGCCGCGGCACTCGAAAGCGCGGGCCTCGCCGCACGCCTCGACCGTCACCCTGACCCTCTTCTCGCTACTCATCCTTCTCCTCCTCCTTGGCGCTCGCCTGCACCCTCTCCATGAGCCACACGTCCTCCTCGCCGGGCTCGAAGCCCGCGGAGCAGAAGATGTCATAGTGGTCGAGCCACGCCTCCGCGTCGTCGCCGCCCCGGCGGTTGTTGAGCTGGGCCATGTCCTTTGCCGCCGCCATGAGCCAGCAGCCGGCCTCGTACTCGCTGGGCCTGCACGCCTTGAGGTTGCGGGCGAACTCGTCGCGCACGGCCTCGAAGCGCTCATCGTTCTCGACGAGGCTGTCACCGCCCATCGCCGCGAGCAGCGCGGCCGGGTCCCCACGGTCAGCGCACACGCACGCCATGAGGTCCTTGGACATGGCAAAGGCACCGGACGCCACGAAGCCGATCAGGCTCCTGTACAGGTCGTTGAGCGCGGCTTCCTCACGCGCGGCCTCCTGCTCGGCGAGGATCTCCTCCTCGGTCTTCTCGGGCTCGGCGTCCGAGCCGTCTTGCGGCCCGTAAAGGTCCCAGTAGCTGCCCTTCCACACGGCAACGGTTCCGGCGGCAAACTCCTTCTTCTCGAGTTTCTCGGCAGCGAGGCCGCAGTTGGCCCAGTCCTTGTAGGTGAACCCTTCCGGCTTCTCCTTAACCACGGGGATGCCCGCGTCACCGAAGGCGTCGTAGTCCTCCGCCTTGGCCTCCTCGCGCTCGATGCGGCGACGGATGCCGTCGGCCTTGCCCGCCCAGCCGTCACCTGCGGCGAGGACCGCCTCGATGTCCTTCTCGTCCTCGAAGGCGCTCGCGGCCTCGAGCTGCTCCAGCGTCACCTGCGCGCCCGCGTCGATGCGACCGCGCAGCCTGCGCGCAGCGCGGATCTGCCCGGCGGTGGCGCGGCTCGCGCGCTCGATGCGCTGTTCGTCGATGCCCAGCACGAGCATCTGCTGCACGCCGCGGGCGCGCTCGGCCTCGGTCAGCTGGCGCTTGTCGTCGGTGGCGAGCATGGCCACGAGCTCGTTTGCCTCGTCCATGCTCTCCGCCACCAGCGCGGAGACCTCGCGGTCCTCACCGTAGATCGACGACAGCGCGCGGTAGCGGCGCTCGCCGTCCACGATACGGAACACGTTGCCGTCCGCCACGACCACGGGCGGGTTCAGCGGCTCGCCGCCGGTCGCCTCGATGCTGCGGGCCAGGGCGCCGATGTCGCCGAAGTCCTCGCGCGGGTTCTGCCCGCTCGGGCGGATATCGCCCAGGCGAACCTGCCTCTTCTCAAACTGCATATCAAACCTCCTAGTAGTACATCCCGCTCGGGGCGGTCCCCTCGATGGCGCCGGCCACGGCGATCAGGCCGATGAGCGCCACGGCGCACACGACGCTGCGCACGCGCTCGGGAAGCGAGTCCCACCACGCGCCGAGGCGGCAGCACGCCTCCCAGACCAGGTCGCCCATCACGCCACCCGCCTCGGACGGCGAGCGGGCACACAATCGGGCGAGGGCAGCGCCGGCATCGCCCCGCGCGCCTTGATGGCGGCGTCGATGTCCTCGCTGCTCACCACCTCGCGCGAGCTGTTGGGGTTGAGCGACGGGTAGCGCGGTATCACGCCCTGCATGACCATCGCGCGGAAGGTGATGCTGTCGCAGCAGGCGTATTTCGCGCCCTTGGCTATAGACATCCACATGGCCTTCTCCTTTCATTCGTATGAGCCAATCCCTTGCCGGAGGGCCGCACCGATAGATGCAGCCGGAGGGCGCTCCCCCGCCAAAGGGAGCGGTGCCGCCGCCCCGCCAAGTCGGCGGCGGACACCTTATGGGCCGGAAGTAGGGGGTCCGGCCCCGTCGCGCCACGGGCCCCGCGGAATGGGGGCGGTACGGAACCCGTGGCGCGACGGGGGCAGGCCCGCCGTCAGTCGCGGAGCGACCCGACCACCCACGCCGCGATGAACGGCAGCGCCGCGGCGAAGCAGCCACGTGCCAGGCCGTAGGCGCCCTGCGCGATGCAGAGCCACCCCGCGACATTCATCACGACGGCCGAGGCCAGCAGCGCCCGGGTCATTCCTCTTCCTCCAGATCCTCCATGGGCACGCCCAGCGCCCTCGCGAGCCGCTTGGCCGCCCCGTACTTCGCGTCGGCTATCCCCCGGCGCTCCCAGTTCCGTACCGTCGTCTCGGTCACGCCCGCCTTCACCGCGAGCCTGAACTGCGAGAGTCCCGCCTTCTTGCGGAGCCGTCTGATCTCATTCATCTCCGTGTCCCCACGAACCCGTAAACTCCTTTGCGTTCATCCCTTTACGCGAAAGGAGGTGATTACATGTCAAAACCGAAGGTCGAACTCAATGAGAGAAACCTGGGCCGCATCTTCACCAGCGGAATCGAGCGCGTCATTGCAACCGAGGGCTACGAAGCCCGCTGCCAAGTCTGCGGCCGGAGCTTCACTCTCCGACCGGAATCGATGCGCTGCCCCCACTGCGGGACGGGCTACCGCACGCGATGACCTCGTAGTTGAGCTCGACTTCACCGAGCTCATTGAGGATCTCGGCGGCCGCCTGCAGGTGCTCCGAAGCCTCCCTCGCCTTCTCTGCGAGCTCTAGGGCCTCGGGGCACCTGCCCTCCAATACGAACTCGTCCATCTTCTTGCCTTCCATCTCTTCCCCCATCCCTACGCGGCCTCGTCCGTGTTCCAGCCCATCAGGTCGTTGGGCGTGCAGCCCAGCGCCTGGGCGATGGCGTACGCCTTGTCGACGCCCGGGACCATCGAGCCGTTCTCGTATCCGATGATTGAAGATGCCGAGAGCCCCGCCTTGTTGGCCAGCTGCTCCTGCGACATATCGGCGCGAGCACGGGCGGCGCGCAGGTTCGCGCCAAACTCGTCCTTCGAAAACTCCATTTCGTCCTCCTTCAAAATGTGCGGGTTTCTTCCTGTTGCTTGAAACTATAGGCGGATGTCTGCCTATTGGCAAGAGAAAACTTTGCAGAATCTTGCTCATTCTGAAGAAAAGCTATAGGATTCTCGGCAACAACCGTCCTATTTAGGAGGCGTATATGAATCTAAGAATTAGGGAAGTGAGAAAGAACCTTCACATGTCCCAAACGGAGCTTGCCGACGCAACAGGAACAAGCCTGAGAACGGTCGGGTCTTGGGAGAGAAGCGAGAGCCTCCCCAACGTCGAGCAGCTCTGGAAGTGCGCCAAAGCTCTTAACACCGACCCCAACGACCTGCTCGGATGGTACGAGGAGCATCCCGAGGACAAGCCGACGGCGCCGACGGGCGCGGAGGGCGAGCTGATTACCTGCTACCGGCAGAGCACCGAGAAGAGGCGCTCGAAGATCCTGGAGACGGCACGTGACCAGGCCGAGCTGTCCCAAAATCAGGCTGCAGCGCCTGAAATCGAAGGGCTGGAAACGGATCAAGTAAGGTCCGCGTAGACACAGGTTATTCAATTCATTTATGGGAAGGAGTGATAACCATGTCTCAATCATTAGCGGAGACCCACGTGGAGAATCTCATCTACGAGTGCGACTGCATCACTGCGGGAGAATACGGTGAGAGCACCCAGGAGCACATCGACGACCTCATGCTGCAGATGGAAGGGTTTTCCTTCCCGCTCATGTGCACCAGATCGTCGGCAATCCCCAGGGACAAGACGCTGAAAGGCGTGAAGCGTGCAAAGGGGTGGCTCGTGGCAAACATGGCCACGCTCACGAACAGCGGAAACGGCACGACGGTTAGCTCCAGCAGCGTCTCACAGGCCTCGGCGACGGTGGACGTTTCGGTAGAGGTAAGCCAGGCGGTGGCTGAAATCGGCAACGACCCCGTCCTCGACAACGAGACGAAAGAGGCACTCGAGCTGGCGCTGTCGCGGGCGCGCATGGCAGCCGAGGCGAAGAACAAGGCGGGGTTCGCCGAACACGTCGCAAAAGTTATCGACCTTGCGACGAAGAGCGCGGACCTCGTACCCAAGGCCCTGCTGGCCCTCGGAGCGCTCGCGAAGCTCTTCGGCGCCTAGGAAACCGCCCAGTACCCGGCAAGGACCCACTTGCCGGTGTCCGGGGACTTTTCGGCATTGATCTTGTACTCGAACAGATTGGCCGCATCCATGCTCGCATCGACAAACGGAACCAAGGACCCGTTCACCAGGCGGACGCCCATTGCCTCGACGGTAACGGTGTCCCCGCGCTCTCGGGAGATGAGCTTGGAGCCAAGGGCGACCGGGGTACCCGTGACCTCGTCGAAGATCTGCGGGATGACGGAATCGTCCTCGTACGTGTACGCGCCGACGCTATAGCGAGCCATGGGTACCTCCAGGAGCGGGAATGGTGTTCATGACGATTATGACCCGCGGCGCGGCTAGGTTTTTCAGGTTTTTCCGGAAAAACCTCCAACGGGCGCACCGAAACGCCAGTTACTCCCCCATTTTCGTAACCCCACGAAAATGGGCAGGTGGCTGATTAAGTTGTTGTAGAAAGCGCAACGACTGCTACTGAAATAAAGAAACCCCGCGCGGCAATCTTGGCGGATCCGCTTGGGCAGCATTAAAACTATAAATACTTGCTATTTTACTTGATTGATAACTATCAATTGTTTATAATTTAATTGTCGAAAGGAGGAGAGATGCCCAAGGAGCAGGAGCCCGCGCAGGTGCTCAAGCGGTTCAAGAAGGAGGGTTGGACGCTCTACACCGGCAAGGGCAGCCACGTGGTCGCGCGAAAGGACGGGGTCCAGATCAGCGTGCCCACCTCCAAGAAGGAGATACCGATAGGGACGTACCGGAAGATAGCTAAGACGGCGGGGTGGCTCTAGCCCCGCCCCCTTGGGGGTCGAAAGATATGAAGACATACGTTTACCAAGCAGTGCTCACACCCGACGAGGACGGCGGCTACGACGTGGAGTTTCCCTCACTGCCGGGATGCTTCACCTGCGGCGACACGATTGCCGAGGCCGCCGAGCAGTCCGTGGACGCGGCGAGCACCTACGTGGCCGCGCTCGTGAAGGACGGTCTTGCCGTGCCTGAGCCCGAGTTCATCGAGCCCGCAGACGGCGGGCTCTCCATGATGGTCGCCTTCTCCACGGACGAGGGGTACATCGTGGAGGGCGAGACGGTCTCGGCGGCCGAAGCCGCGCGCAGGCTCTCTGTCTCCCCCGGCAGGATCACCCACATGCTCGACTCGGGGATCCTTACGGGCTACCGCAAGGGCCGCCGTACCTACGTGACCGTTGAGAGCATAGCGGCGCGTCTGACCGACACGCCCCGCTCGGGCAGGCCCAAGCGCCGCGCAGTCGCGTAGCCGGCCTCAACGCAAACAAAAAGCCCCGTGCGGCAATCTTGGCGGATCCGCACGGGGCATATGCCCTCCGGCAAAAAGGGAAAGGCAGGACCATTATATGGCAAGCGACGATAATTCCAGGTCAAAACTCGGCTCCAAGCGCGAGGTCGCGCCCGGCAAGTGGGTGATCCGCGTGCAGGCGGGCTTCCGCGCGGACGGGCACGTGCGGCGCGTGTCGCGCACCGTATACGGCACCGAGACCGAGGCCGATATCGCCATCGCGCAGCTTGCGCAGGAGCTGGGCGTGTCCCAGGCGGCGCACGCGGGCGTGACGCTCGACATGTACTACTGGGGCGTGTTCCGCGACTCCCCCAGCAACCGCGGCAAGCCGCGTTCCCGCGCGAGCCTGCGTGAGTACGACGGGCAGATGTGCAACTACATCTCCCCCGTCCTGGGGAGCATCGACATCTCCGAGATAACCCACGACATGATGCGAAGCTGCATCGAGCGCTCGGGCGCGCCGGCCAAGACCAAGACGACGCTGCGCGCCGTCATGCGCCGAGCCTTCGACGACGGCTGGGTGACGGTTGAGCCCTTCCGCAGGCGCGTCATCGCACCCAAGGCGAAGCAGGCGCCCGTTGAGCCATGGAGCATCCCCGAGGCCGCCGAGGCGCTGCGCAGGCTCGCCGCCAGCGACGACCGCGCCGACCTTGTCATGAACGCCTACCTGATATTGGGCCTGAGCGGCCTGCGCAAGGAGGAGGCGCTTGCCGTGCGCCCGTGCGACCTCAAGGTCACCACGACCTACGACTTCGCAACGGGCCAGCCGACCGTCTCGGAGTACATCGAGGTCTGCCGCGCGTACACGGACGAGGACGGCGTGAAGGAGACCAAGAACGCCCATTCCGTGCGCACCGTGCCGGTTTTATTGGCCGGGCGCGAGCGCCTGCACCAGATCATGGACGAGTTGCGCCCGTCCATAACCGTCGAGGGCGGCACTTCGGTTACGGAGCAGGTGCGCGAATGGAGCGGACAGCGCATCGTAAACATGCGCGGCGATAACCTCGTGCGCGCCTGGCGTCGCATGTGCGCACGCCATGACCTGCGGTATATCCCTCCCAAGGCCCTGCGCCACACGTCCGAGACCATCATGGCGGCGACCGAGGTCGACCCCCTGAGCATCATGGATCTGCACGGACATACGGACCTGGGGACAGATTACCGCCATTACATCAAACCGGGTCTGGCGGAGCGCGAGAAGGCCGCCAGGCAGGTCGGGCGCGCCCTGCAGATCGTCGAGGGCGGCGGCGCGGACGGCGGTTTTAATGGCACCGGTCGCAGCGCGGAGACGCTCTAAAACGGCGTTCTCTAGGTCCACTACCTGCAAAATGCATAAAACGCCCCCTGCCGCGCATAAACGGCAGGGGGCGTAAAACGCGAACGGTAACGGACGGTTATGATTCGGCTTCTCGGTAAACAAAAAAGGTCAGCGCCGAAGCGCTGACCTGTGCATTCCTTGGTGGGCCGTCAGGGGGTCGAACCCTGGACCTTGGGATTAAGAGTCCCCTGCTCTACCAACTGAGCTAACGACCCAAAGCTAAAGTCCGTTGTGGCGGACTTTAGAGGAGATATCGTGTGGTGGGCCGTCAGGGGGTCGAACCCTGGACCTTGGGATTAAGAGTCCCCTGCTCTACCAACTGAGCTAACGACCCGATATCAACACGAAGCAAGAACTGGGGTGGGTAAAGGGACTCGAACCCTCGACCTACGGGACCACAACCCGTCGCTCTAGCCAACTGAGCTACACCCACCGTGTCCTGTGCGCTTCGCGCTCGACTATTATTGCAAGGAACGCCACGCGATGCAAGCCCCAATTTTCAAGAATTTTGAAAAGAGTTTTTCGAGACCATTTCGAGCAAATCCCACCGGTTTCATAGGAGTAAACTTGCCCCACTGCAAATCCTCGAAAGGACCGTCATGAAAGAACTCTCCAACCGCACGGCAAGATTTACCGATTCGGTCATCCGCCGCATGACACGCATCTCCAATAAGTACGGCGCTGTCAATCTCTCGCAGGGCTTCCCTGACTTCGATCCCCCGGCGCAGCTGCTCGATAGCCTCAGCACCATCGCCGCCGATCCCAAGCCGCTCTATCACCAGTACTCCATCACCTGGGGCTCCCAGGCCATGCGCGAGGCGCTTGCCGCCAAACAGGAGCACTTTATGGGCATGCCGGTGAACCCCAACGAGAATATCGTAGTCACCTGCGGCTCCACCGAGGCCATGATGGCCGCCATGATGACGGTCACGAACCCCGGCGATAAGGTCGTCATCTTCTCGCCGTTCTACGAGAACTACGGCGCCGACACGATCCTTTCGGGTGCCGAGCCCATCTACGTGCCGCTCAACCCGCCCACATTCGACTTTGACCGCGAGACACTCGAGGCGGCCTTCCGCGACAACGACCCCAAGGCCATCGTCCTGTGCAACCCTTCCAACCCCTGCGGCAAGGTCTTTACGCGCGAGGAGCTCACCTTTATCGCCGACCTCTGCAAAAAGTACGACGCCTACTGCATTACCGACGAGGTATACGAGCACATCGTCTACGCGCCCCACGAGCACGTCTATATGGCCACGCTGCCCGGCATGTTCGAGCGCACCATCAGCTGCAGTTCGCTGTCTAAGACGTACTCCATCACCGGCTGGCGTCTTGGCTACACCATTGCCCCGGCCAAGATCACCGAGCGCATCAAGAAGGTCCACGACTTCCTCACCGTGGGTGCCGCCGCTCCCCTGCAGGAAGCCGTCGTCACCGCCCTCAATTTCGACGGCAGCTATTACGATGAGGTCCTTGACCTCTATACCGCCAAACGCGACCTGTTCTGCCAAGGGCTCGATAGTATCGGACTTAAGCACAACGTACCGCAGGGCGCCTACTACGTGATGATGGATATCTCTGAGTTTGGCTACGACAGCGACCTCGAGTTCTGCAAGGACCTGGCCTCAAAGGTGGGCGTGGGCGCCGTGCCCGGCTCGAGCTTCTTCCGCGAGCCCGTCAACCATCTGATTCGTTTCCACTTTGCCAAGCGAGACGAGACGCTTAACGCGGCGCTGGAGAACCTCAAGTCGCTACGTGATAAAATCAAGCCGCGCGGGTAAGGACGGCCCGGCAACTAAAGCAACCAAAGAAGCCCCGCACCGCCCGCCGCGTTGCGAGGCTTCTTTTTATAACGCTTTCTTAAATAGTTTAGAGCCCTATACTCTAGTCACGGAGCAACTCGTCCCAGAGAGAGGAATACTATGGCAGAACAGCAGCTTATTGGAGCGCTCGAGGCCGGCGGCACCAAGATGGTCTGCGCCACGGGCTATGCAGACGGTACGGTCCTGGAGCGTGAGCAGATCGCGACCACGACCCCGCAGGAGACCGTTGAGGCCGTCAATGCATGGTTTGCCGACAAGGGCATCACCGCGCTGGGCATCGGCGCCTTTGGCCCCACCGCAGTCAACCCCGCGTCGCCCCAATACGGCAAGATCCTGGAGACGCCCAAAACGGCATGGCGCTACTTTGATCTGCTGGGCACCATCCAAAACGAGCTCAATATTCCCTGTGGCTACGACACCGACGTCAACGTTGCCTGCTTGGGCGAGGTCACCTTTGGTTGCGCCCAGGGCCTCACCGACGTGGTCTACCTGACCATCGGCACCGGCGTGGGCGCCGGCGTGCTCTCGGGCGGTAAGCTCGTGCACGGCATGATGCATCCCGAGGCCGGCCACATCCTGGTCACGCGCGACCCGCGCGACACCATCGGCGAGCATAGCGCCTGCCCCTTCCATGACAACTGCCTCGAGGGCCTCATCGCCGGCCCTGGCGTTAAAAAGCGCTGGGATGGCAAGAGCGCCGGAGACATGGCCGATGACCCGGAGGCCATGGACCTGCTCGCAGGCTATCTGGCACAGGCGCTCATGACCTACACGCTGTGCTACGCACCGCAAAAGATCATCATCGGCGGCGGCGTGGCCGACCACACCCCCATCGTGCCGCTCGCACGCAAAAAGTGCGCCGAGATGCTCAACGGCTATATCGTCACGCCCGAGGTCAACGACATCGATTCCTATATTGTCAACAACAGCCTCGAGGGCAAGCAGGGCATCATGGGCTGCCTGGCCCTGGGCGCACAGGCGCTTCAGTAGCAGACGCACCCACAGGGCGTGGCGCGCTCGGCAAATCCAACCTACGGAACGACGCCACCACGCCTCATATAACCCCTCAAATAAAAAAGGCCGCCTAGGACCAAACAATACGTCCTAGGCGGCTTTTTTGGCGCACATCAGCCACCGTAAGAGATATCGAAGCACAACGCCCGTTGCCGCTCCACAGCAGTCGATCATCACATCGGTGATCATGCCGGCGCGTCCCGGCACAAAGAGCTGAATCGTCTCGTCGATCGAGGGAATCAGCAGCAGGAACACCGCCGTGGGCAGCAGCACGTCAAAGGTGCGCCGGCCCTCAAAATCAAAGGCGTGCGTTGCCAGGATGCCGAGCACCATATACTCGGTAAAATGCGCGCACTTGCGAACAACAAAGTTGGTCACCCATTCATATGGAAGTCCCACGCCGTGCAGGAAACCGCGGATAGCTTCCATGACCGTTAGGCTCAGCGAGCCCGACCCCGAGCCGGGAACCAGCGAATTGCCCCAGATCAAGAGCGCCATCAGGCAGGTAACAACCGCCCATTTTCGATTGATCTTAACCATACAGAAGTTATGCCTCCGCGCGGAGCGGCGCGAAGCTGGCGGTACCGCCCTCGATAACGCTCAGATAGGCACGGCCCGTACGCTTGGCGGTAGAGGACTGCAGGCGCTCGATCTCTTCCTCGAGGATCTGATTGACGCGCTCGTGACGACGGTTTTCCATAATGCCGGCGGCAATAGCCTCGGCCCGCTCGATGCTCTCGCGCGAGATACGGGCGGTATCCTCGGGGAACACAGCGCTGTGACGGCCGACATAGGCGGGGGCAGCAGGCTGAGGGGCAGCGACGGGAGCGGGCGCTGCAACAGGAGCGGGCTCGTCAATCTCATCCAGAATCGCGGTGGCGGCGGCCCACATGTCCTCGTGGCCCGAGTAATCGGCCATGGGAACATCAACCTCGAGCGAGGCGTCCGGAAGGTCGCCGGTGTCGATGCGATCTTGGGCATCAATCGATGCGGTGATGGCTGCAGGCTCATCGAGGTCATCGAGATCGATGTCCGCGGCACCGGAGATGATAGGCATGCTGGCGAGGTTTGCATTGTACGGCACAGCCTCAGCCGCCTGCTGCTGGGCAGGAGCGCCCCACAATGAGCTTTCGGCGGCACGGCGGGCGGCAACGGCCTCCTCGTCCGCAGTCATGGCTTCATCAACGTACGAATTGTCGGCAGAAGCGTTCGCGTCCGCCGAGGTAGCGTTGTAGGCGTTATTGGCTGCCGCGTTGGCAACGAGTGCCACGAAAGCCGCCGTGCTGCCCGCAGGGGCGGCCTGGGAACCAGACACGGCGCGTGCCGCGGCGGCGATGTCGTCGCGATTGAAGGAGCCGGTCTGCCCGCCGTTGGTGAGCTCGTCGATGGCGACTTGATAGACGTCGCGCGAGTGTGCAGGGTCGCAGCTCACCGGCGAATCGTCGTCGAGCATGCTGTCGATCATAGACCAAGCCTCGTCTTCGTCCATAGCATCTGCGGCTCGAGCGATGGTAGGGACACCATCATCGGCATGACGGCGCTGGAACGCACCAGTCAGGCCGGAAAGGAATGCCGAGGTAGACTGCTCCGCCCGAGCCTGAGAAGCAGAAGCCGCAGCGTAAGGAGTCGCATCCTGCTGCTGAGCTGGAATCGAGGCGGTCTTGAACTCGCTTTGATGCTGATTGAGATTGGCGGCACCGCCCATGGCATCGGGCTGGAACAGACGCTCTTCACGCTGCGCACGATACTCGGAGATACCCAGCGAGGCGGCATAGATACCCACGCCCGCCACCGCGCCCACGGCGAAGGGAACCGCACCCGCCACGACCGTCTCGTTCACAGACGAAAACGGTAGCGTCGCGGCATACATAACCACGGGAGCGGCAAGGCCGATCCCGCACGAAAGTCCGGCAAGGACTGCTCGTTGTGTTGCATCAGAAGAAGCCATGAGCTCTCCCCATCTTCCAGCACCCAAATCGCATCATTCAGTTGGCTGCGCGAGAGAAGATGAAGCGGGGCTATGCCCCAAAGCAACGGTATATGGTTCGTTTCATCTGCGTTTTCCGTCGCGAAGCTTAAAAGCTATTATGCGAAACCGCCCCGTCGATTGCAAGCGACGATGTCGGATTGAAACGGGAAACCTGCTGCTCGTCGGTCTTATGGTTAAAAATAAGCGCGGAGCGGCGATATGGAAAAGGGCCGAGGCTCAAAGCCCCGACCCTTTATCGCATTGATGGCTATCGCTGCGTGTGGATGACAACCTAGAACGTCTGCTCGTAGTCGCTGTGCTTTTTGGCCGAACGCACCAGGAACTCCTGGTTGGTGTTGGTGCCCTTAAGGCCCTTGATAAACGATGCGGCTGCGCGCTCGGTGTTGTTCATGCCGGCAAGAATGCGACGCAGGCCAAAGACAAACGGGCGCATCTGCTCGTCGACCAGCAGATCCTCGTTGCGCGTACCGGAGGCAACGGGGTCAATGGCCGGGAAGATACGACGGTCGGCAAGATCGCGGTCGAGCTTAAGCTCCATGTTGCCGGTGCCCTTGAACTCCTCAAAGATGACTTCGTCCATCTTGGAACCGGTGTCGATGAGGGCAGAGGCCAGGATGGTGAGCGAGCCACCGTTCTCGATATTACGGGCTGCGCCCAGGAAGCGCTTGGGCGGATACAGGGCCGCCGAATCGACGCCGCCCGAAAGGATGCGGCCCGAGGCGGGCGCCGCCAAGTTGTAGGCGCGGGCAAGACGCGTGATGGAGTCGAGCACCACCACGACGTCGCCACCCAGCTCCACGATGCGCTTGGCGCGCTCGATGACGAGCTCTGCCACACGAGTGTGGTTGTCGGCGGGCATATCGAAGGTCGACGCCACAACCTCGCCCTTGATGGAACGCTGCATATCGGTGACCTCTTCGGGGCGCTCGTCGACGAGCAGGCAGATGAGGTGTACCTCGGGGTTGTTAATCGAGATAGACTGGCAGATCTTCTTGAGGATCGTGGTCTTGCCGGCCTTAGGCGGGGACACGATCAGGCCACGCTGACCCTTGCCGATCGGCGACACGATGTCGATGGCGCGACCGGTAATGGAGTCCTTGCCGTGCTCCATGCGCAGCGGCTCGTTGGGATAGACCGGGGTGAGGTCACCAAACTTGGGGCGATTGCGAATCTGCTCGGGATCCAGACCGTTGACGGTCGTGATTTTGGCGAGGCCGGCGCGCTTGTCGCCGCCGCGCGAAGGGCGCAGCGAGCCCTCGATGACGTCGCCCGTGCGCAGGCGCGCGGAGCGGATGAGGTAGGCGGGCACGAAGGCGTCGTCGTTGGACTTCATGTAGCCATGGGCGTGGATGATGCCGGAGCTGTCCGGGCGAATCTGCAGAATGCCCTTGATGTCGCGGAAGCCCTCGGCCTTCGCGGCGGTGACGTAGATCTCCTCGACGAGCTCGGCTTTCTTCTTGCCGGTCGTCTCGATCTCGAACCCCTTGGCCTTCTCGCGCAGTTCGGCGACCTTCATGGCAGCGAGCTCCTCGCGCGAAAGCGTGGGCTCGGTGGGGGCGGCGTTGCGCTCCTTGTTGCGCTGTTTGCGATCGCGCTGGCGGTTGCGACGGTCGTTGTTGCGCTCGTCCTTGCGCTCGTTGCGCTCCTCGTTGCGCTTGTGCTGGCGACGGTTGGGGCGAGCGCCGTCTTCGGCCTCGGCGGGCGCGGCGCCATCGGTTGCGGCGGCGTCGGCATTGGCCGCAGCGGCGTCATTGGCCTCGGCGCCGGAATCGACCTGCGCTTCGACATCAGCCCGCTGCTCGGACGCCTTGGCCTTAGCGGACTTCTTACGACCACGCTTGGGCTTTTCGGACACAGGCTGTTCGACGTCCTGGGGCTCGGCGGCATCAATCGATGCATCGGCGGTCGTCTCGGCGGAATCCTCGGACGCACCCTTCTTGGCAGCCTTGGCCTTGGACGTGCGCTTAGCAGCAGTACGATGGCTGCGACCAGGGCGGACGTCGGCGGGCTCGACATCAGCAGAAACGGCCTCGGAAGTCGTAGCATCCTGGACGGGCGCGTCGGCAGCGGTTGCAGGCTCGGCGGTCGCCGCAGCATCCCGAGCGGCGGCGGCTGCGGCTGCGGCCTTCTCGGCCTCGACGAAAGCCTTGGGCTTGCGACCGCGACGGTGCGGGCGCAAAGCCGGATCGACAACGGGAACTTCGCTGGCCTCGGCAGGCGCAGCGGGCTCAACAGGCGATGTGCCCTCCCCTGCCGCGGAACGGACCGAAGCCTCAGCGAGCTCGGGGGTTACCTGATCGGCAACCTGCTCGGCCTTAGCAGCCGTGCGACGGCGTGTGCGCGGTACCGGCTTCTCGGTTGGCTGGTCGGCGACAGGGGTCTCGGTGGCGGCAGGCGTCTCGGGCACAGACGGAGCTGCAAGCTCGGTCAGAGCCGCGGCCTCGCGCTCGGCAGCACGACGGCGGGCGCGCACCACCTGAGCCTCGCTAATCTGCGCCAACGCACGTGCCTGCGCGACCTCATCGGAAATCGGCGCCGAGGAGTCAGCTGCAACGGTGCGCTTGGCGCGCGTCGTGCGCGCGGTACGGCGCTTGGGATTGGTGACCTCCTCGCCGTCAGCGGCAGGCTTGGCCGCGCGGCGCGTGCGCTTGGGCTTTGCCGGAGCAGCCTCCTCACCAGTTGCAGGCACGGCCTTCTCAGCCGTTGCAGCCTTAGGCGTCTCAGGAGCCGAGGTTTGCGCGGGCGCCGCGACCTGGTCCGACGCAACCAGTGCAGCGGGAGCGGCTTGCGTCGTCGTTATTTCGTTTTCTTGCTGTTGATCAGACACAGTGTTTGCTCAACTTTCTTTTCAAGCCCTGTGATCACATGCTCCCTGCATAAACCTTCAGGGCGGCTAAACAGTCTAGTTCCGTTCAAAACGACGGACATCATTGATCTGTATCGAGATATTTGCGTCATATACGCAGCGTTAGTGTAACACAACCGCCGCCACCTGCAACTTAGTCATTGGGGACGTTCTTAAACGACTAGTCAAAAGGGACACTCTTTGGTTTAACACCCACAAATCTGACTGCCTCCGCCAAAACTATGGCGGTTTACTACGATGAATCGCTCAACCGCGACCACTCCGAAACTTGTTGAACTAAAACCGCAGGTAGATGCCTTGCACTTTCTAGCGAAAAGCCGGCGTGGTTGGAATATCTCAATTCATCGTAGTAAACCGGCATAGTTTCGTATTTCCAGCAGTTCCAAATTCGTCAACACGCCGGCGTTTATGCAAAAAGCCCGACCTCCGCATGGAGATCGGGCTTATAGGGCTCAGCAAAGCCGAACCTACACGGTCAAATGACTCGATGATTACATCTGCTCGGGCGCGGAAACGCCAACGAGGGTGAGCACCAGGGCGAGCGTCACGCGGACGGCATCGCAAGCGGCCAGACGGGCGCGCGAAAGCTCGGGGTCGACGGGACGGCCCTCGCTCGGCAAAACCTGGCAGGCAGCGTAGAAGCTGTGGAAGTCGCCGGCGAGTTCCTCGGCAAAGTGCGTCAGACGGAACGGGGCGCGGTCGCGAGCGCAGCTGGCGATGAGGTCGGTGAGCTCATTGAGCTTACGCGAAAGGGCGAGCTCGGTCGGGTCGGTCAGCAGCGAGTAATCGACGTTCTCACCGATGGCCTTGGCGGCAACGGCCTTCATGCCCATCTCGTCAGCCTGCTCGGGCGTAACGTCGGCGGCACGGCGCAGAATGGAGCACACGCGGGCGTGAGCGTACTGCACGTAGTACACCGGGTTGGAGTTGTCGCGCTTCTTAACGGCCTCGATATCGAAGTCGACCATCTGGTTGGAGCTCTTGGAGATGAGCGTGTAGCGAGCGGCATCGGAGCCGACCTCGTCGACGAGTTCCTGCAGGGTCACCATGGTGCCCTTGCGCTTGGACATACGGACGGGCTTGCCGTTACGCAGCAGGTTGACGAGCTGGCCCAGCAGAACCTCAAACTTGCCGGGGTAACCCAGAGCGTCGCAGACGCAGCGGACGCGCTCGATGTAGCCGTGGTGGTCGGCGCCCCAGATGTCGATGACGTGGTCGACGCGCTGGAACTTATCCCAGTGATAGGCAACGTCGGAGGCGAAGTAGGTGTACTCGCCGTCGGACTTGATCAGGACGCGGTCCTTGTCATCGCCCAGGTCGGTGGAGCGGAACCACAGGGCACCGTCCTTGGTGTAGAGGTAGCCCATCTTGTCGAGCTTCTCAAAAGCGCGGTCGACGGCAGAGGTGCCGGCGGTCTCGCCCTCGGTGTCCTTCACGTACAGCGAACGCTCGGAGTACCAACGATCGAAGTCGCAATTGACGGCGTGGCAGAGGTCGCGCATGTTGTCGACCATCTTCACATAGCCGCGCTCGCGGAAGCTCTCCATGCGCTCCTGAGGATCGGCGTTGACCCACTTATCGCCGTCGGTGCGCCAGAACTCGGCGGCCTCGTCGATAATGTAGTCGCCGCCATAGGAGTCCTTGCCCAGGGTCTCGGCAAAGTTGTCCTGGTACGGATGGGTCTCGGGATGCTCGTCGTTCTCGTCGGCAACGAAGGCGTCGCGGTCTGCGATCAGCAGCTTGTGAGCCTCGTCGATATCCACGCCCTGCTTGGCGATGATGTCGGCAAGCTGCATATAGCGCGTGCTGATGGAGTTGCCGAAGGTGTTCATCTGAGAGCCGTGGTCGTTGATGTAGAACTCACGCTGGATGTCGTAACCGGCATGGTCCATAACGCGGCAGAGCGAATCGCCCAGCGCGGCCCAGCGGCCGTGACCGATGTGCATGGGGCCGACGGGGTTGGCGGAAACGAACTCGACCTGGGTCTTCAGGCCACCACCGACGTTGGACTTAGCGAAGTCCATGCCCTTCTCGCGAGCCTCGCCAAAGATGGCATTCTTGACGGCAACGGAGAGGTAGAAGTTGATGAAGCCGGGGCCTGCGATCTCGACCTTCTCGATCGCGGGGTCCTCGGGCATATGGGCAACGATGGCCTCGGCGATCTTGCGCGGGGCGCAATGGGCCAGCTTGGCGGACTTCAGGGCCATGGTAGAGGTCCACTCGCCATGAGAAGTGTCAGCCGGTCGCTCGATAGCGCAATCGTCAAGTTCAAATGCGGAAAGGTCGCCGGCCTCCTGGGCCGCAGCAAGCGCAGCGCGTACCAGCTCTTCAATCTTCTCGGGCATAGATCCTCCTTGTGTTAAAGCCCCCGAGCTCTTGGTCACTCGTAGGGCAAAAGCCAGAGTTTGTAGCACTCTATCACAAGCGACGGGCACCGTCGCAGGGTAAAGCCAATCGATATTGCATATGCACAAAATTGACTACAGCTTGTATGGAGTCACTCAAAGATGCCAGTCTGCCTGCAGATTATGCAGGCGTTGAAAATGCATAAAGGTGTGAATGAGCTGCGCCTGTTATCGAATACTCTTACCTATCGGAGTTGTGTGCTTTTCCTGCATAAAGTAAGGGTTTGCGCACGTCAGCGTGTTATTCTAGACATACGTAAATTCGTATAAGTTGGAGGTAGCATGTTCTCAATCGGTCAACACGTCATTCATCCGGGTCAGGGAGTCTGCACCGTCGTCGGTTTTAGGGACGACACACCGCAGCCCATGCTACTGCTCGAGACCAAGCAGGGACATGCGCAGACGATCCTCATGTACCCCGTGGCGCAGGCCGACCGTTTGCACGCCGCCATCTCGCAGCAAGATGCCGAGCACCTGCTGAGCCACTATGACGAGCTTGAGTGCGACACCTTTACCGAGCGCAACAGCTCGCTTGAGGAGACACACTTTAAGCAGCAGCTCAAGCTGGGCGCGCCCGAGACGGTCCGCGTGGCAAAAACCATGATGCACCGCATTCGCCAGGCCGAGGAAGCTGATAAAAAACCCAGCTCCTACTACATGCGCGTACTCAAGGAGGCCAAACGCCGCTCCATCGAGGAGTTCGCCGTGGCCCTTGGCGTCACCGAGGAGGCCGCCGAAGCCCGCCTAGCCCAAGCCGCCCTCAACTAACCCAACCGCGCCAAAACCACCACAAAGGAGACAGGCACCTTTGTGGTGGTTTTCTTGTTCTAGTAGTATTCATTCTTATCGATCCCCACGAGCACAAGGAGTCTCCTATGGCAGAGCCGCTTACCGCCGGAATCACCCGCGACCGCGCGTTCGAACTGCTCAACGAGCACAACAAGGACCCGTTCCACATCACCCATGGCGAGACGGTCGAGGGCACTATGCGCTACTTTGCGCGCGAGTTCGACCCCGAGAACGAGGAGTTTTGGGGCATCGTCGGTCTGCTGCACGACCTGGATTGGGAGGAGCATGAGGACGACCCCATGAACCACACCATCTATGCTGCCGAGATTCTTGAGGGCGAAGGTGCGTCTCCCGAGCTCATTCGCGCCATCCAGACGCACACGTCCGACTTCAACACCTCGCTGCCCAAACCCGAGCTGCAGATGGAAAAGATCCTGTTTGCCTGCGATGAGCTCACCGGCCTGATCGGCGCTGCCGTCATCATGCGCCCGAGCAAGAGCGTTATGGACTTTACGACCAAGTCGCTCAAGAAGAAGTTCAAGGACAAGCGCTTTGCCGCCGGCTGCTCGCGCGACGTGATTTCGCAGGGCGCCGAGATGTTGGGTTGGGAGCTCCCCGAGCTCTTCGACCGTACCATCGCGGCCATGCAGTCCTTCGCCCCCGACCGCGATACCTTCCAGGCTTAATCGCCCACGCCACCTAAAACCACCACAAAGGGGACAGGCACCTTTGTGGTGGTTTTTGTTTGCGCGGGCGTTAGGGGCGGACCTGGCCGGTGCCTCGGAGCTTGTATTTGTAAGTGGTGAGGGCCTCGGCGGCGAAGGGGCCGCGGGCGTGGAGCTTTTGGGTCGAGATGCCGATCTCGGCGCCCAGGCCAAACTCGCCGCCGTCGGTGAAGCGCGTGCTGGCGTTGGCGTACACGGCCGAGGCATCGACCGCATCCAGGAAGCGCTCGCAAGCATCCGTGTCCTCGGCAACGATGGCCTCGGAGTGCATCGTGCCGTAGCGGTTGATGTGTGCGATGGCCTCGTCCTCGCTTGCCACGACCTTCACGCTCATCTCGAGCGCCAGGTACTCGCGACCCCAGTCCTCCTCAGTCGCGGCGACGTAGTCATCACCCTCGGCAAGCCCGGCATCGGCGCATGCGGCGCAGGTTGCCTCGTCGCCGTGAATGAGCGCGCCGTGGTCATGCAGCACGGCCACGACTGCGGGCAAAAACACATCGGCCACAGCACGGTCGACCAGCAGCGACTCGGCGGCATTGCACACGCCTACGCGCTGGGTCTTGGCATTAACGATAATGTTGAGCGCCTTATCAAAGTCGGCGGATTCATGCACGTAGATGTGGCAGTTGCCCGTGCCCGTCTCGATCACCGGCACAAGCGACTCACGCACGCAGCGCTGGATCAGGCCTGCACCGCCGCGCGGAATGAGTACGTCGACAATACCGCGGAGCTTCATGAGCTCGCCAGTGGCCTCGCGGTCGGTGGACTCGATCATCGACACGGCCTCGCGCGGGAAGCCCTTGGCCTCGAGCGCATCGGCCAGCAGCTCGGCGATCATGGCACACGAGTGATAGGCCAGCGAGCCGCCGCGCAGAATGCAGGCGTTGCCGGTACGGATGCAGATGCCCGCGGCGTCGGCCGTCACGTTGGGGCGCGCCTCGTAGACCATAGCGACCAGGCCCAGCGGCACGCTCACACGGGTCAGGTCCACGCCGCTTGCAAGCACGCGGTGGTCGAGCACGCGGCCGACGGGATCGGGCAGCTCGGCGAGCTTTTCCAGGCCGGCGGCCATGCCCTCGACGCGCTCGGGCGTCAGCAGCAGGCGATCGAGGAGCCCCGCTGAGGTGCCCGCATCGCGCGCAGCGGACATATCGAGCTCGTTGGCGGCGACGATGGAGTCGACACCGTTGCGCAGTGCTGCGGCCATGGCGCGCACGGCCTCCTGGCGCCGCTCATCGCTCGCCGTGGCAAGCGAGGCCGACGCTGCCTTGGCGGCAATGGCAAGATCGTGGACATACGTGGCTATATCGACCGACATGGGCAGCCCTTTCTCCTAGAAGTTTGCAACCATGGTAGCCGATTTGCGCATGGCCTCGCCCGCGGCGGTAGAATTGGTCAACCCGAAACACCGCAACGAACGGAAGACTCACATGGCCCTCATCACTTCGTACCACGTCCCCGGCCTTTACGTCGAGGACCACAGCATCGACGTCCCCCTTGACTGGCGCGGCCTGGAGCCGATGCTCCTGGCCGTCGGCAGCACCATACGCCGCGGCGCTATGCCGGCACCCATCGCCGGCGCGCCCGAGAGCATCAAGCTCTTCTACCGCGTGGTTTGCGCGCCCGACCGCATCAACGACGATCTGCCGCTGCTCCTGTTTTTGCAGGGCGGCCCCGGCGGCGAGAGCCCGCGTCCGCTGTCGCCCACAAGCGACGGCTGGATCGAGGAGGCCGTCAAGCACTTCCGCGTGGTCCTTCCCGACCAGCGCGGCACCGGACGCAGTAGCTGCGTGGACGGGCGCACGATTGCCGCCTTGGGCGATCGCGCCGAGGCAGCAGGCGCCAATGCGGCCCGCTCGCAGGCGGACTTCCTCAAGCGCCACCTCGCCAGCTCCATCGTGCGCGATTTTGAGTACCTGCGCCTGGTGGGCTTTGGCGGCAAGCCGTGGGTCACGCTCGGCCAGAGCTACGGCGGCTTTTTGACGCTGAGCTATCTGTCGCTCTTCCCCGAGGGCGTGGCGGCGAGCTTTACCTGCGGCGGCATCCCCCACGTGCCGGCGAGCGCCAGCGAGGTCTACGCGCACACCTTCCCGCGCATGGCCGCCAAGACGCAGCAGTATTACGACCGCTACCCCGCCGACGTCGAGCGCGTGGCAGCCCTGGCCGATGCGCTCGAGGCACAGAAGCCCGTGCTGCCCGACGGCTCGCCGATGACGGTCGAGCGCCTACAGCTCATGGGCAGCGACTTTGGCATGAAGCCGAGCTTTGAACGCATGCATTGGATTATCGATCACGCTTTTGTTGATGGCGACGGCACGCTGACCTGCAACGCCTCGGTATCTGACAGCTTTTTGATGCGCGCCTTCGAGCGCACCAACACGCGCACGAATCCGCTGTACTGGACGCTGCAGGAGTTCATATACGCCGACGGTGACACTATGCCCATTGGCTGGGCCGCGGCTGAAGAGAAGGCTCACCGCACCGAGTTCGACACCCTCGCGCGCCCGCTCATGTTTACCGGCGAGGCCATGTTCCCGTGGATGTTCGAGCAGATGCCCGAGCTCAAGCCCTTCAAGCCCGCCATGGACCTGCTGATGGAAGACACAAGCTGGGACAAGATCTACGACCCGCAGCGCCTGGCCTGCAACGAAGTGCCGCTCCAGGCCGCGGTGTATTTCGACGACATGTACGTGGATTCGGACCTGCAGCTCGACACGCTCAGCCGCGTGGGCAACTCGCATGCCTGGGTAACCAACGAGTTCGAGCACGACGGCCTGCACGGCAGCGTGGTGTTCAAGCGCCTCTTCGACGAAGCACTCAACCGCGGAGACCTGCGCCGGATCTTCTAACTAAAGAGAGTCCCCACCTGCCGGCACAAAAGGAACGTCCCCAAGTGCCGAACAAGTGCCGGCAACGACAATGCCGCAGGTAGAGGACGGAAAGCGAAAACGCCCCTAAGCGAGCAAGGTGACGTGAAAGAGGAGGGCATTGACCTTTTGGTCATGCCCGACGATTGAACGTCAGATTGCCGCTTAGGGGCGTTTGCAGCGTCAATTGGTTATGCAAATACGATCAAGTTATCCCTGTGTATCGCCGGCTTCTCGGCCAGGTCTGCCAGCAGGCGGTTGCTGGCAATCTGGTCTTGGCGGCGACCGGCAGCAAGTTCCAGCACGTCCGAATCGGCCTCGGCGATACCGCGGGCGACGACCATACCGCTCGGATCGCACACATCGAGCACATCGCCCTCGGCAAACTGGCCATCGACCTCGCGAATACCCACCGCAAGCAAGGAAGAGCCACGGCTGACCAGCGCCTTCGCAGCACCATCATCAACCGTCACCGAGCCATGCGCCTTGTCGCCCAGTGCGATCCACAGCTTGCGGGGTGCGATGTCCAGACGCTCCGCCGGCGGATCGAACAGCGTGCCCACGCCCTCGCCGCGGGCGAGGCGCACGAGCGCATCGGGCTCCTCACCCGAGCAAATCACGCTCTGAATACCCGCCGTCATCAGGATGCGGCTCGCGCGAATCTTGGTGATCATGCCGCCCGTGCCCACCGAAGTCGAAGAATCGCCTGCCGAGGCGATAATCTTGGCATCGATCTTATGCACGACAGGAACAAACTCGGCCGTGGGGTCCTCATGCGGATTGGCAGTATAGAGACCATCGATGTCCGAGAGCGTCACGCACAGATCGGCAGAAACCAGGCAGCTCACAAGCGCCGCCAGCGTGTCGTTGTCGCCAAACTTGATCTCGTCGACGGTGACGGTATCGTTCTCGTTGACGACCGGCACCACGCCCAGCTCAACCAGGCGCAGCAGGGCGTCGCGCGCGTGCAGGTAGGACGTGCGGCGGGCCGTATCGTGGCGCGTGAGCAGCACGAGCGAGGTGAGCAGGTCGCGCGCATGGAACTCCTCGTCGTAGGCCGACGAGATGATGCACTGGCCGGCCGAGGCGCAGGCCTGCAGGCTCGGCAGGTCGCCGACCGGCTTGCGGTCGAAACCCAACACGGGATAGCCACAGGCGATAGCGCCCGAGCTCACCACGACCAGACGCCAGCCGAGCTTGCGCAGCGCTGCGGCCTGATCGGCAAGTCCGCCGATAAAGGCGCGGTTGACCTTGCCATCGGCACCCACCACCGTGGACGAACCGATCTTTACCACCATCGTTTTATAAGAAGTCGTCATACGTCAAACCAATCAACTGTTCAGCGAACGGCCGAGCTGGCGGCCAAGGGAGCGTGACTCGCCCCTACCGCCCAAGGAATTAGTGAGCCCAGGGAAAGGCAGAGGCCGCGGCCATGTTCTTGCGCACGAGCTCGTCGCGCACCTGAGCCAGGCCCTGCTCCATGCCCACCACATAGGTCTGCGGGTACAGGAAGCGCTTGAAAGCTGCGTCCAGATGATCGAGTGCCCAAGCACAGCGCTCGCGCGCGTCCTGGATGCTCTCACGCGGAGCCACCGCACTGCCATCGCGCACGATCGGCACCAGCAGCTCGCGATACTCAAGTTCGGACACGTCAGTCACCAGGGCGGCATCATTCACGGCCACGAGGGTATTGCCGCGCGCGGCGCCCTCCCCCGCCAGATGGTCCTCGTCGTAGATCATGTCGCAGACCGGGCCGCCAAAGCCGTCGTAATAACGGCGCACGCGTTGCACACCCGGGATCGTGCGCTTGTAGGGCTGCTCGGAGAGCTTGACCACCGGCGTCCATGGATCTGCCTCGCTCGCACGGCGGGCGGAAAGCTTGTACACGCCGCCCAGCGCCGGCTGGTCATAGCAGGTCGCGAGCTTGGTACCCACGCCAAAGCTGTCGATGGGCGCGCCCTGGTCGAGCAGCGACTGAATCGTGTACTCATCAAGATCGTTGGAAACCGAGATCCCCACATAGGGCAGGCCCTCAGCATCAAAACGGCCGCGGACATACTTGGACAGCTTGGCGAGGTCGCCCGAGTCGATGCGAATAGCCGACAGGCGCTCGCCCACCGCCTCCATCTCCTTGGCAACCGTAATGGCATGCTCGCAGCCCTCGCGTACATCGTAGGTGTCGATGAGCAGCGTACAGTTCTTGGGGCTCGACTTGGCAAATGCGCGGAAGGCCTCGAGCTCGGAATCGAAGCTCATCACCCAGCTGTGCGCATGCGTGCCAAAGACGGGAATACCGTAGCGGCGGCCGGCGAGCACATTGGACGTAGAGGAGCAGCCGGCAACGTAGCTCGCGCGCGCAACGGCCAGGCCGCCATCGGGACCCTGGGCTCGGCGCAGGCCAAACTCCGCCACGGGGCGACCGTCGGCGGCGAGCACCACGCGCGCCGTCTTGGTGGCGACAAGCGTCTGGAACCCGACGATGTTGAGCAGCGCCGTCTCGAGCAGCTGGCACTCCAGCGCGGGGCCGGTGACGCGCACCATGGGCTCGCGCGGAAAGACGAGCTCGCCCTCGGGCACGGCGTCGATGTTTACATGCGCACGAAAATCGCGCAGGTAGTCGAGGAATCCAGGCTTGAACATCGCGCCGCCGGCCGGGGCCTCAAGCGATGCGAGGTAGTCGATGTCCTCGGGCGTAAAGCGCAGATTCTCGACCAGCTCGGGCAGCTCGGCGGTGCCGCACATGACGGCATAGGCGCTGCCAAAGGGATGGTCGCGGTAAAACGCGGTAAAACAACCCTGCTCATTGGCCTTGCCGCTCTCCCACAGGCCCTGGGCCATAGTGAGCTCGTACAGATCGGTGAGCATTGCAATGTCGGTGGGATGCGAGATGTCGGTCAAAGCCATGGGGCGACCTTTCGGATGTGTGGTACAGAATTTGAGGGTTAGACGAGAGCAGAGGATGCGGACATGACGCCCGATGCAAATCGGTTAGAGCAGGCCCATGCTGGTCAGGATCGTGTAGCCCATAAAGATGACAAACGCGATGAGGGCAAGGACAATGATGATTTTTTGAGCCGGCGCCATGCCAGGGATCTCGTTCTCGCCCGTAGGCTCCTTGGAGGTAACCATGCGCTGGGCAAAGGTCATCTCGTCACGGCTCGACTTGGGCTCGTCGGACTTGGGACGAGCGGCCTTTTTAGGCTGAGGTTTGGGCGCGGCAGGTGCAGGCTTCGCAGCAGCGGGCTTGGGTGCAGGCGCGGGCGCCGATGCGGATGCGGCGTTCGCGGCGACCTCCTCGGCCTTCGCACGCTCGGCACGCAGGGCAGCCAGCTCCTCACGCTCGCGACGGGCCTCTTCCCGAGCCTCGCGGCGGGCCTTCTCGGCGCGGAGCTCTTCCAACTCAGCGCGCTCCTCGTCGGACAATGGTTGGGACTCAAGCTCGGCCATGGTACAGCCCTTTCTTTTAAAAAAAGCCGCCGACACAATGTCAGCGGCTTATCAAATCCAAGGGTGGAGACGAAGGGAGTCGAACCCTCGGCCTCTGCCATGCGACGGCAGCGCTCTCCCAACTGAGCTACGTCCCCAGGACAAGTCGATATTTTACCTACGGCTCGCCAACTGTCAACGCCCAATAACCAGTCTTTTTGGGGCGCGGCTTTTTTGACTACCATTCGCTCGATGATTTTTTAATCCCCATTACAGTTTGAGTCGTCCGAAAGGGCGGCTCTTTTCCGTTGCATGGTTATACGATTGAGCCGTACCGGTGGTCGCTGGCCGACCGCCCCGGACGGCCGTCAGCCCCTGCCCCGTAGAGGGCCCGGGACGTGTTGCCGCCGGGGCGGGAGGGGCCGCGGGGAACGACTGATAGAGATGTGCCGGGCCCGGACCGGGCCACGGCCGGGTAATGTGGGTGTCGCTTCCGCGGCTTACGGCCGGC
>NZ_JADNJQ010000020.1 GCF_015555045.1 Collinsella aerofaciens | reverse complement strand
GTCTCAAGAAGGAGTAACATCGGGACTTGCAGCGACGGACCTCAGGACACTCTTACACCACGTCTGCGCGCGCGACCCGGGACCCGGTCCAAATTGAGTTATTGCGCCGTGTTAGGCCAAAACGTCCGACAAAATCTCGATCAGGTTGTCCACGTCGGCTTCCTCGCAGACGAGTGGCGGCAGGAAACGCAGCGTATGGGCACCCGTAGCGTTGATTACGGCACCGGCGGCCAGCGCGCGGGCAACAACATCATGCGCGTCGCCCGCGGCATCATCCAAATCACAGCCGAGCATCAAGCCGCGACCACGTACCTCGGTCACGTGCGGCAGCTTGGCGAGCTTTGCCTCCATATAGGCACCCACCTTGGCAGCATGGTCGGCATAATCGCCGCGCACAAGCGCGGAGAGCGTCGCGGCGCACGCCGCGACGGCCAAGCAGCTACCGCCAAAGGTCGAGCCGTGGTCGCCTGGCTTAAACACGTCGGCAATCTCCTTCTTTGCCACGACGGCACCCATGGGCACGCCATCGGCAATGCCCTTGGCAAGGCTCATGATGTCGGGCTCCACACCATAGGTTTGGAATGCAAACGGCTTGCCGGAGCGGAAGATGCCGCACTGGACCTCGTCGGCGATAAGCACGGCTCCCACTTCGTGTGCCAGGTCGCGCGCTGCCGCCATAAACTCCTCGGTCATGGGGTGCACACCACTCTCACCCTGGATCGGCTCGAGCATCACGGCACAAATCTCGCTCCCCAGCTGCTTAAAGATCGCACGCAGCTCGTCCACATCGTTGGGCGTGCAGGCCACAAAGCCACCCGGCAGCGGACGGAAGCTGTCCTGCAGCCAATCCTGCATGGTGGCGGCAATGGTCTCGAGCGTACGGCCGTGGAAGCCGCCGCGCATGCACACGATGGTGTTGCCGCCATTACCGGCACGCTTGGCGTACAGGCGCGCGAGCTTCATCGAGCCCTCGTTGGCCTCGGCGCCAGAGTTGGCAAAGAAGGTCTCCCAAACCTGCTCATCCGCAGCCGGGGCACCAAGAGCAGCTGCCGTGGTCTCATCGCCGGCGGCAATGGCATCGGCAAGCACGCGCGCACCATCTACGTCGTCGTTAGCAAGCTTGGACAGCAGCGCCGCGACCTGTCCACGCTGCTCGATGTAGAAGTAATTGGAAACATGCATGAGCTTTTTGGTCTGTGCCTCGAGCGCCGAGAGCACAGCCAGGTTGCCATGACCTAGGCTGCACACGCCGATGCCGGCAAGAAAGTCGAGGTACTCACGGCCATCGTCGCCGGTGAGCTTCATGCCGTGACCCTCGACAAACTCGACCGGAGAGCGGCCAAAGGTATGCATAACGTAATGGGATTCAAGCGATTGCTGAGCTGCAAGTGACATGGGATGCCTTTCGTTGGGCGCCAGACGGCGCGGGGCTATGGGTGCAGGAATGGGGCGGCTGCGGGTCAGCTAGACCGTCTGAAGCTTCTCGACCTCGTCAAGGTTTTCGGTCAGACGCGCAGCAAACGTCGAAAGCGGATGCGGATGCGTATCGAACTCGTAAGCCGTCTCGGTGGAATGGATCACGGTGCCGACGCCGGCATCGGTCAGCAGCTCCAGGAGCAGCGAATGCGGCGTAGTACCGTTAATGATGTGGGCACGAAATACGCCGCCGGTAAGCGCATCGACGGCCGCGCGCAGCTTGGGAATCATGCCCTTATCGACCTCGCCGCCGTAGAGCATTTCGTTAACCTCGTCGAGCGTTAGGTTGGAGATAAGCGAGTCCTTGTCGCTAAAGTCCCTGTACAGGCCATCGACATCGGTCAAAAAGATCGCCTTATGCGCGTGGAGCTCCGCGGCAACGGCACCGGCGGCGGTGTCGGCGTTGATGTTGAAGAAACCGCTGTCCTCCCCCGCCGCGACGGTAGCGATGACGGGGATGTACTCGCTATCGAGTAAGCGCTCGATATAGTCGGTGTTGACGTGCGTCACTTTGCCCACGCGACCGAGCTCGGGGTCGAGCGGCTCGGCGATGAGCGTGCCGGCATCGCTGCCCGACACGCCCACGGCCAGGTTGCCGTGGTGGTTGATGGCAGCAACCAGCTCCTGGTTAACCTTGCCGCCCAGCACCTCGCGCACGATATCCATAGTCGCCGGCGTGGTCACGCGCTGGCCGTTCTTAAACTCGACGGGAATATCGTAATGGCTCAGCGCCTCGTTGATAGCCTTGCCGCCGCCGTGCACGATGACGGGGCGCATACCGATGATCTTGAGCAAAACGATGTCGCTCATCACGTCGCGGCGCAGCTGCTCATCAACCATGGCGGCTCCGCCATATTTGATAACAACCGTCTTGCCGGTCAGGTTCTTAATCCACGGCAGCGCTTCGAACAGCAGCTGCGCGGTTGCTTCGTTGGATTCGCTCGAACGACAATCGCGTGCGAATTTCATAATCTGCCTCGTCTTTCGTATCGTTATCGCGCCGTGCTCCGCTGTCCGCAATCGCGGCAAGATGCGCAGCGTGCCCGGAATCTAGGAACGGTAGTCGCCGTTGATGGAGATGTACTCATGCGTGAGGTCGCAGGTCCACACGGTCGTTGCCGCGTCGCCTGCGCCCAGGTCGGCCGAGATCACGATCTCGGGCGCCTCGAAACGTCGTAGAGCCTCGTCCTCATCAAAGGGAACAGTCAGACCGTCGCGACAGACAGGCATGCCCATCATGTCGATGGAAACGTCTTCCTGATTAAACTTCACGCCGCACTTGCCAAGCGCCATAGCAACACGGCCCCAGTTGCAGTCGTGGCCGGCGATGCAGGTCTTAACGAGCGGCGAGTTGGCAACGGCACGGGCGGCGATATCGGCTTCCTCGTCGTTCACGGCGCCGGTAACGTTGACCGTAACAAGCTTGGATGCGCCCTCACCATCGGCGGCGATATTGCGCGCCAGGCTCTCGCACACCTCGTGCACGGCAAATGCCAACTCGCCAAAGGCATCGGAGCCCTCGACGATAGGCTCGGCATCTGCGGCAGCGGCGCCGGAGGCAAGCATGATGCAGGTGTCGTTGGTCGAGGTGTCGGAATCGACCGTTACCTTGTTAAAGGTCTGCTTGACGGTCGAGAGCAGCAGGGCATGAAGTGCCGCAGGCTCGACGGGGGCATCGGTAGTAATGACCGCGATCATGGTGGCCATATTGGGCATGATCATGCCCGAGCCCTTGCACATTCCGCCTACCGTATAGACATTGCCCGCATGACCCGCAGCCTCGCTGACATAGGACACGGCGTACTCCTTGGAGTGCGTGTCAGTCGTCATGATGGCGCGAGCGGCATCGGCGCCACCGTGGGCGGAGAGCGCCTCGTAGGCAGCAGGAATGGCGGTCTCAAACGTGTCGATCGGCAGAATCTGGCCAATCACGCCCGTGGAGGCAACCAGAATCTGCTGGGGCTCGCAGCCGATGACCTGCGATGCGATGCTGCACGTCTCGCGCGCGCATGCAAGGCCGGTCTCACCCGTGGCGGCGTTGGCATTGCCAGAGTTGACCGAAACGCCGGCGATGATACCGTAACCCTTGTCGGCACCGCCCAGGTTGGCACGGCTCACTTGCACGGGCGCCGCGCAAAAGCGATTGGTAGTAAACACGCCGGCACCGGGACAGGGTTTATCGGGCACGACGAGCGCGTAATCCAGACGCTCGGGATTCTTGCGGAATCCGGCATGGATTCCCGCCGCCTTAAAGCCGGCTGCCGCCGTTACGCCGCCCTCTACGGCACGAATTTTGATATCGAACTGCTCAGCATTCATCGTCTTTATGACTCCTTATGTCAAACAAAAAACGGACATCGGTTGGTGCGCCATGCCAGTCGTGATCATGAGACCAGCTTAAGAGTGGCGCCCCACTCGATGCCCGACTACCAAATCGTTAACAATCGAATGTGCTACACCGGGCACGCCACTGTGGGCAAGCCTCGTCGCTCGTCAAAGCCAAAGACGATATTGGCGCACTGGACCGCTTGGCCCGCAGCGCCCTTGCACAGATTGTCGATGGCGCCCGTCGCCACCAGCACGCCCGCGCGCTTGTTGAACGCAAGGCCAATCTGGGCGGCGTTGGTGCCGACGACCGAAGCCGTCTTGGGCTGCTGGCCGGCATCGAGCACGCGCACAAAGGTGCGTCCAGCGTAAAACTGCTTGTAATAGTCGACGACATCCTCAAGAGCCAGGGAGTCGATGGCCTGCGGCGCAAGCGGCATCGTCACCGTGGAAAGCAGGCCGCGCTTGAGCGGTGCCAAGTGTGGAGTAAAGACGACGCGGTCGGTCAGGCCCAGGATCTGCTCGATCTCGGGCGTATGGCGATGTTTGCCTACGCCATAGGCTTCCAGGTTCTCGTCCGCGCTGCAAAAGTGGGTGCGGGCGTTGCAGGACTTACCGGCGCCCGTCACGCCGCTAATGGCATCGACAATCACGGGGCCGTTCTCTGCCACCCAGCCCGCACGCACGGCAGGAGCGGCAGCAAGGCTCGTTGCGGTGGGATAGCAGCCGGCGCAGGCGACCAAAACGGGCTTTCCGGCGGCATGGCTGGAAGCAGCGGTCTCCAAGTCCTGGCAGAACAGCTCGGGCAGGCCGAAGGCACGTGTCTTGAGTAGCTCGGGGCTCGTGTGCTCGGCGGCATACCAGGCCTCAAAGGTGGCCGGATCGCTCAGGCGATAGTCGGCCGAGAGGTCAATGCAGGAGACTCCCGCGGCAAGCAGGGCGGGCACCTGAGCCATGGCCGCGGTATGCGGCACGGCCAAGAAGACGGCGTCGCAGGATTTAAGCTCGGGGGCGTCATGCGTGGTGAAAACCAGATCGCTCACGCCAGCAAAGCTCGGATACACCGCGAACAGCGGCTGGCCGGCATCGGCGTTGGACGTAATGGCAACAAGTTCAAACTCGGGATGGCCGAGCACGAGGCGAATAAGCTCGGCGCCGGCATATCCAGCCGCGCCGACGATTCCAACCTTCAAAGACATATCAGACTCCTTGTCTGCGATTTATGCACCGATGCGCATTTCGCAGCGGTCGTTATGAAGTGGGTTGAAACTTTAGCACCAAAAGATGCATGAACACGTAAATGGCTTGCATATTCATGCATTGAAACATTCCCGACACATTCGCTTGAAGGAATTGACAAATGGAGCGGGCCCCGTATTGACCGGCGCTCCTAACGGCGCCGGGCAATACGGGGCCCGCCCATGCGAAAACCAAGTTGTTAGGATGAGCCAGCTGGCTAGAGCTCGACCGGCACCCATTCGTCGTGATTGCAGATAAAAGCCTCGGGATCCTCGACGCTAAAGAAGACGAGCGTGGGGTCGTTAGGCCCCTCATAGTGCTCGCCCAGGCGCTCTAGATGCTTCCACCCGGCTTCGCGCATTTCGTCTAAAGCCCGGTCATCCAAGCCGGCACGCCCGCGCAAGATGAGCCAGCCATGGCCCGGCCACCAACTCGTGGCCTCAAAGCGCTGATTTTGCAGCAGCTCCTGCCACACATCTTTGGTGCGCGCCGTTGCAAACCACAGTTTGCCGTCCTGAATCTGTGCAAACGAGAACGGACGCACATGTGGCTGCCCGTCCACGCTCGTCGCCAGATACCACGCCGGCACCGACGTCAGGTACTCCAGCACCGTATTCAATCCGTTCACGTTTCCTCCTGTACTAGCTAGTTTGGGAGCCTGGTTTGCGCGAGCTAGAGCTCCAGGCGCTCTTCGCTGCCGTCGATATCGCAGAACCGCGCGGCAATGTTGCGGACCGAAAAGAAAGCAAGGCGGCCATCGTTGGCACTCTCGTGTTCCTCGCCAATGCCCACCATGTGCTTAAAGCCTGCTTGACGCACCTTGTCGCTCGCAACTGCGTCGTCCTCAAGTGCGGCCTCGCCGGTCAACACGATCCAACACTCCCCCGGCTTCCAGCCCGAGAGCTCAAACTTGGGATTCGCACTCAGCTCCGCCCACACATCCTTGTCGCGCGATGTGCAAAACCACAGCTTACCGTCATCGACCATAGCAAACGAAAACGGCCTCACGCGAGGCTGATGCCCGTCGCTTGCATCGGTCGTGGCCAGATACCACGCCGGAATGCGCCTGAGATACGAACAGGCGCGCTCAAGCTGAGCTGTGCGGTCGTTGTCGGTCATAGGGACCCCTTTCCTGCGCTCGAATCGCGCCTAAACAAGTTGAAGATTGATGACGATAACGCAGATGAGCAGCAGCGTCGTCACCACCGCAGCCAGCGCGTCCCCGCGGCGAAATGCAAGCGCATGCAGGCGCGTGCGGCCCTGCTCGCCGTGATAGCAGCGTGCATCCATGGCAGCAGACAGCGTCTCGGCATGGCGGAACACGCCGGTGAACAGCGGGATCGCCACACTGCCGAGCATGCGTACGCCACCGAGCGGACCGCCCGTTACGCGCGCTCCGCGACTTGCCTGCGCATCGGCCGTCTGTTTCATCTCTGTGGCGAACTGCGGCATAAAGCGCAACGCGATACCCATGATCATGCCGAGCTCGTGCGCAGGAAGTCCCACACGCGCAAACGGCGCGAGCAGGCGCTCAAAGCCCGCGGTGAGGTCGAGCGTCGGCGTGGTGAGTGTAATGGCGCTCATGCCGGCCATCATCAACGTCAGGCGGCACGCCATAAAGGCGGCAGAACGCAGTGAGCCCTCGCTTATCTGCAGAAAGCCGAGCTGCCACAGGATGCGCCCACTCTGATCGGTAAACAAGTTGAGCACCGCGACCACGACGACGATTGCCAGCAGCGGCGCCATCGATGATAGGACCCGGCGCAACGGCACCCGGGCCATGGAATAGACCAGCACGACGAAAATTGCGACAGGGGCCAGTCCACGGAAGCCGCCGACGGTCAGCGTTGTGATTAAAAACACAAAGCCCAGGAGCAGCTTGGTGCGCGGATCCAGGCGGTGGATCACACTATCGCCGGGATAGTAGCTGCCAAACGAAAACGCCTCCATTAGCAGCCCTCCTCTCGCGCGGACGCACTGGAATCGGCCCGATGCGAAGCGCCCGAAGGACCATCCGCACAACCGAGCAGCAAGTCTGACAGTTCGACTGCCAACGACTCAACCGTATAGAGGCCGTCAAAGCGCAGCGGCACGCCCGCCTTCGCAAGCGCCAGCGCCATGCGCTGGGCAGCGGGAACACCCAAGCCGATCGACTTGAGCTCATCCGCATGCGCAAACACCTGAGCGGGCGTGCCCTCGGCAAACACCGCACCTTTGTTCATTACGACGATACGGTCGCAGCAATTGGCCAGGTCATCCATGCTGTGCGAAACCATGACGACGGTCAGGCCATCGCGGTGAAGTCGATCGATGAGCTCCAAGAAATCACCGCGCGCCGCCGGATCGAGCCCCGCCATGGGCTCATCGAGTACCAGGACCTCGGGCTCCATGGCAAGCACACCAGCAAACGCCACGCGCCGCTGCTGCCCGCCCGAAAGTTCAAAGGGGCTCTTGTCGCCCACCGTGGCCAGGTCGAGGCCTACGCGCGCGAGCGATGACGCAACGCGGCGGGCAACCTCGGCCTGTGACAAGCCAAGGTTATGCGGACCAAATGCCACGTCCTGTGCCACGGTCTCGGCAAACAGCTGACGCTCTGGATACTGAAACACCACGCCGACCTTTGCCTTAACCGCGGCGGCATCTTTCTTGCTTGAAAGGTCGAGCCCCAGCGCATAAACAGAACCCTCCTGGGGACGAATCAGGCCGTTGAGATGCTGAACCAGCGTCGATTTACCCGAACCGGTATGGCCCGCAAGGCCCAGGAACTCGCCACGACACACCGTTAGCGACACATCACGCAACGCCCAAGGGCTGCTAGGGTCGTTGCCCCAGAGGGTCTGCTTGTTCGATGCGCCCTCGACGGCTGAACGCTTGTGCCAACGGCGACGCTCGCGGGCGCTCAGCGAATAGCTATACGAAAGGTGCGAAATCTCGATGACGGGCTCTGACGCGTTGTCCTCATTGTCTGCCGGAACAGCGCCGTCAGCGATTTCCGACTGGGATGCGGAAGACTGCCCCGCGGTGCCCGCCTCACTTCGCTCGGTATAGGCCTGCGCAACCTCGGCAACCATATCCGCCTCGCGCACCTGCGCGTGAACGGGCACGCCCTTCGCACGAAGCGCCCTGCCAAGACAGCACGATGCCGGCATATCCAGGTTCAGCCGCGCGAGTTCGTCCGCCTGCGTCAAGATTTCATCGGGCGTGCCCAACATGGCAACGCGCCCCGCCCGAAACACCGCGACTCGATCGGCCTCGGCGGCCTCTTCCATAAAGTGCGTAATCATCACGATGGTCATGCCGCGTTCGTGCAGCGCGTGACAGGCCTTCATAAGGCCCTTGCGCCCGCGCGGATCGAGCATCGAGGACGCCTCGTCCAAAATGAGCACGCGCGGCTCCATGGCGAGCACGCCGGCAAGCGCCACGCGCTGCTTTTGTCCGCCCGAGAGAGCGTGGGTCTCGTGGCGCTCAAAGCCCACCAGACCCACGGCCTTCAGCGCCTCGCGCACGCGCTGCGCGATCTGGGCCGATTCGACCCCTAAGTTCTCGGGACCAAACGCAACATCGTCCTCGACAAGCGTCGCCACAAGCTGGTCGTCGGGATTCTGGAACACCATGCCCGCAGTCGAGCGGATATCGTAAACCAGCTCGGGATCGGACGCGTCCATGCCGTTGACGCACACCGTTCCCGTATCGGGCTGCAGCAGCGCGTTCAAATGCTTGGCAAACGTCGACTTGCCCGACCCGTTTCCGCCGAGGATGCAGAAAAACTCGCCATCCTCGATGTTCAGATCGATGCCATCGAGCGCCAGTGCAGCACCGTCATAGCTAAAGGAAACGCCCCGACACTCAATCATGCGCGGCCTTTGACCTGGTCCTTTTTAGGCGTGATGAGGTTGGAGACTGCCTTATACACCGCCAGCGTCAACACCGAGTTGAGCACGGTCTTGATGAGGTTAAACGGTAAAACGGCGGGAAGCATGAGCGGCAGAATCACATCGGCCGAGCCATACCAGAACCAAACGCCAATGGTCAGATTCGCAACCATAGAAAGCGCCGTAGCGGCAATAACGCCCAGCGCCAGACCAATCACGGCGCCCTTGTAGGTGTGCATCTTTTGGTAGACGATCGCCGCGGGCAGAATATAGCCCAGCGTAGCCACCAGGTTCATAAGCGCACCGACCCAATCGCCCGTGGTAAGCGCATGGATAACGATCGCCATGGCGGCAACAGCGGTGCCGGCACCAGGGCCGTACGCAAACCCGCACACCATCGCCGGCACCAGCGACGGGTCGTAGGTCAAAAACGGCGCCGAAGGAAGGATAGGCAGCTGCACGTACATAAACAGGGCGCCCAAGGCGCACATCAACGCCATGGTAACGAGCTGTTTGGTGCTCCACCTATTCGTGTTCTCAAAATGGATATGCTGCGACTGTTCAGACATAAGATCACCTGCCTCTTTCATCCGGACTCTAACCGTTGGTACTGGAATCTCACCAGTTCGGCCGGCATGCGAACCAACGCACACACGGGTCGCGGACTCATCGGCTCGGTCACAGACATCTCGCCTGCGCCACGGCGTCCCTTTGACACCGCCCGATTTACCGCCAGTGGGGAATTTCACCCCGCCCTGAAACAGCAATTGCAAGTGTAGCACGGGCAGGTTTTCGCGCAAGTATGCCAAGGGTAATTTATGGCGGGGACCAGTTGCCGCAACAGCCACATTCCCCACCCATCCCAAAGTAACGCGCCTTTCGCGGCAAAGCCGCGAAACAGCGACCGGGACACGTATCCCCATCAGCCACGATCTCCGCCCACGCCGACCTCAAGGCCGTAAACGCAGGGAATCCGGGGGCGTGACGGGGGCTTCTCTCCGGAACATTCCGCAGGACGCAAAGAGGCTCCGCAGCGCGAAGCGCGATGCGGAGCCTCTTTGCATGTCCGAGGACGTTCCGGAGAGAAACCCCCGTCCCGCCCCCGGATTCCCGGTGGGAGTTCTAGACCTTGTCGGCCTTAGTACATACCGCCGCCCTGCTGACCAGCGGTGGCAGCAGCGATAGCATCCTCAAGCTGAGTGTTCTTGGGCACATCGGAGACGGTGGCCTCGGTGATAAGGATCAGGCTGGCGACAGAAGCAGCATTCTGCAGGGTGACGCGGCTGACCTTGACGGGGTCGAGGACGCCCATCTCAATCATGTCGCCCCACTCGCCGTTGGCAGAGTTGAGACCCTGGCCGGCGGGCAGCTCGGCAACCTTGTCGACCACGACGGCGCCCTCAAAGCCAGCGTTCTTGGCGATGGTAGCGACCGGAGCGGTCAGAGCCTTCTTGACGATATCGACGCCGATCTTCTCCTCGGGGTCGTCGATCTCAACAGCGTCGAGCGCAGGAGCAGCGTCCATGAAGGCGACGCCGCCGCCGGCGACGATGCCCTCCTCGACAGCAGCGCGGGTAGCCTGCAGGGCGTCCTCGACGCGGTGCTTGATCTCCTTGAGCTCGGACTCGGTAGCAGCGCCGACCTTGATGACGGCAACGCCACCGGAGAGCTTGGCCAGGCGCTCCTGGAGCTTCTCGCGGTCGAAGTCAGAGGTGGTGTTCTCCATCTCGCCCTTGATCTGAGCGATGCGGGCGTCGATGGCCTCCTTAGAGCCAGCGCCGCCGACGACGACGGTGTTGTCCTTGGAGATGGTGACGGACTTAGCGGTACCGAGCATATCGGCGGTGATGTCAGCGACCTTCACGCCCAGCTCGTCCAGAGCAGCCTGACCACCGGTGAGAACGGCGATGTCCTCGAGGATGCGCTTGCGGCGATCGCCGTAGCCCGGAGCCTTGACGGCGCAGACGTTGAGGGCGCCGCGGATCTTGTTGAGGACGAGGGTGGGCAGGGCCTCGCCGTCGATGTCCTCAGCGATGATGAGCAGGCCACGGCCGGCGCGCTGGACAGCCTCGAGAACGGGCATGATGTCCTGAACGCTGGAGATCTTCTGGTCGGTGATGAGGATGTACGGATCCTTCATCACGGCCTCCATGCGGTCGTTATCCGTGACGAAGTAAGCGGAGACATAGCCCTTGTCGAACTGCATGCCCTCGACGGTGTCGATGGTGATGTCGAACGTCTGGGAATCCTCGACGGTGATGACGCCGTCCTTGCCCACGACCTCCATGGCCTCGGCGATCTTCTCGCCGACCTCGGGGTCACCGGCAGAGATGGTACCGACGGAAGCAATCTGCTCCTTGGTCTCGACCGGCTTGGCCTGCTTCTTCATCTCGGCGACGGCGGCGTTGACGGCCTTGTCGATGCCGCGACGGATGGCCAGCGGGTTGGCGCCAGCGGCGACGTTGCGCAAGCCGTCGTTGACGATGGCCTGGGCGAGCAGGGTTGCGGTGGTGGTGCCGTCACCCACGGTGTCGTTGGTCTTGGTGGCGACCTCCTTCACCAGCTGAGCGCCCATGTTCTCGATGTTGTCCTCGAGCTCGATCTCCTTAGCGACGGAAACGCCGTCGTTGGTGATGGTCGGGGCACCGAACGTGCGCTGCAGCGCAACGTAGCGACCCTTGGGGCCCATGGTAACGGTAACGGCGTCGGCCAGAGTGTTGACGCCCTTGGCAAGCTTAGCGCGGGCATCGGTGTTGAACGTAATGTTCTTTGCCATGGTAGGTAATCCTCCAAAAGAAATGTGACTCGCGTCGCCGCTTCCGAGTCTTATACGGCGGACGCGTTCAAAGACGAATCAGAGATTCTGACGAGACTAGGCCTCGACGACGGCGTAGATGTCGTCGGCGCGCATCAGCAGATACTTCTCGCCGTCGACCTTGACCTCGTTGCCACCGAACTTACCGTAGATGACAACGTCGCCGACCTGAACGTCCATGGGGATGCGCTCGCCCTTGTCGTTGACCTTACCGGCGCCAACGGCAACGATGGTGCCGCGCTGCGGCTTCTCCTGAGCGTTGCTGGCGATGTACAGACCAGAAGCGGTCTTCTGCTCGGCCTCGTCGGGCTTGACCAGAACACGATCTGCAAGCGGCTTCAAAGACGACATGCTTGTCTCCTCCTTTTTGGGCCGCGCGGTTATACCACGCGAATTAACCCTTTTTGTTTGCGTACGCGTTGAATGGTACCCACGAATGGCGGGTTATACAACACGGAGTCAAAAAATCTTATTTTTTGGCACTTAGATTTTCTGAATGCCGGGGGATAACTTAGCGGTGGCTCCCGTGTGGCTCCGGAGGGGCGGGGCATAAGGTTTCCTGCTCGGGCAGTCCTGCTCGCACGAAGGCCACATTAAGTGGCCTTCGGCTCGTGCGGAACTCGCGATAAACCTTATGCCCCGCCCCTCCGGAGCCACACGGGAGGCAGGTTAACTAATTCGAGCCCGGCATTCAGAAAAGTCAGTGCAGCAAAATGGCGATGCGGATAGCGACATGGGCATGGTTTTCGTTGCGTGCACGGGTCCCCTGGGGAGCACTGTGCATTTTTGGGAGTATTCAGCAAGCCAGGACGGCTGCATACACGCCGGACACACCATATTGGTCCCAAGGACGCCTTCGACCGGCGATTTGAGTCGGCAGGCAAACCCCGCCAGGACAAAAAGGCATGCTTCGCGCCGTACCGGAGCCCAAAATGACGTCAATCTCCGCAACGTTACTCAGCCGCAGCGGCACCGGCAGAGCTCGCGGTGCTGAATACTCCGTTTTTTGCACGGCACGGGCGGGGGTACATCAGGATCAGGAAGGACATCCCAGCCTTTTTATGCAATCTGTAATGGGAAGTATGCAAAACACCAAGAGATAGCATTGCTGGTGTCCAAATTGAGCGCGGGGCAGCAGCACCTCCGCCCCGCACCCAAATCCAACAGAGCAGGGACGCTCATGGCGGATCCCCACCAAAACGCAAACGCGGCTCGAGCGCTATCCCAAAAAGGCTGCCCGAGCCGCGCTTAACGGTACGGCATGAATACTTAGCGCTCGTAAATCAAGTTACCTGCCAGGTAGGTGGTCTGAACCTTGGTAGCCTGGAGCTCTTGGGGGTCGATGGTGAGCGGGTTTTGGTCCAGGACTACCAGGTCGGCATACTTGCCGGGCTCCAAGCTGCCGAGGTTTTGCTCGTCGCCCGCTGCATAAGCGCTACCCAGGGTGTAGTTGCGCAGGGCCGTTGCCGCATCGATGCGCTCGCTCGGTAACCAGCCGCCCTCGGGCCAGTGGCTTTTGGGGTCCTGGCGCGTGATAGCCGTGTAGAGCACGTTCATGCTGGTAACAGCTGTGATAGGGCTGTCGGTACCGAAGGCTTGGCGAATGCCGCGCTGCTTATAGGTCGCAAACGGCCACATGATGCGGCTGCGCTCCAGGCCCAGATCGCGCTCCGGTCCACCCGGGTCGAGTGTAATGTGACAGGGCTGGCTCGAAGCAACCACGTTGAGCTTGCGCAAGCGATCGATGTCCTTGGGCAGGAGGTTCTCCAGGTGCTCGAGCGTGTTATGGCCGTGCTGGGGCAGGCCGTACAGGTCGGCCGCTTCCTCGAAGATATCCAGCGCGGCATGAATCGCACCGTCGCCGATGACGTGAATACGCACAGTGTGGCCACGCTCCGCAGCCGCCAGAACCAGCTTGCGCATGCGCTCGGCAGGAACCGTCAGGCGACCTTGATCGCCCGGGAAGCGCGGGTTGGTATAGGGCTCGGTGAGATATGCCGTGTGTTCGCTCGACACGCCGTCGAAGAACTGCTTAAAACCAGGCGCCGAGAGCAGCACATTGTTCGCGTAACGTGCCTGCAGCTCTTCCAAGCGCGACTGGTCATCCAGCAGCGTGGGGAACAGATGGGCTCGGATGCCCAACTTGCCGGCTGCCTGCAGTTTGTCGTAGACGTCGTCGCGGATAAAATCGCAGCCCGGCATGGGCATGAGCGACATATCGCATATCGAGGTGATGCCCTGCTCGGCCATACGCCTCATTTGATCGGCGTAAGCGCTTGCAATGCGATCCTCCCCCAGCCACTCAAGGCAGCGCGGCAGCAGCTGCATGGCAGCCGCCTCGTGAGCAATGCCCGTGAGTTCGCCGTTTGCGTCCTTGTCGTAGCTGCCGCCCGCCGGCGGCTCGCTGTCGCGTGTGACGCCGAGCGCATCGAGTGCGCGGCTGTTGAGCCACAGCGTGTGCCCGTCGCCCGAGTACATAACGCAGGGACGATCGGGGAATGCCGCATCGAGCGACGCCTTGGTAGGATGCTCGGGCGGGTCCCAACGGTAGTCGCGCCAGCCCTGCGTCACAACCCAAGCGTCGTCGGGCAGGTCCTGGGAAAACTCGAGCGCATGTTGCACCAGCGCCGCCTCGGACGTGCCCATATCCATGAGCATGTACGGCGAGGAACCGACCGAGGTATGGAAGAAGTGCAGATGAGCGTCATGGAAACCGGGGCAGACAAACTGCTCGCCGTAGTCGAGAACCGGCGTGGCGGCAGGCGCGGCGGCGATCACGTCATCGGGCGCACCGACTGCGACGATACGGTCGCCTGCGATGGCAATCGCCAGCTCGCGGGTGGTATCGATGCCGTCTTGCGCGGTAAAGACGTTCTTGGAGCGGATAATCCGATCGATATGTTGCATGGGCATCCCCATCTCTGGCAGGAAATTCAACACCCCCGAGTGTACTCCCCCGCCCTTGTAACAAAACCCCAAGCGGCAAACGGCAACTTTACCAGCCCTAGCGGCAGGTGGCATACTGGAGAGAGCCTGTACGATTTTGCGATCAACCCAGCAAGGAGCAAATCGACCATGACGAAGACCAAGGCACAGCAGATTATGGCGGCGACCGAGGCTCGCGCGGCTGACGACGTCACCGCGGCCATCCAAGATATCGCTACCGAGTTTGAACCATATATCATCAAGCAGCGCCGGCACTTCCATAAGCACCCGGAGCTGAGCCTCGCCGAGGAGCGCACGACCTCCGACATCGCCAACCAGCTCGACGCCATGAATATCCCCTACGAGCGTCCGCTCAAGACGGGCCTTGTGGCGACCCTTCGCGGCACCGCGCCCGACGCCTATCGCGAGGACGGCACGCCACGCCGCCGCATCCTGCTGCGCGCCGACATCGACGCCCTGCCCGTCACCGAACAGACCGGCGAGGAGTTCGCCAGCGTCAACGAGGGCTGCATGCACGCCTGCGGTCACGACTGCCATATCGCCATGATGCTCGGCACGCTGCAGATTCTGCGCCACATGACCGATGACATCCACGGCGAGATTCGCATCGTATTCCAGCCCAGCGAGGAAAACGGCCAGGGCGCCAAACTCATGATTGGCACGGGTGTGCTCGACGGCGTCGACGGCGCCTACGCCGCGCACATCTGGAGCGAGGTCGACGCCGGCACCGTAAGCTGCGAGCCCGGCCCACGCATGGCAAACACCGACTGGTTCCGCATCGACGTTCGCGGCACCTCGTGCCATGGCGCCATGCCCCAGCGCGGCCACGACGCCGTTATGGTTGCCGCCGAGATTGTCAACGCCCTGCAGACCATCGTCTCGCGCGAGATTAGCCCCTACGAACCCGCCGTCATCACCGTCGGCGAGCTGCACGGCGGCACCGCGCGCAACGTTATCGCCGGCACGGCGTACCTCGCCGGCACGGTGCGCACCTATGGCGACAAGACGCATGAGGAAATGCCGGAGCTCATGCGCCGCATCGTGGAGCATACCGCGGCAGCTCTGGGCGCCGAGGCAGAGCTCACCGACTACACCATCGCCAACTACAAGGTCGAAAACGACGCCGCCTCGAGCGAGCGCTGCCGTCAGGCTGTAATCAAGTGCCTGGGCCCCACCGGCCAAGGCCATTATCGCGGCACGCTTTCGGGCGAGGATTTTTCGGAGTACCTGCGTCGCGTACCGGGCGTGCTCGCCTTTGTAGGTACGCGCAACCCCAAGATTGGCGCCACGTACGCCCAACATTCCTGCTTCTACAAGATCGACGAGACCGTGCTGGCAAAGGGCTCCATGGTGGCCGCCCAGTATGCTATCGACTTTTTGGCCGAGCCCACGCAAGAGGAGCTCGACGGCCCCGCGATTACCGCGGTCGCCGAAACCAACCCCGATCTGGCCGCCAAGTTGCGCTCTGCCAAGGCGACGACTGCAGAGGCTCGCGACGCCATCCATGATGCCCGAACGGCTCGCCATGCCGCGATCAAGGGCATCCACGACGCACGCGCTGCTGCACGCCGTGAGGAGAAGCACGACGAGTAATCGATTCGCTGGCATCTCGCAGTCATAGCCACATCGCGATGTCAAAGCGGGGGCGGACGTTTCGACACGTCCGCCCCCGCTCATTCTTCAAGCGCTATTTCTACTATTTCTACCCCGTCCCCAAATGGCAGACGGCATGGCTACTCGTCCTGAGGTTCCTCGTCGGAGCTTGGCTCGGACGCCGACTCAGGTGCAGGTGCCGGCTCAGGCTCAGGCTCAGGCTCAGGCGCAGGCTCGGTCGCGGGAGCGGGTGCAGGTGCCGGCGAAGCATCCGGAGCGCTGTAACCCGAAGCAGCGGACTTCTTCTCGAAGGGCAATGCAAAAGTCAGGACGTCGTCCTTATCCTCATCGGCCCATTCGCTTGCTTAGCGTGCGACCCAATAGCCAACGGCACGGTGCTTGAGCATCTTGCCAAAGACCGTAAGAAATACGGTGACGAAAGCAACCAGCACCAGGAACAGCACGAGCGTGACGCCACCGCCGGTAACAATTGCCTCAATACCCGTAGGACGATAGTAGTAGCTATACATACCGACAGAGGCAATGGCGCCAAAGACGACCGTCAAGATCCATGTGACAACATTGGCGACCAGGCCCGTCAAAAACTCGGGAAGGAACGAAGCGCAGAACAGCTTGGTCTTGTTGTGCTTAAAGGCCGCCCAGACCTTATCGAGCGAAAACGCGCTCTCGACGCGACCGGTCACCGCAAAGTGCATCACGGCGATGTCGGCGAACATCTTAAAGAAGACACCCAGAATCGCCGAGGCAATCAGCGCCAGGACAAGCAGGCCGAGCGAACCGAACAGCGCAGCCTCGAGCGCATAGGAGCCATAGTAGGAGTACGAGCCTGCGGCACCAAGCGCCACGCCCTCCACCAGCGAAAGCACTACACCGATAACGGGAATGGCAGCGATAACCTCGAGCACGATCGAAATAACGCTCGAAAAGACTCCGAGACCAAACGACGTGGAACGCATGAGCGGACGGTCCATGCCGTCATCGACCTTGAGCGACAGATCACGGCCCCACTCGATACCAAAGCCGGAACCGCACACGCTCGCAATGCAAGCTGCCAAAAAGCCGATGGCAGCTGCAATGCCGCCAATAACGGGAATAAACAACACGAGCACCGACACAACGCAAATCAGCGCCGGCAAAAACGCGATTTGGCATACACGCTGAAGCACGCCCGGAGTCTTAGTCATATCTTGGAACGCCTGAGCCACACAGCCCTTTGGCGCATTCGCCACGGGCGGTTGCGGAACAAACTGCTGGGGCTGAGGCTGTCCCTGGGGAGCGGGGCCAGCGGCACCGGCATTAGGAGCACCACACACGCCGCAGAACTTGTCGTTATCGCCCATGGGGGCGCCACACTGCGAGCAGAACATAGAATCATCCCTTCGTATCTTGAACAAATCACTTGGATCGCAAACGATGTCTTTAGCATCATTATTGCCCAATGTGGGGTCAAATACTCAAAGATGACCGATTTGCAAGATACACGGCGCCAGCAGGCGGTTCGTTGAATACGTCTGTGCTAGTTCGTTCCGCGGAAGCCCTTGCCGACAATCTCGGAGCTGTCGACGATCGTGATAAAGGCACCCGGATCGACCTCGCGCGCATAACGGCGCAGCTGCACGGCCTCGCGACGGCTCAGCACGCTCATGATCACCGTCACGCACTTGCCCGAGAAGGCACCGTAGCCGCGGCTGATGGTCGCCGTGCGGTTGAGATGCTTGACGATAAACTCCTCGACCTTAAGGGGTTCGGAGCAAATGACCGTGCAGACCTTACGAAGATGGATGCTCTCGATGGCCTTGTCGACCACAAGCGTCTTGGCAAACAGGCCGAGCACGCAATACAGACCGACACGCGGGCCATACAAAAAGGCCGCGATGGTCACGATACCGATATCGACCAGCAGCAGGGCGCGGCCAATCTCGAGCGTGGTGCGGCGCTTGAGGATCATGGCAAGAATGTCCGTGCCACCCGTCGAGGCGCCGATGTCAAAGACAATAGCGCTGCCGAGCGCCGGCAAGATGACGGCAAAGCACAGGTCGAGCCACATATCGCCCGTCATCGAGACATCGGTCGGAATAAAGAGCTCAAACAGCGAAACATAGGCGGACAGCGCAAACGAGGCGAAGACACTCCAAAGAATCGCCTTGCGTTCCAAAAAGATAAAGCCCAAAACGACGAGAACCGCGTTGATAATCCACATAAAGACGCCGACGGGCAGGGTCGGGAACAGCGTGGACAGAATGACCGACACGCCCGAGGTGCCGCCAAAAGCAAAGTGATTAGGGGTTTTAAACGCAACGATGGCAAAGGCCGTAAGAATCAGGCCCAGATTGAGCTCGGCAAAAAAGCGCGGGAAGCCCGGCTCCTGGCTGCGCTTTTGGCCGGCACGCTCGCCGCGCTCGATATCGGTGCGATCAACCACGCGCTCCATCGGCACTACGGGAGGACGATGCACCTCTTCGGCAGCACGCGATGCCGCCTCTGCCGCGGCGGCCTCAATCGCCCATGCCTTGCTTTCTGTTTCGTGCTCGTCAGCCATTACGGCAACCCCTCGTTAACAATTTGGAAACAATGCGCCCATTAGGGTAACGCGGAACGCGACGATTGCAACCCCTAGTTAGACGAGCGGTATGCCTACATCGGGGGGGCATACAAATAACGGCCGGCCACGCTTTTGCTTGCGCGGTCGGCCGTTTAACGTTTTCGCAGATAAAACCTGCCAAAACAAACCTGTCCCTTTTTGGAAGGTTATTCGTGCTGGCTGGTGCGGTGCTCGTACTCCTCGGGGGTGATGACGTCCTCGATACGCAGGTTGACGCCCGCCACCTCAAGGCCGGTCATCGCGGCAAGGCGCTCGGTGACACGTGCCTTGACATCGTCGAAGATCGCGGGCGCATAGGCACCGTACTCGATAATGACGGAGATGTTGACGACCACGCGATTGTCATCGGTGACCTCGACCGTCACGCCCTTGGTCAGATTCTCGGCACCAAACTGCTCCTGCACAAAGTGCATAAGGTTACCCTTCATGCCCAGAACGTGCGGCACCTCGCGGGTGGTCATGGCGACAATCTTCTCGATCACGCCGTTGGAATAGGTCAGCGAGTCCTCGGACTCGTCCGCCTCCTCGTCCATCTCCTCGTTGTCCTCGCCCGCATCGGACTCGGCCTCGACGAGCGCCTCGTCCTCGAGCGTTACGTCCTCCGCCTCGGCGGCGACGGTCTCGTCTGCCTCGAGCTCGGTATCGGCTACATCGACCTTCGTATTAAAAGCCATGGTTCCTCCTTATGCCTGCCGCGGATGCGACAGTCGAATACATATTAGCGACCGCTAAACAGACGGCCGAAGAAGTTGACGATCCCGTTTTCGCCGTCGCGAATTTGGCCGATCACGGCGCCGATCAGCACGAAGAATGCAATGACGAGCGTGTCCCACAGGCCCAACGTGAGCACCAACACGGCGAGGATAAAGCCAGCGACGGCGCCAAGCGTGGTGTTGGGATGACGCACGGCATAGCTCCAGATGGCAGCGCCCGTACCCTTGATGAGACCCATAGCCTCGTCAAAATCCGCGGCTGCCGCGTCTTGTAACTCGGTTGCCTCTGCTTTGGAATCAACAGGTTCGTTCGCCGGCGTGGCGCTCTGGTCAATCGTCAGGCGCGGCGTACGAGCGGTCTTGTCTTGATTGGTATCACTCACCGGAAACCTCCACGGTCTGGACGGTAGTCTTGGACGGCAAAAAACGAACGCGTGCGGTCGTGCCCGGCGTGCCAAGCATGGTGTCGCAAGCTTCCTCGATGCGCCGCTGCATCGCAGTAGCCAGAGATGCCACGTCCTTATCGTCAAGCGCGATAGCCTCGACCTTAAATCGGACGTGCGAATCGTCGGAGCCTTGGACGCGGGCCTCGACATGCTCGACCATCACGCGATCGTCGCGCTCTGCCGCAGTGCGAGCGCACGAAGAAAGCGCCGCGAGCGTGACCTCGATATTGCGCTCCCCCGCCGGATGCACACAGGACGGCTCGCGACGAGCAAACATCAGGCGGAAGAAGCTTACCAGCACGCCGATCGCCACAACTCCGCCGCATGCCGTCACGACAATGCGCGGCATGGGGTCGCGCATCAGCAGCATAAAGCGATACGTATACGGCCCCCAAAACTGGCAGACAAGCGTACCCAGCGCCACGATGGCGGCGGCAAGATACACAATCGCTAGGGCTCGTTTGAGTACGCGCACGTGGCGCTCCCTTCAAATCTCGGCACTCGAAATACAAAACGGTTCGCATCATTATAAAAGAGCCGGGTCCGGTGCTCTACGCACGCGGATCCGGCTCATCTATTCCACGAGGCTTGCATGCTCGCTTCATTATGCCCAGATATGCACGGCTTAACCCGTGCGGGCGCTACTCCTCCTCGAGGGCAGCGATGACCTCGTCGGTCATGTCCATGGTGCTGTAAACATCCTGGACGTCGTCGAGCTCCTCAAGACGGTCGATGAGGCGCTGAACCTTCTTGGCGTCGGCGCCGGAGACCTCGGTCGGGGTGGTCGGGACCATGGTGGTCTCGGAGCCCTTGACCTGGACGCCCTGCTCCTCGAGCGCCTTGGAGACAGCCATGACCTCGTTAGCAGTAGTCCAGACGATCCACTCCTCGCCGGCATCCTCGTAGTCCTCGCCACCGGCCTCGGCGATGGCCATCATGAACTCATCCTCGTCACCGGCAGCACCGTTGGCGATCATGGTCTCCTTCTTGGCGTTCTCGTCCAGGATCTCCTTGGCAACAACGATCTGGCCCTTGCGCTCAAACTGGAAGGCGACGGAGCCGGAGGTGCCCAGGTTGCCACCAGCGTGGGAGAAGGCGGAACGGACATCAGCGGCGGTGCGGTTGCGGTTGTCGGTCAGGCAGTCAACGTAGACGGCGACACCGGCGGGGCCGTAGCCCTCGTACACGATGTTCTCGTAGACGGCAGCGTCGGCACCCGAACCAAAAGCCTTGTCGATAGCGGACTTGATCTTGTCCTTGGGCATGGACTGAGCCTTGGCCTTGGCAACGGCAGCGGCGAGGCTGGCGTTGTTCTCGGGCAGCGGGTCACCGCCGAGACGGGCAGCAACGGTGATGTTGCGGCTCAGCTTGGAGAAGAGGGCGGAACGCTTGGCGTCCTGCGCGCCCTTACGATGCTTGGTTGTGGCCCACTTAGAGTGTCCGGACATACGTGTCTCCTATCGGTTTCGACCTAAAGCCCAGCGCAGATGCTCGGGCAATATAAACAAACGTCGTTATGATATACCTACTGGCCTGCGAGATAAACCCCAAAATGAAGGCGTCGTGATGATGCCACCCTTTGGTGCAAAGCAACCTGACCCCAATGCACCAAATTAGGACCAGAGGAGGTCGCTGCGGGTGATGGTGGCGCCGATGGCAAAGGGCATGCAGGCGATGACCGGATACAGGTAGCGCATGTAGGTCGAGCCATTGCAGGGACCGATCAGGCACACGGCGAGCACGCCCAGCAGCGGCACCCAAATGGCCAGCCCGCGCCACGAATGACGACGTAGCAGATAGAGCACCACGGCGATCATGATCCACACATAGGTGGCCGAGCTCATGGTGAGCGAGATAAACGGGATGCGTTGTACTGCCACGCGATACAGGTTGATCAGGTGGTCGCACCAGCGCACGACCTTGCTATCGACCGGATGGAAGTCAAAGTACTTGAGGTTATCGGGCTTCGCCATAATCTCGGCACTGCGCGCCGTGCTGTAGACCCACGCATCGCGGGCGCTCGGATAAAAGTAGCCGTAGTAGTTATTGATGAGCGCCGAGATATAGCACTCGGGATCCTTTTTGAACATCTGGGCCCACACCTCAAAATAAGCCTTGATGTCCTCCTGCGAGGCGTACTCGTTAAAGCAATTTTTGACGGCGTCCGACTTATCCGGGTTGTAACGGCGCCCCAGATTCTCGTACTTGAGCACACGGTCGATCACGGCACGCTCTTCGTCGGTCACCAAGCCGTCGCAAGGAGCCTCCACGATGGTGCCGTCCTCCTTAACCGTGGGGTTGACGCCCGAGTTGAGGCCGTCGTGCTTTTGGACAAAACGAGCCGTCTGCTGGAACGGAATCGAGAGGATTTCGCGCTTGGAACCAGGCGTGATGTCGTGTGCCGGCATAAAGACCTTGGTGAAGTACATATTAGAGGCAAGGCAGAGCGCAAGCACCGCAAGAACTCCCACCCAGCGGAAACGCGGGGTGGCGCCCGAAGGCGCAGCACCAGCCTGCTTGGCTGCACGACGAGCCACATGCACGTCCCATGCGCAAAGCGCCGCCGCGATTACGCATGCCGCCAGGGGAAACACCAGGCCGCCGTTACGCAGAAACGTGGAGCCCATGGCGCCCAGAGCAAGCAGCAGCCAGTCGTGGCGCGCAAAGAGCACGGGGGCTTTCTCGCCCGTTCGCTCGACATTGGCATCACGACGGGGCAAGCCACATGCCACGAGCTTGACGGTCTGTACCAGCAGCACCAAGAACGCGTCGGCAAAGAGCACGTCTTTGGTGAGCAACGCCGCGTAGTTAGAGAACATCGGCATAAACACAAAGAACAGCAAGATCACGCCGCGGACCGGCAGGCTCACGCCCAGCTTGCGCAGCGACGAGATGGAATAGGCCATGCAGGCGGCCGTAATGACGAACTGAGCGCAGGTGTAGATGGCAAGACCTGCGTTGGCGCTGTTGAACAGTGAAAGCCCCAGCTGGACGCACGAACCGATGATAGCCGTGTGCACCACGGGATGATGTCCGTTGAGCAACACATTGGGATTGAGCAGACGCAGGTAGTCACTCGTGCCGTTGGGGTAGTTGAACCACTGGCGAATCTGCGCACCCGTATCTCCCATAAAAAGGCCGGGCAGCGAAGCGATGAGCGTGGGCGCCCAGGCGACCATAAGCACCAGGAAGGGCCCGGCAAAGGGATGGACCGAGAGCACGGCGTGAGTCACACGCCATACGCGGCCAAAGTGCGCCTCGGAAAACGGAATGCGCCGAGAGCTCAGCCAATCTAGACACTCAAAGGCAAGGTAGAAGGCAACGACCGCCAAGAGCATCCAGCCCGCGCCGCCAATCCAGGCGCAGATGATGCGGGCTTTGTCGCCAAGGACAATCTCGGCCGAGTCGGTGAGATCGTAGCTGCGGCCGAACACCATGCAGATGGCGAAGAACAGCGACGGCAGAATGATCGATGGACGCCAGGTGTCGCCACGGCCAAAGAACACGTAGCGAAACGGCAAGGTGAGCAGGCAGGCAAGCGCAAGCAGCATGACCGCGTCGGTATGGCCGGCAAACGAGAGGAGCACCTCGTAGCACACGTACAGCATGCCCGAGGCTTTGGGGTCAATCGCCAAGACTGCGTTGCTCGACACCGGGGCAGGATCGATGGAAAACGCCGTGGTCGCCAACAGCGCGAGCAAAAATGCGATGAGCGTCTGCTTGGCGGGGTAGCGCTTAAACCAGACGATGCGGGCAGCGTCGCGCGCAGCCGTTGTGGAGAGGTCGGAATCCTTCACAGTCCGAAAGCCTTTCTAGAAACCTATCAAACTCGGCAAGACCACCACAAAGGTGCCTGTCCCCTTTGTGGTGGTCTTGGTTAGGCGTCGAGGTAGATGCGCTGGGGACGATTGCGGTGTCGGGCGAAGATGATGAGCGCCAGACCGGCAATCACGAGTGGCAGGCTCAGCAGCTGGCCCATGGTGATGACGCCCCCCAGCAGATAACCCAGCTGGGCATCGGGCACGCGCACGAACTCAACGAGAAAGCGGACGATGCCGTACCCCATCACGAACACGCCCATAAACGTACCCTGGGGCAGCAGCGGCTTTTTGCGGCTGAGCACCTGCAAAATACAGAAGAGCACGACGCCCTCTAGGAATGCCTCATAGAGCTGGGAAGGATGACGCGGCATATCGCCCGCGGTGCCGCCAAAGATCACGCCCCAGGGCAGATCGGTCGGCTTGCCCCACAGCTCGCCGTTGACAAAGTTGGCGCAGCGTCCCAGACATAAGGCCAGCGGAGCACCGATAACGGCAAGGTCGGCGATGGTCCAGGCGTCGAGCTTGTACATGCGGCACACGAGCACGCCGCCGATGATGCCGCCCACCAGGCCGCCATGGAAGCTCATGCCGCCTTCATTGGTAGCAAAGATCTCGAGCGGATGCGCCCAGTAGTAGCCGTCGCCGTAAAAGATGACGTAGAACAGGCGGGCGCCAATGATAAGGCCAAAGACCACGCCGACCACGACACTCGTCAGGTCGTCGACCGTAATGTCAAAACCCCAACGGCGCTGCGTGCGGTACATGACGACCGCCGTGAGCAGAGCTCCGACCACATAGGCCAAGCCGTACCAGTAGATGGTGATGGGCCCCGCCGAGATGGCGACGGGATCAAGCATATGGTAGAGGTCGTTGAGCATATCGGTCCCCCTGCTCCCTACATACAAATGCGGCCGCGGGCCTTGCGCTCGCAGCCGCATATTCGGGCGTGACGTCTATGCGGAGCATATCGCCCGCAGCTTTCACTTCTTAGAACGGCGCATACTCGTCGTACAGGTCATCGGTCTCGCCGGAGGCATTGACCTGCTCGACACGCGTAACGCCGGGCACGTGCTCCTTGAGGATACGCTCGATGCCCATGGAAAGCGTCAGGGCGCTCATGGGACAACCGGCACAGGCGCCCTGAAGCTCCAGCTTGACGACGCCCTCGTCATCAACGCCTATATACTCCATGTCGCCGCCGTCGGCCTGCAGGTTGGGGCGAATCTCTTCAAGAACCTTCTTAAGCAGCTCTTCGTTAACAGCCACAGGGGCTCCTTTCTCACAATAACGCGGGCGCGCCCGCGGACAGAAGCTATGTTACTACAGCCATGTACCCGCTCACGAGCCGTCCATGCGCGCAGACGCGACTTTCACGAGTAGTCAATTTGGGACGGGGCTCTTTTGGCTGTTTTGCCGCCAGCTGGCGTTGGCACGCACTACTGCTGAGCTTGTCCCCCGGTACCAATCTGAACATCGACGATGACCTGGCGGTAGCTGATGCCGCAGGAGTCGAGAATGCGGCGGCTGATACGGCCGTCATCGGTGTCGGCATACTTATTGTCCAGGTAGACGACCTCGCCCACGCCCACCTGCGCCAGGATCTTGGCGCAGTCGTGGCACGGGAACAGCGTGACGTAGACCGTGGAACCCTCGAGGTCTTTGAGCGAGCCGCGGTAGTTGAGCACGGCGTTTGCCTCGGCATGCACCACGTAGTTGTGCTTGTCCTGCAGCGGGTCGTCGCTCGTTCCCCACGGGAAAAAGTCATCGTTGAGTGCCGAGGGTGTGCCGTTGTAACCCACCGAAAGGATGCGGTGGTTGGTGTTGGCGATGCACGCACCCACCTGCGTGTTGGGGTCCTTGCTGCGGCGCTGCGCGGCGATGGCCACGCTCATAAAGAACTCGTCCCAGCTAATGACGTCCAGGCGCTTGCCTGACGAAGTTTGATGAAGATCGTCCGACATGGCAGACACCTCCGTAATCGCAATAGTTTGACCCATTGTAGCAGGTGAAAGGTGGAGGCGTTTGTCCCACCGGCGCCCTCACCTTTACACGCGGCGGGGCTTTTGGTTGATGCGGTAGAGCTCGGCGAGACCCCGCAACGTCAGCGCGTCGTCAACCGTCAGGCTATGGCCGACCAGCAACGCGAGCGCCTCGGCGTCGTCGCCGGTAATGACGATGGGCACGTCGCCCTCCCCCGCGGCCTTGGTCGCGCGCATCTCGGCGAGCACCATGTCGAGCATGCCGTCGATGCGGGCCACCTCGCCCAAGACCACGCCCGAGCGCATAGCCTCGCGCGTGTTGCGGCCGATCACATGCGTGGGCGCCGAGGGCTCGACCTGAGGCAAACGCGCCGCGGCCGCCGAAAGCGAACGGGCGCCAAGCGCCAGACCCGGCGCGATGACGCCGCCCACAAAGGTACCGCGCGCGTCGATGACCTCGATATTGGTCGTGGTGCCCAGGTCAATCACGATGCACGGAGAGCCGTAGACGGCACGGGCCGCCACGGCGTCGGCGATGCGGTCGGGACCAATCTCGGCCGGATCGTCGTAGTGCACGGGCATGCCGGTCTTAAGTCCCGGCCCCACCGTGAGCACGCGCCCCGTGCAGGTGCGGGAAAGCGCCGCTTTCCACGGGCGCTCGAGCGCCGGGACCACGCAGCTCAGCACAGCAGCCGCGGGCACAAGCGCGCCCGGCATGCCCGCATCGGCCGCCAGTGCAGCCATGACCTGCACGAGACGCATGCGCGCCTCGTCGGCTGTGGTGCTCGACGGCGTCGTGATCTCGCACGTCGCAAGCGGACATTCCTGTGCCGCGGCCGAATCCTCGGCAAACAGGCCAAAGCGAATGGACGTGTTGCCCACGTCGACCGTCAATATATATGCGCACCCATTAAGCATCGTCGGCGCTCCTTTCGTCTGCCCAGCAGTATATCGCCTACCTAAACCAGTCATCCCAAAATGACTAGCTTGCGGCTATACTGGTGCGCGGTCGTTTGCGAGCTCACGCGGCGGCCCTTGGTAACCCGACTTCCCGCGCCGTATCCGTAGCGGCGCTCCCGGGGGAAGCGGATATACGCAAAGGAGTTCTATATGAGCAATCCCTCGAACCGCACCTCGATGCGCGGTCAACTCACGCTGCGCGGCGTCGTCATCGGCGCCCTTGGCTGCGTGATCATCACGGCAAGCTCGGCCTATACCGCCCTCAAGATGGGCGCCCTCCCCTGGCCGATCATTTTCGCTGCCGTCATTTCGCTGTTCTTCCTTAAGCTCATGGGCAACGCCAGCCTCAACGAGGCCAACGTCACCCACACCATCATGTCTGCGGGCGCCATGGTCGCCGGCGGCCTGGCGTTTACCATCCCGGGCGCCTGGATGTTGGGCTATGCCGACCAGATCAGCTGGCTCGACATGTTTATCGTGGCGCTCGCCGGCACCATCTTGGGCCTTCTAGCGACAGCGCTCATCCACCGTCACTTTATCGTGGACGCCGCGCTGGAGTTCCCCACCGGCAACGCCGCTGCCCAGACTCTACGTGCTACCGAGGCCGGCGGCAAGACCGGTAAGCAGCTCTTTGGCTCCATGGCCATCGCAGGCATCTACAGCGTGCTGCGCGACGCCCTGGGCGTGGTGCCCAGTATGCTGTGCACGCTCAATATCCCCGGCGTGACCTTTGCCATCTACAACTCGCCCATGCTGCTGTCCATCGGCTTCCTCGTGGGCTTCGCCCCCGTCGCCTTCTGGTTTGCCGGCGCGCTGCTGGGCAACTTTGGCATCATCGTTGGCGGCACCGCTGCTGGCCTGTTCGATATTGTGACCGCGCAGGGTATCGTCAAATCCCTCGGTATGGGTCTTATGATGGGCTTTGGCGTCGCCGTCGTCCTCAAGGACATCCTGCCGCAGGTCGCCGGTATCGTCCGCGGTCTTGCCGCCGACAGCTCCACCGACACCGACGAGCAGTCGCTTATCTCGGGCTCTCTTAAGCTCGACGCCGGCATCATCGGCCTGGGCGCTGCCGCCATCGCCGTAATCGTTGCCATCGCGCTCGACCTTGGCCCCGTTCCGGCCGTCATCGTCACGTTGTTCACCTTTGTCACCACCATCATGAGCGCGCAGAGCTGCGGCCAGACGGGTATCGACCCCATGGAAATCTTTGGCCTCATCGTTATGCTCATCGTGGCTGCCTTCGCACAGATCGCTCAGGTCAAGCTGTTCTTTATCGCCGGCATCGTTGCCGTGGCGTGCGGCCTTGCGGGCGACGTCATGAACGACTTTAAGGCCGGCGCCGTGCTGGGCACCAACCCGCGTGCGCAATGGATCGGCCAAGCCATCGGCGGCATCGTGGGCGCCCTGGTCGCCGCAGCCGTCATGGTCGCGCTCGTCACCGCCTATGGCCCGGACGCCTTTGGCCCCGACAAGAGCTTTGTTGCCGCGCAGGCAAGCGTCGTCGCCACCATGGTCTCGGGCATCCCGAGCGTGCCGTGGTTCGTTGGCGGCTTTATCGCCGGCATCGTCATGTACTGGCTCGGCATTCCGGCCATGATGATCGGCCTGGGCGTGTACCTGCCGTTCTACATGTCACTCACGGCATTCCTGGGCTCCTGCGTCAAGCTCGCCTACGACAAGTGGTCCGCCCACCGCGACGCCACCGCTGGTCTTTCCGACGAGGAGAGAGCTGCCAAGGACGCCGCCTTCCAGGAACAGGGTCTGGTCGTTGCCAGCGGCCTGCTCGGCGGCGAGTCCATCGTCGGCGTTATCCTGGCGTTTGTCTCCGTGGGCTTAAGCCTGCTGGGCTAAGTCGAGCAGCTGCTCGACAGCAACCATATTGCCTACGGCTTGCCCGGTCGGTAGCTTCTGCGGCTGCTGACCGGGCTTTTTGATATCGAAACAAAGAAAGGCCGGCGCGCTGCGTTTAACAGCGCGCCGGCCTTATCGGTTAAGCTATCGAAGCGTTCCTGCTATGAACCGAAGTTCGTTGCAGAATCTACGCTCGAAACGCTACATCTGCTTGCGACGACGATCGCCCAGCGTCACGCCCGCTGCCACGAGCGTCACACCGCCGATGACGAACACCTCGCCCGCAAGCGCGGAATTGTCGCCAGTCTGGGCGAGCGCGGCAGGCGCAGCCTGTTTCTTGGCAACGGGGGCCTTTGCAGCAGCCTGCGCAACCTGAGGCTTGGCCTGCGGCTCAGCCTTGGGATGATACTTGTCGTACTCGGCCTGAGCGGCAGCCAGGGCATCCTTGGCATCTCCGAGCTCGGCAAGCGCGGCGGCATAGGCGTCGTTGGCATCGGACAGCTTGGCATCGGCATCGCTCAGAGCAGCCTTGAGGCCAGCGGCGGCATCGACGGCGGCCTTATAGCGAGCGTAGGCAGCGTTCAGCTTGACCAGCTTCTCGTTGCCCGTCGTGCCCGCGGCAAGGGATGCCTTGTGGTCGACAGCCTCAAGATCGGCCTTGAGCGCCTCGTCGTTGGCAAGCTCGGCCTTGGCCTCGACGATCTCGAAGGTCGCATCGACGACGGCTTCGTTGGCGGCCTCGAGCTGCTTCTGGGCATCGGCGACACCGGCGACGGCGGCGTCATAGGCGGCCTTGGCGTCGTCGACCGCCTTCTGGGCTCCAGCGAAGCGCTCGAAGGCCTTGTTTGCGCCGGCCAGTTCGCCCTCGGCAGCCTTGGCCTTCGCCTGTGCGTCGGACAGGGTCTGCGTCTTGGCGGCAACTGCCTGCTTGGCGCCCGAAAGAGCGGTCGCGGCGTGCACATCTGCGGCCTGAGCCTTGTCAACGCCAGCCTGGGCAGTGTCGTCGGCCTTCTTGGCATCGTTAAGCGTGCCCTGCTTGTTCGCAAGATCCGTCTTGGCGGCATCGCACTTGGCGGCAAGGTCCTTGACCGAAGCGGTAGCGTTGTCATACGCCTCATTGGCCTGTTCGGACTTTGCCTTGGCGGCATCGCGGGCGCTGCGAGCCTTCGCCTTGTGAGCAGCGGCCTCGGCTGCCTTCGTCTTACTGCCAGCAAGCGTGGCGTTTGCCTTATCGAGAGCCGCCTGGGCAGTAGCGGCCTCGGCCTTGGCGGCATCGAGGTTCTGCTTGAGGGACTCGATGTCGATTCCGCCGAGTGCGTCCTTCGCGGCGTCGTATGCCGTCTTCGCGGCGGCGGTACCGGACTTAGCCTTCTCATACTCGCCCTTGGCGGTGTTCATGTTCGTGTCGGCCGCGGTATAGGCGTCGCGAGAGCTTTCTTGCTTATCCAATGCGTCAGAATAAGCCGTTCCGGCAGTCCCGAAGTTCTTCTGCGCCTCCGCCAGCTTATTCTGTAGCTGCTTCAGCTGCTCCTTCTGCTCCTGAGTGCCGCCTGCATTGTAAGCAGAATCGATATAGTCGGTGACGAGCTTCTTGAACTCGGAGACAGTAAAGTCCTTCTGCCCCGTGCTTCCACTATAGTCGAAAATGGTTACCTCGGAATCGGTGTTCTTACCGCTACCAGTTGCGATGCCGATAGCCTTCGCACCGGCATCGATGATATTGAGATAGTGTCCGCACTCATGGTAGATGCTGTTGTAGTGCTGGTAGATATAGTAGGAATCATATCGGTGGCTGCCGAGTTCGTCGCCATACTGTGCAACGTACTTATCGAATGCCTCTTTCTCCTGGGTGTAGAGACCGGTATATGGCCAGCCGAGGGTATCCTCGGTTTCGCCTCCGGTGTATGCTCCGCCGCCGCCCGCAAGGTTCTCACCTTGATCGAAATAGCAGTTCGAGTGTCCCCAGATGTTCGATGAATATGATGTATTAAGTGCGGCTGCCGCAGTCATGCGGAGGCTGACGCTGAGCTCCGACTGACCGTTCGCCTTGCGGAGGTTGTTCTGGGTATCGAGGTAGGTCAGGGCGTTGCGCATCTGCTCCAAGGAAAGCGGATTGGTGTCGCGAGACATGTCCTGATCGACGTACTTGTCATACCATTCGGCCTTGTCAGCGGCACCGGTCAGCATCGATGCGGCTTCCTGGGCATTCTTTTTCTGCGTGGCCGTGAACTGGCTGCCGCCGATGATGTAGTTCATGAAGCCGAACATACCCTGGTTGATGACATTCTGGTCTACGGTCATGTTCGACTTGAGGTCGGCAATCTGCTGGTTAAGCTTCTCGACCTCGGCGTTTGCGGCGTCGTATGCATTGTGCGCGTCGGTTACTTCAGCACGAGCCTGATCGAACTCGTTGCTCTTCTGCTGACGAATCTCGACGAGTCGGTCGTACTCAGCCTTCTTGTCGGCCTCGGTCTGCTGGGCCTGCTCGTATGCCGTCTTCGCGGCGTCACGCTTACTGGCCGCGTCCTTGTACTCCTTGTTTGCCGCATCGTATGCAGACTGGGCAGATGCCACGGCAGCGTTGGCGGCGTTGGCCTTCTCCTGCGCGGCGGTGGCGGTATTCTGGGCCGCCTGCAGGTTCGCCTGGGCGGTAGCGTCGGCATCCGTCGCGGCATTGAGCTCCGTCTGCGCGGTCTTGAGCTCACCAGCAGCAGCGTTCATGGCGGCCTCAAGCGCACTCAGGTCAACACCCGTACCCGAGACGGCAGCATCGAGCGCGGCCTGCGCCTGGTTGAACTTCTGCTGGGCGTTATCGCGCGCGGTGGTTGCGGCTGCGAGAGCAGCGGCAGTCTCCTGCTTCTTGGCCTGGGCAGTCGTCAAAGCTGCCTCGGTATTCTGCTTTTCCTGCTGGGCGCTGGCCTCGGCAGCCTTGGCCTGGTCCAGATTGGCCTGTGCAGTAGCAACGACCTTATTGGCGTCATCGAGCTTTGCCTGTGCGTCCTCGACGGCCTTCTTGGCGGCCTCGTACTCGTCCATACCCATGGCCTCGAGCTTGGCCTGGGCATCATCGAGGGCCTTCTTGGCCTCATCCTGCTTTGCCTTGGCGTCCTTGAGCGCCTGGGTCTTATCCTCGACACTCTTGTTGGCCTGTTCGAGCTGATCGTTCAGGTCGCCCAGCTTCTTCTGCTGCTGCTCGGTCTTTTCGACGGCTGCCTTAAGCTCATCGATCTTCTCCTGAAGCGCGGCTACCTCGGCCTCGTTCTGCTCGGCGGCGTTATCGGTCACGGCCTGCGAGGCCTGATTCTTTTGCTGCTGTGCCTGCTTTTGAGACTGGCCCGCCGCGTCGGCCTTCTTCTGGGCGGCATCGTAGGCGGCCTGAGCGTCCTTGAGCTGTTTTGCCGACTCCTCGGCCAGCTGGGCAGCCGTCTTTACGACCGCTTGGTTACCGGCGGCAACGGTATTCTCTACAGAACTACCCCCCCCCTGAACAGAATCGCCGTTATCGGTTGACGGTGCGGCGATTGCCGCCAGCGGCGACATGAGCGGCTGAGCGATGAGGCCCGCCGTCAAAACGGTTGCGACGGCGCGGTTAGCAACGCCCTTGACGTTGACAGTCTTGGCCCGAGGCTCAAAGTGTTGTGGACTGTAGTTTGCCATGGCTTTCTCCCTTTGACACGGATGTATCCATACGTATCAAACGGTAGCTGTCGATTTTTGAATTCTGTTGCGCAACATTGGCGACCAGCGTATTTTTTGAAATTCACGCTCTCGTGCTTCACAGTTTCGTCACATTTGAAGGAACTGGTGCATCATATTCTCGCGGGATGGAATTGAGCCTGTGATTTGCATTTGCTCCCGCGTCATCCGCCCTATCGGATTCCGCATCCAACAGACACCCCGCCCGCCACGGTGTAGAGTTAGGACAACGGGCGCGTTGCGCGGACCGCGCTGGAACGAGGTGGACATGGAACTCGACAAACAACAGATCAAGCGACTACGCGAACGCCATCACCGGCGCCACGGCATCCGCCCTGCCCATAGTGAGGCTGCCGAGCAGGCTGGTCGCTTTTTAAAGCGCGCGTTCAACATTCGCGAGGGACGCGCGCCCTATCACGTGATCCGCAAGCGTTTTGTAAACGGGGCGCGTCTGACTGGCTCTCACCTGTGTATCCTCATCATCGCCATGCTCATCGCAAGCATCGGCCTCGATATCGATTCGGACATTGCCATCGTGGGCGCCATGCTCATCTGCCCGCTTATGGGCTCGGTCCTTGCCATGGCATACGGTATTGCAACGCTCGACCGCGAGATCACCGTCGAGGCCATTGCCAGCCTCGCACTGCAGATGGTCTTTTGCCTGGTCACGTCCACGCTGTACTTTAAGCTCTCGCCCCTTGGCACCACCACGGCGGCCATCATCGACAACTCGACACCCACCATATGGGACCTTGCCGTCGCGCTCGCGGGCGGCTTTGCGGGTGGCCTGGGCAACTCGCGCGACCAGGAACCCGCCACGCTCATCGCCGGCGTGGCCGTGGCGACCGCGCTCATGCCGCCCCTGTGCGCGGCGGGCTATGGCATCGCCATCGCAAGCGGGTCGCTGTTTCTCTCGGCGCTCTACGAGTTTGGCATCAACGTGGTCTTTATCGCACTGGCCGCCGAAGCCGTGCTGCTTCTTCTGCGCGTGCCGCTCAAGCGCGACCTGAACGGCGACGGTATTGTGACCGCTGAGGAAGACACCGAGGTCGACGAGCTGTCACGCAAAGTGCGCCGCCGCATCATCGTGGGAACGGCCATCTTTGCCATCCCCTGCATCGTTATGACGGCGGGGTCCATTGGCTCGGCGCAGACCGGCGTGCAGGACGGCTACGGTGTCACCGAAACTACGCGCGAACTTGCCGCGGTGCTGCCAGGCTTTAAGGATTACACCGTCGCCGTCGAGACCTCGGCTACCGAAGGTGACGAGGAAGGCATCGTCGAGCGCGAGATTGTCGCCCATGTGACGACAGGCGAGGCGCTTGGGGCACACGACCGTCACGTCGCCCGCAAGCTCATCGACCTCAATGTGCCCGAGCTCGATCGCGTGGAATTTGACGTGAAGTGATGCAGAGCGCGGGATGAATGCTCGCACGGACGCAAGTTACGACGAGGCGCAGGCGCGATACGGACACGAGCAAATAGCGGGGTGCAGTTCACACCCGCGCCCCGCTCGCTTTTTTATTGCCGTGAATCAACTGTCCGAATCGACATCGCCAGACTCCACCGTAAACGCAGGTTTGGTGCTCACCAGATAAAATCGGGTCACTTTGCTATCTCTAAATAGATAGAGCTGGCCCTGCTCGCGTCGGCGTGACATATACGCCACGTGGACCGTACCGAATTCTTCGCCGTTTTCCTTCTTTAATGTCAGGATGTTGGGGTCATCCGTACGCTTAAACTGCCCGTCAACGCAGCTGCCGTCTTTGTCGACCAGTTGCCACCGATGGTTATCCTCTTCAAGAAAGGCCAGGGTTTCCAGACTCGTCTTGTCGTCCCGATAGTAACCGTCAATGGCAAAACCTTCGGAAGCGCATTTCTGCATGTAGGACGTTTCTCGGCTTATAGCAAACAGCCCTGTAGCGCCTAGGAGCACAGCTAGACAGATCACTGCAAGGGTTATCGAAATAGCACGGCGACCCATGTTAGCCCAACCGATAGTTGTTTAACGGAGCGTGAAACATACCTGGAACCTCCGATATCAGGGGGAACGTCGCCAGCAGGCTGGCGACAACTATATGTTTCTGACATCAAACCATATGGCTGCCACTCGCGGAGGGGGCATCGGCGAACGGCGTGTTTTCATACTCCATTGGTCAAACCTAAGCGCGGCCCTACAGCTCGTACTTGTACACGCGGTAGATGTACTTTTCGGCTTCCATCTCGTAGGTGGCGATGGGCAGACCGTGGCGGTCGTCTCGTCGTTTGGCAGATAGGTCACGCTGTGCCGGCCTGCATTGAGCGAGAAATCGCCCTGGGCCTGCAATAACTTGTCTTCAAAGCCCGAGCCAGCCCAGAAATCGGGCGAGCCCACGGAAGGCTGTAGCAAGGTCATTTGCGCAACATATGTCCAGCAAAAAACGGGTAGTAGCCGGTATGGCTACCACCCGCTTGCCTCATATCTAGCCCATAGCAGGCCAGCTACTTCTTAATGCCGCGTCCCAGGCGCTTGGCGACCGACGCCACGGCACTCTCGTCGACCGGCCCGCAGCTCACACAGCCGTCGTGGGCACGCATCTGGCCGGTGACCTCGTCCATCGCGAGCGGCGCCACCTTCTCGAGCTTAAAGCCCTTACCGGCGCGCATGTTCTCCTTGGCCACGCTGATCATAAGCTTAATCCGGTTGAGCTGGTTGACCTCGGACGCACCGGGGTCGTAGTCCACCGCGACGATATTGCTCTCGGGGTGCTGGCGGCGCAGTTCCTTGATCACGGCCTTGCCCACCACATGGTTGGGCAGGCACGCGAAGGGCTGCGTGCAGATGATATTGGGTGCGCCATGATCGATCAAGTCGAGCATCTCGGCCGTGAGCAGCCAGCCTTCGCCCATGTTGTTGCACACCGAAAGCACCGTGCGGGCCTTATCGGCCATGGTGCCGATGCGCTCGGGCGCCTCAAAGCGGCGGGACTTCTCGAGCATCTCTTCCACCGGCGTGCGCATCCAGTCCACCAGCTTGATGAGCGCCTGCATGCCCGCACGCGTGGTAGCAGAGCTTCCCAGCTCGTCCTTCTGCAGCTCGGCGTTGCTCATGGAGTACAGGAAGAAGTCGAGCAGGCCCGGCACTACGGCCTCGCAGCCCTCGCGCTCGATGACATCGACCACGTGGTTGTTGGCTGTGGGGTGGAACTTGACCAGGATCTCGCCGACCACGCCCACGCGCGGCTTGGTGCCCTCGCCCGCAAGCGGCATGGTGTCGAACGCGCGGATGGCCTCGCGGCACAGCTTGGTGTAGTTGTGGCGGTTGAACTTGGGCGCCAGTTTGCGGGCGCGCGCCATGTACTCCTCGTAGAGCACGTTGGCGGCGCCGGGCGTGGCCTCGTACGGGCGGCAGCGGTAGAGCATCTGCATCATCACGTCGCCAAAGAGCACCGCGTAGACCGCCTGCTTGAGCAGAGCCGGCGTAATCTTAAAGCCAGGGTTGTCCTCGCCGAGCGCCACGGCCGAAAGCGAGATCACCGGAATCTCGGGGTGGCCGCTCTCACGCAGAGCCTTGCGGATGAGCGCGATGTAGTTGGTGGCACGGCAGCCGCCGCCGGTCTGGCTGATGACCACAGCCGTCTTGGACAGATCGTACCGACCGCTCTCGATGGCCTCCATAATCTGGCCCGTCACCAGAATCGACGGATAGCAGATGTCATTGTTCACGTAGCGCAGGCCCGCCTCGACGGCGTCATGGTCGGTCGAGGGCAGCAGCTCCAGGTTGTAGCCGGCACCGCGGAATACCTCTTTGACCAGGTCAAAGTGGATCGGCGCCATCTGCGGGCACAGGATGGTGTAGCCCTCCTCGCGCATCTGCTCGGTAAAGGGCACCTTGGGCCACGCGGTCGATGCGCTCTCACGCTGCGCTTCGAACGTGTACTTGCGGCTCGCGAACGCGGGGGCATCCGTGGAGGGCGCCACCGGCGCGGCGTCGCCCTGCTCGTAGGCCTCGCCCGCGGCCGTGGCCTCGGCCAGGCGCTCGGCCTCCTGGTCCTTAAGCGCGGCCATGAGCGAGCGGATGCGGATGCGCGCGGCGCCCAGGTTGGACACCTCGTCGATCTTGAGCACGGTGTAGATCTTGCCGCTGGCCTCCAGAATCTCCTGCACCTGGTCGGTGGTCAGAGCGTCCAGGCCGCAGCCGAAGGAGTTGAGCTGGATCAGGTCCAGGTCGTTGCGCATCGTCACAAAACGGGCGACGGCGTACAGGCGGCTGTGATACATCCACTGATCGACGACGCGAATCGGACGCTCGGGCTTCACCAGATGCGCGAGCGAATCCTCGGTAAAGACCGCAAAGCCAAAGCTCGAGATAAGCTCGGGCAGGGCATGGTTGATCTCGGGGTCGTTATGGTAGGGACGACCGGCGAGCACGATGCCGTGACCGCCGTGGTCCTCGACCCACTTGAGAGCCTCCTCGCCCATGGTCTGGATATCCTCGTGGAAGCGCGCGTCGGCCTCAAAAGCAGCGTTGACGGCGGTATCGACCTCGGAGCGCGTGATCTTGGGACCGCGCACGCGACCGCGACCGGCCTCAGCATCGGCCACACGGTCGACGGCGAGCACCTGGTACAGGCGGCGCTTGAGCTCGGTCTTGTCGTGATACGGCACAAACGGATACAGGAACTCGATGTTCTGCTCGCGGATCTCGTCAATATTGAGCGCCAGCGCCGTGGGGTAGCTCATGACGATGGGGCAGTTATAGCAGTTGCCAGCCGTCGGATCCTCCTTGCGCTCCCAACGCACGCACGGCATCCAAATGAAGTCGACATCGCGGTCGATGAGGTTCATCACGTGGCCGTGGCTCATCTTGGCCGGATAGCATACGCTCTCGGACGGCATGGACTCGATGCCCGCCTGGTAGGTCTTCTTGCTCGACTGGTCGGACAGCTGCACGCTAAAGCCCAGGCGCGTAAAGAACGCGTGCCAGAAGGGGTAGTTCTCGTACATGTTGAGCGCGCGCGGGATGCCGACGGTGCCGCGCGGGGCCTCGTCGGGGCTCAGGACCTCGCGGTTAAAGAGCAGCTCGTTTTTCTTTTTGAAGAGGTTGGGGGCCTCGGTCTTCTGCTTTTTGTGGCCGGCGCCCTTCTCGCAGCGGTTGCCGGTAATGAAGCGCCTACCGCCGCCAAAGTCGTTGACGGTGAGCTGGCAGTTGTTGGAGCAACGGCCGCAGCGGACATGCTTTTGCGTCACGGTGAGGTGCGCGATGTCCTCAGCCGAAAGAATGGTCGAGGTGCCGTCGGCGCCGGCGCGATCGCGGGCGAGCAGGGCCGCACCGTAGGCGCCCATGCAGCCGGCGATGTCGGGGCGCACGGCATGAACGCCGGTGAGCTGCTCAAACGCGCGCAGCGTGGCATCGGACATAAAGGTGCCGCCCTGGACGATTACCTGGCTGCCGATCTCCTTGGGATCGCGCAGCTTAATGACCTTGAACAGGGCATTCTTGATGACGGAATAGGACAGGCCGGCGGCGATGTCGCCCACCGTGGCGCCTTCCTTTTGCGCCTGCTTGACGCGCGAGTTCATAAAGACCGTGCAGCGACTTCCCAGGTCGACCGGGGCTTTGGCATGGATGGCGGCGTTGGCGAACGCGTGCACGTCCATGTTCATAGAGACGGCGAAGCTCTCGATAAAGCTACCGCAACCCGACGAGCAGGCCTCGTTGAGCATGATGTGCTCGATGACGCCGTCCTTGACGCGCAGGCACTTCATGTCCTGGCCGCCAATGTCCAGAATGAACTCGACGCCGGGCAGGAACGCCTTGGCGCCGCGCAGGTGCGCGACGGTCTCGATCTCGCCGGAATCGGCCTTGAGGGCCTCGATGAGCAGCGCCTCACCGTAGCCCGTGGTGGTCACGTGGCCGATGGTGCAGCCCGCGGGGATGTGGTTGTAGAAATCGGCCATGATGACCTTGGCCGTGCCTAGGATGTCGCCGTTGTTGTTGCCGTACCAGGTGTGCAGCAGCTGACCGTCCTCGCCCACGAGCGCGGCCTTCATGGTGGTGGAGCCGGCGTCGATGCCGATGAACACGCGTCCGGTGTAGCCTTCGAGCTTGCCCTTGGGGACGACCTCGGTGTCGTGGCGGGTCTTGAACTCGGCAAAGTCCTCGTCGGTGGCAAAGAGCGGATCCAGACGCTCGACCTCGGCACCCTGCGTGTCACCCAGGGCATCGATGGCCCCGATGAGCTGCGGGAACGTGCTGAGCTTGTTGGACTCGTGCGCCATGGCGGCGCCGCTCGCCACAAACAGGTGAGCGTTTTGGGGCACGATACGGTGCTCCTCGTCCAGATTGAGCGTGAGGTAGAAGCGGTGGCGCAGCTCGGAGAGATACTGCAGCGGGCCGCCCAGGAAGGCGACGTTGCCGCGGATGGGACGGCCGCACGCCAGGCCCGAGATGGTCTGGGTCACGACAGCCTGGAAGATGGAGGCGGCCACGTCCTCGGGGCGGGCGCCCTCGTTGAGCAGCGGCTGCACGTCGGTCTTGGCAAAAACGCCGCAGCGGCTGGCGATGGGATAGATGGTGGTGGCGTTGGCCGCGAGCTCGTTGAGGCCGCTGGCGTCGGTGTGGAGCAGGGTTGCCATCTGGTCGATGAACGCACCCGTGCCGCCGGCGCAGGTGCCGTTCATGCGCTGCTCGATGCCGTTATCGAAGTAGATGATCTTGGCGTCCTCGCCGCCCAGCTCGATAGCGACATCGGTGGCCGGGATGAGGGTCTCGACGGCACGCTTACTGGCGATGACCTCCTGGACAAACTCCAGGTCGAGCCACTGGGACAGCAGAAGGCCGCCCGAGCCGGTGATGGCGCAGGTCATCTGGGCCGTCGGCAGCACGGTCGCAGCGCCCTCGAACAGGTCGCGGGCGCAGGCACGGACGTCGGTGTGGTGGCGCTGGTACTTGGCGTAGACGATCTGGTTGTCGTCGTTGAGCACGGCAAGTTTAACGGTGGTGGAGCCCACGTCGATGCCCAGGTGCAGGTTGCCGCGGGCGGCCTCGGGGTTGAAGATCGCGCCTTCGGGGGCGTGGACGGCGGTGACAGCTACGGGCTCAGCGGCGGTGGCGGGCTCGCTAGCGATGGACGTCTCCCCTGCCGCGTTCTTGGCCTCGGCAACCGCCTCGGCGACCTTCTCGGCAGCGGCAGTCGCGGCCTTCTGCGCGGCGTCCACCACGGCGGGCGCGGCCTCGCGTGCGGCAGCAACCACACGGTCTTTAATGCCCTCGACGAGTTTGCTCATTGTCTCTCCTCTTAGTTGTTGGACTCGACGGTTGCGGTGCTGTCGACCGCGTCCTCGAGCTGCAGATTCAATAGCTTCATGCCGTATTCCGGCACGTTGATATCGATGGGTTGGCCATACAGGTCACCAGGGCGTACAAAAGCGATAACCGTCATAATACGCGCCATGGCCTCGGGCGATTCGGTGAGCCCACGCTCAAACCAGCGCTGAATCAGGCCGACCTCGGCACTCACGACGTAGGTGACGTAGTAGTCAAAGAACGTGCCCAGCGCCAGGCCCAAAATGCCCGTCTGCGCACGCGGCACCACAGCCTCACGTGCGGTGTCGATGATCCGCTTAATGAAGGCGGGGTCGCCGCCCGGGCCCAGCAGGGCCCCGATAAGGTCGCGATTGGCCGCAAGATAGCGAAGCAGCTCAACCGAACCGGGTGCCGGCTCGAGCTCGTCGATGTTGCGGTAAAGATCGGGTAATTGAGCTGCGGTGATGAGCTCAATGCGCTCACGGATCTCGGCCAGCAAGCCGTCCTCGATTTGATTGATAAAGTCGGGGATATCGCGGTAGTGCGAATAGAACGTGCGGCGCGTAAGGCCAGCGCGCTCGGTGAGCGACGCGACATTAATGCGCGAAAGGTCGCCGCTTTCGGCAAGCTCGCTGGCAAGTGCCTGGCGAAGGGCACGCTGCGAGCGAAGGGACCGGCGGTCGCATTTTTCGAGCTGGGACAAGCGTCCTCCTTGTTACTCAACCTGTGCGCTATTGCACAGTGCGAGTATTATTGCACACCGTGTGCATCAACACGTAAAGGCAATATTTGGAATGTGACGAAGGGGCAGCCTCTTTGTCACATCCAGCGACCGCCTAGGTTGTGCCGGTTGTGCCAGGCTTTTAGAGCGGCATTACCGATTGTCCAAAATGTCATTCGTGGGTAGAATAGTGTCGACGGCAGCCCAAGTTCTGGAAAGCTGGGCAGCGCCGTTGCTTGGATTAAGGGGTCAACGCCTTAGCGGCGGCGACCCCTTTAATATGAGAAAGCCATTGTCAATAGGCGTGTTTGTTCGAGCCCGGTTTTAAACCGGGCTTTTTCGTTTCCCGTCG
>NZ_JADNJQ010000001.1 GCF_015555045.1 Collinsella aerofaciens | reverse complement strand
CGGCAGGCCCCGCCGACCGATTGCAAGCGGTCGGCGGGGCCATTGTGGCTCTTGACAGCGGATTGGGTCATATGAGCGAAAGCCCGCCAGAGCGAGCAAGGTGCCTTGAAGCGAGGCGGCATTGACCTTCTGGTCATGCCATCGAAGCTGAAAGGCAGATTGCCGCTCTGGCGGGTTTGCAGCGTCAACTAGTTACGCGGTTTGGTAAAACCGCGTAACCCAACTAGAAGCGGTTGCCGCGGAAGCCGCCGCCGTTGCGGCCGCCACGGTCGCCGCCGCGACCGCCGCGGTCGTTACCACGGTTGCCGCCAAAGCCGCCACGGTTGCCACCGCGATCGCCATAGCCACCACGGTTGCCGCCAAAGCCGCCGCGACCGCCACGGTCGCCGCCACGGTCACCAAAGCCGCCACGGCCGCCGCGATCGCCACCGCGACCGCCGCGGTCGCCACCACGGCCACCACGATCGCCAAAGCCGCCGCGGCCGCCACGGTCGCCGCCACGGCCACCACGGTCGTCACGGCCGCCGCGAGGACCGCGATCCTCGTCCAGGCCCATGGCGACGAGCGGAGCGATAACCTTATCGAGAGCGGCCATCAGCTCGGTGGCCTCCTCGTAAGAAAGCTCGGGCAGGAGCTTCTCCTTCTTGTTGGCAAGCTCGACCAGGCCCTCAGCGGCATCCTCGGCAGCGAAGACGACGATCTTGCGCATATCGCCCTCGGCGTCGTCGATGCGGCCGACCAGATCGGCAGCCTCGGCCTCGGCCATCAGGCCATCGAGCTCACGGAGGCGCATGCCCAGCAGGTCGGACATTTCCTTCTGCTCCATCTTGGGCTTGAGGTCAAGAAGCTTGATGGCGCGCTCGATGTTCGCCATGCGCTCGGCCTTGGCCTCCTCCTCCTTAGAAATAGCAAAGCGACGGCTACGCAGCAGGCGGGCGGCCTTCTGCATCTTGTCCATCAGCTCTTCGTCATCGTAATCAACGGCGGCCTCGACAACCTCGGCCTCCTCCTCGGCGGAAACCTCGTCAGCAGCCTCAACCTCGGAAGCTTCGGTCTCCACGGTCTCGACTGCCTCAACCTCGGCAGCCATGGTCTCGTTCTCGGTCTCGTTCATGATCTCTTCGTTCTCGGACATGAGACTCCTTCTTGGCCCTCTCGGGCATCATCGCCCCATTCGCGGGGCCCGTCGCGCACTCTTTGCGCTTTAAACATTCATGCCTCTCGGCAAAACGTCCATTAGTTTATGGTGTCGCCATCCAATCTAGCTGCAGAATCTATGTGCACACATTAATGCGACATGTGTGACTCGCGACGAGCGTACACCAGCGATGTCACGAACCCGACCACGGCAATTACAGCCGCCACGCGCACGGCAGCTGCAAATCCAATCGCTTGGGTAACGTCGGTCGCAATGCCAGCGGCGCCGGCAGTCGCCGCAGAACTCGAGAGCAGGCCGATAAACAGCGACGGGCCAAACGATGCGGCAATCATGTTCCACGTGTTGAGCAATGCCGTTCCGTGAGGATGTTCAGCGGCAGGCAGCGTCTCCAAGCCGGCCGTCTGCGAGGGGCTCAGCACCAAACCGACTCCGGCATACACTACAACGGTCAGTGCCACGACAACGCCGATGTTCATGCTTGCCGCCGTCATCGAGATTGCAGTCTGCCCCACGGCAATCAGGGCAAAGCCGACCGGCAGCAGCGGCCATGCGCCACGGGCGTCCATCACGCGTCCGCCCACAATCGAGGTCACGGCGTTGCAGGCAATTGCCGGCAAAATGAGCAGGCCCGCAACAAGTGCGGTCATGCCGTATGTGCCCTCAAAATAGAGCGGCAACAAAACACTCATCGAGAACGTTGTCATCATCGACACCACCACAAGCAGGCACGCAGGCCAAAAACGAACGCTCGCCATGGGACGCACGTTAAGCACCGGATGCTCGAGTTTGAGCTGACGGGCCGCAAACAGGCCGAGCAGCACAATGGCGGCGAAAAGCGCCACAATGCCGGCAATCAGATTGGTCGAGAACTCGCCTACGGAATATACAAATGCCGTAATGCCGGCGGCGAGCAAAACAACCGACAGAATATCAAGCGTGGTGTTCGAGCGCTCTCCGACATTCTGAACAAGCTTAACGCCCGCCGCAGCGACCACAATGCCGCCCACCAGCGGCACTACGAACACCGCCCTCCAGCCAAATAACGTGCACATAAGGCCGCTGATCACGGGTCCAAACGCCGGCCCCAGCGTAATGCAGGCACCGCCCAGGCTCAGATACAGACCGAGTTTCTCGCGCGGCGCGCAAGACAGCACCACGTTCATCATGAGCGGGAACAAGATGCCCGATCCCGCAGCCTGCAAAATACGACTTGGCAGCAAAACGCTAAACGACGGAGCGACCAGGCACAGGACTTCACCGGCGACCATGCATCCGCATGCGAAAAACAACAGCTTGCGCGTCGAGAAACGGCCTGACAGGAAGGCCATGATGGCCGTAAAGATCGACGTCACAATCATGTAGCCCGAGACGAGCCACTGCGCCGTGGTGGCACTCACCGAAAAGGCTGCCATAATATCGTGCAACGCCACGTTAATGATGTTCTCGTTAAACGCGGCAACAAAGGCTGCAATATACATTACGACGAGAATCGCCGCAGTGGCCGATGGCGTTGCTTGAACTTGTTGCTGAGATTTGCTCCCCATGCATTTCCTTCCTCTTGGAACGACAGTCGCATCGCCCCAGAGGAACAGTCCAGGGCGAAAAATGAGCCCTAGACTTACGCCAGACGCCGTACACGACGAATCTGGCAACATGGTCCAACGTTGATAGATTGTAACGCGGACGCGCAGCTTTCCTTCCGCGCTATTATTAAAAGTCCACGAAAGCATAAGACATGAGGAGCCCGCCATGATTAAGCCCATCATGAAATCCGAGTTCTTTTTGCGCCTGCCTTCCGAAGACGCGGGACCCGACGATGCCGTGACCGGGCAGGATCTCCTAGATACACTCCACGAGCATGAGCACGAGTGCGTGGGGCTCGCCGCCAACATGATCGGTGTGCGCAAGCGCATCATCTGCGTAAAGGACGGCAACAGGACACTCCTGATGTACAACCCTCAAATTCTTGAGCAGGTCAATGCCTATCAGACGAGCGAAGGATGCCTCTCGCTGATCGGCGAGCGCCCCTGTACCCGCTATCGCCGCATTAAGGTTGAGTATTTGGACGAGAACTTCGTCCACCGCATCAAAAACTTCTCGGGCTACACCGCCGAGATCATCCAACACGAAATCGACCACTGCAATGGCGTCGTGGTTTAGGCCACCTGCCAAAATGAGGGTACCGGAGGCCTCCCTATGGATATCAGCCGCTTTGGCGAATTCGCCATCTTAGCGCAGTCACGCACGTTTCTTGATGCGGCGGAACTGCTTTTCATGTCGCAATCAACCCTCTCCAAGCACATCATGGCAATGGAGCACGAACTCGGCTGCAAGCTCATCGATCGAAGCCAGCGCCACGTAACACTCACCGCGCAAGGTGAAGCGCTCCTCCCCTATGCGCAAAAAATTGCGACGCTTCAGCACCGCTATCTTGCCGCCATTCAAATAGGCGCAGGTGAGCCGCTCGAGCACCTCACCGTAGGTTCTATCCCCATTATGGCCCCTTATGGGATCACGGACGCCGTCATCGATTTTCAGCAGGCGAACCCCTCATATTCCGTTGAGCTCATCGAGGGCGAGGGCGACACACTCAGGCGCATGCTCCTGCACGGGGACATTGACCTGGCCTTCATCCGTGACGGCGGCGCCATCGAGCCGGAGTTCAAAAAGATTCCCTTTACGACCGACCGGCTCGTGGCCGTCCTTCCACTCGACCATCCGCTCGCCGAACGTGACACCGTCGAGATAGACGACCTTATCGACGAGAATTTCCTCATGCTTCCCCAAGGCTCGTTCGTAAGCGAGCTCGTCCTTTCCCTTTGTCGCGAAGCTGGATTTGGCCCACGTGTTACGTTTACCGGCAAACGAGCCGAGAACATCATCTCCCTTGTCGCGCGCGGCGCCGGCGTCTCATTCCTCATGCGCAAGCCGGCGGAATCGCTCGCCAGCGGAAAGGTAGCCCTGGTGCCGCTCGAGCCCGCGACGACCTCCGAGGTCAGGCTCTACCTCAAGCGAAACGCTGCGCACTCGCAGGCGGTCGTCTCGTTCATCGGCTTCCTCCCCTACCGTCAGCTCCTGCAGGGCGACCGTACGTCTTCCACCGCGGCACGACCGTCATAATCCCCGCTGCTCCACAACCGCAGACTTGTGTCCGCAAACACGCTGACAACGGCACAAAACACAAATATGCCTCGGGCGGCACGTCGCCGTCCGAGGCATATTTAGTTAAAGTGCGCAGACAGACTAGTCCACCGAGATGTTGAGCGCCTTACCGCCCTCGTCCTTCCTGGTACCGATCACCATAGCGGCGACAAGAGCCAGAACGAAAGCGACCACACCGGAGATGACAAGGCCGATAAAGCCCATGTCGATGCCGGCAGGGTTAATAAAGCTCGGAAAACCGAGCGGGCCGGAGGCACCGAAGGCATAGAGTTTGGCACCCATGAGGCCGGCGATGGCGCCGCCTACACCAGCGGAAATAAAGGTTGCCCACATAAGGCGCTTACGCGGCAGCAAGATGGCGTAAAGCGCAGGCTCGTTGACACCGAAAATCGAAGAGACAAGGGCGGGAATGTTGACGGCAGCATTTTCCTCGGAATCCTTGGTTCGGATGATCATGCCAAGCACAGCACCGGCGATGGCACAACCGCCTGCATACACGAGCGGATTAATGAGGTCATAGCCGTAGGTTGCGACATCGAGGAACCACAGCGGGATGATACCCCAGTGCAGGCCGAACATGACGAGCAGGCTCCAGAACGTGCCGATGACGAAGCCGGCGATGGCGGGCTGGAAGTTGATGAGCATCAAGATGATCTGGGCAACGATGTTGGAGAGGACCGTCATGACCGGACCGACCACAAGCAGGCCAAGGATGCCGCAAATGAGGAGCGTCAGGATGTTGGAGAAGAACGAGCTCACAAGCGCGGGCAGCGCGTTAGAAAGGGCCTTGTGCACCTTGGAGGCAATCCAGACGATAAAGATCGCAGGCAGAATCGTCGATGAGTAATTCTGCATGATCAGCGGGATGCCAAAAATATCACCGTAGACATTGGACTCGAAGACCGTGCCGGCGCCGAGCGTGTAGAGCGGATCTCCGCCCATAAGGGCAACGAGCGTCGGGTAGACGAGGATACCACCGAGCGCCATTCCCATAACGGGCTTAAGTCCGAACTTCTTGGCCGACGTCCAGCCAATGATTAGCGGAAAGTAATAGAAGACCGAATCTCCGATTGCCGAGAGCGTCACATACGTATTGCTGTCCTTGGCAAGCCAACCGGCAACCGTGCAGAGCGCGAGCATCGACTTGATAAAGCCACCGGCCATAAGCACGCCAAGAACCGGTTGCAGAATCTCGGAGATGATGGCCAGCAGACGCGAGAATGGATCGCCCTTTTTGACGTCGTCGCCTTCATCGATATCGAGTGCGGGTTTGGAGTCGAACCCGCCAATCTGAACAAGGTCGTTGTAGACGGCCTCGACAGTGGCACCAATCACGACCTGATACTGTCCGCCGGCCTGGATGACGTCAACGACGCCCTTCGTCGCCTTAAGCTCATTAGTCTGGGCGAGCGATTCATCCTTGAGGTGGAAGCGGAGACGCGTAATGCAGTGGCTCACGTCTAACACATTGTCTCGACCACCGACCTTTGTGATGATTTCATCGCAAAGCTTCTGGTATTTCATGGAATTCTCCTTTTTCTGAGCGGGGTATAGCATCGATTTCATGCCTCCGTAGTCGACGTGGGAGGGCAAGGAACCCGCTTCCCCCTTTGAAATCCGCGGACGCACGTACGCCCGGGATGGGAAACGGCAGAGAAGATGGAAGATGCCGATCACATGGCAGCGAGCCTCATTGGCCCATGTCACGCAATCAGGTCTACAGACGCGAATCTGCTGCGCCGAGAAGTCTCGTCGTCTGGCAGAACTTGTCACACAGACGTTCCGGTTCGCCCTGGGGAATCTGAGTACGCTCGGTCTCAAAGGAGAGGCCGTACTCGCGTGCCGGAAGGAAATACTCGAAATAGCCGTTGGTGTAACCGCAAACTATTCCCTCGACCGGGCATTCGCGCTTCATGCGAATACCCAAGTCGCTGCCGAGCTCACTCGGGAACACAAAGAGATGCAGGCCGCCCAGACTGATGACGGCACACTTAAGCGTGAGCGAAAAGTCGTCATGGGCAACGGTGTGATAGAACGTCTGAGGCTCGATGCGGTCAAGAACGACCTCGCGATCGAGCTTGATCTGGGAAATCGCCTCGGCAAGACCGGTCGAAACGCGCTCGACCTCGGGAATGCCGCGTCCCTGGCGAAAATTGCGGTCGCTACAGTCGCCAGCAGCACCGACGACCATGGCCGGATAGTAACCAAGACTCTGAGCGAGCTTTTTGCCGGTAAGACCGGCGAGTTCGCTCGTGAGCTCCGTGCAGTCGGGTCCGACACAGGCAGAATGCACCGCCCAGTTCACAAAGCCCGCAAATGGCTTGCCTTCGGTATCGAAGAACGATACGACAATGACCTCATTGTCGGCGAGTTCACCTGGGATGATGCGGTTGTCGTAGAAACCGGTGATGACTTTTTTGCCCATGCGGCAGGTCGCAGGTCGCGCGTTGGCGCGGCACTCTTCGAAGCATTGACAGATGGTATCGAGGAACCAGCGATAGTAGTCCTCGTTGAATTTTCCCGTCCACCAGCTGCGATGGTAGGCGACGATCGAAGTGTGGTCGTGCGTCGCGGAGAGCAGAACGCAGTCACGGTCGATTCCGTAGCGCTCGGCGAGCATCGTCTTAACCTCCTCGGCCATGCCCTCCTCAAACTCGAGAACATCGGCGTTGAAGAGAAAAACTTCGCGGTCGTCCTGTTGGAAAAGAATCGCGTTGGCGAAGACGTCGTCATGGACGCCTGTCGCAGGCTCCAGACGGTTGGGGAGGTTGCGGTATCCGATTAGATAGATGTCGCCTTGCGGGGTAATCTTGCGGCGTGCATGTCCGATATTCATGCAAGTTCTCCTTTTTGTCATGCCGCGTTTAAAGCGGCAAGGATGGTTTGAAGGAGGCGCTCATGGGAACCGGCGGCGAAGCCGGAGTTCATGGCCTCATAGGTGATTTTCTCGTACGCATCGGGGGCCGGCAGATACTTTTGCCCTCCGTTGACAAGCGTGGCAAAGAGCACGGGGCAGAATCGGGCGGCGCGCACGGCGGCGCCAAACGAGCTCGAAACCTCGGGCTGGATACCAACGAACTCGACATTTCCCAGCCGAAGTAAATAGACCCTCGTACGCTGTTCGCCTGCCGCATGAAACCCATAAGTTCGATGCGGGGCCAATGAGCAGAAGTCGGCGCGCGTCTGGGCGGGCAAAAGGACGTCGACCGTGCGAGCATCGACGCCGATGGCATCGTCCTCACGCGCCGCACGGACGGCCTCAATCAACGCATCGCTCATAGCGCGACCCTGTCGATGCAGCATGCGATATCCACTCTCGTGAGCATCTAACGTTTGCTTCGCCCCGGTCGAATCGAACGCAACGGTTACGGCGCGCTCCGCCGGACTCTGATCCCCCGCGGCACCGGGTAGCAGCAACACGACTCCGCCCAATTCGCGCTCGAGAGCCATGGCGGCAAAGCCAAAGAGGTCCCCGCTCACCAAGCGCTTCCCCTGAGAATCGTGCGATCCGTCGAGCACGGAAGACTGGACATCAGCCGTCGCAAGCATGGCAACGAGCCCGCCCTCGGCATCCCTCGCGACAAGTATGGGCATCGCGTGGTCGGCAAACCCCTTGGGGTCTACTCCCAGCCACCAGCCGGCCGGCGTCTCAATGTCGCGGTTAACGTTCACAGGACAGTAGCCCTCCGCCGAGGCGAGCGTGACAGAGCGAATGCCCGCAACCGCCTGCTCAACGGCCGCGCGTGTCGCGGCGATGAGCGCGGCACGATAGCGCTCATTTCGATCGCGGGCATCGGTGTCGGCCAGATGCCCAGGGGTGCGCACGTGAGGCGCAGAAAACGTGTGGGTCGGGACCACCCAAGAAAAGGCGCCGTCGCAATTGGAGACATCCTTGACAACCTCACGCAGATCGACGAGTAGGGCCGGAGCGATCGAGGTAACCTCAAGTGAAAGGATGCAAGCGCGCCGCCCCATCCCTTCGACCACGAAGGCACGGGCAAAGATTTCATGACGGAGTGCGTCGAAACCGTCGAACGGCAATACGTCCTCTAAGTTAATGGCCACCCGGGCGGCTCCGGCCTTCATCTCTCCCTTATCCATGACGAACGCCCTCCTTTATCTGTCGCTCACTCGATGCCGTACAAGCGCTGTGCCGTGCCGCCAAGCATAAGGTCCTTGTCCGTATCACTTAAATCTGTGGCGCGGACGCAGGCGACACCCTCTGTTAGCCACTCGCGTTTAACGGGATAACTCGTACCAAAGACAATATGGTCTGCACCAAGGACCTCAACCGCACAGGCAAGAAGCGTCTCGCCCCAGGGCTGAGCATGGGACATGTCGAAATAAACGTTGTTCTCAAGACGCTTGGAGACCGTCTCGGTATCGGTCTGGAAGCGACCCGAGGCATCTGGACGCTTGGGACCGTGCGGCAGCAGCATCTCCTTAAACGCAAAATAAGCGCCACCGAGCATGGAGTGGACCATCTTGATATTGGGGTAGCGCTCAAAGAAATCGCCAAAGATCTCTCGGCCGATCGCCGTAGTTTGGTCGACGCAGCGGCCATAAGAGCGGCGAAGGTTGTCGTACGCGAGAAGCGACTCGTTCTCGACCGGCACGGGAACATGGTGCACGTAAACGGTGACATGGCGTTCGTTCAGGTGCTCGAAAAAACTCGAGAAGACCTGGTCGTCGAGATAGCGCTTGCCGTAGTGAGCGCAGAGCTGCACACCCGCAAAACCATCGTCGAGTCTGCGGTCGAGCTCCTCCAAATTTGCTTTGGTGCCAAAGGGCGGCACAGCGACAAGCGGAATCAGACGGCCACTTGACGCCTTCGCGTCAGCAGCCATACCGTCGTTGAAACGCCGGCACATCTCGAGCGACATCCACTCGTGACAGCCGGGGAGCTTGAGGATCGCCTTGTCGACCCCCGCCTCATCCATATCGGCCAAGCGCTTCTCGAGGGTGTAGTCGCCCTCAATGTAGTTAAGACCCGGAGAACCGGCGGGCATCTCGATCACGATCTGTCGTTTGCCAGCGGAATTCATGGTCAGATAGCCTTCGGTGTCATAGGCGCGGGGTACCTCGGCCAAAAACTGTTCGCAGAGCGTCTCGTCATGAAAGATGCGCTCGTCGAACCAGTAGGAATTTGCATCGATAATCATTGGTTGAAACCGCCTTTCATCTTGTTGAAAACATTCTAGAAAAGCAGGTACCCGGACATCAATTCCAGCTTAAGCCCACTGTATTCCATTTTGGAATAGAACTTACCGCTCACACGCGAACCTCGCCCGCTCAACGAGACAAGCGCTAACAGCACGGGCTTAGACAGAAAACGGTCGGCCCGCATCCGTTGCGGGCCGACCGTTTCATTACAGGCTACCTTTGCCGTTACGCCTGGCGGTAATGGTCAAAGAAATCGGCGAGGTCTTCGAGCGACTCTTTGAGCACTTCCATGCGCGGCAGGTACACGATACGGAAGTGGTCGGGCTCAGCCCAGTTAAAGCCGCCGCCGCGCGTAATCAGGATCTTCTTCTCGTGCAGCAGGTCAAGGGCGAACTGTTCGTCATCGGTGATGTTGAACTTTTTAACATCCATCTTGGGGAAGATGTAGAACGCCGCACGCGGCTTAACCACCGAGATGCCGTCAATCTTGTTGAGTGCCTCATACACAAAGTTTCGCTGCTCGTAGACACGGCCGCCGGGACGGATGTAGTCGTTGACCGACTGATGGCCACCGAGTGCCGTCTGAACGATCGACTGAGCCGGCACGTTGGAGCACAGGCGCATGTTGGAAAGCATGTTGACGCCCATGATAAAGTCGCTCATGCAGCGCTGGTTGCCCGAAAGCACCATCCAGCCAATACGATAGCCCGCAATCATATGCGACTTGGACAGGCCGCTAAACGTAATGCAGGGCAGGTCGGGGGCGAGCGATGCAATGGAGACGTGCTCGTAGCCGTCCATGCACAGGCGGTCGTAAATCTCGTCGGCAAAAATCATGAGCTGGTGCCTGCGCGCAATCTCGACAATGCCCTCGAGCACCTCGCGCGGATAGACAGAGCCCGTGGGATTGTTGGGGTTGATGATGACGAGGGCCTTGGTCGCGCTCGTGATCTTAGACTCCATATCCTGCAGGTCGGGATACCAATCGGCCTGCTCGTCGCACAGATAGTGCACGGGATGGCCGCCGGCAAGGGTCGCGCACGCCGTCCACAGCGGGTAGTCGGGGCTGGGGATCAGAATCTCGTCGCCGTTGTCGAGCAGCGCGTTCATCGAAAGCTGAATGAGCTCGGACACGCCGTTGCCCGTGTAGATATGCTCCATCTGAACGTTGGGCAGGCCCTTGATCTGCGAGTACTGCATAATCGCCTTGCGCGCGGAGAACAGGCCGCGCGAGTTGGAATAGCCTTCGCAGTCGGGCAGCTGCTGGCGCATGTCCTTAATGACCTCATCGGGCGTGCGGAAACCAAAGGGTGCCGGATTACCGATGTTGAGCTTGAGGATGCGCTCGCCCTCGCCCTCCATGCGGGCGGCCTCGTCGACGACGGGGCCACGCACGTCATATAGAACGTTCTCGAGCTTGGTGGATTTAGAAAAAGTACGCATGGTGGTGCTCCTTGGAATTTGAGCTGAGGGATGGGGTTCGGGCTTGGAAACGTTACGGGGCGATGATGCCTCGCCTTGATCGGCGTCACCGGCAAGCAGCCAGGTAACATCGACCTCCAAAATGCGAGCGAGCAGCTCTGCCACATCGCGCCGCGGAATCGTCTTGCCGCTCACATATTGGCTCATCTGACTCTTGCCGAGTTTTTTGCCGAGCATCTCCGATGCGCGGATTACGTCCGACTGGCGAACGTCGCGATCGGACATAGTCTGTCGCAGGCGATCGCTAAACGTCTCTTGGGCCACTAGAACCTCCTTGCTGGCAAAGTTCAATTTATAGAACACGAATTGAACCTGAGTTCAATTTAGGCAGCAGTATAGCGCGGCACATTATCCGAAAGTTCAATTTCACAAGAAAATGTACCGAGCCCCGAGAATTGTCCAAAGTGGACAACAGGTACGCGCTTTTAGAGATATTCAAGGAAACGAGCCGCCGCAAGCGAAACGTCAGCGGTGCGGTATATGGCGTTGATCTGCCGATGAGGACGTCCCTCGAGCGGGCACACGGCAACATCGAACTGGCAGCGGCGCAAGATGAGCGCGGGAAGAATGCTCACGCCCAGGCCGTCCTCGACCATGGCCATAATCGCATAGTCATCCCAGGTCGACAGCCTGGAGCGCACTGTCAGTCCCGCCCGACGAAACAGCGGCGTAATCTCGTCGTCGCTACCGCGTTCCAGCAGAATAAACTGCTCGTTGGCCAAATCGGCAAGAGAGACGACCTCCGCCGCGGCAAGCAAAGAGCCCGTTGGCACTACCGCCATTAACTCGTCGCGCACCAACGGCCGCGACGCCATGCCGGCGCCGCGTGGCTCGCGCGGAATAAAGCCCAGGTCGCAGCGGCCCTCTGACACCCATTGTTCAATCTCTGAGTAATCGCCCATCAGCAACTCATAATTAACGTCCGGGTGATCGGCGCGAAACCGCGCAATCACCGGCGGCAACACATGGGTCGCCACACTCGAAAACGTACCGATACAGATCTTGCCACGCATGAGCCCTCGCATCTCGTCCACGCGTCGCTGCAGACGGCCAAACTCTTCGTATAACGCCTCGACCGCCGGCATGACCTGCCGCCCGTCGGCAGAAAGCACCACGCCCTCGCGGCTGCGATCAAGCACCTTAAAACCCCAGTCTGCCTCAAGGTCGCCCACCATGCGGCTCACGCCCGATTGCGAATAGCTCAGCCGCTCTGCAGCACGCGTAAAGCTGCCGGCGCGCACGGTCTCGAGCAGCGCCTGCATCTTTTGAATATTCGTTTCCACGACGCGCCTCCACCCTTGCATGAGTTTTTGTCATGTTATCTATGCATTATATTCGCTTTTCTTCTAAAGCCAGTTCACCCATAGTGAACATGTTCGGATATAGAGGGGATGTCAGCGCATGAACAACGGACTGTTTACGTACTTAGCAGCATTGCTATTGTTTGGCTCCAACGGCATCATCGCCGCTGCCATCGCGCTGCCGAGCTCCGATATCGTGCTCCTGCGCACGTTTTTGGGCGCACTCTCGCTTGTCACCGTCCTCGCCATCACCCAACGCCATAAGTTGCAGGCGCCATCTCGCCCCCGCGAAGCCGCAGCCCTCCTCCTCTCGGGAGCCGCGCTGGGCGCCAGCTGGATTTTTCTGTTCCGCGCCTACCAGACGATCGGCGTCGGCGTATCCTCGCTGCTGTACTACTGCGGCCCCATCATTGTCATGGCGCTCTCCCCACTCATCTTTGGCGAAAAACTGACCGGCGGCAAAATCGCCGGGTTTATCGCCGTCGCCTGCGGTGCTTTTCTCATTGCAGCGCAAGGTCTAGGCGGCAATATGCCCATTGCGGGTATCGTCTGTGGAATCGCCTCGGCCTTCTGCTATGCATTGATGGTCATCGCTAGCAAGGGTGCGCCGCACATCGAGGGTCTCGAGAACTCCGCGCTCCAGGTAAGCGCTGCCTTTGTGACCGCGCTGATCCTTACGCTCTTCACGCAAGGTGCCCCCTCGTTTTTCTCCCCCAGCATTGCCGCCGGCATCGATTGGCGCGCCGTTGCCATGCTCGGCATTGTCAACACCGGACTCGGTTGTCTGCTCTACTTTAGCGCCGTCGCCAAGCTGCCCGTCCAGACCATCGCAGTTGTCGGCTACCTCGAACCGCTTTCGGCCGTCGTGTTCTCGGCCGTCCTTTTGGGCGAAGCCATAACACCGGTCCGTCTGATGGGCGCGCGCTTATCATCGGCGGCGCGATTTTTTGCGAACTCGCCGGCAAACGCGCAAGCGCCAAGGCTGGCATCGCCCAAGCGGCACGTGCCTAAAAGCCCCTGCTTTGAAATGCCACCTGCGTATATAAATAATCCCCAGCTGGGGATTATTGTCTAAAATAACTTGATGTGCCAAACTGCTCTTGTATGTATAAAGACGGCATAAAGATTGTCTGTCCTAAACAGATAACCGGATGTCTAAGGGAGTCCACGTGGCACACAACAAACTGGAGGCAAGCCCCCAAGACCAGCGTGGTCAAGGCGGGCATGGAGCCATTCCCCTCTCCGCTGGCATGCTGCTCGTAACGCTCGGCGTCGTATACGGCGACATCGGCACGAGCCCCATGTATACCATGAAATCAATTGTCGCCAACAACGGCGGCATCGGTACCGTCAGCGAGGACATGATCTTGGGCGCGCTTTCGCTCGTCATCTGGACCATGACACTCGTGACCACGGTCAAGTACGTGGTAATCGCCATGAAGGCCGACAACCACAACGAAGGCGGCATCTTCGCCCTGTTTAGCCTGGTGCGAAAAGTGGCACCATGGCTGATCCTACCTGCCATGATCGGCGGCGCGGCGCTGCTCGCCGACGGCATCCTCACTCCCGCGGTCACGGTCACCACAGCCATCGAGGGCCTGCGTACCATCGAGTGGGGCCACGCGCTATTGGGCGACGGCCAGACCAACGTCATCATCATCACCATCATCATTATCTGCGGCCTGTTTGCCATGCAGCGCGCCGGTACCTCGTCGATCGGCAAGCTGTTCGGCCCGCTCATGACGCTGTGGTTCCTGTTCCTGGCAGGCGCCGGCCTGTTCAACATGCTCGGCAACCTGTCCATCCTACGCGCGCTCAACCCCATCCGCGGCATCATGTTCCTGTTCTCGCCCATCAACCACTCGGGCATCATGGTGCTCGGCTTCGTCTTTCTGTCGACGACCGGCGCCGAGGCCCTCTACTCGGACATGGGCCACGTGGGCAAGGCTAACATTTACGCATCCTGGCCATTCGTAAAGGCGGCCCTCATCCTTAACTATCTGGGTCAGGGCGCTTGGCTGCTCGCCAACAGCTCCAACCCCCAGATGCTCGCGATGGATATCGTTAACCCGTTCTATATGATGCTTCCCGAGCCCCTGCGCCCCTTTGCCATTGTGCTTTCGGCCGTGGCGGCCATCATCGCCTCGCAAGCGCTCATAACCGGCTCGTTCTCGCTGGTATCCGAGGCTACGCGCCTCAACCTTATGCCGCACCTGCGCATCCACTACCCCAGCGACACCAAGGGTCAACTCTATATTCCGCTCGTCAACAACATCATGTGGGTCGGCTGCATCTTCATCGTGCTGCTGTTCCAAAACTCCGAGCGCATGGAAAGCGCCTACGGCCTCGCCATTACCGTGACCATGCTCATGACCACCACGCTTTTGACGAGCTATATCGCTGGCATTCTCAAGCACAAGCTGGGCGCCTGCGTCTTCGCCCTGCTCTTCGGTGCCATTGAGCTGTGCTTCTTCGCCTCGTGCCTCACCATGTTCTTTGACGGCGGCTACGTCATGATCTTCCTGGCCGCACTGCTGTTCGGCCTTATGTATGTGTGGCGTCGCGGCACCGCCATCGAGCGCACGCAGACGATTCTGCTGCCCGTCTCCAAGTACATTGACCAGCTCGGCCGCCTGCGCAACGACGAGACCTATCCCGTGCTCGCTGACAATCTGGTATTTCTCACCAACAGCCCCGACCCGCTCACGCTCGACCGCGACGTGCTCTATTCCATCCTAGATAAGCATCCCAAGCGCGCCAAGGCATATTGGTTCATTAACGTGCACGTTACCGACGAACCCTATACGCACGAGTATTCCGTCGAGACCTTTGGCACGGACTTCCTCTTCCGCGTTCGCCTGGACCTGGGCTTTAAGGTCAACCAGCGCGTCAACGCCTATCTGCGTCAGATCGTCGGCGACTTGATGGCATCGGGCGAGCTGCCGCCGCAACATCACACCTACTCCATCTACGAGACGCGCGGCAACGTAGGTGACTTCCGCTTTTGCATGCTGCGCAAGATGCTTGCCCCCGAAACGGACATCAACCGCAATGACCACCGCGTGATGGCCATCAAGTACGCCGTCCGCCGCGCCTGCGGAAGCCCGGCACGCTGGTACGGTCTCGAGAACTCGGCCATCATCATCGAGTACGTGCCGCTGTTTGCCCGCATGCGCCCGGCCGTTAAGCTCGTGCGCACCCAGGTGCCGCTCGAGGTTCAGATCGAAGAGGCCGAGGAAATGGAAGTCGACATCTTCTCGGACGACTTGGTCAACGGCAACGAAGCCGGTAAGGACATGAACGTCGATCCCACCGAGTTGCTCGAGAGCGTCGCCGATACGCCCGAACAGCAACAGCTCGACGGCCTCGAGAACGAACAACTCAACGACGCCAACTTCTAGCGACGTCACAAATCAACGACAGCGGCCCTGCACCTCACGGGAGATGCAGGGCCGCTTTGCATTGCGGTAAAGCTATCGGCTACGAACGACGCGGCTCGGGAACCACGAGTCTATCGGGGCTCGCGCCCTCGGCATCCATCAGGCTCACGTAGCGAATCGACGGATCCCCATACATCGCGTAGTAATAATTGCCCGTGCGCGCGCTAAAGCATCCGGTGTAGATAGTCTTCTCGAACTTGCCATCGCCCATCCTGGACGCTCCCTCGATCATCACCACGCCCTCGAGCGAGCGGAACATGCGAACGACGTTTTCGGTCTCGCTCTCCTTTTGCGGGTAATTGGCATTGAGGTACGCCGCCTTTACAAAACGGCTCGGCGAATAGCAATCGCCCGGAATGCCGCGCATGCCGGCACCGGCTCCATAGGGCTTGAGCTCGGCGCCACGCCATGTCGCCGTCTGCGGAAAATCGCTTGTGGCGGTGATATAGGTGCGTAGGTTTTCCATATGCCACGGGAAGGTCGGCTGATTGGCAAGGGTGTCGACCGGATCGTCGTATACATGCAGGCCGTCAGTCATCATCTCGACCACGATGCTGCGCTGGCTGTCGCCGATAATCCAATGGAGCAGTGACACGCCCAGCCCCTCTCCGGCAGATTTGGCGACAATCACCGTGTCGCGCAGCGCGGCCTCGACCTCATCGACCGTCGAGAACGTCGCTGCCACCCACAGGGGAAACTCATAGGCCGCGATATTGGTCTTGCCGTCGACAGGGCCCTCGGCATACTCGGCATAACCCGGGAAATTGAGACCCGCCACGGCGAGGCCCGCATCGTTGCCGCAGTCGAAGAACATAGGGTAGTTCTCGTAATCGATGCACATGCCGATTACCGCGTGCGCCGCCGACGCATCGTCGATAAACGAATACGGGACGTGGAACCCGCGCGGCATCACGCGAACCTGTTGGCCGTAGTCAAAGCTCCAGTCTAGGTTGCGGCCTAGATACATGTGACCAGAATTATCGGTAAATCGAATGCTCGTACACATAGCGCCTCCTAGCTTTGCGTTCCTGCTAAGGTTATTGTCACCAAACAAAAAGGCGCTAAACACAAAAGCCCGGACATGACAACAATGTCACGTCCGGACCAAAAGAGACGAAGTGCGGTGCTTTGGTCCCCTTAGACCAACTTTCCTAGACAGTGGTCAATCATGTGTTGAATCATCTGCGCCTCGAAGCCCACAAAGTCCTGCTTGCGCTCGCGCATCTTGCCGTCGACGATCACGTCATAAGCGACCTTGCACTTGATATAGCGCGTGGACTTGGTGACCTCCTCGTGCGTCAGGCAGCTCTCCTCCATCTTGCTGGCACCCAGGCCAAACACCAGACGGGGGTTGTACAGCACATGGGGCTCGCCGGCGTCGTCCAGATAGACGCAGACCTTCTTGGTGACGCCGATCTGGTTGGCGGCAAGGCAGCCGGCATCGTCGAGCGACTTGATGGTATCGATCAGGTCCTGTGCCACCGACTCGTCCTCGACGGTCGCGACCTCGCAACGCTGGGACAGAATAGCCTCGTCGTGGCAGAGCTCTTTAATCATACGTTCCTCCATAGGGGTCGTTGTAACTGCTTAAGTATACGGTACCCACACATTTTCATGCGAAAAATACCGTCCGTCTGCTACAAAGCGCCGAACATCAACATGCGAGGAACATCAACCTTTCAAAGGCGATATAGTAGTTGAGTTCGTGTCAATCGGCCTAAACTCGGGGCCGAACAAGGAAAGGGTATGCATGGACGAACTTTTTCACGTCAGTGAGCGCAAGTCCACAATCGGGACCGAACTTCGCGCTGGACTGACAACATTCCTGGCGATGGCCTACATCATCGCCGTCAACCCTGCGGTGCTCTCGGGCGCCGGCATCGATGCGGGAGCGCTCGCCTGCGCCACCTGCCTGGGCGCCGGCATCATGACCATCTGCATGGGCATCTTCGCCAACCGCCCGCTCGCCTGCGCGTCGGGCTTAGGCGTCAACGCGATGATCGCTGGAATCACCACCACCGTCTGCGGCGGTGACTGGCACGTGGCCATGAGCGTCATCTTCCTTGAGGGCGTCGTCATCTTGCTGCTCGTGCTTTGTGGCCTGCGCGAGGCCATCATGGACGCCATCCCGGTTGCCCTGCGTCACGCCATCTCGGTGGGTCTGGGCCTGTTCATCGCCATGATTGGCCTGTGCGATGCCGGCATTATCACCGCTGGCGCCGGTACACTCGTCGGTCTGGGCGACATCACCTCCCCCACCTTCATCGTCGGCATCATCTCCATCCTGGTGACAGTCGCCCTCGCCTGCCGCAACGTCCCCGGCTCGCTGCTCATCGGCATCGTCGTCGCCGTCATCGCCGGTATCCCCCTAGGTGTGACCCAGGCTCCGACCGGTATCATCGCCCCGCTCGATTTCTCGAGCATTGGTGGCCCCATCGCCGACGCCGGCGGCGTGCCCGCCATCGTCAAGGTCCTTACCGACCCCGCGCTCCTCGTCATCTCGTTCTCGCTGCTCATGAGTGACTTCTTCGACACCATGGGCACCGCGATGGCCGTGGCCAAGCAGGGCGAGTTCCTCACCGACGACGGCAACGTCGAGAATATCAAGGAGATCCTGATCGTCGACTCCGCCGCCGCTGCTGTGGGCGGTTTCATGGGCGTCTCCTCCATCACCACCTTCGTCGAGTCCACCTCTGGCGCTGCCGACGGTGGCCGCACGGGTCTCACCTCCGTCATCACCGGCGTGCTGTTCATTCTCGCCGCGTTCTTCTCCCCCATCGTCACCATCGTTTCCAGCGCCGCCACCTGCGGTGCTCTGGTCTACGTCGGCTACCTCATGATGAGCGAGGCCTCCGAGATCGACTGGTCCGACGTGTCGCAGGGTTTCCCGGCGTTCATGATTGTCGCCGGCGTGCCCTTCACCTACTCCATCTCTGCCGGCATTGGCCTGGGCTTTATCGCCTACGTAATCGTCGCGCTCTTTAAGGGCGAGGCCTCCAAGATCAAGCCGCTCATGTGGATCGCAGCCCTTGCCTTCCTCGTCTACTTCTTCGTGGCGTAACGGCATAGTCTGCTAAAGCAAAACAACAAGGCGCGGAGTCGCATCGAACGGCTCCGCGCCTTTCTTTTAGCGTCTGCCCCCGTGCCAGCGTGCGACAATTGAGGCTATCAATATCACAACACCGAGAGAAGCCTGCCTTGGAAGCGCATCATAAGCAGATAACCGTTTATTCAGAGTGTGCGGAAGGCGCGCCCGTCATCTACCTCCCCGTGGTTATGGGCGACGGTAGTGAAGTCTACGAGCGCTGCCGAGAGCTCGACTGCCCGCCGTTCACCCTTGTCGCCATTGGAGGGCTCGATTGGAATCGCGAGCTGAGCCCCTGGGAATGTGAGGGAACTATACGAGATGCCGAGCCCTTTGGTGGACAGGCTGCTGGTTTTCTTGACGAGTTGTTGAAGCAGATAATCCCCCAGGCCGAATCATCGCTCCCGCAACCACCCGCCTGGCGCGGCGTTGCCGGCTACTCGTTGGCGGGCCTTTTTGCACTGTGGGCACTTTGGCAAACAGATGTCTTTGAGCGCGCAGCGAGTGCATCGGGGTCGCTGTGGTTCCCTGGCTTTATCGACTACGCGCGCGAGCGCACGATGACAGCTACGCCCGACGCCGCCTATCTGTCGCTCGGTAAAAAGGAAACCAAGACGCCCAACCGCATGATGCGGCACGTACTCGACGATACGCACGCGATGGAAGAGTTGCTTATCGAGCGTGACATTCCAACAACGCTGGAGCTCAACCCCGGCAATCACTTTGCCCAAACTGACCTGCGCATGGCGCGCGGCATCCACTGGATACTGACGCATTAAAAATGGCGTCCACGCGTACATACGCATGGACGCCATTTTTAATTTGGCTGAACGCAGCTACTATTCGACAGTCTCCTCGAGTTCAGATACGGTGGGCGTCGAGAACTGGGGCATGGATGTCCTTTCATGATGGAAGGGCGATCAGGCATATCGGATAACCTGCCCGAACGATACGATCCGAACCATTGTACGTGATACGCAATGTCTCGCGCGCGCCGCCACCTGCAAACGGTAGCGTTACTTCCAAACGCGCTCGGCAATGCGCTTGACCAGCGCGATCTTCGCCCACTGCTCGTCCTCGGTCAGCTTGTTGCCAATCTCGCAGCTGGCAAAGCCGCACTGGGGCGACAGGTACAGGTTCTCGAGCGGCACATACTTTGCGGCCTCGTGGATACGTTCGACGATAACGTCCTCGTCCTCAAGCTCAGCCGCCTTGGTGGTCACCAGGCCCAGCACGACCTTCTTGCCGGGAGCAACGTACTTGAGCGGCTCAAAGCCACCGGCGCGTGGCGTATCGAACTCAAGGTAGAACGCGTCGACGTTCTCATGTGCGAACAGGTACGGCGCAATGGGATCGTAACCACCCTCGAAGGCATACGTGGAGTGATAGTTGCCGCGGCACACGTGCGTGTTGATAACCAGATCGTCGGGCTTGCCCGCGATGGCGGCATTGTTGAGCGCCACGCCCAGCTCGCTCACCTTTTGCAGGTCAACCGGGCTCATGCCGGTCTTGGACACAAAGTCGGTATCGCAATAGATGCCCCAGGTGCAGTCATCAAATTGGATGTTGCGGCAGCCTGCTGCGTACAGGTCGGCGATCACCGTGCGATAAGCGGCCGCAATGGCGTCGGCAAGTTCCTCATCGGTCTTATAGACAGCGCGCAGGCTCTCCTGCTGGCCGTCGCAGCGATCGAGCGTGACCTCAGAGAACGTCTGGATCGGCGCCGGAATGGTCTGGCGTGCGACCTGGCCCTCCCCCTCAAGCGCCTTGACGAACTTAAAATGCTCGACGAACGGGTGGTTCTCGCCGCTAATGGGACCAGTAACCACGGCGGTGTCGGCCGTCGTCTCCTCATCATGGAACATATAACCCGTGCGTGAGGTGCGGCGCTCAATGCCGTTGAGGCCCCACATAAAATCGAGGTGCCAGTAGCTGCGGCGGAACTCGCCATCGGTGATCACCTGCAGGCCGGCGGCCTTCTGCTTGGCCACCAAATCGCGAATGGCATCGTCCTCGACGGCCTTAAGGCCGGAAGCGTCGAGTTTACCCGCGACATAGGCGGCACGGGCGTCCTTTACAGCCTGCGGACGAAGAAAGCTGCCAACGATATCGGCGCGAAACGGCGCGTTCGGTTGAATCGAAGTGCTCATAGATATCTCCCTTTGCATTGGTTGCTTTACTGGGACAGAGTATGAGCGCTTATATGGCCATCGTAAAATATACGTTTATAACAGTTTGATATAGATACTTCCTATATCAGTCTGGACCGCCATAAAGAGATTTGACCCGCGTGGAGCACAGCAGCCTAGATATGCTGGCGGATCGCGTCGATATAGGCTTGGCCGTAGCGCGTGAGCGTCGTGTTCTTGCGCGTGATGATGCCGATCTCCATGTACTCGTCCACATCGAGCGGAATCGAGATGATGCCGGGGCCGTTGAGCTCGTGACTGATCACGCCCGAACACACCGTGTAGCCGTTGAGGCCCATGGCCAGGTTGAACAGTGTCGCACGGTCACGCACGCGGATATTCTTGCGGCGCTCAAAGGTCGAGGTCAGTTCCTCGGAATAGTAGAACGAGTTATAGCTGCCCTGCTCGTAAGACAAAAACGGGTAGTCTTCCAAGTCCTCGAGCGTCACGCTGGAGCGGCCCGCCAGCGGATGGTCGGCGCACACGAAGACATGCGGCGTGGCGCAGAAGAGCCCTTCGAACACGAGCTCGTTGGCCGCCAGCATGCGCTCGATGACCTCGCGATTGTGCTCCGACAGATACAGGATGCCGAGCTCGCTTTTCATATGTGCGACGTCCTCGATAATCTCGTGGGTCTGTTCCTCGCGCAGGGTAAAGTCGTAGCGCGCGGCATCGAACTCACGGATCACATCGACAAACGCGTTAACGGCAAAGGAATAATGCTGGCAGCTCACACTAAAGTGCGGCACCTGCTCGGACGCGCCCTTGTACTTGCCTTCGAGCAGATCGGCCTGGTCGAGCACCTGTCGCGCGTAGCCCAAGAAGGTCTCGCCTTCCTCGGACACAATGACGCCCTTGTTGGTGCGCTCAAAGATGTGCACACCCATCTCGTTTTCGAGATCGCGAATCGATGCGGTAATCGAAGGCTGCGACACAAAGAGCCGGCGCGAGGCCTCGGTGATGCTGCCGCATTCGGCGACTTTGACGACATACCTGAGCTGCTGAAGCTTCATGGCTTTCTCCCTAGATGTTCGTGACGTCGAAACCCGTCGCATCCATCTGACGCATAAACGGCGGCATCTCCCCCGTCGCGGCGCAGGCGGCAATCTGATGCAAAGCCCCGGCAACCGCATCGTCTGCCGCAGCGCCGATATGCCAGCGCGCGGCAGCCGTGACAGCCTCGTTGGCATTGGCGACTGCAACGGAGTTGGGAACGGCATCGATCATGGGCAGGTCGTTATCGGAATCGCCAAATACGGCCACCTCATCGGGCGTCAGGCCCAAAGCGCGCGCTAGCTCCAGCGCAGCGCAGCCCTTGTCCCAACCAGCCGGAAGGATGTCAAACAGGCGCACTCGGTTGTTGGGAAACACGAGCGAGAGTTCCGGCACCTCGGCGGCAACGCGCTCACGTAGCTCCGCGAGCTCCTCACGCGAACGGGCACTCCAGATATTCGCCTTAAACACCGGCGCGTCATCGACGACGGGACGGCACGGGGCTTCTTCGCCTTTGAGCCATGCGTTGCCGCCCGACTCCATGGCGCGACGAACACGCTCGGGATCACTCGTCACGCAATAGGCATCGTTGCCCCAAAAGTCATCGCCCAGGCTATAGACCTTCAGATAGGTATCGTCGGTCTCTTGCTCAAGATAGTCGGCAAGACGCATGAGGGCACCGTTGTCGCTCGCACGGGAGGCAACAACCTCGCCGTCGACAAACATCACCTGGCCGTTACAGAACGCACCGGTCGAAAAACACTCGGAACGGTTTTTGAACATCCAGCCCATCGCGGACGGCTGACGACCCGAAACCGGCCCAAAGTGCAGACCCGTCGCCTGCATGGCATGAATACCCTCAATGGCGTAGTCGCTGGCGCCGTCATGCCCGGCTGGAATCAGCGTATCGTCCATATCGGTCAGCACAAGTTTGATCATAGAGCCCCCCGTCATTTTCACCGTAACCATTGTAACGACCTGCCAATAAGGGACAGGTTTATTTTGCCAGGTTTTATCTGGGAAAATGCAACGCCCCTGTTGCCACCTACCAAAATAAACCTGTCCCTATTTGGCAGGTGCGCTAGTATAGGGAGCAACAGATTCGATGCGGGAGTGCCGGCGGTGCAAACCACAAGGCTGAGAGGGCATGGGGCCCAATCCTTTGAACCTGTCAGTTAATGCTGGCGTAGGGAGCATGCCGCCTTTACAGGGGCGCTGTCTATGCACAGCGCCCCTTTTCTATGCCAAGGAGGCATGTGCAGTGATTGATTCGGAACAGCTTAAACAACATATGGTCAAGGCCGTGGAGGAGATTCGCGCCACCAATCCGATGGCCGGCTCCATCACCAACACGGTGACGATCGACTTTGTCGCCAACGCGCAGCTCGCCGTGGGCGGATCGGCCGCCATGGTCTATCTGCCCGACGAGGGCGAGGCACTCGTTGCCGGCGGCGGCGCCATCTATCTCAATATGGGTACGCTCTTCCCCATCTACGAGCAGACGATTCCCCGCGCGGCCAAGGCGGCACACGACGCCGGCAAGCCCTGGGTGCTCGATCCGGTGGGCCTGGGCATCGGTAGCCTGCGCACCCAGTTGGTAAACGAGCTCAAGCAGTACAAGCCCGCCATCGTGCGCGGCAACGCCTCCGAGATCATCGCGCTCGCCGGCCTGTGGGGTCTTGAGGGCGAGGCGGCCGATCTGAGCCGCGTGCGCGGTGTCGATACCACCGACACGGTAGACGCTGCCCGCGATGCCGCCGTGGCGCTCGCCCGCTACACCGGCGGCGCCGTTGTGGTCTCGGGCGAAGTCGACCTGATTACCGACGGCACAACCGTGGCCAAGTCCCACGGCGGCAGCCCGCTCATGTCCAAGATCACCGGTTGCGGCTGCTCGCAGGGCGGCGTGCTGGCCGTGTATGCCTGCGCCGCCGACCCGTTTACGGCAGCCATCTGCGGCACCGCGGTCTACAACGTTGCCGGCACGCGTGCCGCCGCTGTCGCCGACGCCCCGGCAAGCTTTAAGGTCGCCTTTATCGACGAGCTCTACCGCGCGAGCGCCCAGGACATCGCCAACAACCAGCTCGAGCTCGAGGAGGCGTAAGCCATGTCCGAGCCCGCAACCAATGCCGGAATGAACACGCTCATCGCCGTGGCCATCGCCCCGTGCGGCACCGGCGACGAGCTGTCCGCCGAGGTCGCCGAGGTCGTGCGCGTCATACGCGAGAGCGGCCTTCCCAACCGCACCACCTCGATGTTCACCGAGATCGAGGGCGACTGGGACGAGGTCATGCAGGTCGTGCGCGACGCAACCTTTGTGTTGGCGAGCAAGGGAATCCGCACCGAAGTCGTGCTCAAAGCCGATATTCGGCCCGGATTTACCGACACCATGACCGGCAAGCTCGAGCGCATGGAAGCACAGATCAAAAAGCAGGAGGAAGCACGATGAGCATCCGCGACAACCTTGATATCTCGGCCTATCTGGTACTCGGCCCCGAAAACACGCTGGGACGTCCCGTGGGCGATGTAGTGGCCCAGGCGCTCGACGCCGGCTTTACCTGCATCCAGGTGCGCTCCAAGGTGGCAAGCGCCCGCGAGATCATTGCGCTGACCGGCGACGCCGCGCAGGCAATCGCACAGGCTGGCAAGACCGGTCAGGTCGCCCTGTTAATCGATGACCGCCTGGACTGCGTACTCGCCGCGCGCGAGCAGGGCATTGCCGTCGACGGCGTGCACGTGGGCCAGAGCGATATTCCCGTCGAGGTCTGCCGCAAGCTGCTGGGCCCCGATGCCATTGTGGGCCTTTCGGCCCGTTGCGAGGAGATGCTCGAGTACGTCAAGACCGCCGACATGAGCCTAGTCGACTATCTAGGCATCGGCCCGCTCCACGAGACCGAGACCAAGCGCGACTGCGGACGCGCGGCCGACGGCTCTATCATCACCAAGAGCTTTGAGGACCTGGACGCACTCCACGCGGCAAGCCCCGTGCCCATCGTGGTGGGCGGCGGCGTCAAGACGGCCGACCTGCCGCAGCTCAAGGCCACCGGCGTCGACGGCTTCTTTGTGGTGAGCGCTGTCTGCAGCGCCGATGACCCCCACGCCGCGGCCAAGGAACTCGTCGACACCTGGCAGCAGGCATAGGCATAGGCCGAGCAGCTGATCCGCAGCCTCATATCTTCAGCAATGGAAAACGCATCCCGGTTTGGATCTCCATTCCGGGATGCGCTTTCCGCCGAGTCCACGGCAGTTTGCTCTACTCTGCCAGATACGCTTCCAGCGCCGGCAAGGTCGCCTCCGCATCGTGGCGGCCGACCTGGTGGATACGCTCGAGCTCATCCGGCTCGCGGCACAGCGACGGCACCTTCACCGATTCGCTCGGCCGCACCACAAAGATATCGCCGGCGGCCTCACGACGTGCCAAGTCATCGAGCGTGGCATTGTAGACCTCATGCCGATGCTCAAGCGCTGCGACAAACTCCGGATAGTGACGAAACACGCGACGCAGCATGGGCATCACGCTGTTGGGCTGCTTCACAAAGCCCGCCGGCTGCGTGAGTACCACGATATTGCGGTCATACCCCTGCGCAAACAGCCATGCACTGGGAATAGAATCAGCCACGCCACCATCCAGATACTTATGCCCGTCAATAGCAACGGGACGCGTCGCCACAGGAATCGCAGACGATGCCCGGATCCACTCGATATCCCTCTCGTCGCCATAGGGCAGGTCGTGGTAGACGGCCTTGCCCGTCTCGATATCGGTACACACGCACGTAAACCGCATGGGGCAGGCGCGATACGCCTCCAAGTCGATGGGATCGCGCTCGATAGGCACCTCGTGATAGGCAAAATCGGCATTGAACATATCACCGGTTCGCAGCCAGCTGGTCACACCCGCATAGCGCTTATCGGCGCAATAGGCCTTGTTGTAGCGAATGGCACGGCCGATCTGCCGCGATTTAAAGTTGTAGCCAAACGCCGCGCCCGCCGAGACACCCACCATATGGTCGCAGGTCAAACCGTGCTCCATCCAAACGTCGAGCACGCCCGCCGTATACATACCGCGGTAGCCGCCTCCCTCGAGCGCCAGCCCCACCGTGCGCGTCATATTTGACTGTGCCATGCGACCATCTCCGTTCCTGCGTTTTAAAACGGGACAAGTATACCCGTCAACATATATCGTCCCAGTCGCATTTTTATCGAGCATCGCATCGCCGCGCTACCGTTTGTCGAATAATAGCCGCCCACAGTATGCGCACCCATATCCCCGCACTCGAGGAAAGCGGCTTTATGGTGACGCTCGACAAGCACATTTGGCAGATTGCGCCCACCGACCGCGATCAAGGCCGCAGCACGCAAATCATTTCATCGATGCTCGAGATGGCGCAGTCGCTCCATCTGCCCGTCGCGGTCGAAGGCGTCGAGACAAACGAGCAGGCGAACATGCTACAACAAATGGGCGCCCGCTACGCTCAGGGCTTCCTCTACTACCGCCCCATGCCGGCGAAGGATTTTGAGGCATTGCTCGATGGTGGCAATAACAACTGATACGTTCGCACGCAAAACGCCACCGTCGAAGGGAACATTTGTCTCCATTAGCTAACTTATATCCCCAATTCAAACCAAATTGGGGATATGATACAAACCGTTGTTCCGCCCAAGGAGGTTATCCATCATGAACGAGTCGTACCGCATGGGCGAGCAATCGATTATTGCCTATCTTCAGCGACTTGCGAATGGCATCTCGACCGCCGAACTCGATGTTGCCGCGCTGCCTGCTGAGCTACGCGCCGTTGGTGAGCAACTGCAAAAGACGCATGCCATCCTGCAACAAGAGCGCCAGCTGCTTGAGCGCAACGCCTATATCGATCCGCTCACCAACTTGGGCAACCGCAACGGATTCGACCGTCACGTCGAGCAACTCTGGCGCAAAGGCGACCCCTTCACCTGCGCCTATATTGACATCGACCATCTCAAGCATTGCAATGATAGGTTTGGCCACGCCGAAGGCAATCGCTATATTCTGAGCATCTGCCGCACGCTCTCCGAAACCATGGAACACGATGAGATGCTGTTCCGTATCGGTGGAGACGAGTTTGTGCTCATCTCGCTCTCCGCAAACGAGACTGAACTCGAGCAGCGCTTGGAGCAGGTACGTACCGGGCTGATCGAGGCGAGCTCAGGCGGCAAGGCGCCCATGATCGGCAGCTTTAGCTTTGGCTGCTCGCGCGTCGATCCACTTGCTGGCGACACGCGTCGCCAGATGACGATGGATGCCGATCGCAAGATGTATCGCTATAAGCTTATGCATCGTGTGCAGCAACCGAAAGACGATGACGCGCCGCAACGCCCAATCGTCGATCAGCTTCCCTGCAACGACCGGGTGTTCCAAGCGATCTCCATGAGCTCCGAGACGCGCTATCCGTTCATCCTTAACCTCGATACTGGAGAATCGCAATGGTCGGTTAACGCCGTGCGCGATTTTGACCTGCCCTCCCAGCACCCTTTTAACTCACTCGACATGTGGCTCGCCCGCGTCCACCCCGAGGACCGCGACAACGTACGCGCCGAGCTCGATATGGTGATAAACAGCACGTGGCACTTCCACTACATGCAGTATCGCGTAATGGACGCCACCGGAGCGTACGCGCTTTGCGACTGCACGGGCTACCGCTTGGACGGCACCGATACCGAGCCCAACATGTACGTGGGCATTATCATCAACCGAAGCCTAGCGGATACGACCGACTCAGTAACGGGCCTGGGCGATGTCCACGCACTGGTCAACGCTATTGGAGAGATGCGCCACGTGCCGCACGAGGCAGGTTTTATTGCCATTAAGGTCGACGATATCGCCGAGGTCAATGCCCGCTTTGGATTCGATGCAGGCGACCGCGTGCTCGCCGAAAGCGCCGCCTGCCTCATGGATTGTTCGCGCGGCAAGGGCCGCCTGTTCCGCTCAACGGGGCCGATGTTCGTGGCACTCTTCGATGAGCTCGGCCCCGAGGCAATCGACGAGATCGCAAGCGACATCGAACGGTTCCTGGGTACTCCCGTGCTCATCGGCTCGCTTGAATATCAGCCGCCCATTCGCGTGGCCACGCTCCATCTGGACGGCGTCGACCGTCAGCCCGTTTCCATTTTGAACGAGCTCAAAGCGTTGCTCGGGAAAGCCGTGCAGGTGCCAGGTACCAAACTGGATTAGCGCCGCGCCCGCGCCGCCTCCCCCATCGTGCGATAATCCTCTGCAGAAGTCACCAAAAGCAGAGGGAGTTTGTGATGAAGGTTCTTTTGGTCAATGGCAGCCCCAAGGCAAACGGCAACACCGCCCGCGCACTCGCCGAAGTCGCCGAGCAGCTCATTGCCGAAGGCATTGATACCGAGGCGTTTCAGCTGGGCGCCAAGCCCATTCGCGATTGCATCGGTTGCGGCCAGTGTGGCAAACTTGGCGGTCGCTGCACCTTTGACGACGACGTGGTGAACGAGCTCATCGCTGCCGCCGAACAGGCCGACGGTTTTGTCTTTGGCTCGCCCGTCTACTATGCGCATCCCAGCGGACGCATCCTCTCGGCACTCGATCGCGCATTCTATGCCGGCAGCAAGGCCTTTGCACACAAGCCGGGCGCTGCCGTCGCCGTCGCCCGTCGCGGCGGTACATCGACCACCTTCGATGTGCTCAACAAGTACTTCACCATCAACCAGATGCCCGTGGTCGCCTCCACGTACTGGAACAACGTGTTTGGCCGCGTGCCCGGCGACGCCGATGGGGATGCCGAGGGCCTTGCCACCATGCGCAACATCGGTAAAAACATGGCCTGGCTCCTGCGCTGTATCGAGGCAGGACAGGCCGCTGGTATCAACGCACCCGAAGCCGATCGCGCAACGACCAACTTCATCAGGTAGAACGGCGGAACATACTATGAACGTGCAAATCTTCGGCACCAAGAAGTCCTTCGATACCAAGAAGGCACAGCGTTATTTTAAGGAGCGCCGCATTAAGGTGCAGTTTATTGACCTTAAGGAAAAGGAGATGAGCAAAGGCGAGCTCACGAGCGTGATGCAGGCGGTCGGCGGCATCGACAAGCTGCTCAACCCCAAGGCCAAGGACGAGGAGACGCTCGCGCTCATCCAGCACCTTACCCCCAGCCAGCGCTTCGACAAGCTGCTCGAGAACCAGCAGGTTCTAGCCGAGCCCATCGTGCGCAACGGCAGAAAGGCCACCGTCGGTTATTGCCCCGATGTATGGGGAGCCTGGGAGTAGCCTGTGTTATTTGCCGGCGCGTGGGTATAAGAGCAGGCGTTTGGCATAAGATTCAACTGTAAGCCATGTCTAACAAAGGAGGGCACATGCCCAACAAACCCGTCAAGATCATCATGCTTACCGGATACCTCGGTGCCGGCAAGACCACGCTGCTCAACCACATCCTCGCTAACGACGGCGGCATCCGCGCCGCCGTGATCGTCAACGATATCGGCGAGATCAACGTCGACGCCAGCCTTATCGCCGACGGCGGCCTTTCCGAGACCGATGACCTCATCCCGCTCACCAACGGCTGCATCTGCTGCACGCTTTCGGACGACCTGGCCAACCAGCTGCAGGGCATCGCCGATTCGGGCAACTTCGACTACATCATCATCGAGGCATCGGGTATTTGCGAGCCTATCCCCATCGCCTACACCATCTCGAGCTTCTGCGACGAGGCCAAGGCGGGCGGCGAGCCCAAGCTCGCGCTTGACAACATCGTGGCCGTGGTCGACTGCGCCCGCATGTACGACGAGTTCAACGGCGGTCGCGACCTGCTGGCCGAGGATATCGACGAGGACGACATCGAAAGCCTGCTCATCCAGCAGATCGAGTTCTGCTCCACGCTGATCCTCAACAAGACCGATACCGTGACGCCTGAGCAGATCGCCGAGCTCAAGGCCATCGTGCGCAGCCTGCAGAAGGACGCCGTGATTGTCGAGGCTCAAAACGGCGAGGTCCCCATGGAAGAGCTGCTCGACACCGACCGCTTCGACTTTATGCGCGCCTACAACTCCGCCGCCTGGATCGAGGCCATGGAGCATCCCGAGGAGCACGACGACCCCGAGGTGCTCGAGTACGACATCGAGACCTTTGTATACTCGCGCCGCAAGCCGTTTGACCTGCAGAAGTTCACCGATTTTGTTGAGCAGGAATGGCCCGACGAGGTCATCCGCGTCAAGGGTCCGCTGTGGCAGATCGGCGATCCGGACATGTGCTACATGTTTGAGCAGGCCGGCCACCAGATGCGCCTGATGGAGAACGGCCTGTTCGTTGACTCGGCGCCCGAGGGCGAGAAGCAGAAGATTATCGACGAGAACCCCGAGATCATGCAGATTTGGGACGACGAGACGGGCGACCGCATGACGAGCCTGTGCATCATCGGCCGTCACATGGACAAGGATGCACTCATCGCCTCCCTCGATGCCTGCCTGACCGACTGGCACCGCGCCTAGGTTTATCCAAGCGGACATTTTCCGCCTACGTAACCGCCAAACCACCACGAAGGTGCCCTTCGTGGTGGTTTTTCATTCCGAGCCAAGGAGATTCATGTTCAACATCGTGCTGTATGCGCCCGAGATTCCGGCAAACACGGGTAACATCGGCCGCACCTGCGTGGTCACTGGCGCCTGCCTGCATCTGGTGGAGCCACTGGGCTTTTCGCTCGATGACAAGACGGTGCGTCGCGCCGGCCTGGGCTACTGGCAAAACTTGGACGTGACGACCTATGCCGGCTGGGAGGATTTCCTTGCCCGCAACGGCCTCTCCCCCGCCGACGAGCGCCTGCATCTGCTGACCAAAAAGGCACGCCGCACCTATGCGCAGAGTACCTACCGCGACGGCGACTACTTGGTCTTTGGCAGCGAGAGCTCGGGCATTCCCGAGCCACTGCTCGCCGCGGCGCCCGAGCGCTGCGAGCGCATCCCTATGCTGCGCGATTGCGACTCGCTCGATAACGCCGAGGCTTGGGAAGCCCACGAGGAATCGCTCGGACATACCGAGGACAGCCACGAGGCTATCCTTCAACAGGACATCTGCGGCAACTTCGTCAACCCGGACGACTACCGCATCAGTGCCCTCAACCTCTCCAACAGCGCCGCCATCGTCCTCTACGAAGCCCTGCGCCAAACAGGCTTTCCGGGAATGTGACAAAGGAACTGTCCCTTTGTCACATTCAAGCGCCGCGCCGATGGCGCACACGCCTAATTGATGCTCTAGATAAAGAGCCCTCACTTTTAATCAGAATTAACTAAAGTAAAATGAAGTTAAACGGCGGTGTGAAAGGAGAGCCTTGTGAAATATCTCGAGAACCCGTTTACCCCCAGTTTTGGTGAGGTTCCTGCCCATCTCGCTGGCAGACAACAGATTATTCGGGATTTGGACCGTGCCTTCTTGAGCCAGCGCAGGCGCCCAGAATTGACCTCGATCTTCTCAGGCGCGCGTGGAACCGGTAAAACCGCTCTCATGTCGTCGCTCGCGACAATGGCGGAATCCCACGGCTGGATAGCCGTAAAGACGACCGCGCTCCCGGGAATGCTTGAGGAAATCGAGTTCGGGGCGAAACGTGCTGCCGGCCATCTTATCGACCCGTCTAAGAACTTCGAAGTCACCGGTCTCGGAATTGCACCGCTCGGCAGCATCGAGGTCAATCGCGTTCACGATGCCTCAACCTGGCGTTATCGCATGAGCGACATTATCGACCAGCTCAACGAAGCGGGCACCGGTCTGCTCGTCACGGTTGACGAGGTGGACCCGACACTCGACGAGATGATTCAGCTCGCAGCGACGTATCAGCACTTTGTGACCGATGGGAAACGCGTCGCCCTGCTCATGGCAGGACTTCCCAACAACGTATCGACACTACTGAACCACAAGACGGTCTCGTTCCTTCGCCGCGCCCAACAATATCATCTGGGTCGCATTGCCGACTATGACGTACGCGAGGCCTTGATTCGCACAATCCAGGAAAACGATCGCCTGGCAGATGCTGAGGGAATCGATAGAGCCGTTCGCTCGATCTCTGGTTTTCCCTTCCTATTGCAACTCGTAGGCTACCGTGCCTGGGATCTCACAAGCGATTCGAAGAAAATCTCGTCGCGCGACTTTGACCTGGGAATCAAAATCGCGCGCGACGAGATGGACGATCGAATCCTCGCGGCAACCTATCGGGAACTCACTGCAGAGGACAAGCGATTCCTCGTCGCCATGCTCGATGACGAGGAAGAGTCCACCACCGCTGACCTTGTCGAGCGCCTTAAGCGTTCGCCACAGCAGGTCTCCCGCTACCGACGCCGCATGATAGATGCCGGCATCATTGGGGAGCGAGGACGAGGGCTCGTCGCATTTGAATTGCCATTCTTCCGCGACTATCTCGCGGCTCAATGCGTGAAATAGGCATCAATGAGGCAAAGGGACTGTCCCTTTGCCTCATTGTCTATAGGTAGCGGCCGGTGATGCTTGCGGAGCAGGCCGCGATGTCGCCCGGCGTGCCGGCGCAGACGATTTGCCCGCCCGCGTCGCCACCGCCCGGGCCCATGTCGATCACGTAATCGGCATTGCGGATAAGGTCGAGATCGTGTTCGATCACGATAACCGTGGCGCCCTTGGCAACAAGGCCATCAAACACACTCAGCAACACCTGAACATCGAGCGGATGCAGGCCAATCGTGGGCTCGTCAAATACGAATACGGCATCATCCTGCACGCGACCCATCTCGCTCGCGAGCTTAAGACGTTGAGCCTCGCCGCCCGAGAGCGCCGGCGTGGGCTCACCAAGCGTGAGATAGCCCAAGCCCAGGTCGTGCAAGGTCTGTAAACGCACCTGAACTTTCTTGAGCCCCACCGTGGCATCGAGCGCCTCATCCACACTCATGTCCATGAGCTGCGGCAACGTAAGTAGGTTCCCGTCCTTGCCCTCGCGATGGATAAGCGAGGCCGCGTCTGCATAACGTGAGCCACGGCATGCTGGGCAGACGATCTCGACATCGGGCAAAAACTGCACGTCGAGCGATATCGAGCCCGTGCCGTCACACGTAGGGCAGCGCAAGGCGCCGGTGTTGTAGCTAAAGGCGCCCGCCTTGTAGCCGGCTGCCTTGGCCTCAGGCGTACGGGCGAAGGCGCGGCGCAGCTCATCATGGATGTCGGCATAGGTCGCTACCGTCGAGCGCACGTTGGCGCCGATAGGCGTAGCGTCAATCAGGTTTGCGCGTGCGATACCCTCGGCATCGACCCAGCGCACATGTTTTGGCAGGCGCTCGCCAGCTGCCTGCGCCTTAAGCGCCGGGATAAGCGTCTCGAGCACCAACGTCGTCTTGCCCGAACCCGAAACGCCCGTCACCGCAACGAGACGGCCGCGCGGAATATCGACTTCGAGCGGTTTGACGGTATGGATGGCCTCGGTTGCCATGCGGATGTGGCCCTGATCGAACATTTCGTCGTCAGTCACCTGCGGACGCAAGCGCTTGGACTCTGCACGCAAAAACGGAGCGATGCGGCTGCCCTGCGATTGTTCGACCTCGTCCACCGTGCCAGCGGCAATCACATTACCGCCGCCTGCTCCGGCACCGGGGCCCATCTCGACCAGATAATCAGCTTCCGCCAGTACGCGCGTATCGTGGTCGACAACGACCACGGTGTTGCCGTCATCCACCAGATCGCGCATCACGCCTACCAAGCCGTCGACATTGGCAGGATGCAAGCCGATCGAGGGCTCATCTAGCACATAAAGCACGCCCGTCGATCGATTGCGCACCACGCGGGCGAGCTGCACACGCTGACGCTCGCCCGTAGAGAGCGTGGCACCGGCGCGATCGAGTGAAAGGTAATCGAGACCCAGGTCGACCAGACGACGGGCCGCGCTCAAAAACGAATCGCAGATATCCGTCGCCATGGGCTGCATCTCGGCCGGCAAGGATGCGGGCACCCCGCGCACCCACTCAATCGCCTCGCTCAATGTCATGGCCGCCGCCTGTGCTAGATTGATACCGCATACCTGGGGCTGGCGTGCGGCCTCGGAGAGACGCGTACCGCCACAGTCATGGCATGGCCCCTCGCGCAGAAAGCGCGCAACACGCTTGAGCCCCTTATCGTCCTTGACCTTGGCGAGCGCATTCTCGACGGTATAGACGGCGTTGTAATAGGTGAAGTCGAGCGGCGTGGCGCCCTCGCCGTTTTTGGGAACGTAGAGAATGTGCTTTTTAACCGCCGGGCCGCGGAACACGATGTCGCGCTCTTGAGGCGTGAGCTGGTTAAACGGCACGTCGGTGCGCACGCCCATCTCACCTGCCACCTGCTTCATCAGATCCCACATGAGCGTACCCCAGGGAAGCACCGCGCCCTCGTTGATAGTCTTTGACTCGTCGGGCACCAGGCTCGCTTCGTCCACCTCGCGCATGACACCGGTGCCGCCACAGGTGGGGCATGCACCGCCGCTATTGAAAGCCAAATCCTCGGCACTCGGCGCATAGAACTCGCGACCGCATGTCGAACACGTGAGCGACAGGCCCGCAGCCACGTTAAGGCTCGGCTCCACGCGTGCCCCGCAATGCGGGCACACGTGATGGGCGCAACGGCTAAAGAGCAGACGCAGGCTGTTGTTGAGCTCGGTCATGGTGCCAAAAGTGGACCGCACGCCCGGCACGCTGGGGCGCTGATGCAATGCGAGCGCGGCCGGCACGTGCAGCACCTCGTCCACCTGGGCGTGTTCGGCCTGCGTCAGACGACGGCGGGTATAGGTGCTGAGCGCCTCCAGGTAACGGCGCGAGCCCTCGGCGTAAAGAACGCCCAGTGCCAGCGAGCTCTTACCCGAACCCGACACGCCGGCAATACCCACGAGCTTTCCCAGCGGAATATCGATATCGATGTCCTTGAGGTTGTGTACACGCGCTCCACGCACTTCGATAGCCTGCGGGCTCATCTTCTGTTCTGTCACCTTTATCACCCTACTCGTGCCATAAAATGCGATCGCTAATGTACGCGCCCAGCATGGGCACGGTAAATCGGACGAGGCCGTATCCGGCAGCTTCGATGACGCGCTCGCGAATCAGGCTTGCGCGATATTTACTCGCCCAGCTCTGGGTACGATCGCAGCGCTCAATGATATCCGCCATGCGCGTCGGCTTACCCTCGTCAGCAGCCATGGCCTCGATAAAGAGGCGCTGTGGACTACGCAGTCCGTAATATAGAGGCGCGTCAACCGCCTCGTAGAACTCGGAGACGGCATCCGCATGGCCATCCTCGACATCGCGCCTTTCGATGACCTGCGAGCCACGCCGGACAGCAGACCGCCACATGTAATAGCCCACCAGCTGAACCATATAGGGATGCCCCATGCTTTTGCGCGCCGCAAGGTCCGCCGTCTCCGCGTCAACGTAAAGACCAGCGTCTTTGACCGTCTGGATATACGAATCGCGCACCTTGGGCAAAGATATCGCCCCCAGCGTGCGCTGCTGGGCACGCCGCAAAAACGTCACGCTCGGCTCTTCGAGCAGATCGTCAACCATACTGGGTAAGCCGGCAAAAACAAGCGCAAGGCCGCGCTGGTCGCTATCGGACAAGCCCGTGGCATCCTGGTCTCCGAGCACCTGCTGATAGAGAACGGCAAGAGCCGCCAGCTCCTCGATAGACGCAGATTGAGCCTCGTCAATCGCAAACAGTATGCCCTTGCCTGGACCGAGCTTCTTGAGGCGCTCGTTGACCAGCCCTCGCAACGTCTCGCCCTTTGCTCGCGCCGCCTCGACCGACATCCGCCCAAACGACGGACCGAACTCCATTGACGTCACAACGGGTTTATTCGAGCGAAGCGCGTCGGCCAAGCGGTCGCATAAGCCAAGCGAAGCGGAATCGGAGACAACCGCCCATCCGCGCTCGCTGGCTAGACGTTGCAGCTCCCGCAGGAGAACTGTCTTGCCGCAGCCGCGGTTTCCCGTAATGAGCATGAGCCTGCCCGGCGCTCCGGCGCCGTTATCGAGCCCTTCCTCAAAATCTTCGATGACCGACTCGCGACCGATGAGTATCGGAGGCCGCTTGCCAGCCGTGGGCTTAAAGGGATTTGGATTCATGTCGGCCTCCTCGGATTGGCAAACCCTGGTAATAGTTATACCAACTTATACCGAGTTATACCAATAGCATGTGACAAAGGAACTGTCCCTTTGTCACATGTGGCCGAAAAACTCGGCGTCTGCTGCTCGCCAGGGGCGGAAGGTGGCGGGATCGATCTTTACGTGCGCCGCGGCGGGTACGTCGTACCATTTGACCGTGTAACCGGCGCCGTGAGAGCAAAAGACCGAGTCGGGCGTGTTGGGCAGATCGGCTTCTGGCTCATAGGCGGCCGTCTCGATGACGCGCTCGGCATCATGACAGGGCGCGTGGCCGGCAAACTCTAGGTACAGATGTCCGCGACCACTCGTGTAGGCAGCCACCTCCAGCGCGTAATCCTGCACTTCGGATGCCGGCACGCGACCCACAAGCTTCGCCCGGTCTCCCGCCATCGTCGGCGGCTCGTACTCGGCACCCATACGCGTGGCATCCGAGAGCGCCCGGCCCACGCACTCCCCCGGCACCTCGAGCTCAAAGCGATACCACGGCTCCAACAGTACCGCCGCGCCAGCCTCACGCGCCTGCATGAGCCCCTGGCGAATCGCGCGGTACGTGGCCTGGCGAAAATCGCCGCCCTCGGTGTGTTTGGCATGCGCACGGCCGCCCGTGAGCGTAATGCACACATCGGTGATGGGCGAGCCGGTCAGCGCGCCCAGGTGATCGCGCTCCATGGCGTTGGTGAGTGCCAAACGCTGCCAGTTAAGATCGAGTTCGTCGGTCGAGGTCACGGTGCCAAACTGCACGCCCGAACCCGCTGGCAACGGCTCCAGGCGCAGATGTACCTCGGCATAGTGGCGCAGTGGCTCAAAGTGGCCCACGCCCTCGACCGGCTGCGAAATAGTCTCCTTATAGAGAATGCCGCCGGGCTCAAACTCGACCGCAAGGCCAAAACGATCGGCAAGCACGCGCTGCACGACCTCGAGCTGCACCGCTCCCATGAGCTGCAGATGTATTTGTTCAAGATGCGTATTCCAGCTTACGCCGAGCATGGGATCTTCGTCCGCCAACTCAGTCAACGCTTTGAACACCGTATGGACATCGTGTTCGCCCGGAAGCACCGTATAGGTGAGGACTGGCGCAATGACGGGCGCATCGCCCGCAGGCTCCGCGCCCAGGGCGTCCCCTGGGCGAACGTGCGCAAGACCCGTCACGGCACAAATACCGCCAGCAGCAATTTCTTGGGCAAGCTCATACTTCTCGCCGTTATAGATGCGTACCTGATCGACCTTTTGCTCCCATGCCTCGGCACCGGAACGTCCGTCAATCATCTGCTTGGCATGCAGTGTGCCGCCGGTTACTTTAACCCATGCCAAGCGCTCGCCGCGATCCCCGCGGCTGACACGATAGACGCGCACGGCAAACTCCGGGTGCCATGCCCGGTCGCGCATCAGCGTGCATATGCCATCCAGCAGCTCGTCCACGCCTTGGTCCTTGAGCGCCGAGCCAGCAAAGCAGGGAAAGAGCTTGCGCTCGGCAACCATGCGCGACAGCGTCGCGACGGAAAGCTCACCCGCCTCAAGAAACTCCTCGAGCGCTTCTTCGTCTAACGCGGCAGCGTCCTCCTGAACGGCCCCGCCCGCCAGCAGTTCGCCGGCATCCAGGCAGCCCTCGGAGAGACGTTGCCCAAGTTGTGCCAGCAAAACATCGCGGCCGGGATTCTCCAAATCGATTTTGTTGATGAAGATGAACGTCGGGATGTCATAACGTGCAAGCAGACGCCACAGGGTTTCGGTGTGCCCCTGCACGCCATCGTTGGCGCCCACAACCAAAATCGCGTAGTCGAGCGCTCGCAATGTGCGCTCCGCCTCGGCTGAAAAATCGACATGTCCCGGTGCATCCACGAGCATGACGTGGGTATCGCCGTGGTCGAGCACGGCCTGCGACGAGAAAATCGTGATGCCACGCTCGCGCTCGATCGCGTTAGTGTCCAGATGCGAATCGCCATCGTCCACGCGGCCGCACTTGCGAATGCGGCCCGCGTTGAACAGCATGGCCTCGGCCAGCGTGGTCTTGCCGGCATCGACATGCGCCAAGATTCCAACGACCGCTTGCTTCGACACGGCTCTCCTCTTATTACAAGCCCATCGCACGCGGCAACGGGCGTTCACGCTCCACACTGGATGATACAATTTACGGGCCGGCGGGCGAAGCGGGCCCTATCCCCCGACCGAGCTCATCGCCCCGCGTTGCCGCGCGGCGGTTTTCGTAGGTTCGCGCCTTGCGAAAGCCGGCTTTCAAAACAGTGCAGCGAACGAAAATGGCCCCACCTGAGGCCATTTTCGTTCGCGCGAATTGTTGATACGCGTCCCCGCTCTTATGCCTCGCGCAGCCAGTCAAACGCAACACGCGGTGTGCCGTCCGACACATACACGATGCCGGCGCGCTCAAACCCCGCCTTGATGCTCGCCCCCTGCATGGGCAGGTTGTCCTGATGCGTGTCGATGCGCAGGTGATCGGCACGCTCCTTGGCAAAGGCAAACATCGCAGCCGTGATACCGTGCACGGTGCCGTCGGATGCCACACGGTGCAGCACGGCGTACGGAGTGTCGCTACGCCATTGACCGTCCTCAATTACGTCATAGCACTCGTCCGGGCCCGGTAAAAAGGCAAACGTCGCCACCACGCGGCCGTCGACTTCACACACATAGCTGCCACCGGCGGCGATATCGGCAGCCAGCTGCTCGGCAGAAGGCGTGCCCTCGGGCCACTGCGTGGCGTTGCCATGCGCGCGCATAAAGGCGCGGGCGGCGTCGTAGATAGCCATGACGGCGGGAATGTCGGTATCGAGGGTTTTTCTGATCATCACGCGGCGACCTCACGTTTATTGGTATCACTTTGATTGAGCAATGATACCAGCGTTTGAAGAGGGGCGCGAAGCAGATGGGGAGCAAAAAGCGAGCCGCTTGGTCAAAAGCCAAAAGCGAGTTTTTAGGCGCTGCCACGGGCGGCGATATGAGCGACCTGTTTGCGCGCGAGGATGAGCGCCGCGACGCCCTGGACGCCGAGCGCGATGAAGCCTGGCGCTACAAGTCGTGCGAACGCAAAAACCGTTACGACACGCGTGCCGAGGCCGAGGCAGTCATGGCCGACTGCGAAAACCATGGGCGGCGTGGTTTGGCCTGCTACAAATGCGAATACTGCGGCGGCTGGCACCTGACGTCGCACCCTTGGAAATAGGCACCGCATCGGTACGGCACTGACGGAGTGCCAGCCATCGCACGCAAGCTACGGGCGCGGCGGCACTAAAACATCGTAACGAACTGCCTTGCCCGCAAGTTGATAGCTCGGCTTAACGCCGGCAAGCAGCGGCCCCTTCACCGGCCGCTTGATAACGACCTTGCGCGGATGCACCGCAAGCGCAGCTTCGACCAGCGTCTCCTCATCGGCGCACGGCTGTTCCAGATGATGTAGGAGCTGGAACTTCTTTTTGACCGCCGCACTTTTAGTACGCTCGGGAAACATGGGGTCCAGATACACCACGTCGGGAGCCGCGAGCTCGCCCTGCCCGATCAGCTCAGCTGTATGGCGAAGGCCGGTAATACTGTCCTCGCCCGCATGTAAGCGCATGCGCGCCACGGCTGTCGCAAGCGCCGGATCATCTGCCGCGCGATCCAAAGCATCCTTGAGGAGTGCCGCGATCACGCAATCCTGCTCATACAGATCGACGGTAAAGCCCGCGGCCGCCAACAGCAGCGAATCCTCGCCAAAGCCTGCCGTGGCATCAATCGCCCATGGGCGCTCGATACCTTTTGTGCGCGCAGCCTTTACCAGCAGCTCTTGCTGCAAACGGCCCTGCTTGAGCCGCGGATGCATGCGGGTGAAATCGGCGCGCAGCTCCATCGTGCCGTCGGTGAGCGTGAGTCCCTCGGACTTCCCGGCCAGCTCAAGCCCCGCGGCCCGAGCAACAGAAAAGGGATCGACTACGCCCATGGGTACTCCTTAGCAAGCAAAACGAATACGTGAGCGCCGTTTGTGTCGGCACCCCACCGTCCGCTATTGTCCCACATGCGACATGGCCCACAGCATCCCAATGCAAAGCACCGCCATCAATCCCGTGCACACGGCAGCGATCACGGAATCACTCATGCGCCTTCCCAACGACCGCGGCTCACGCACTTGCCCTGCTCCGTACATCATGGCTTCTCCTTCGGTCCAGCTCTTACCATGGCCCCATCATCGCAGCGCCGCGCATACGCTGCCATCGATTTGACTTACGCCCAGCTTTCTTTTTTGAAAGGTTGGACCGTGCGGGCAAGAGACGCTTTCAAACGCATGCATCGCCGCGTTGAACTACAATGTGCTTCACCATATGTGCAGTACATTGGGTGCGCCAAGTTGGCGTACTCGTATCGAAAGGACCAGCCATGAGCTTCACTCGCAAGACTCTCAAAATCCTTGCTCTCATCTACTTTGTTTTGGGCATCGCCAGCCTCGTCACCGCCGGCGTCGGTATCGCCACGGGCGGTCTCGATTCCACGTACGGTTCGTACGCCACGCTCGCAGCGGTCGTGCTTATCGCCAAGGGTCTCGTCGACCTTGCCGCAGGCGTCACCGGTATCAAGGGCGCCAACAAGCCTTCGCAGGTGGGCGGCGCGTTTAAGCTCGGTATTGTTGCCGCGGTCGCCACGCTTGCCCAAGCGGCGCTCACGCTTCCCGCGTTTGGCGGCGATGCCATCAACTTTGGCGCCTTTGTCATCGTGGTGTACGACCTGTTCTTTGTTCAGCAGGCACACGCCGTTAAGGCCGAGAACAAGGACCGCCTATAAGCGCTCGCTTCTCATAACCTCTGCAGCCAAGCAACTAAAAAGGGCCGATCGCGCATCTCCGCGGTCGGCCCTTTACGTTTGCCCAGATAAAACCTACCAAAATAAACCTGTCCCTTTTTGGCAGGTTGTTAGCTGTGGCGGTACTCGGCGATGATGAAGTCGATGTCAGTCTGAAGGGTATCGAGGTTTGCCAGGCGTTCTTTGTCGGAAGGGCGCGTACGGTAGTAGTACGGCGTCATCTGGAACACTGCCTCGATGTCGGCCTGGGTCTGAAGCGTAATATTCGCAGACACCCGCTGCATTCCGACTAACTCGAGCTCGGTGGTCTTCGGCAGCTTCTCATCGTTAAGGTACGGCGTGTCGTAGAGCACCTCCTTAAGCCCAAAGAGATGACGGGCGCCCGGCACCACGGTGTAGAGCGAGCCCTCTGGCGCCAGCACGCGGGCAAATTCGCGCTCGTTAAAGGGAGCAAAGAGCTCGGTCACCATATCGAAGGCGCCATCGGCCACGGGGATATCCTTCATGTTGGCTACGAAATAGGCTGCATCGCCGCGCTTGGCGGCCAGGCGAACCATCTCTTTGCCCAAGTCGAAACCGTAAGCATCCACGCCCGGCACCGCGCCCATGGCGCTGGTGTAGTAGCCCTCGCCACAGCAAATATCGAGCAACGTCATGGGGCCGTTCGTAGACGCGGCGCGCCCAGACACCTGCTTGCGCACCAGCTCAACCATCGCATCGCGCAACGGCGCATAGTATCCACGGTTCAGAAAGTCACGACGGCTGCGTGCCTGCGACTTGGGATCGCCCATGGAGTCGCCGCTCTTGGACGAACGTAGTAGATATAGATAGCCCTCGCGAGCTCGGTCAAACCGGTGTCCGCCCGCACATGCAGCACCACGCTCGTCGTCCACCAACGGCTCATGGCAAACGGGACACAACAACATGGCAACTCCTTAGCGCGAACAACACAACGCCCACCATTGTCGCACGCCTTCCCCGCCTAGTCATTGGGGACGTTCTTGAATGACTAATCGTTTTAGAACGTCCCCAATGACTAGTCGATTAGGAGTATCATCGTCTGCGCAAATAAGCACGAAATAGCATGTTAGAGATTGAGAGCGTATGGCTGACACCGTATCTAAGCACATTGACATGACCACCGGCTCGCTGTGGCGCAATATTCCCCTGTTCGCCTTCCCCGTGGCCGCCACGAGCATCTTGGAGCAGCTGTCGAACCTCATCGCCACGGTCATCATCGGTAACTTCTCGGGCGACCAGGGAACCCTCGCCATGGCGGCAGTCGGCTCCAATGTTCCGCTTACCAGTCTTATGCTCAACCTGTTTATTGGCATGTCGCTTGGCTCCAACGTGGTCATCGCCAACGCTATCGGCCGCAACGATCAGAACATGGTCAAACGCGCCGTCCATACCTCGATTTTAATGGCACTCGTGGGCTTTGTCGTCATCGCGCTGGGCGAGATCTTTGCCGAGCCCATGCTCGCCGCGCTCAACGTTCCCGCCGAGACCATGCCGCTCGCCTCACTCTATCTACGCGTCTTTTTGCTGAGCATGCCCTCGATCTTGCTCTACAACTTTGAGGCCGCGATCTTCCGCTCCGTCGGCATCACCCGCATGCCGCTGCAGGCGCTTGCCGTGTCCACCGTCCTCAACATTGGCCTGGATCTCATCTTTGTCCCTGTGCTCCACTGGGGTGTCGCGGGCGTCGCCATCGCCACCGCCATCGCCTACACCGTCAGCGCCGCTACGCTCTTTGTCCGCCTGCTCAAGACCGACTCCGTCGTCCGTGTCACCCCGCGCGACTTGGCTATCGACCCCGTCGCCCTCAAGCGCATCGTCAAGATCGGCCTGCCCGCCGGCATCCAGAGCGCCGTCTTTGCCGTCGCCAACATCATCATCCAGTCTGCCATCAACAGCCTGGGAACCGAGGTCATGGCAGCATCGAGCGCCGCCATGAGCCTGGAGTACGTGTGCTACAACCTGCTCAACAGCTTTAGCCAGGCGTGCACCACCTTTGTGGGACAAAATCACGGCGCTCGCCAGATCGACCGCTGCACCAAGACGCTCAAGGTCTGCCTGGTCGAAGGCGGTATCGTTGCACTCACCACGATCATCGTTATTGTCAGCCTGGGGCGCGAGATCCTGTCGCTGTTCAACAGCGATCCCAACATCGTCTCGATCGGCTATATCCGCGTGTGTTCGATCTTCCCGGCGTACGCCTTTAGCATGTTCTACGAAAACATGTCCGGCTACCTGCGCGGCTTTGGTATCTCGCTCATGCCCGCTCTCATCACCATGATTTGCGTCTGCGGCATTCGCTTCTACTGGGTGTTCTGCGTGTTCCCGCACTTCCGCACCTTTGCGAACATCATGATGGTCTACCCCATCAGCTTGGGCACCACGGCGTTCTTCATGGTCGTGGCGGTACTACTCTGCCACCCGGCACGCACCTATCGCGCCACCCAAGCCAAAGCGACAGCCCGCTAAACACCGCACCCAACGCCACGCCAGTCATTAATTGACAATATGCGAGCTCATATAGTCGATAAAGCGCCTCGTGGCGATAGGCATGGTATCCCAGCTGCGCCAGGCGGCCACCACGTCGCGCGAGGGGGCATGCACGATGGGCCGCACACGAATATCGGCTCGCATGCCCTCCACAGTACGCCGGTAGAGCATGCTCACGCCTAGGCCCTCCTCCACCATTGCCATGATGGTGTAGTCGTCGGTCACCTCACTCGTCACGTGCGGCGACAGTCCATGCGTTGCGAATGCATCGAGCACCAGACTCTGTTCGCCCTCATCCAGCAGCACAAACGGCTCGGACGCCAGGTCGGCAAGTGTCACCTTTTCCTTTGCCGTCAGCGGATGCTCGGCCGGCAACAATGCTACCAACTCGTCGTGATAGACCACGCGCTTCTCGAGCCCAGCGGTAAACCCACGTGCCGTAAAGCAAAAATCAACCACGCCATCGTGCACCCACTGGGCGTTGCGCGTGTAATCGCCCTGCTTGAGGGTAAAGCGTACGCCCGGGTGCAGAGCTCCAAAGTCGCGAATCACGCGCGGCAGCACGGTTCGACTCACGTTGGTAAACGTCGCGATGCGAATATCAGTCGACGAAAGCCCCAGCAGTTCCTGGCGCTTGCCCTCAAGCTCGGCCTCGGCAGTCACGATCTGGCGCAGGTACGGCAGATATTGTTTACCGTCGCGCGTAAGCGACACGCCCTGCTTACCCCGCTCGATAATCGTAGTGCCCAGCTCGCGCTCGAGTGCCTTGACGGCCTGGCTCACCGCACTTTGCGTATAGCCCAGCTCATCGGCCGCACGTTTCAGACTGCCGCGATCGACCACCATACAAACAATCTGATACCGCGATGCCATCGTGCCTCCACATCGGTGTAGCTGTAAAACGTTTTGTCAGGGCTTTTCCCACCAACATTAGCATTTCTTAATCATACTGAAGATACATTCGCTTTACTACATCCACATCTGGGAGCAGAATCCTTTTTGCGAAACCGTTCTGTAACAAAAGGAGTCCCATGGATCGCAAAAAAGCAATCGCGCTCTCATTTTCCGTTCCCGTCGCATGGGGCTTTTCGTATCCCCTCATGAAGATCGGTATGGACAGCATGAACGCCACGAGCATCGTCGCGCTACGCTGCATCATCGCCTTTGTGGTCTGCCTGCTGCTCTTCCACAAGTGCGCGTTCCGTATCAACCGCGACCTTATGGTCCGTGCCGCCATCATCGGCGCCATCATGGCAACCGAGCTCACCTGCATGTGCCTGGGCTCCAGCCTCACCTCTGCCTCCACTGCCGGCTTTTTGCAGAGCCTGACGGTCGTGATCGTGCCGTTTGCCAACGCCGCCCTGCTGCGCCGCGCCCCCGAGCGCAAAGCGCTCGTCGGCACCGCCATCGTCACCTGCGGTATGTTGCTGCTCTCGGGCGCCGACTTCACCAGCCTGAACCCGGGCGCGCTCATCATGCTGCTCTCCGCTTTTGTCTATGCCGGCCATATCATTGTGGCGAAGCGCTTTGTCGAAGAAGTCGATCCGCTGTCCCTGGGCGTTTGGCAGCTGGGCTTCGGCGGCCTGTTCTCGGGCATTGCCGCATGCGTCTTTGGCGGTTTCACACTTCCCAGTACGCCCAGCGAGATCGTGGTTGTTGTCGCGCTCGCACTCATTTGCTCTGCCTACGGCTTTATCACCCAGACGCTCGTGCAGCCCCACGTGCCCGCCGAGACCACCGGCTTCGCCTTCTCGCTCGAGCCGGTCTGCTCCGCTGTCTTCTCGTTCTTCTTGGTCGGCGAGGTCCTGAGCCCCATCGCCTTCTTTGGCGCCGCCCTCATCCTCACCGGCGTCATGGTAGCAACCGTCGAGCTTCCGCGCCTCCGTGCACATGGACAGGCTCGCATGGCAGGAGCGCCCGAGCGCGTCTCGTAGACCCCGCTCCTTATACAGCCGCGGCATAAAGGCAACCGGTGCGCCTTTACAATAGATGCCAACAGAGCATCTGACGTAAAGGAGCCCCATGGACGCCGCGACCCGCGACCGCAACATAGCAACTTGGTTGGGCGATGCGCCGCAGCCGGTACGTGACACTACGAACCAGCTGCTCGAGCGCATCGCCCTTTTGCGTGCCGAGCAGACCATCTACCCGGCACAAGACGACATCCTCAATGCCCTCGCCTATACGCCGGCCGACCAGGTCAAGGTTGTCATCCTGGGTCAAGACCCCTATCACGGGCCCAACCAGGCCATGGGGCTGTCGTTCTCGGTCCCTGCGACGCAAACCAAGTTGCCGCCGAGCCTGCGCAACATCTATAAGGAGCTCAAAGCCGATCTGGGTTGCCCCATTCCCGCCACGGGAGACCTAACCCCATGGGCACAACAGGGCGTCCTGCTCCTCAACACCACGCTCACCGTGCGCGAGCATGCCGCGAACTCGCACGCCAAGCTGGGCTGGAGCGCGCTCACCGACTACGTTATCGAATGCTGCTGCCAGCTGCCCCAGCCGGTAGTCTTTTTGGCATGGGGCCGCTTTGCCCAGCAGATGGTCGAAGGCAAGCTCGCCGCGACCGGCGCGGGCAAGGCAACCGGCAAGTTCTGCCTGGCCTCCACGCACCCCTCGCCGCTTTCGGCCAACCGTGCCACGGCAGAACTCCCCGCTTTTATGGGATCGCGCCCCTTCTCGGCAGCCAATCGGCTACTCGAGCAGCACGGCTCGACCCCCGTCAACTGGACTTGCCTCGGCTAAAAATCGATACATCAAAAACGCGCCCGACGGCAATCTTGCCATCGGGCGCGTTTTGTTACTCGGGCCAGATAAACTGGGTGCGGCCGGCCTCGCCACCATCGATCAGCAGACTCTGTCCGGTCATAAACCGGTTGGTCACGCCCACAAAGTAGATCCACTCGGCGATTTCTTGGGCGGTGGCCCAGCGCTTAAGCGGCGTGAGCTCCATAATCTGGTTCCACAGGTGTTCGTCTTCCATCACGCAACGGTTGAGCGGCGTGATAACGCCACCCGGGTCCACACTGTTGGCGATGGCCTGCGGCGCCAGGCGGTTTGCAAGGTTCTTGGTGTAGGCGATAACGCCGCCCTTGCTGGCAGCATAGGCGGGAAACTCCGATCCCGTATGTCCGCTCGCCGACCCCACATTGACCACGGATTCGATAGCCGGCGCCGGCTTGGCGGCAAGCCCCTCCCCCACAAAGGCGTAGCGCTCGGTCACGTTGATGGTGCCACACAGGTTGGCGGCGATGTCGTCAGCCGAATCCTGCACACCGGCAACGTTCACGATTACCTGGGGTTCAAGGTCGTCCGGAAACGCGTCCGGCTTGCGGACATCAACGATCAGATGGCGGTAGCGCTCGTGTTCGATCGCCGCCGGCAGCAGATCAAAGCCCACGACCTCGTGGCCCTCGTCCAAAAAGCGCTGCACGCACGCGGCTCCGATACCGCCCGAAGCGCCCGTGATCAAAACCCGCATACTTGCTCCTTAGGCGGTTGCGTGGCGCTCGAGGTACTCGGCGCCCACGTTCTCGCGCTCCCAGCCGCGCACGACCTTGTAGCCCACGGGGCTCAGGAAGACCTCGCACAGCAGCTCGGCGACGGCACCCGTCAGCGAGCACATAAGGACCTGTACCCAGGTCCAACCAAAGAACGTGTGGCTTACCACAATGGCAAAGACCAGGTTGTCGATAAACTGGCCAACGCCCGTGGACACATAAGAGCGGAAGGCAAAGCTCGCAAAGTTATTCTTTTTGAGCATACGGCCGAGCGACTGGTTGAGCGTGGAGTTAACCACGGCAGAAACGAGCATTGCCAGCGAAGAGCCCAGCACCACGTACCAGGTGCCGCCGATGGTGGCATTAAGGGCATTGTTGACCTCGATCATGCCCGTATCGTAGTACGCGCCCCACATGCCGGGCGTGAGCGAGCACGCCCAAAAGCACAGGCTCACGGCAAGGTTGACCAGCAGCGCGAGGATAGAGATTTTGATGGATGCCTTGGCGCCAAAGCGCTTGCAGATCATGTCCTGGCACAAAAACGAAACCCAGCTCACCACAAAGCCGCAATCGAGTGCCAGATACGGCAGGCTGATGAGCTCTTTGTTGGCCAGCAGGTTCATCATGATGACGCTCACGAAAAACAGCGAAACCGTTGCCGCGGGAATGCTCCGCAACAGGACCTTGTAGTCCTCCATGACCTTCTTGATCATTATGTACTCCTTTGGTTTTAGGTTTAACGAGCAGGATATCGGACCCGAACTGCTCGGACGCCCCGGTCTTGAGACGACGGTGGGTATGATAGCCGCTCACACGGCATCAGGCAAGCAAACGGCGCGGCAGCCCCGCAGGACCACCGCGCCGATGCGTTAAAAGGCTACGTTGCCAAACTCCGACAGGATAAGGTCGGGGTTGTGGTCGGTTGCCCAATCCACGTTCCACGGGCTCGTGAACAGCAGCAGCTTGCCGCCGCGCATGTCCTCGACGCGCAGCGTGTCGCGCGTGAGCGAAAGGCCCGGAATATCGATGGTGTCGGGGTCGTTCTGGATCCAGCGGATGTCCGTATAGGGCAGCGGCTGGCGACGAACCTCAACACGGTACTCGGCCTTGAGACGGCGCTCGAGTACCTCAAACTGCAGCACGCCGACCACGCCCACGATGACGCTCTCCATGCCGGCACCCAGCTCGCGGAAGATCTGAATGGCGCCCTCCTGGGCAAGCTCCTCCATGCCCTTGACGAACTGCTTGCGCTTGAGCGTGTCGACCTGTGTAATGCGAGCGAACATCTCGGGGGCAAACGTCGGGATCTGCGGATACTGCACGTGGCGCTTGCCGGAGCACACGGTGTCACCGATGCTAAAGATACCCGGGTCGAACAGGCCCACGATATCGCCCGCGTACGCCTCGTCCACGATGGCGCGGTCATCGGCCATCATCGAGGTGCCCGTGGCAAGCTTAAGTTTGCGGTTGCCCTGCACGTGGAAGGCATCCATGCCGCGCTCGAACTTGCCCGAGCAAATGCGCACAAAGGCGATACGGTCGCGGTGGTTCTTGTCCATGTTGGCCTGGATCTTAAACACAAAGCCGCTAAAGTCGTCGCGGCAGGGATCGACCGGTTCACTGGTGAGCGTATCGGTATAGGCGCGCGGCGTCGGGGCCAGACGCAGGAACTCCTTGAGGAAGGGCTCCACGCCAAAGTTGGTGAGCGCCGAGCCAAAGAACGCCGGGCTCAGCTTGCCGCAGGCTACGGCATCCAAGTCGAGCTCGTCGCCGGCGCCATCGAGCAGCTCGATGTCGTCCATCAGGTTCTTATGGTTCTCCTCGCCGATAAGCTCGTCCATGGAAGGATCGCCCAGCTCGGCCTCGACCTCGGCGACCTTCTTGGTGGCGTTGGCGTGGCCGTCGCCCTCAAAGGCGATAACGCGACGGGTCTGACGATCGAACACGCCGCGGAAGTTGCGCCCGCTGCCGATCGGCCAGTTCATGGGATACGTATTGATACCCAGGACGTTCTCGATCTCTTCCATGAGCTCAAACGGATCGCGAGCCTCGTGGTCGAGCTTGTTCACAAAGGTGAAGATGGGAATGTGACGCAGCGTGCAGACCTTAAAGAGCTTTTTGGTCTGGGCCTCGACGCCCTTGGCGCCGTCGATGACCATGACCGCGGCGTCGGCGGCCATAAGGGTACGGTAGGTATCCTCCGAGAAGTCCTGGTGGCCGGGGGTATCGAGGATGTTGACGCAGGCGCCGTTGTAGGTGAACTGCAGAACCGAGGAGGTAACGGAAATACCGCGCTCCTTCTCGATGTCCATCCAGTCCGAGACGGCATGCTTAGCCGAGCTCTTGCCCTTGACCGATCCGGCGGTCTGAATGCTGCCGGTATAGAGCAGCAGCTTCTCGGTAAGCGTGGTCTTACCGGCGTCCGGGTGGCTGATGATCGCGAATGTGCGGCGCGACGAGATTTCATCCGACAGGCTTGCCATGCGGATCCTTTCTTGCATTGAGTGCATTACGTCGTTGTAACCGCCCTATTGTAGCCGCGAAATGCCGTTACAGGGCGCCTATCAGGACAAATTCATCAGTTGGGGTCTAGGGTAGCAGTCGATAGCGGCACTCCGCAGCAGTTTGTCTCGATCTGTAACATCTAGCAGCCAAAATCTTCTCCAGTTGTTACAGATCGAGACAACCAGGTGGGGCCCGCCAGCAAAATCTCAATCTGTAACAGGTAGCCGTCCAAATCGGTTCCAGATGTTACAGATTGAGATGAATGAACGAGTGGACAATCCCTATTTGCCTCTTGCGTAACTGTGCATAGTGTATATATACTGTGCTTACCGGTTATATACACGTGTAGTTCAACAGCTAAGGAGTCGCTGTGGACATCATCCTATCCAATTCGAGCGATAAGCCCATCTACGAGCAAATAGCCTCGCAGGTCAAAGCTCAGATCCTTTCGGGCGCACCTACTGCGGGAGCCAAACTCCCCAGCATCCGTGCGCTCGCGAGCGATCTTGGCGTGAGCGTCATAACCACCAAGCGCGCCTACGCCGACCTGGAGCAGCTCGGTTTTATCTGCACCGTGCAGGGCAAGGGCTGCTTTGTCGCCGAGGGCAACCAGGAGCTCTTGCGCGAAAACCAGCTCTGCCATATCGAAGAGTTGCTTGCGAAAGCGGCGAGCCAAGCCGAAACCCTGGGCGTCACGCGCGACAAACTGCACGAGATGCTCGACCTGGTAGCCCCCGAAACCATGCAGTAGCCATCTGCAAGAAAGGCTATACCATGCAAAACTTGCTAGAACTCAAAGGCATCTCACGCCGTGTGAGCGACCGTTTTTCGCTGCGTGATGTCACGCTCGCTGTGGAGCCCGGCCAGATTGTCGGCTTTGTGGGTGCCAACGGTGCCGGCAAAACAACGACGATTCGAGCCGCGCTTGGGCTTATCAAACTCGATGCCGGCGAAGTGCACCTGTTTGGGCAGCACTGTGGCGCCGACGCGCCCGATGAAGCGCAGCGCTGCTTGCACACTCGTGTCGGCCTCGTGCTGGACACATGCCCCTTCCCTTCCACACTCAAGGTGACCGAAGTTGAGGCACTCGTAAGCCCGGCGTACCCCGCCTGGAGCCATGGCACCTTCGCCGACCTCCTCAGCCAATTTGGCCTCGATCCCAAGGCAAAGGTCAAGGACCTTTCCCGCGGCATGGGCATGAAGCTGCAGCTTGCCTGCGCGCTCAGCCACCAGGCCAAGCTGCTCGTTTTGGACGAAGCCACCGCGGGGCTTGATCCCATGGCACGCGAGGAGCTGCTTGATGAGCTGCTTGCCTTTGTCGCCGACGGCCAGCACAGCGTGTTACTCTCGAGCCACATTACGTCTGACCTCGATCGCGCCGCCGACCGCGTCATCTGCATCGATAACGGCTCGATTATTTTTGACCTGCCGCGCGAGGACATTACCGACCGCGCCGGCATCGCCCACTGCACCCAAGCACAGGCCGCCGAGCTTATGGCTTGCGTCGAAGGCGCCCGTGCCGTCCACCACGCCTATAGCGTGGACGTGCTCGTGCCCAACCGTTGCGAAACGCTCGAGGCCTTCCCCGAGATTCCCTGCGATCGGGCAACCATTGATGACTATCTGCGCCTCATGCTGAAAGGGGCTTCGAAATGAAACGCGCCTTTATGTCCGAGCTCGCCATCGCTCGCTCGCTTATCCCGAGTATTGCGGGCGTCGGCTTGTTCATCTTCGTTGTGCTGACGCTCGCCAACGCGTCGGATGGCGATTCCGGTATGAGCGCCGGCGCCTGCGCCGTCAGCGCCATGTCGCCCATCATAGTCATGAACTCACTGGCCGGTTTCGACAATCAAAACGGTTGGGAGCGCTACCGGGCAACGCTGCCCTTCTCGCGCAAAGACATCATCTGCGCACGCTACCTGAGTGTTATTGTCTTCTCCGCCGTCATGGCATGTGCAGCTACGCTTTTGAGTATCGTCGCCATCCCGCTCTTCAACGGCACGGGCATTCCTTCGACAGGACAAACCGTCTTTGAGATCGCAATAGCCTCGGCAGCCTCGATGCTCATCTCCCTCATGATGGTGTTCTTGGCGCAGCCGCTGTTCTTTCGCTTTGGACACATGGAGGCGCTGCGCCTATCCGTCGGCCTGTTTGCCCTGCTCTGGTGCCTTGCCATTGCCGCGTTGAGCTCCTCCAACCCCATCAGCAACTGGCTCATGTCGATTGCCGGGGCGAATCCCGATCCCACCGTCCTTGGCTGTCTGTGTGCAGGAACTGCAGTACTGGCGCTCGCACTATGTGCAATCAGCTGCGCTGTCAGCACCAAGGTTTATCGAGTACGCGATCTGTAAACGACAGCTAAAAAAGCTTAGGTGGTAGGTGGTACCCCGCGTTTTTTTTCAATGAAACAAGGCGGCATAGCGTCACCACCGCCCCTCACAGCAGGCCGTCTAGTTCTTGGCAACCAAAAAGACACCGTCAGCATATCGAAGGTGAATACTTTTCCGAGAAGTGAACGAGTAAAAACAGCGCCCTGTAGCATCGACATTTTTAAGGACTCAATTCCTGCGGTTTTGTCTAAGAATCCTGCAGTTTTGTTCGAAAAAAGTGTGCATGTTCCAGGGGTCCAGATTTACTCGTTCACTTCGCGGAAAACCATTCACCTTCGATTCGAGCCTTAACCAAATGCCCTCTCGAACTATGGCCCCTGTCTCACCACAGCGATATCAAAGCTTCATGGCGGGACGGTATCATCGGACGAGCGCCGTAAATCTGGCGCGGTCGTTCTTTGGGGAGGCATTTCACCCGTGTCGTGGGTCGCAGCAGCATTTGTGTCAGCTTTCTTTGCCGGCGTCACATCTGTCCTGGCCAAATGCGGCATCAAGCAGACTGACTCCGATATCGCGACGGCCATTCGCACCTGCGTGGTGCTCGTTTTCGCCTGGGCAATGGCGGGCATTTCTGGATCCATTGGAACCATCGGCAGCATCGAACCCAGATCTTGGCTCTTTCTCGTCCTCTCGGGACTCGCTACCGGTGCTTCGTGGATCTGTTACTTTAAGGCGTTGGGCATCGGAGACGTCAATAAGGTCGTACCGGTCGACAAGATGAGCACCGTACTCGCCGCACTGATCGCCATCGTGCTTTTTGGCGAGACGGGCAACCTTGCGGTTAAGCTCGTGGGAACCGCTGTCATCACCCTCGGCACGTTTTTAATGATCGAGAAGAAGCAGTCTGCCGGACCCGAGCAGCAGCAAGACCGGACCTGGCTCGCTTACGCCCTCGGCGCCGCCGTGTTCGCGGCGCTCACGTCCATCCTTGCCAAGGCTGGCATCGAAGGCGTCGAATCCAACCTGGCCACGGCAATCCGTACCTGTGTGGTACTGGTTATGGCATGGGCGATCGTGGCAGCCAAGGGAAAACTGGATCAGGTCGCGCACGCTGACCGGCGCGAGCTCACATTTCTCGCAACATCGGGCATCGCGACCGGAGCATCGTGGCTGCTCTATTACTACGCCATCGCCACAGGCCAGGTAAGCGTCGTGGTGCAGATCGACAAACTATCGATTGTCGTATCGGTACTATTTGCGCGCCTGGCATTCAACGAAAAACTCTCACGACGCAGCGCCATCGGTCTCGCCCTCATCGTCCTGGGCACTGCAGCGCTCGCAGTTTGGAAGTAGCGCGGCCAGCAGCCGCTACATCCTCACACCTGGTTTGGGATGCCTGTACTGACCGTGGGATGCCGTGCGCTTACCGTGCGAGATGGCAAATTTGGGACAACAGTGCAGGCAACGAAGGCAGGCGGCGCACTCCGGCTTTGTCCAGACGGGAAGGCCGTCGCGCATCTCAATCGCCGCCATGGGGCAGCGCTTGGCACACAGACCGCAGCCGATGCAGCGATCGGCATCGACGGCAAACTTGCTCGTCTGTTGCATGCGCGGCAGCCCAATTGCGTGATACGCGCACGATGCAAACAAAGGCACGCGATGGCGCATCATGTTGCCCGTGCGGCGTGCCCGCACCGCCTCGATCACGGCATCAATCTGCGCCTCGGCAGCTCTATTGATACCCTCAACCTTTTGAGGGTCAGACAGGTCGAAAACAGGCGTCCAGGTATCGGGCATCTTGACGCTCATCGCCGCATCTAACTCGAGCCTACGCTCGTGTAGCAGATCGCGGGCAAACTTGGCCGATTGGCCGGTCGTCGAACCGTACGTCGAAACATAGAACGTATAGGGCTGCTTGCCACCGTTCGCATCGGCGCCATCCGACAGGTCGGCAGTCTTCAAAAACTCGATCATCGGCGTCGGCAGACCCCAGGCATACACCGGAGCAACAAATCCCAGTTGGCAGGGACCTTCCGCCAAGGCAAGGCGAAAGGCCTCGGCATCAAAACGCTCAATCGACATAACCCTGTCGTCCGTCGCCGCCGCAATGCGACGCGCCACATGTTCGCTGTTCCCCGTCGCGCTAAAGTACAGGATCATCTCGTACCCCTCTGGAGTTGACTCACGATTAACCGCGCTACTTGCGCAGCGGCTTGGGCAGTGGAATACCGGCGGCGATAACGGCGGCGATGATCATGCAGACGATACCCTTGAGTGGGAAGCACATGAGCAGCAGGCCCACGACCATGACCGGCTGACGCATGACCGCACCCATCGTCGATGCCGTGCAGACGGCGACGCAAAAGACCGGATCTGCGCCGGTGAGGATGGCAAGGCCATAGCCCAGGCTTACGCCCGAGAAGATAACCGGGAAGAAGTGGCCGCCGCGCCAACCAAGGTTGATGAGGGCAGGCGTCAGCATGGCCTTAACAAGACCGGTCGCAATAAGTACGCCGGCGGGAATGGTCAGATAGGTTTCCATGAGCACGTCGGCCTGGGTCTCGCCGGCAAACATGGTGTAGGGCAGGACCGTGCCGCAGATGGCGAGCGCCAAACCGGCTAGCATGGCCTTGACGACAGGACACTCCCCTATGGCATGGGCAAGCGCTTCGCTCGCGTGCTCAGAGACAAAGTACAGCCAGCCGCAGATTGTTCCGATCAGCGACAGAGGAATGAGCCAGGTAAGCTCCAGATTGCCTACCTCGGCGGCGTCGAACCTGGGCATGCCCATGCCGCCGCCCACAAGCTGGCCAAGCAGCAGGTAGGTACCCAGACCGCCGGCAATCGCAATACCGTAGACCACCGTCTTTTGCGCCTTGGGCAGCTTGATGGTGATCTCGCCGGACGCGGAGCCCTCGTCGCCGTCGGCACTACCGGCAAGCGGCGCCACAAAGCCAAAGACGGGCGCGGTAAAGAGCGCCGTCAGGGCAGCCTGGGTACCCAGCAGCGTGAGCTCCCTAAACTCGGCGCCAAAGCGACGCATACGGTCGCCGACCCAGCTGCACAGACCCGCGATAACACCGGTCAGGCCGGCCTCCGGTCCAATGCTTCCGCCAAACAGCAGCGGCAGCAATGCCGCGAGCGAAAGCTTGCCCAGGTTGTCGTACGGGTAGCGCCCGTCTTGCTTAACCTTAGCCATCACCTGGTTGAGGTCATCGGTCTTGGTGCCTGTCATCTTTTCGTACAGACCGATTAACAGACCGCCCAGCAGGCAGACGAAAAACGGGTACGGCAAAAAGCCAAACGGGCCGCTGGCAAGCTCGGGCGAAGCGACGCCCAGCGCGTGCGGAATCTCGGTCCATAGATAGTCGATACCGTGCTCCATCGCAAAAAAGAACAGCCAGACCGCGGCACCTGCGAACGCACCGGTCACGGCAACGCTAAGTAAAAACAGCGCGCGGTTTGTGGGTTTGGCAAGGTTATCCATCGGGTCCTCCCGCGGTCAAAGTCGACATAGTTATGTTTTATTGTAGAGCGAGCGTTGCCCGAACGAGCCAACCGTCTGCGCCGCAAACGGCACCATTGGGAGTCATAGCGGGACAGGCTCAAGACTTATCCGTTGATAATCGAGGCAATCTCGCGCAAATCGTCGGCAAAGTAAATGCCTTGCTGGCGCTGCGGGCTCGATAAACCCTTATCGATCATGTGCCCGAGCAGCGCCTTGAGGTCGTTGTAGTAACCGTCCAGGTTATACAGAATGCACGGAGCACTCAGGTGCCCCAACGACACCGCGGACATGACCTCGGCAATCTCCTCGAGCGTGCCCGTCCCACCGGGAAAGGCGATGAACGCATCGCCGAGCTCAATCATCTTGGCCTTGCGCTCCGCCATATCGCTCGTCACGATGAGGTCGTCGATACCGTCATGTTGAAACTCGGCCTCGATAAAAAAACTCGGCTCCACACCCGTCACGTGTCCGCCAGCATCGAGCACGCTATCGGCGAGCGCGCCCATCAGGCCCGATTTGGATCCGCCGTATACCAGCGCGTGTCCGTTGGAGCCAATCCAGCTACCCAGTTCTTGCACCGCAGGCAGAAATGCTGGGTCATAGCCGGCACTGGCACCCAGGTACACGGTGATGTTCATATTTGCCCCCCCTGTTGTGGCGCACGACGTTCGTCTTAGTGCTGGCGTCGACGATACTCGCGCACGCGACGCGAAAGATCGGCAAGCTCGTCGCGATCGAGCTCTTCCAAATGCTCCAGATCATCCATAAAGCGTGCCATGGTGTCCTTTTGACGCATCTTGATAAGCGTATTGCAGTAGTTCACCGCCACGCCCGTGAGCATGGCGATGTAGAAGATGCTGATGACGCTCAGAATGACGGTAATGGCGCGGGCAACCGGTGTCTCGGCCGGAATGTCACCAAAGCCGATGGTCGAGACCGTCTCAAAGCTAAACCACAGGCCATCGCCAAACGTGAGGGTCGTGGGCTCGGACAGCCAAACGGCCGTCGAGCACAGCAGATAGAAGATAAGAAACAGGCCCGTGATGCGCGCAAAGCCAGCCTGGCGCAACACGTCGGCAAGCGTCCTCAACTTGTTCATCGCGACCCCTTTTCCCAGACGCCCAATCACGTTCGCTCGGTATTGTCCCACGCCTCCCCCGCAAACGAAACTAGTCATTGGGGACGTTCTTAAATGACTAGTCAAACAAGAACGTCCCCGATGACTAGTCGTTTAAGAACGTCCCCAATGACTACCAGCTGCCGCCTGGGCGGGCTGAGCTGGTATCCTTATGCGGTAATGTCTCGATTCGTTAGGATTGCATGTGAGAGCTGCCACTGTCCTTCGTTCAGTTATATATCGCGCTCTGGCCATTGTGCTTGCCGCGCTTGCCGTACTAAGTTCTATCGCGCCTGTCCAGGCTTTTGCCGATGACTCTAGTCAGCAAGTCAAAACGGTCCGCGTCGGCTGGCTCGTCAACAACGAGGGCTTCCAGAACGGCACCCCCGGCGAGCGTCTCTCGGGATGGGGTTACGAGTACCTCCAGACCCTGTCGTACTACACGCCCGGCTGGCGGTACGAATACGTCTCCGGCACCTTCACCGAGCTTATGGACATGCTCGAGACGGGCGAAATCGACCTCATGCCCAACATCTCCTATTCCGAGGAACGCGCCCAAAAGCTGCTCTTTTCCTCGAACCCCGAGGGCACCGAGCGCTACTACATCTACGCCAAGCCCGATCGTGACGACCTGACCAAGGGTGACCCCCAAGCGCTCCAAGGCCTTACCATCGGCTACAACCCCGACGTTATGCAAACCTTCGTTGGCCAGCAGTGGCTCGCCAACGAAGGCATTACCTGCACATACAGGGAGTATGACGGGGGACCCATGCTCTTTGACGCACTCGCAAACGACGAAGTCGATGCCGTTATCATGAACGACACCATTTCGTCGCCCGATGCCTCCCCCATGTTCTACGTTGGCTCGAGTGATTACTATTTTGCCGTCCCCAAAAGCCGCCCCGACCTGATGGACGACATCAATGCCGCCATGTCGGCAATCGCCCGCGTCAACCCACGCTATATCGACGAAGTCAAATCTAACTACTCGGCCCAAAACAGCGGTTCATCATCGCTCAACGGCCCCGAACGTTCCTGGCTCAAAGCAAATGACAACACCATCACGCTTGGCTACATTACGGGCAAACTCCCCTACTGCAACGAAGACGAGGACGGCAAAATGGAAGGCTCGCTCGCATCGCTTGCGACGACGTTGCACGATAAATTTGGCATTACGGTCAAAACCGTCGCCTTTGATAGCTACAAGATGATGTCAAAGGCCCTGTCAAAGGGAAGCATCGACGCTGCGCTGCCGGTATACCGAGATTACTGGTTTGCCGAGCAATCTGGCGTTGTGCAGTCGGTATCGTTGGGAACCGTGTCCCTCACCGCCATCCACACCGGCGGCAACCTGAACAAAGACCTTCAGAACATCGCCTGCACCAAATCATCGTTTATCAACCAAAATGTACTTGAAAGTCTGTTCCCCACAGCGACCGTGACCGAATACCAATCCGCCGATGAAGCGTTCGACGCCCTCAGGAAGGGAACGGCACACTGCATCGTCGCTCCCAGTTCACGTGTAAAAACCATCGGCGACCGTTATGATCTCGAAAGCTACGAGACGACCGAGCTCCCTGACACCTGTGAGCTCTCGTGCTGGATTTCGCGCGGAAAACCCGAGCTGTTGGGAATCATCAACAAGGGCATCATCAATGCCGGAGAATCGCTCTCCGCAAGCAATTACTCCTCCACGTCGTACACGGCCCAGGAATCCAACACGCTTCAATTCCTTTATCGCAACCGTGCCGCCGTTGCAGCTGCCCTCATCGGTATGTTGTCGGTCGGCATCGTCCTGCTCATCTGGGCACTCGTGCGCGCTCGAACCGAGCGCAAAAAAGCCGATTCCGCCAACGCCGCTAAGACGGCATTCCTCACGCGCATGAGCCACGACATCCGTACACCGCTCAACGGTATCCTGGGCCTTATCGAGATCGAGGAATTGAAGGAAGGCGATATCCAGGTCGCCCGCGAAAGCCGTGCCAAGGCGCGCGTTGCCGCCAATCACCTGCTCTCGCTGATCAACGACATCCTCGAGATGGGCAAAATCGAAGACCGCAAGCTAACACTGGAGCATACGCCTTTTAACCTCAAAGAGCTCTGTGACGATACACTGGTGCTGTGCAAGCTCCGCGCGTCCAGTAACGGCATCACAATGCAGGACAATAGTCTGCCGTACGCCGCGGGGCCATACATGATCGGCAGTCCCACCCATATCCGACAGATCATGATCAACCTGTTAGACAACAGCATTAAGTACAACAAGCACGGCGGCTCCGTCACCTTTAGCTCAAAGACCAAGCCACTCGATAACGGGCGCGCGCTCTTTTGCTTTAGCGTTTCGGATACCGGCATTGGTATGACTCCCAAGTTTTTAAAGCATATCTATGAGCCGTTTGCCCAAGAAGGTGACGATGCGCGCAGCAAGTTCCAAGGAACCGGCATGGGCATGCCAATCGTCAAGTCGCTTATTGAACTGATGGGCGGCACGATTGAGATTTCGAGTGAGGTTGGCGTGGGGAGTACGTTCAACGTCCAGATTCCGCTCGATATCGACAAAGACCCTCAGGCAAGAGAACGCGCGGACGAGCAAGCAGACAGCTGCTCGCTTGCCGGCATGAACGTTCTTTTGGCAGAAGATAACGAGCTCAATGCCGAGATTGCCCAGGCGCTGCTCGAAAGCGAAGGCATTGTCGTAACTCGCGCCGCCGATGGCAACGAAGCGGTCGACCTATACGTTGGCCGTCCCGCCGGCAGCTTCGATGCGATTCTGATGGACATCATGATGCCGGGCATGGACGGCTACGAGGCGACCCGCGCGATTCGTCTGAGCGAGAAGGTCGATGCAGCCGATATCCCCATCATCGCGCTCACCGCCAATGCCTTTGCCGAGGACGCCAAGGCGGCACACGAAGCCGGCATGAACGCCCATCTGTCCAAACCGCTCGACTTTAACAAGCTCAAAAACATACTCGCCCGCATCAAGAAAAACGGAGCTGTTTCGCTATAGTTTGTGCTCAACAACCATACGCAGTAGAAAGGACGCCAACGATGTTTAGGCCCTTACGTCGAAAGAAACGCGCCATCACCGACGAGGAAGCGCGCGAACTGCTCGCTACCTGCAAGCGCGGCGTCTTTGCCGTCAACGGCGACGATGGCTACCCGTACGCCATTCCCGTCAACTACTTCTTTGACGCCGAGCACGACAAGATTTATTTCCATGGCGCCAAGGCCGGCCACAAGGTCGACGCACTCAAGCGCGATGACAAGGTCTGCTTTACCGTTTACGGCAACGAGTGGTACAAGGACGGTGACTGGGCTCCCTACGTTATGAGTACCGTGGTCTTTGGCCGCTGTCGCCTGGCGAATGACACCCCCGCGTTTATCGAGGATAAAGTCCGCCAACTCGCGCTTAAGTACTACCCTTCTGCCGAGGAGGTCGAAGAGGAAATCGCCAAGGACATTAAGGGCGTCCAGCTCTACGAGATTACGATTGAGCATCTTTGCGGCAAGCAGATTCAGGAAAAGTAAGCCTCAAAAGCAAAACTCACAAATAGCACTATGGCCTGGTTCCAACCCACCTTGGAACCAGGCCATATGCTTATGAAGCGTCGGCGGCTATGTGCGCAAGCGCCTCAACGAGCTCCTGCGAGCTCACGGGTTTACTCAGGTGCGCATCCATGCCCGCCTCACGCGAAAGCCTGCGGTCGTCGGCAAAGGCGTTGGCACTCACGGCGATAATCGGCGTGGTCGCGGCATCCTCGCGATCGAGTGCTCGAATTCGACGCGTGGCCTCAAGGCCATCGATACCGGGCATCATGATGTCCATCAACACCACGTCGTACTCGTGCGGTGCGCTCGCGGCAAACGCCTCAACGGCAGACTCGCCATCCTTAGCATGTGTCACGACGGCACCGGCACGGTTGAGCGTAAACTGCGCGATCTCGGCATTCAGATCGTTATCCTCTACGAGCAAAACGCGCAAGCCCTGGAGCGCATCGCCATCACCCGCATCCACGCGAACTGCCTGAGGAATCTCGGAGCGCTTGCATTTCTCGAACGGCAGGCGGATGGTAAACGTCGTCCCCTGCCCCAAGACGCTCGTAAAGCTCATGGTTCCGCCCATAAGCTCGACCAGCTGTTTTGCGATAGGCGCGCCCAGGCCAGTTCCCGACGAAGCGCCTTCCACCTGTTGCTTCTCGCGGCAAAACGGCTCGTAGAGGTGCTGTTGGAACTCCTCGCTCATGCCAATACCGTTGTCGGCGATCGTGTATTCATAGACAGGGACGCCATCTACAGGCTCCACCTCGCGGCACACCAGGCGAACATAGCCGCCCTGGCGGTTGTACTTGACGGCATTGCCGGCAATATTGAGCAACAAGCGCTTGAGGTGCGTCACGCTCACCCGTGCATAGGGATGATCAAGCGTCTGCTGGTCGCAGATAATTGTCACCAGACGCTCCTCGGCCTGGCGCTCCAGAATATCGCGCACTTCACAGTTGAGTGCCACCAAATTTGTGGGTACGAGGTTCAGGTCGACCTGCCCGCTCTCCAGGCGACTCATATCGAGCGCCTCGTTGGCAAGGTCGAGCAGCAGTCCCGATGCCGTCCAGATCTTTGAGCGGCACTCGGTCTGCTTTTGCAGATCGTCCGCATTGGCATCGCCAACCTCGACCATGCCGCGAATACCGTTGATAGGCGTGCGCAGATCGTGGCTCATGCGACGCAAAAACTCCGTCTTTGCCGAGTTGGCGGACGAGGCCTCGCGCGCCGCCTTTGCCAGCTTGTCGCCATAGTCGCGCTCCTGCAGCAACAGGTCGGTCATGCGCTGGCGCTCGGCACGGCGACGCATCATCACAACGGCGGCTATTGCACCGCCGTAGAGCACCAGCACGCAGGCGACAACGGCGGCGACGATCTCGAAGTAATGCCGCGCCGAGGCATAGGTGTACACATAGAATTTGTGCGCTTTTCCAAATGTGCCCAAATACCACTCGCCGTCGGCGTTAATCAATTTGACCTTACCGGCCAGGCATCGATCCTTAATACCGTCGACAATGAAGACATCCGTCACAGGCAGATCGAATACGCCCAATATGGTGGGTTCAACGGCATTGGTCGCAACGACCTTGCCGTCGCTTTCGATCACGATATTGCCGCTATCGATGGTTTCGTAGCCTTCGAGCAGGCTCTGCAGTTTGAGCGTATTACTCGCGACCGCCTTCGCGCCCTGATGCCTTACCGCGATAACGACGCCCTCGCCATCCCGCCGAGACACGCAGCCAATGTCTGCGACCGAATCATCCGCAAGCGTGATGCGGGCGGTATAGGACTTAAGCGGATGAGTTGCCACCTCCAGCACGGGTGCTTCCTTGAGATACGTAGCAAGCGACTCGTAGCCCACGCCATCCGTCGAGGACTCGGACACCAAATTGCCCGATGCATCCGTCACAATCAGCGCGCTCACGTTGAACTGGTCGGCGTATTGCTCCAGCATGGCGTTATCCACCGAACCGTCGCGCTCCATATCGCGAGCAGTCTCTCCGGCAATCTCCATAACGCGAATCAGGTTTTTGGTCGCATAGGCGCTGTTGAACGCGTCGTAGGAAAGGCTCTGCGTCGCCACGTAATCGACAACGTCGGCAAAGCGCTGCTCGGCTTGGGCCGTCGTGTAACCGTAGCTCATCATGCCGGCAACAACCGAGAGCGCTATCCCCAGCAGAGCGACAAGGAGCCATGCCCCTGTCGAACGATTGCCCCGCTCCTGAGCGGCGTGGTCGGGCGCATCGATCATGACAGGCCCTCCATATTCAAAAATGGCGAAGGGTCATCAAAGTACTTTGACACCAGACGTTCCATGGTGCCATCGGCAAGCATTTCTTGATAGGCATGAGCGAGCTTAACGTCGATGCCGCGCGTATCGTTGATATCGAAAGCGGTGCCCAAACCGACCTCTAGCAGCGGCTCATCCAAAATGCGATATGTCACACCATAGTCTTTTTCGTAGGTGAGGAACGAGGACTCATGCGCGGCGATAGCGTCGACCAGGCCCTCGACGAGCGCCGGGTTCAGATATGAACCGTCCGAAAAGCTGTAGAGCTCCTTGGTCTGCGGAACGTTTTCATTTGTGCGATTGAGCAAAATGCCCTCGGGCTTGGTGGTGGACTGAACCGCCACGATCTTATCCTCAAGATCGGCAAGCGTGTAGATATCGCTCTGGGGATCGACCGCGACCACCTGGCGGCTCGCAAGGTACGGGCCGGCCCAACGATATTCGTTTTCGCGACCCGTCATACTAAAGCTGCCCATGACGCAATCGAGTTCGCCGCTCGCCAGCAGCTCTTTCTTCTTTTCCCAATCGATCATCTGGTATTTTGGCTTGTAACCAATGCGGGCCAAAGCCTCGGTCAATATCTCGACATCCAGGCCAACGATATCGCCGTACTCGTCGGTATACACAAACGGTGGATAGAGGTCGCTGCCGACGTTGAGCGTCTTAAGGTTGTCGTCTTTGGCCTGCGAGGCGTCCGGGACTTTTGATGCTGGCGTCGAGGCTTCGTCATTGTTCCCGGAACAGCCGGCCATCGCTATGACAAAGGCGCTCGCCACTGCAAGCGCAACAAACAACGAAATGGCAGCCGAGCGACGGGGTCTTTTCATCGAACTCCAGACGATCCTGTTTACAGACTGAAATGGTTAAAAATAATAGCAAACAAAACCACACGAGCGCCCAATGGTTACAGACGTTTTACCATGCGGGGCCTTCTTGCCGACTTGACAGAAGGCCCCGCATGCAGTGCTCACTTACCGTGCATTAAAAACGTAGCGGTCCAAGCGGTCGCACGCTTCCCTTACGCGCGAAAGCGGCAGCGCCAGATTCACGCGAATGTGGCAGGGCCCGTGGAACGGGCGGCCGTCCTGATACCCCACGCCCACGCGCGCCCCCTCGTCAAGCAACCACTGAATATCGCGGCCATGCTCGCGGCACCACTCGGTGCAGTCCAGAAACACCATGTACGTGCCCTGCGGACGCGAATAGGACACGCCCTCAAAATGCTCGTCCACGTAATTGCAGAAGTACTCGATATTGCCGGCAAGCACCTGGTTGAGCTCGTCCACCCACTCGTAGCCCTGCGGCTGGTAGGCACCGATAAGCGCATGCATGGAGAGGACGTTCATCTCGTTGTAGTGGGTCTTGTTGGACACGGCGCACACGCGGTCGCGCAGCGTCTCGTTGTAGATGATGTGGTAGCTGCCGACCAGGCCCGCCAGGTTGAACGTCTTGCTGGGCGCGTAGAGGGCAACCGTGCGCATGCGGGCATCCTCGCTCACCGACTGCGTCGGGATGTGCTTGTGTCCCGGCAGGATGATATCGGACCAAATCTCGTCCGAAATCACCACGCAATCGTGCTGGCGATAAATGTCCATGGCGCGCTCGATCTCGTCGCGCTCCCATACGCGGCCGCAGGGATTGTGCGGCGAGCAGAACACCGCGGCATGGATGTGGTTTTGGGCGAGTTTGCGCTCCATGTCCTCAAAGTCCATGCGCCACACGCCCTGGTCGTCGAGCTTAAGCGGGCTGTGGACAATACGATAGCCCGCGGCCTCGATGGACTTGGTAAAGCCGATGTAGGTAGGGCTGTGGACCAGCACCGCATCGCCTGGCTGGACATACGCGCGTAGCGTCGACACGACACCGCCCAGCACGCCGTTTTCGTAGCCGATATGCTCCGGCGCCAAGTCCTCAACGCCGTTGCGACGGCTCTGCCATTCGATGATGCGGTCGAAGTACTCGGGACGCGGATTGAAGTAGCCAAACATGGGGTGCTGAGCGCGCTTGATGATGTACTCCTGAGCCGTGGGCACCGTGGCGAAGTTCATGTCGGCCACCCACATGGGAATGCGGTCGAAGCCCTCGTCGGGTGCGTTCGGAGCCATACCGGGGATCTCGCCCCAAGAGTCAACGGCGATGGCATCCATGCCGTGGCGGTCGATAAGCGAGCTAAAGTCGTATTTCATGCTGAGCTCCCATGCAAAGCGGACTATTTTGGTAGGCGTTATTGTCCACCAGCATGGGCGATTTTGACATGGGGCTTGGCGCTTAATTTGACGGGTTCAGACGAATGACTGGTTAGTCTTGCGCGTCGTTGACGGCGACTACGGTTAGCTGGGTTTTATCGACCGTAAAAGATATGTCGAGCCCAGCATAAGCTAAGTGGTAAACGCGGTTTGGCTCGTGCTTGCTGCCCGCGCGGCGCGGATCTTGGCAAAGGACCTCGACCAAGCCGGGGAGCTTTGCGGGCGGGACCATATCCTGCAGCGCTTGTGGAAACTCAACATCGAGCTCTTGCCACGGAGCACCCTCAATCCAGCCGCCGGTCGCATCCGGGTGGCAGTCCGCAAACGGGATGTAGGGCTTGATATCGTAGATGGGCGTGCCGTCGCGCAGATCGGCCCCCAGCACATGGATGATGGGGCCGTCGTCGGTAAGCTCCACGCGGTCGAGCTTAACGCAGGTGAGCCCGATGGGATTAGGGCGAAACGGACTGCGCGTGGCAAAGACACCCACGCGCTCGGCTCCGCCCAGACGCGGCGGACGCACGGTCTTCGACCATTTTGCGTTGGTTCCGGACCTGTCCCGCGTCTTGGCATCGGCGGCTATGTCCTTAGCCGTGCCGCCGGGCGTTCCGTTTTCGAAGCGCCACAGCAGCCATAGGTGAGAGAAGGAGCCCAGACCCTCAACCGCCGCGTTGGAGGCAAATTCCGGCTCAAAGACGATTCGTCCCTGTAGATGAGGCGCCAAAAAGCTGTTGCGCGGAATGCCGAACTTCTGCGGCAGATCGGTATGTATGTGTGCAATAGGTTCCATGCCGGCCATTGTACGGCATGAAGGTGTGGGGCGTTGCGCGCAATTCTTCGCCGCGGTCCCCCGTCGTGCAACCAACGGTTGCTTGGAAGGGCACCTGCTGCCGCGTATGCTTAAGCCGCCAACCAGCAGAAAGGAGCCGCTATGGCCTTTGCAGAAAAGCTCATCGCTGTCCGTCGCGCCCATCACCTTACCCAGGAGCAGCTCGCCACCAAGCTCTTCGTCACACGCCAAGCCGTCAGCCGTTGGGAGCGCGGCGAAGTCACCCCGGGTATCGACATGATGAAGCTCATTGCCGCCGTAACCGGAGAGCCGCTGCCCCACCTGCTCGAAATGCCCGAGCATTATTGCCAGAGCTGCGGCATGATACTCACGCCCGACGACTGCGGCACCGACGCCACGGGCGCCACGACCGACCATTACTGCAAGTGGTGCTACGACCACGGCAAGTACACCTACGACACCACCATGGAGGCGATGATTGAGGATTGTGCCCCGCGGCTGGCGCAAAACACCGGCATGTCGCTCGACGAAGCCGTCTCGCTCATGGGCGCCGTCCTGCCGCAACTGGAGCGCTGGCGCACCGTGCAGGAAAACGAGGAGCGCCACGGTGCCGAAGCCCGGGCGCGCTATGGCGATGAGGCTATCGATGCGGCAAACGAAGCGCTGCTGGACATGGACCCCGAGACATGGAACGACATGAAGGAACTTGAACGCGCTATTCTGGGTCAGCTCTCGATTGCCATGGGCGACGGCGATGCGGATGGAAGCGAGGCTCGCAAGCTTGTCGCGATGCATCGTCGTTGGATTGGTCTCAACTGGGGACGCGAACCCCAGGACGAAGCACACCTGGGCCTCGCCCACGGCTATCTTGCCGATCAGCGCTTTATCGACTACTACGACAAGCCCTGCGGCACCGGAGCCACGGCGTTTCTGGTACAGGCCATCGAGTCGTCGTTGACGCGCGCATAGACCGCGGCGGCTTTGGGTATTTCAATCAAAACCTCAACCGATTGGAGACCTATGGCTACTGATCATGAGCTCGAGCTGTACGTTATGACCGGCTGCCCGTATTGCATAAAGGTCAAGCACTTTTTGGCCGATAACGGCGTGACCATTCCCGAGCGCAATATCTCGACCGATTCCGATGCCGAACAGACACTCATCTCCATCGGCGGAAAACGCCAGGTTCCCTGCCTGTTCATCGACGGCAAACCACTCTACGAATCGAGCGACATCATCGCATGGGCACAGGAGAACCTGCTCTAGTGCAACAGAGTCGTTGGGGACGTTCTTAAATGACTAGTCGTTAAAGAACGTCCCCAATGACTAGCTAACTGTGGAAGCGGGCTATGGGCGCAAGTGGCTGCTCGCGAAAGACGCGATCGACGGCGGCGCGGTATTCGTCGACCTTTTTAGTCTTGCGCACGAGCTTGTGGACGGTAGCGGGGTCGGCGAAGGCGCATTTGGCGTAGAACCACCACTCCTTCATGCGAAAGACCGCATTACCGCCAATCTCTTCTGCATATGCCGCAAACAGCGTGTCGTGGAAGCGCTGCAGCTCAGCAGCCGTTGCAGCAGGGCCGCCCTTGACCATGCGAGCCAACGCGGGGTTCGCAAGCAAGCCACGCCCCAGCATCACATGGCGTGTACCGGGATAGGCCTCAACCAGCGCGTCCATATCCTCAAGATCAAAAATGTCACCGTTATAGGCGACCGGAAACGGCGCGCGCTCCAGCGTCTCGCCATAAAACTCCTTGCGCGGCGTGCCCGTATAGCGGTCCTTTTGTACGCGCGGGTGCACGATCAGCTCTGCCAACGGTATGCGGCAATACAGATCGAGCACGCGCTCGTATTCGTCGTCACTCTCCAGCCCCAGCCTGGTCTTGACCGATACCGGCAACGGCGAGCGTTCGCACACGTCGCTCAAGAACACCTCAAGTTCGTCGAGATTACGCAAGAAACCCGAGCCCTTGCCCTTGGCGACAACCGTCCCCGAGGGGCAACCCAAGTTGAGATTGACCTCGCGATAGCCCATGTCGGCGAGCACCTGTGCCGCCCACACAAACTCGTCCGCGTTCTTGGACATCAGCTGAGGCACTACGTTAAGCCCCTGGTTATTGGCAGGATCGATCTCCTTAAACGCCTTGCCGCCAAAGCGGTTGCCCACCCGCGGCGGCGGCAAAAACGGCGTGTAATAGCAATCGAGTGCGCCGAAGCACTCCGCATGCACGCGACGGAACACATGCCCGGTAATCCCCTCCATAGGGGCAAGCGAAAGAATCATCTACTCTTCTCTCATATCAACGGATGTGACAAAGGAACCGCCCCCTTGTTACATGCATTATGCCTTGTGCTCCAGATGATTCACAAGGCAGAGGCAGCAGCTTGACGATAATCACCCTTCCATCCGGCGCCTCATGCAACGAAGGTGAATGGTTTTCCGCGAAGTGAACGAGTGAAATCGGACCCTCGATGCATCGACACTTTTGGAAGGCCAATTCCTGCGGTTTTATCACTCAAATCCTGCGGTTTTAGCGTCGAAAAATGTGGGTGCTTCAGGGGTCCAAATTAGGTCGTTCACTTCTCGGGAAACCATTCACCTTCGATTTGCTGGCGCTCACAAACAGCGAGAGGCTGTCCCACGACACCCCCCTTGCGCGTCATTTGCCCCATGACAGCGGCTTCATGCTCCAAAAGACGACGTTCGCGATCAAACGATCGCCAACAGCATGCTGTTGACCGCTATGTCTGAACAACAGACACCCTCCACTCATCTATACTCAAGAGCGCGTGCACATCGCCCAAAAACGATGAGAGTCGAGGCCCCCATGCAGCAGCTCACCGAACGAGAAAAGAAACGCATCCAGCGGTACTGCATGTACCCCAAGATCGCAGCGACCGCACTCATCATGTCGTTCGTAGCATGCCTGTTGATGTTGCCGCTCCAAATGATCAACGATATCGCGTTCCACCAAAAGGAATTCCAACCCGCGGGCATATATACCGCCATCGCACTCACCGTAATCGAGCTCGTCATCTTTTGCTATTGCGCCCTTGCACCACGCTTTGGAATGCAGGGCAAACAGTGGAAGGAGCTGCAGGGCAGGCTTGCGGTAGCCCAGACCAACAAGGACCGTTCCGCGGAGGTCGCCGGCGTACTTGCCACGCAAGCTGCCGGCCGCCTGCTCAAGAACAGCGACAACGATCTCGCGCGCAACCTGGGCGGTGCCGCCGAGGTCGCCAGCGCCGTGGGGACAGTCACCACGGCGGCAGACGTGCTGGCCGAGACCTCGAGCAATGCCGAGGCCATGGCGGCTGCATACGGCGTTGCGATTCCGAGCGCCAAGAAACAGATTATCGCGCTCATCGCAGTGCCCGCCATTGTGCTGCTTGGTGTCTACATCCCGCAGTTTGTCCAGGGAAATAACGAGCTTCAGGCAAGAAAGGCTGCAGCCGCCGAGCAGCTCGCCATCGCGCAAGATGCCTTGGAGCCCGCGTGCGAACGCGTCGCAGCAGACGACCCATACGAGTCGTATCACGACTACGGCTACCGCATTATCGGCTATCTACGCGACAATGACCTCGGCGCTCAAGCGGCCTATGTCTACCTTTCTTTTGATGCAGACGGCATGCTCACGGACGTCGATTACACCAGTCAGATCGACCCCGAGGCAAGCCTCGCAGACAACCTCGCCCGCGCCGAGCAGGATATCGCGACGCTCTGCGCCCCGCTCAACGGGTTGGACATTTCCGTTGCCACACCGGACCTCCTCACGCCATACAGCCTGTCGGATGAATTTAAACAGGCATTTTTAGCCGGATCCCTATATGAAGAAATCAGCATCAAGGCAGAGGACGAATCCATCAAGTCGTACTACACCTTTGACACCGAGCCCAAAGAAGAGTTCGACGAATACACCCATCCGGAAATTAGGCTTATGCTCTCTGCAAAGAAGAACTAAAGGCTTACGCTCTAATTTTCGCTCGCGAACATCGTCTATATCTCGAGGTCTAATACTTTTCCAAGAAGTGAACGACCGTTTTTTGACCCCCGAAGCATCGACATTTTCTGGCGCCAAAACCGCAGGATTCAACAATCAAAACCGCAGGAAATTGCATCTCAAAAGTGTCGACGCTTCGGGGGTCCATTTTGACTCGTTCACTTCTCGGAAAAGTATTAGACCTCGAATTCACAAGCCGCTCAATGTGACAAAGGGACCGTCCCTTGTCACATTATTCGGAGCGCAGGGCCTCCACGGGGTCCTTTTTGGACGCGCTGCGAGCGGGCAGCAGGCCGGCAACGACCGTCAACAGCACCGAAATTGCAATGAGCACCAGCGCATCCTGCACGGGCAGACTCATCAGGTTGGGGACCTGTTTGGCCGCAAGCGCCCAGGCATTAACCGGAAAGCTCACAGCCACCACGACGACGATGGCAAAGACGCCGGCGATGAGGCCTTCGATAAAGGTCTCGGCATTGAATACGTTGGCCACGTTGCGCTTTGACGCGCCGATCGCGCGCAGGATGCCAATCTCCTTTTTGCGTTCCAGCACGCTGATGTAGGTGATGATACCGATCATGATGGAGCTCACCACCAGGCTGATACTCACGAATGCGATGAGCACCAAGCTGATGGTGTTCACGATGTCGGTCACCGACCCCATGATGATGCCCATGTAGTCGGTGTACGAGATTGCCCGCTCGTCGTGGCCGGCGGCTTTGACCTGCTTGTTGTACGCATCGATATGGTCGAGTACGCGCTCCTTGGCCTCAAAGTCACGCGGGAAAATCTTGACCGAGATGGGGTCCGCCTCGTCCGCATAACCCAGTGTGGTCAGGTTGTTGTCATAGGTGAGCTTCGACGCCTTGGCATAGCTCATCATGAGCGAACTCAGGTCCTCGACGTCCATGTTGAAGTGAATGGCATTGGCAAAGGCGCTCGCATCAACACGCATGGCGCCCGCCAAGTTGGCAATACTCGACGACATCTGCGTAGCCATCTGTCCCATGAGCCCCGCCGCGCCTGCTTTAAGCTGGGACGATACCGTCGACGCTATCTGCTCGCTGATCGCCTTCATCACCTGATCCATAGCCTGCTGCAGATACGGAGCCAGCTGCTTTTGCACATAGTCGGTCATCGCCTGCTGCAGGCGCTCGGCCAGGGCATCGCCGCCGAGCGCTTTGAGCTGGGCCAGGATTTGCTGGGCTGCCGTATCACTCTCAAGATACGTCGAGAACGCGGCGGCAAGCTTTGACGCGTCCTTAAGATCATCGGGTGTCAGCGCCTTAAACTGATCAGACTGCAAAAAGCCCTCAAACAGCTGGTTGGCCAGCGTTCCCACCTGCTGCATTTGCTCGGGCGTGAGTTCCAGACCGTCAAAGATACCCGAGAAATCTGGGGTTGGCGCTTTGGCCATGATGTCGCTGAAGTCGATGTCCTTACCAACGCCAGAAAGGTCAATGTCCAGCCCGGACAAGTCGATGCCAGAAAGGTCCATACCACCGGCAGCGCCCGAGAGCGCAGGCGTATCGAACGAGAACGCGCTCTTCAGCGCCGCCTCATCCACGCTGAACATACTGCCCAGATCCACGCCTTGTTTGGCCTCGCCCTGCAGCTCATCGAAAGACTTGCCCGTAAAGACATCCGTCTCGGGGTGGGCGAGTTGCTCCTGCACAATCTGCGAATCGGCGGCGCGCTCCATAAGCTGGCGAGTCAGCGCATGCGTGTAGGCAATGCCCGGAGACAACGCGCTCGCGTTGGCGGTCTCGTTAGGTTGCACCACGCCCACAATGTGCACGTCAATACCGTCGGCAACCTTGGCGGCCATAAAGTCGGCGTCGCCAGACATGTCAGTCCACATGCCGGTCTCTTCGTTTTTGCGATACGCATCGGCCGGCGACAGCACCTTAAACGTCGTGGACAGCGCATCGTCGTAGGTAAAGTCGGCGCCGGTCTCGGGCGTTTCGACCCCACCGTCTGCCGTCATGGCGCTGTTGACCAAGTCGTTGAGCTCATTGATATCCAGCGCGCCGATGCTGTAGAGCGTGTAGTCGCCCACCGTACCGCGGCTCGAAAGCACCATCACGGCTTCGTTGGCGGACGTGGGCCAGTGACCAGCGACGACATCGTACTGGCTGTCGAGCAGACTCTGGTCGTCGATCATCTCGTTGAAGACCGAGGTTCCCATGGATTCCATGCTCACCGTTGCCGCCGAACTTGCGCCTCCGCTCATGGCCTCGGTCATAGCGTTGGGAACAAGCCGAACGGGCTTCTCGTCACCCTTGCCCGCACGATAGACAACCGGCGTCACGCCGTAGCCGTACTGGATAGCGTTGACTTCTTTATCGATGCCGTCGCCACCGGCATCGAGCCATGCCTTAAAGCTCGTCATGTCGTTGGACTTAACGCTCGCAAACATATCCTTTACGGCCGTGACCACGGGAATCTTATCAGTTCCCTGAGCCTTGCCGTCGGTGCCGTCGTCGGATAAATCCTCGCCGTTGGACGCCTCATCATCCACAGCCCCCTGTCCGCCCATCATGGACGACAGGTCGTAGTCCTGCTTGGAGATCGTAAGCGGGTAACTCGAGAGCGTATCCTCCTCGACCTTTTTGATGTAGCCGTTTACGCCGTTGGACAGCGCTAGGATCGCCGCAATGCCGATAATGCCAATCGAACCTGCAAAGGCCGTCATGGCCGTGCGACCCTTCTTGGTCATGAGGTTTCGGGCAGAAAGCCCCAACGCCGTCACAAAGCTCATCGAGGTTTTGCGCGTAGGCTTAGCCTCGCGACGCACGGCCTTTGCTACATCAAAGGGGTCGGAATCGTCGGTGATCTTGCCGTCCGCCAGGTTGACGATGCGCGTGGCGTACTGGTACGCCAGCTCGGGATTGTGCGTGACCATAATAACCAGACGGTCGCGCGCCACGTCCTTGAGCAGATCCATGACCTGTACGGATGTCGTTGAATCCAAAGCGCCGGTCGGCTCGTCTGCCAGCACAATCTCGGGATCATTAATCAGGGCGCGGGCGATGGCCACACGCTGCATCTGCCCGCCCGAAAGCTGGCTCGGGCGCTTGTTAACGTGCTCGCCCAGGCCGACTTTCTCCAACGCCTCGCGCGCACGCTGGCGACGCTCGGCATGCCCCACGCCCGTGAGCGTAAGCGCCAGCTCCACGTTTTCCAAAATGGTCTGATGCGGAATGAGGTTATAGCTCTGGAACACAAAGCCGATGCGGTTGTTGCGATAGGCATCCCAATCGCGATCGTGAAAGTCCTTGGTCGATATGCCGTCGATCAGCAAGTCACCAGAATCGAAATGATCGAGCCCACCGATAACGTTGAGCATCGTAGTTTTGCCCGAGCCCGAGGGACCCAGAATGGCCACGAACTCGTTATCGCGAAAAGACAGGCTTACGCTATCGAGCGCCACCTGCGTAAACGACTGCGTAACGTACCTTTTGCAAATACTCTTGAGCTCCAACATGGACGGCAACCTCTCCCACGCGGGCGCACTTGCCCGCTCTCCCCCGCCGTTCGTATTCGACGCGTTTGTCCTACTCTATCCCCATTTTTTGCCGGCGCCAGTGAGGAATGTAACGAAGCACGCCAAAAAACGAACGGGACGGCGCCTAAAAGAAGAGGCCCCGAGCGGGACCTCTATATGGTGGAGATTATCTTGAAAGGCAGCGGACCACTCCGCGCAGCGGCGCACGATCCTCGCCATGCTTTACGCGTTTTTTACTGTTCGCTATTCGCAATCGCCTGGTCGATAAGCTTGTCGAGTGCTGCGCGCTGCTCGGCGGAGCTAATGGCTCCCACGATTGGATCCCCTACGATGTTGCCGTTCTGATCGATGACATACGTCGTCGGGAACGAGAACAAATTTGACGTGAACTTACCGGCCTCGCTATCCGACTTGAACCAGATGTTCTTATATGTCACGCCCTTCTTGCTCAGCACGTCCTTGGCATCTGCAATCTCGCCCTTGTTGCCATCGAGCGTAAAGGAATTGACGCCCACGACCTGGCCGCCCTTCTCGGCAAGCTCCTGATTCAGCTTCTCAAGATCGCCCAGCTCGCCCACGCACGGCTTGCAAGTAGTGAACCAGAAGTTCATGACGGTGACCTTGTTCTTAGAGAACAGCTCGTCGCTGTTCACGTCGTTGCCATCCAGGTCCTTGCCCGTAAAGCTGGGGAACTTCGTCGCCTCGCTCGAAGCATTGGCACCAGCCGTCATGCCAGCGGTCGAAGCGTCGATGCTCTCGCCTGCACTCGGCGTGCTTCCACAGCCGGGGAACTCCTTCTCCAGGCTCTCGAGCTTGTCCTCGATCTCCTTGATCTGCTGTGCACCGGCCTTGAGCGTCTTGAGCTCATCCGCCGTGAGCTCATCCTTGGCGCCGTCGATGGTCTTGAGCAGGAAATCGCCGTAATTGCTGCCGTCCTCAATCATTGCCGAGTCTTTATTTGCCGCATTGAATACCTTTTCCCACAGCGCGTTATCACTCGAAAAGATCTCGTTCTCCTTCTGCATGAGCTTCGCATACAGCTCGGCGGCCTCGTCGGCATTGGCCGGCTTCTGCGCAGTGAGTTCTGCGATCTTAGGATCGGAGCTCGCAGATTCGCTCGCATTGCCGCCAGGTGCCGAGCACGCCACAAGACACAAGGCCAGCACCGGCACCATAAACAGGGCCGCAATCTTAGAAAGCTTCATAGTCGTTCCTCCGTTTTGTCGAAGCTTGTTTACTTTTTATCGGCAGTCAAGGGAAGCTTTTCCGCCGACACATCCAGGCCATAGCGATAGCTGATGGCATCGACGGGGCAGGCCCCGATGCACTTTCCGCACCGGATACATTCGGCATGATTGGGCGCGCGGACCACATCAACGTCCATCTGACAAACCCTTGAACACTTGCCGCACGAGACGCATTTGCACGCGTCGACCTGAATCCCCAACAAGGACACCTTATTCATGAGCGCATAGAATGCGCCGAGCGGGCAAATCCATTTGCAGAAGGGGCGATAGAACAAAACGCTCAGCACTACCACGGCAATGAGAACGACAAGTTTCCAAGTAAAGAGCCGCCCCAGCGCAGATCGAATGCCGGCGTTGGCGATGGCCAGCGGAATGGCGCCCTCGAGCACGCCCTGGGGACAGATGTATTTGCAAAAGAACGGATCTCCCATCCCCAGATCGTTGACCACCAGCACAGGCAGCACTACCACAGCAAACAGCAGCACGACGTACTTGATGTACGTGAGCGGCTTGAGCTTTTTCGTGGAGAACTTTTTGCCGGGAATCTTGTGAAGCAGCTCCTGCAGCCAGCCAAACGGGCACAGAAAGCCGCATACAAAGCGTCCCAGCAGCACGCCGAGCAAAATGAGCGTACCGGTAACATAGTAAGAAAAGTTGAACTTGGATGAACCTACTACCGACTGGAACGACCCGATGGGGCACGCACCCGATGCCGCGGGGCACGAATAGCAGTTAAGCCCGGGTACGCAGACTGTTTTCCCCGCGCCCTGATAGATGCCGCCTTTGGCAAAGTTTGACAGGTGAATATTGGTGACCAGCGTCGCCGCCGCCTGAATGAATCCGCGAAATCGGGCCAAAACATGCGACGCAGTGTTTTCTCTTTTATCCAATTCCGATACACTCCAAGCACAGCCTAATCGCTTTGGCCAGCACGGCATCCGCCTCGCCACGCATAACACCAAAGCACACCATGGCAATTCCGACGATCAACAAAGCGACCTGTACCACGGGTTTTACCGCTTTGAACAACCTGACCACTCCTTTCGTTACGCGACCATTGGACCATATCGGCTATAAAATCCGTGTTAAGCGCGATTTGGAATGTGCAGGGAGACTGTTATGCGTATTTTGATCGTCGAAGACGAGCGAGCACTGTGCGATGCAATCGCGCGCAGCTTGCGAAACTTGGCGTACAGCGTCGACTGCTGTCACGATGGACGGGAGGCGCTCGACCTGCTGGGCATCGAAGTCTTTGACCTCGTGGTACTCGACCTCAATCTTCCCCATGTCGACGGCATGACCGTGCTCAGGGAACTTAGGAAAACCGATTGCGAGACCAAGGTACTGATTCTGTCCGCGCGTGGCGAAGTATCCGATAAAGTCGCCGGACTCGATGCCGGCGCCAACGATTACCTTACCAAGCCGTTTCATCTGGACGAACTTGCGGCAAGGATCCGCAGCCTTACCCTCAGGCGCTTCGCACAAAGCGACATAGTATTAACCTGCAGAAAGCTCAGCTTTGACACCAAGGCGCGCATCGCTTCCGTGGACAGTGAAGCTCTATCTCTTACACGCAAGGAAACGGGAATCTTGGAATACCTGATGCTTAATCAGGGGCGACCGGTAAGCCAAGAGGAGCTTATCGAGCACGTTTGGGATAGCAGCGTGAACAGCTTTAGCAACGCAACCCGCGTTCATATCTCGTCGCTCCGAAAAAAGTTGCGCAGCGCTTTGGGATACGACCCGATTCGCAATCGGATTGGAGAGGGCTACGTTATGGAGGACAGTGAATGAAAAGGCTTTCGCTGCAATGGCGCATAACGATTATGACGGCACTGCTCACGTGTGCGGCATGCGTGCTGACGAACTGCCTGGTCGGCTATACGGGCATGCGCTACATGGATGCCATCGGCAGTGACATCTCGGCCTTTACCGCAACCGGCGAAGATTCGCCCCAGGCGTTCGACCCAACGAAAGCGACCCTCGATAACGAGGTTACGATCGTCGTAAACGACGCACAGGAGTCTTTTGGCACGACAGCCTGGTGCATCACGGCTGGAATCACACTCCTTGGCGGCGTGCTGGCATACTTTGTGAGCGGCCGTGCACTCAAACCGCTACGGGCTTTTGCAGCCCAGGTTGAGCGTGTGCAGCCTGACAACCTAAGCGAAATCAGGCTCAGTGAGGATGTGCCCACCGAGTTACAACGATGCAGCGCCTCTTTCAACGACATGATCGCCCGTCTTGGCGAAGGGTTCTCTGCACAGCGTCAGTTTACCGGCAACGCCGCACACGAGCTGCGCACCCCGCTCGCCCTTATGCAAGCACAGATTGAACTATTCATCTCCGAGCACTCCGGTTTGCAACCCGAAACAGCCGAGCTGCTCGGCCTGCTACAAGAACAAACCGAGCGCATGTCGCGGATGACCAAGGTATTGCTCGAGATGAGTGAGCTCCACAGCGTTCCTTGCGAGGACGATGTTGAACTTGGTCCCTTGTCCGAAGAGGTCCTCACCGACCTTGCGCCACTTGCCGAAAATAAGGGCATAGCCCTCAATTGTGCTGGAGACGCTTTAGTAATCGGGAGCGACACGCTCCTCTATCGGCTGGTGTTTAACCTGGTCGAAAATGCCATCCATTACAGCCGCCCCGGCTCGACTGTCAACGTCTCCATCTGCGACAACGACAGCCACGTGTTCCTGAGAGTCGAGGACCAGGGCCCGGGAATACCCAAGCAGTACCGTGAGAGCATCTTCCAGCCGTTCTTTCGTCTAGACAAATCCCGCAGCAGGGCATACGGCGGCGCAGGACTCGGGCTAGCGCTTGTTTGGGAGATTGCAGCGCTTCACGGTGGCGCGGTAGAGGTCGAAGCAAGTTCCGAGAGCGGGACCACCATGCTCGTAAGCCTTCCAAAACGATCCGTAGCGTTAACCGAACAGTAAAACGAAAGGGGTCCCGAGCAACAGGAGTACAATTGCTGCATTGTTGCCAGCTGTTGGGAGATGGAAGATGGACTGCGATGGCTACCCATGCGTTCCCATGCCGTTGATGTGCACCGCCTTTGTGCCGGGGCAGATTGACGCTGCGGTTGCAGGCATTTCCGACCCCGATTCACGCACCATCGCCATGGCAGAAGCGCTGTACTTTCGCGGACAGGCCGCCCTCGCTGCCAAGACGGCGCGCCCCTATCTTGACGCCACCGATTCCGCACTGCGCTATTCCGCATGCTTTATCTGCGGATACGCCAGTCTGTCGCTCAACCGTATCGCCGACGCCCGCCGTTGTCTTGCGGGCATCCTCGATACGCCAACTGACGAGGAATCACCCGCCGTCCACGCCACGCATATCCTGTTCGCCTCGGCCGCAAGCGTCCTGCTGCACTTGTCTTCCCCGTATTCTGCCGAAGAGTTTTATCCGCTTGCGGCGCATCTGCCCGAAGGCCTGCGCCTGTTCGCCAGCTACGTGATGGCGCATGCCCTGTACCTGCGCGGCGAATATGGCCGCAGTCTGGGCATGGCGGAAAACGCCCTGATCATGAAACAGGGGAGTTATCCCATCTCGGAACTGTTCCTGCACCTGGCAGCTTCCATGGCATGCATGAGCCTCAAGGACATCGACGCCGCAAAAACGCACTTCGGAGTTGCTTGGAACATTGCGCGTCCCGACGGCCTTATTGAGCTCATTGGCGAGCATCACGGCCTTTTACAGGGGCTTATCGAGGCATGCCTAAAACGCAATACCCTGACGACTTCGCGCGCATCATCGAGATCACGTACCGCTTCAGCTACGGCTGGCGGCGCATCCACAACCCCGATTCGGGCGAGGACGTGGCCGACGATCTAACGACCACAGAGTTCACCATGGCCATGCTCGCCTGCCGTGGATGGACCAACGCCGAAATCGCTCGTCATATGGGTGTGTCGCCGGGCACCGTTAAAAACCGCCTATCCGGCGTATACGCAAAGCTTGGCATCGGCACACGCGCCGAGCTAGTCGCGCATATGTTGCGTTAGCGACCGAGCTGCCGAGCGCATCGAACGCGTTTCGGAACCCCGGCGCTTCGCTCAATCAATTTGGACATTTTGACCCTTGAATGGCACTACCGCCACGTGGCGCCTTCTCGCAAAATTGGATTATTTCCACCGATACCTGCGGGATGGGAGCCAAAGATGCTTGATCGCCGTTCGTTACTTGTTGCCGGAGCGTCCTCGCTGGCGAGCATTATGTTGCCGCGCGTGCCGGGAAGCGCAAACGCCTTCATATTGCCGTTCGCGCCCACCGAGGCATACGCCGATGAAGATGATCCCTTCAAGGTCTTGGTGCTCTCGCGCACCATGTTTGGCGTGGTCGTAGTCGACGTCGCCAACAAGAATACGCCCATCACGGGTGCCCAGGTCACGCTCACATCGCGCTATGCCGCAGGCAAGCAGCTCACCGCCACGACCGATGACGAAGGCACGGCCATCTTTGAGGTCGCGCCGCTTTCGGAAGGCTACGTGGACGAGACAACGCTTCTCGACGCGTACGACTTTAACGGCGGCATCTCCATTAGCATGGCAGGCTACCGTGATGTCGAGATTCCCCTTGCGCGTATCCAGGGTGGCACCGCCATTACCGCGCCAACGCGTCCGCTTTCTGACGGCGAGCCGTACTTTCGCCAGCTCACGTTTGACGAATGGGACATCCAGTACGCTGAAGCCACGTTCATGACATTGCCGAAGGACGACACGGCAAACGAACAGCCCGATACGCACGCCTTTACTGTACAGGCTCATCTGCCGCAGGGCGGGCGGGCAACGCTGCGCATCAACAAGGTAATGCCCGCCACGGGCAGCTCGCCCGAAACCGTCACGCAGGTTGGCCAAGTCAAGGCCAGCGCATCGGGCGCGGATAATCTGGCGACGTTCACGCTCGAAGACACGTTCCTCGATGCAGCCTCGGGCCTTCTGGAAGAAGGATGCAAGCTGCGCTTTGTCCTCGACTATCAGGGCAAAACCTATACACTCTCCTCCCCCATGGCCGTTGTCACCGCGCCGGCCGCAAAGGCGGAATCGGGCTCGACCACCATCATTCCCACCACTATGGACCAAGAGATCACTCCGTTTGATTTCCCAGCGGCGTTTCCCGGCATCGGCGGCAACAAGTTCACCTGCTGGATGCCCTCGTTCCCCATTCTGTTCGATTTCTCGTTTGCCGGGTACGTACTGTTTGGCGGAGGATACAAGCCGGTCGGCTACATGAACGATTCGGGCAACCCTGATCCGGAATACTGGAAGAAATCGCCGCGCGAGTCGGGCGCCAAGCAGGCAAACCGCTACCTCGACGAGATGGAGGGGAAGTGGAATCAGTACAAGAGGATGAGTGCCGGTTCGGGCACCGATCCAAGAAACACCAAGCTCCTTCGCCACCATTGCACGCCGCTGTTCACGATGGATATCGCCACACAGCTGTACGGCTCGCTCGCCTACGATTGGGTGGGCAAAACCTGGGGTAACAACAACGACCCCGCATACGGCAATATTAAGGCCCTCTTCCAGGTAAGAACCGACCTCAATTGGACCGAGCAGTTTACCCTAGGACCGGTGCCATTTTTCCTAAACGTCAACCCCTGGGTGCTGGCAAAACTGGCGCTCGCCGTGGGTGCCCACACGCACGGCAGCGGCGCGGCGTTTTTTAAAAACATTTCGCTCGACTATTCAAACACGTCGGGCTCGTTCACCATCCAGATCGGGCTTGCCGTCACCTTTGGCGCCGGCGTTGCAGGCGTCGCTTCGTCTGCCGTGCGCGGCGCCGCATCCCTCACGCTGTTCATTGGGTACGAGAAGGCAGATGGACACCAGCTTCCGCGACTGCGCGTAGGTGCAGACGTCGATGTCGATGTGATACTCCAATTCGTAATGTTCAAGTGGACCACCAAGGCTTGGTCGGGGTCGTGGCCCACGCTCATCGATTCGTGGAATATGTCGGTGAACAATGGCGACCAGTATGTGCTCCAGCGCTCTGAGCTCGCATTGGGTGGAGATACGCCTTATACGCTGGATGCCTGCTTCGGCTCGGCCGGCAACATTGAGGCGGGCGGCGTGCCGCAATTTATCGCATCGGCCACCATCGTCACCAACGCCGAACTGCTCGCACGCGCCGAGGTTAAGGCCACTGCCGTAAACGCCGCGCCTGTCGTGCGCGATTGGGATCAAGCGGTCACGCGCATTGAGCTCGAGGCGGATGCAGAAAGCGACGACACGGGACAGATCGAGCATTTCGTCCACGTGCTGATGGAGAACGACGAAAACGCCGCGCCGATGTATGAGTACACCTACATCGGTCAGGCAACGAACACCGCTGCCGACCCGAACGCCGATTCTGCCGGCGTGTCGGAGGACGAGCGTGGCGGCATCAAGCCCTCGAGCGACAACGTGCTGTTTGCTGGCGTGCTCAGCGAAGCCCACATGAAGCTGGCAATGATTGCCGGCGTAGAATGCCTGTTCCGTATCGCCTCGGTGCGCTACGGCGACAATGGTCGCTCGCGCCTGGTGGTACACACAAAGGCAAACGGAACGTGGTCCGCTCCCACGCCTGTGGACTTTCCCCTTGGGTTTGGCGAGGGCGACGTGGAGCGCGACAGCATATACGATTACGACTTCGACGTAGTGGAATATACGGACGGAAGAGGAAACCAGGACGCCTACGTGCTGCTGGTCTCGGGCGAGCGCCCCGCCGGCGACGACACCCTTTTCGATATGGCAAGCACAGCCGGCATACTGTCCGTTGTGCGCCTGCGCATAAGCAGCGACGGAGTTCGCGTGGTATCGCACACGTCGTGGCGCAGCATCTCGCGCGGCCGCCTTCAGGAGGATGGCTACCATTGCCTGCAGTGCCCACGCATCACGGTGGGCAAGACACTTGTCAACGGGCGCCTGTCGGGCGCCTACCTCCACCGCCGCGGAACCACCGCAGAAAAGGCGCTCGGCAGCGAGGCCGAGGTTGCGCTGGAGTGCTTTACCCTGTGGTCGGACGTTTCGGGCGACAGCCTGACGTTCCGCCAAGTTCTCCGTTTTCCGCAGGCACCGTCGAGCATCGAGCTCGGCGCGCCCGAGAATATCAACGGCAAAATGGTGGTGCCCGTTGCATACGAGACCGCAGGCGGTTGTGGCTGTGCATCGTACGCCGTGATCGGCCAGTCCATTGCGGGCTGGGGCGTTATGTCGCCAGATGCCACAGTACCCCACGCGGTGCCGTGGCCGCAGCACACGGGCTTTTTGGCTACCGTCAACGAGCAACTGCAGCATATTACTTGGACGCGAGGCGCATCGGTATTTGCAACGCAGCCCGTGGGTGCCGCAGGCTGCGGCCCGGCATCGTTTAGCGTAAGCAACAACGGCAGGTGCGTGCTCTATGTAGAGAACACCGATGGCAAGGTGGGACAAACCTACGACGAAGAAGGCAACCCGGTAGCAGTGATGGGCAAGCACTTCCGCATCTTCGCCAGCACCTTGGCAGGCGATCTGTTCACGGAGCCGTTCGTGATGTGCGAGCTGGACCATCCCGTCGATCAGATAACGACATTTTTGACGTCGGGGAGCATGCTCTCCGCGCTCGCCACGCACATTGTGAGCGCGGAGAAGAGCGAGGCAGAACTACACGGCATCGAAGTGCCCTTGGTGGCGTGTGCCACTCCGACGGGCGCAGTCGCTACCTCGGGCGCGGTGGTGCCCGGAGCAGCAGGCGAATCCTTCATGGTCACGGTGCGAAACGACGGCAACACCTTGCTGACCGCCGGCACGATCGATCTGTACCGAGAGGGCTCCAGTCAGCCGTTCTCCAGCGCATCCATCGGGTTCGGAGTGAACGCACGCATGGCATCGATCTACGATCCAGAGCTTGCCGAGGACGCTTCGGCCAACGACATGACACACGTGAAGTACACGCTCGAGACGCTGGGCGCACATTTTGCAACGCACCCGCTGGTAGCCGACAGTGGCAACGCCGTGCTGGCACCGGGTTGCACGGCACAGTTCCGCATGAGCTTCGCCATCCCCGAGAGTTGGAGCGACGAGGTGGGCAAACGTGTAACGCTGTATGCGAAGGCGCGTAATCTGGTGGCGCTCGATCCCGTAACGCTCGAGGAAATTCGACTGGGCGCAAACTCGGCGCTGGGTGCCGTACTGCACGAGCTTCATGTGCCCGACGCGGCATGCGAACGCTCAGAAGTTCAGGTCGGCGTATGCGACAACGCGGATACGACGGGGCTTCACGATGCACCGATGACGGCGGACGGCAGTGGCGGCTCCGGCGGAAGCAGCTCCGGTAGCGGCAGTGGCTCTGGCAGCGGCAAGGATCACGGCAATAACAAGCGCCCCGGAAAAGCGGGCGCGCTTGCGGGCACGGGCGATGTCAACGCTCCCCTTACGGCAGCCGCAGCAGCACTCGCCGCAGCAGGCGCCGGCCTCGTCGCCTACAGCGCCCGCCGCACGGCGCTCGAAACCGACACCGCTGATGAGGTCAATTCGGATAGGCCTCGCTAGCTCCTAGTTACTTTTGTGAGAGACGCCGACTCGGCTCATCGAACACCAAAAGGGGCTGGTTCTGGATACCCAGAGCCAGCCCATTTCGCATTAGATATCATCAGGGGAGTCGAGTTCTGCCTCGAGCTTGGCACGGCGTCTTTTCGCCAACAATCCGCACGACATGTCTTCGACAGCGTATCCAACCGCAAACGCAGCAGGACGCATTCGGCCGTCTTCAAACTTACTCGGACAGAGCCGACTCGGTTTTGTCCGAGTAAACGAATCTCCATCGAACTCCGAACGATTGTTCGATGGATTTCGTGTTGGTTGGAATCGCCTATGGGCTGGGCTATGCTACCTTGACTATCTATATGACTTAAACGCAGCAAAGGAGCACCGAGAGAGCGAGTATGGCAAAAAACACCGCAAACTATGGTAACGACAGTATCCGCCAGCTCAAGGACGAGGAGCGCGTACGCCTGCGTCCCGCCGTCATCTTTGGCTCGGACGGACTCGACGGCTGCGCGCATGCCGCCTTCGAGATCCTGTCCAACGCCGTTGACGAGGCGCGCCAGGGCTACGGCAAGCTCATCACCCTTACCGCCTTTCGCGATGGTTCCATTCAGGTAGAGGACAACGGCCGCGGCTGCCCGCTCGACTGGAACCCCTCCGAGAAGCGCTTTAACTGGGAACTCGTCTTTTGCGAGCTCTACGCCGGCGGCAAATACAACAATAACCAGGGCGGCGACTACGACTTCTCGCTCGGTACCAACGGCCTGGGCTCATGCGCAACCCAGTACGCCTCCGAATACATGAACGTTACCGTCTGGCGTGACGGTAACAAGTACTCCCTGCACTTTAAGAAGGGCAAGGTCGTCGGTCCGAAAAAGAAGGCACTCGAGATTGAGCCCAGCGACGAGAACCGCACCGGCACCACCATCAAGTGGCGCCCCGATCTTGAGGTCTTTACCTCGATCAGCATCCCCCACGATTGGTATCGCGAGACCATGCGCCGCCAGGCCGTGGTCAACGCCAACGTGACCTTCCGCCTGCGTATTGAGGGCGACAATGGTGAGTTTACCGAAGAGGATTTTTGCTATCCCAAGGGCATCGAGGACTACGTGCTCGAGAAGGTCGGTACCGACTACCTTACCGAGCCCTTCTCTATCGAGGCCGACCGTCGCGGTCGCGACCGCGAGGACCTGCCCGATTACAACGTAAAAATCACCGCGTGCATGTGCTTCTCGCGCACCTTCATGATGCAGGAGTACTACCACAACTCATCGTGGCTCGAGAACGGTGGCTCACCCGAGAAGGCCGCCCGCAGTGCTCTGACCAGTGCCATCGATGCTTACATTAAGCAACAGGGCAAGTACAACAAAAACGAGAGCGGCATCAAATGGCAGGACGTCCAGGACTGCCTGGTGCTGGTGACCAACTGCTTCTCCACCCAGACGTCCTATGAAAACCAGACTAAGAAGGCCATCAACAACCGCTTTATCCAGCAGGCCATGACGGCATTCTTTAAGGAGCGCCTCTCGACCTACTTGATCGAGAACAAAGATGCCGCCAACAAGATCATGGAGCAGGTGCTCATCAACAAGCGCTCGCGCGAGAACGCCGAAAAGACGCGCCAGAGCATCAAGACCAACCTACAGCAGAAGACCGACATGGCCAACCGCGTGCAGAAGTTCATCGACTGCCGCTCCAAGGACAAGAGCCGCCGCGAGATCTACATCGTAGAGGGCGACTCGGCAGCAGGCGCCATCCGCACGTCGCGCGATGCCGAGTTCCAGGGTGTTATGCCCGTCCGCGGCAAGATCCTCAACTGCCTGAAGGAAGACTATCCGCGCATCTTTAAGTCCGACATCATCATGGACCTCATGCGCGTGCTGGGCTGCGGCGTGGAGATCAAGGACAAGCGCATCAAGAACCTTGGCGCCTTTGACCTGGACAACCTCAACTGGAACAAAGTCATCATCTGTACGGACGCCGACGTCGACGGTTATCACATCCGCACGCTTGTGCTCACCATGCTCTACCGCCTGGTGCCCACGCTTATCGACGAGGGTTACGTGTATATCGCCGAGTCGCCGCTCTACGAGATCAACTGCAAAGAGAAGACCTACTTTGCCTACACCGAGCTCGAGAAGAACGGCATCCTCAAGGAGATTGGCGACCAAAAGTGCTCCATCAACCGCTCCAAGGGTCTTGGTGAGAACGACCCGGACATGATGTGGCTCACCACCATGAACCCCGAGACGCGCCGCCTGATCAAGGTGGAGCCCGAGGACGTCACCAAGATGGAGACCATGTTCAATCTGTTGCTGGGCAACGACGAGGCAGGCCGCAAGCGCCATATCTCTGAGCACGGCAAGGAATACCTGGACCAGCTGGACCTGCAATAGCAGTAAATCGACAACGACGGCCCATAAGAAGTTCAAGAGGAAATCGTGGCAAAGAAGAAGACGAAAAACCAGCCAAAGAAAAAGCAGGTCAACGCCGAGAACGTCATCGGCCTGCACTCCGAGGTCACCGACCAGCCGATCACGCAGACGCTCGAGGTCAACTACATGCCCTACGCCATGAGCGTCAACGTCTCGCGTGCGTTCCCCGAGATTGATGGCTTTAAGCCCTCGCACCGTAAGCTGCTCTACACCATGTACAAGATGGGCCTGCTCAAGGGCGAGCGCCAGAAGAGCGCCAACATTGTGGGCCAGACTATGAAGCTCAATCCGCACGGTGACGCCGCGATCTACGAAACGATGGTGCGTCTGGCCACCGGCAACGAGGCACTGCTCGCTCCCTTCGTGGAGTCGAAGGGCAACTTTGGCAAGTACTATTCGGGCGACCTGAGCTACGCCGCCTCACGTTATACCGAGGCCAAGCTCTCCCCCATCAGCGCCGAGATTTTCAAGGACATCGACAAGGACCCGGTCGACTTCGTCGACAGCTACGACGGCGCCATGAAGGAGCCGCGCCTGCTGCCCACCACGTTTCCCAACATCCTTGTCTCGGCCAACAAGGGCATCGGCGTCGCTATGGCGTCCGACATCTGCGGTTTCAACCTCAACGAGGTCTGTACTGCCACGATGCATTACCTCAAGGATCCCGACTGCGATCTGCTCGAGTACATGCCCATGCCCGACTTCTCGACCGGCGGCGAGATAATCTACCGCCGCGAGGAGATGGAAAAGATTATCGAGACCGGCCTTGGCAGCTTCCAGATCCGCTCCCGCTGGCGCTGGATTCCCGAAGAGCGCATTATCGAGGTCTACGAGATCCCCTACACCACCAAGACCGATGTCATCATCGAGCGCATCGTCAAGCTCTCCAAGGAGGGCAAGGTCAAGGAGATCGCTGACATCCGCGACGAAACCGACCTCTCGGGCTTGCGCATCGCCATCGACCTTAAGCGCGGTGTCGACCCCGACAAACTCATGGCCAAGCTCTATCGCTCGACCACGCTGCAGGATTCGTTCTCGTGCAACTTCAACGTGCTCGTCGACGGCTATCCCCGTGTTATGGGCGTGCGCCAGATTCTGCACGAGTGGGTCAAATGGCGTATTGAGTCCACGCGTCGCCGCATTAACTTTGACCTGGGCAAAAAGTCCGAGCGCCTGCACCTGCTGCACGGCCTCGAGGCAATCTTGCTCGACATCGACAAGGCCATCGCCATCATCCGTGGCACCAAGCTTGAAGCCGAGGTCGTGCCCAACCTTATGAAGGGTTTCGACATCGACGAGACCCAAGCCGAGTTTGTTGCCGAGCTCAAGCTCCGCAACATTAACGAAGAGTACATCCTCAACCGCACCAAGGACATCGCCAAGCTCGAGGGCGAGATTGCCGAGCTTGAGGAGATCCTCTCCAGCGAGGAGAACATCAAGAAGGTCATCAGCGACGAGCTGGCCGCGGTCAACAAGAAATATGTGATGCCGCGTCGCACGGGCAGGATCGAGCCCCATGAGGTTATCGAGGTAAGCTTGGAGCCCGAGGTCGAGGAGTACCCGGTGACCATCATGCTCTCGCGCGATGGCTACCTTAAGAAGATGACGGACCGCGTGCTCAAGAAGGCGACCACGCTCAAGTACAAGGACGGCGACAAACCCTTTATCGAGTTCCCGTCCTCCAACACCCACGAGCTGCTGGTCTTTACCAACAAGAGCCAGGTGTACAAATGCAAGGTTGCGGCGTTTGAGGACACCAAGTCGGCCCAGCTGGGCTCGTACCTGCCGACCGATCTTGAGATGGAACCCGACGAGAGCGTCATCTGGGTCATCGACCCCGAGGACTATAAGGCCGACGTGCTGTTTGTCTTTGAGAACGGCCGCGTGGTGCGTGTCGCACTTTCTGGATACGTCACCAAGACCAACCGCAAGCGCCTCAAGAACGCCATCTACGGCGGCAGCAAGCTGCTGTATGCCCAGGTGCTCAAGGAAGACCGCGACATCGCACTGGTCTCGAGCGACTATCGTTTGATGAACTTCAACACGTCGTTGCTCAAGACCAAGACGACTACCAACACGCAGGGCGTCCAGGCCTTTACCGCCAAGAAGGGCCGCTCGGTCACCACCGTCGGCACAACCGAAGAGATCCTTGGCGCCGGCGTCTCGGCCGAGAAGTTCACCGCGCAGAGTCTGCCCTCCGCCGGTGCCCTCATGAAGGAAAACGACATGCCGAGCCTGTTTGATTAACAGCCGTCTGGCCGGTTTCGACAGCCCAGCTCCCTTGAAACGCAGCAAGGCCCGAATGGTTCAAATGAACCTTTCGGGCCTTGTTCGTTATTGGAAATGCGCGCTAGGCAAGCTTGCGAGCGAGCTCTCGCACCTCTTCCAACTTGGGCGACGATGCCATGCTATCGCGCTCGGTCATACCGCTGATGGTGACAATGCCCAGGTCCTCCCACTTGCAGTACGCGCAGGTTGACTTGTACATAGCGATCGCCGCATCATAGACGCCCTCACTGTGACTATCGAGTAAAAGGGCCGTCTTGGTGAACGGGAAGCCTGTAGCACCGAAGGCGTACAGGCGGTCAATGGCAGCTTTCTCCTGCGCAGTGATATCAAACCAGTAGATGGGCGAAGCGAAGACAACCATGTCGGCGTCTTTCAGCGACTCGATCACGCCGGCCATGTCGTCCTTTTGCACGCAGGTGCCCTCATGGGCAAAGCAGTACTGGCATCCCAGGCAGCCGGCGATCTTTTTGCCGGCAACGCGGATGACCTCGACCGTATTGCCGCCCTCGCGCGCGGTCTCGGCAAACGCCTCGACCATGGTGTCGGTATTGGCGCCCTTGCGCGGGCTGCCGCTCAATACAACGATATTCATAAGAATCTCCCTTCTTCATGCCGCAGGCGCACGGCATATTTTTTGTTTTAACCAAAACGTATGGAGTTATTCAATCGCCTCGTTTCAGCTACTCCCACTCGACAATAGGAGCCACTGGCCAAAAGCCTGTCAACATCAAAACAAGTTTTCAATCTATCGATTCTACGTGAGGCAATGGTCCTCATTTGATACCCGCGCTGTTTGCGCACTAGGGAGCAAAGGAATCTGGCCGCCGCTCAAATAAGATCACCGCCATCTTGCATAAACGACGCCATGTTAAGGTGCCTGACGCCATCCCTCTCCTGCAATAGAGGATCAAGCGTGAACAAGTAGCGCGGATACCCATCCCGGATGTGGCCGAACGGCCTGTACTCGCGCTCCTCGACGCCTCTGTCGGCAATCGACATAGAGACCTGGATGTAGGCGTAAGCATTGCGCCTACGAGCGATGAAGTCACACTCGAGCTTCCCAATACGGCCCACAGAAAGCTCGTACCCGCGCGATGCAAGATAGAGGTAGATCTTCACGTCGGTATATACGCAAGATGCACCCCTTTTTCTCAGCGTCCATTTCATCAGTTATGGGGGTACTTTTTTACATTTTATAAAAAAGCGTACCGATAACTTATTCCCACTCAGTTTCGAAAATCGAATGGTTTTGAAGTTTCGAAAGCGGCAGAGCACCATGCATAAGGGCATGTTGGGATCCGCACCAGTAAAACAGGAATTAACTCACGCGAGAAGGCGCCGCCCCGTCGCCTCGATGCGTGCGACAGGCAGATTAGGTTTGGGGAGTAGAACGACCCTTGCGCGAGGCGTGAATTGTAATCGATAAAGCCGAGCTTTGAGAACATGCGGTTTATCTCGTCGAACGTTGAGTCAACAGGGACTTGCGCCCCGTCGGCCGACTTGGCGACGCCCATGTCCATGATGCCGGGCACAAGTGTGAATGCGCCACGTGGAGGCGAAGGGGCCACCCGAAAGGTTGATGGTAAGCGAGCACCAGAGGTCAAGGTAGTCCTCGCCTTCCGGGTTTATGAGGTCGAGGGCGAGTGCCCCTCCCTCGGTCGCGTACAGCGGCGGCAGGCACTCGGCCAGCTCCTCAGTCATAAGCGCTTGCATGTCCGTCTCCCCTCCAGGCCACGTCGGACCCCTAGAATCTTCGCCCCGCGGGCAAAGCCTCGGCGCGCCCCATGGCATCTCGGCTTTGCCCCCTGCAATGTCGCGCAGCGGAGACACCACCTGGGACGGATGTCGATGCATCGAACCCGAGACCGGGCGCGGCGGCGGGGAGCCTCTCGCGCGAACAATCTGCTCGATCCTGCCGCACCCATCTTAAAAAAGTTCGAAAAACGTTCAATCGTACGACATCCGTCGAACAGTCGGGGGTACACACCACTACAGAAGGCCCACGGAACGGGGGGCGAGATGGTCGGCGACGGGTTCAAGGCACTCTCCGGCCCCACGCGCCGCCAGGGAGGGCGTCGGGAGGGAGGCCGTAATGGGTGAGAAGGGCGAGCGGCCGGAGCGGGTGTTCCCCGGCAGGACAGACCCGTGGTTCATAGCGGCCATGGTGATTGTGGCGGGCGGTTTATCCGCAGCGTGTATCGCGTGTTTCCTGAGCTCAAGTCCCGCGCTCCTATGGGGCTGGCTCGCGCTGGTGCCCGTCCCGGCCCTCGTGGCCCTGGCCGCCCTTCCCGTCCGCAGCAACCGCCTCGAGCTCTACGGCGACCGCCTCGTCGTCGTGTACGCTGGGACGCGTTCGGTGATACCCTACGCCCACGTGCGGGGCGTCCGGCGCACCAGGACGCTCTGGGCGGGGACGGCCAACTCGCTCGACCGCGTCTACATCGAGGCGCCCTACGACGACGACGCCATCGTCTCGGTGACCGACAACGATGCCCTCGTGGCGGAGCTCGAGCGTAGGTGCGGCCTGCGGCCCGGCTGCGAACAAGGCAACTAGCTTCGCAGGGCGGCTATCAGCGACTTGCTGCTCATCGTCATATCACGACGGCCAATTCTGGGTCGGGCTGGCGGAGCACGTCGAGGACGGAAGGTACGGCGTCGCCCGCATCGTCTTCGGCGCGGAGCCGTCCGATGAGGAGATTCTGCGATTCGTTACAAGCGAATGGGAGAAGCTCTCGTTCTTCGGCGACAAGGCCACTGAAACAAGCAAGCCCGCGAAGAACCCCAAGCGGCGCGCTCGCGAGGCGGCGAAGGCCCTTAAACGGCCCGCTGTGAGCACCAAGGCACAACAGGCGCTCGCGGCACAGCGGGAAGCGATGAAGCGGGAGTCGGCTCAAGCAAGAAGTCAGCGTCGCGCGGATGAGGCGGAGGCGCGCTTCGAGCAGCGGAAGTTGAAGCGCAAGCAGAAACATCGCGGGCACTGATCGCCATTTGCAGCAAGGCAAACCATATACAGCAGCGGCGCCAGTTCCACTTGAAGCCGACGCCGCGCAGACGCTAATGGTGACGGCTATGCACGGGCACGGTCGCGCCACCGCACTTCACAGCTTGTTTCTCAAGTATTTGGGACGCACACGCGGCGTTCAAAAATGCGGAGCGACTCCGCATGGCTCGAGACTGAGCCGAGGTGCCCTACTTCTCGCCCTCCAGCAGCCCCACGATACGGTCGATGTCGACGGCAAAGCGAGGCCTTCCCTCGCGCTCGTAGCGGTCGAGGTATGCCTGGCACTCGGAGACAATGCGCTTGGTGTTGCCGTCGATGATGCGCTGGAGCGTCTCGTAGTAGGCCGAGCCCTCGGTCCTAAAGCGGCGCTGGTAGGCCTTGGTTATGGGGAACATCTTGATGTAGTGGATGCCGTGGCGGCAGCCGGGGCGCGTCGTGGGGCGGGGTGGCAACGCAAAGTACTGGTCTTTGGGCACGTTAGGGGCGATGTTGGAACGCAGCGGCACGGCGAAGTCCCTGCGCTTCCCGCGGAAACGCAGCCTCACCACCACGATGCAGGGGCGATTGTGCTTAAGCATGAGCTCGCGGTCGCCCTCGACGAGGTCGAAGAAATCCTGAGAGATGGATACGATCTTCATCGGTTACGCCCCCTTCATACGAAGCGGGGCCCGCATCGCTGCAGGCCCCTACAGGTGGGCGATATTCTACGCCTTGCGGCACCCCGTCGCCCACGGAGGTTAAACGTACACGTAAGCCGTACTCTGAAAGCCGCGGCTTCCGGCAAGTAGTTTATACCACGAAAGGTCGCTTTCAATGCGCATAGCTCGCAAAATAACACTCGTTGGGCCGTCACCCCTGACCGTTACCCTCCAATCTTCATTGAAGTCAGCAGGTCAATTCATATAGTCATGGGGGTTTATCCTGAAGGAAATCAAATTTATACCCCCATAACTAAGGAATTTTCTATTCCCACTCAATGACTAGAGCCCTGGTGTAATTGGCTGGATCACCGTTCCGGGAACCGGTATCGACCTACCTGTCCGCCAAGCTCCTTCTTCAGCTCCAGCCTAGTATCTGACTCGCGCCGTTATAAGCGAAAACCGAAGAGATGCATCTTAGCCAAGAAATAAGGTTAGCCTTATTTTACTGTATGATTCGTGTGTTATAGTTAGATGGCTCTAACTGTTTGGGGGCGATAGCCATGCACGAACGCAAGGGCTTCTGGGACAAGAATGCCGGTCGATACGACCGTTTCATGCGAAACGACCGGGCGGCGTATGAGAAGATGTATGGACTGATCAGGCCGGTAGTGAAAGCAAAAACCGTACTGGAGGTTGCCACCGGCACGGGGCTTATCGCAAAGAGCATCGTGAATGCGGCGGCACACATCGAGGCTACAGACGCTTCTGCACAGATGATCCTTGAAGCAAAGCGGGACAATCAATCCGCAAAGCTGCACTTTTCCGTACAAGATATGTTCCGCCTGCCCTATGCACAGAAGTCCTTCGAAGTGGTGATCGCGTCCAACGCGCTTCACATAGTGCCGCATCCAGAAAAGGCCCTGCAAGAAATCAGGCGGGTGCTGAAGGACGACGGCGTGCTCATCGCGCCAACCTTCACCCACGCGGGAAACTCGGTTTCCGGCAAGGTAAAAGCCTTTTTCATGAGTATGGCAGGATTCCCCCTCCACAGCAGGTGGACAAGCGAGGAATACCTGTGTTTCCTGCGTCAAAACGGCTGGGCGGTGCAGAAAAGCGCGGTGCTGAAGGCTTCGTTCCCGTTGACCTATGCGGAATGCACGAAATCGGAGGGACCAGATGTCGTTCTTTGAAAACACCCGCAAGCCCGTGGGCCTCGGCGGAAAACTTATGGTTGCCATGATGAATCTGGGCCACAGCCCTGTGGCGCGGTGGGGACTTCGATTTCTACGACTTGCGCCAAATGCCAAGGTGCTGGATTGCGGCTGCGGCGGCGGGACGAACATAAAACGGCTGCTGAAAAAATGCCCGCATGGCGTCGTCAAGGGCATCGACTATTCACCCGTCAGCGTGGAGAAGACTAGAAAGCTCAACCGAATTGCAATTCAGGAGGGGCGTTGCGCCGTTCTGCAAGGCAGTGTGGCAGATATGGCGTTTGAGGATAGCTACTTCGATGCCGCCACGGCCTTTGAGACCGTCTATTTTTGGCCCGATTTGCCCCGATGCCTCCGTGAGGTCTGGCGGACGCTGAAGCCAGGCGGGACAATTCTTATCTGCAACGAGAGCAATGGCGATACGGACAAGGACGAGAGGTGGACGCAGATCATCGGCGGCATGACCATCTACAAGGACATTGAATTAAAGGCGTGTCTGGAGCAGGCGGGTTTTCACGAGGTGCAGATACGCAAAAAGAAAAGGTGGCTCTGCGTCACGGCGCGGAAGTAAGGGTATCAAGCACGGGCGTTTTTGCATCCACCCTGCACATGGCGATAGGCATGACGGTCATAGCGGCTGTGCTGGCGGCGGCACTTATGACAGTTTTTATTCACTGAGGAAGAAACCTATGAAATGTAAAATTGAGAAAAACACCGTGCAAGAGACGCTGATCCTCCCGCTGTATTCCCGAAAGCTGTGTACGGAGCTGTACCCGAACCTTTACAGGGATGAAACAGCGGTTCGCCTGCTCGACCAGATCGACTACGACTTTTCAGAGGCAGAGAAAAACTCCCGCAGCCTGATGCAGCGCTTTGGTGCGCTGGAGGTGGCCATGCGGCAGAGTGACCTTGCTTTCGAGGTGCGGGATTACCTGGAAGGCCATCCCAATGCGGCGGTGGTCAATCTGGGCTGCGGGTTGGACAACACCGGCAGAACCTGCGACAACGGTAGATGCAAGATCTACAATCTGGACTTCCCGGATGTGATTGCCTTGCGGCAGCAGCTACTGCCCGCCGGGGATCGGGAACAAAATATCCCCTGCGACCTGAAAGACACCGCATGGTTTGGCAAAATCGATGCCTCCGGCGGGGCGGTGTTCTTTGCCTCCGGGGTGTTCTATTACTTTCTGACCCAGCAGGTCCGGGAACTGGTGCGGGAGATGGCGGACGCTTTCCCCGGCGGTGTGCTGGTCTTTGATGCTGCCAATCGGACAGCAGTAAAGATGATCGCAAAAACATGGCTTAAGACTGCAAAAATCAAGGATGTGGGGGCATATTTTGCGGTTTCGGATGCCGCCAAGGAAATCGGCACGTGGGACAGCCGTCTGCAGGTCACAAGTCGCGGCTATATGCTGGGTTATAACGATTTGAGAGACCCTTCTGTCAGCGGCTTTTTCCGGTTTCTCGCAAGGGTCGGTGACAACGGGATGAAAATGCAAATCGTGAAAATAAGATTTTGAGAGACAAAAATGCAAAAGACGGGCACTTCTTGCCGCTCAATTGGCAAGAAGCGCTCGTCTTTTCTTAACGCGTTGTATGGCGGAGAGAGCGCAAGTTACGCGAGCGCCCTTCTTGCCAGCTCGGCCGCGCCGAGGATTCCTTGGTCGCCGCCGCAGCCCGGGGCGCAGATGTAGCGCTCCATGTCCTTAAGCTCGGCGGTCTGGATGTAGCCACCCAGATATTCGAGGGTTTTCTTGCGGACGATGCCGTAGAGCTGCTCCTGGTGCATCACGCCGCCGCCGAGGACGATGCGGCGAGGCGAGTACATGAGCACGAGGTTCGCGCACATCTGCCCCAGATAATCCCCCTCGAGCGCCCACACCTCATCGTTGTCCGCGAGCTCGGCCGCGGGCTTTCCCCAGCGCGCGGCAATGGCGGGGCCGGAGGCGAGGCCCTCGAGACAGCTCGCGTGGCTCGGGCAGACGCAGCGTCCCTCCTCGGTGGGACGGGTCCTTACCAGCATGTGGCCGGCCTCGGGGTGCAGCATGCCGTGAAGGAGCCTGCCCGCGCACATGACGCCCGCGCCCACACCGGTGCCGATGGTCACGTAGACGGCGTCCTCGAGCCCCTTGCAGCAGCCGAAGACCACTTCGCCGAGGCAGGCAACGTTCACGTCCGTGTCGTAGGCCACCGGAATCCCGAGGGCGTCGGCGAACGCGGCGCGAAGACCATGGCCTCGCCACGCGAGCTTGGGCGTCTGGAGGATGGAGCCGTAGCGCTCGTCGTTGGGGTCGACGCAGGTCGGGCCGAAGGCGCCGATGCCCAACGCGTCCACATCACGGACGGTGAACCACTCGATCATCTGCGGGACGGTCTCGGCGGGCGTAAGCGTCGGGGTCTCCATACGGTCGAGGACCTCGCCGTCGCCGGACACCACGGCACAGACCATCTTGGTCCCGCCGGCCTCGAGGGCGCCGAGCCTCATTTGCTTTTCGCTCATGTGATCCTCCTTACAAAGGGACGCCCGCAGTCATGGTCAACCGCGGGCGCCCATAACGTTGGCTTGTTTCGAGGCGACCCTACCTGGGCACGCGGTCCTGCCTTGCGGCAAACGGGGCGAGCACGGCGTGCGGCTCGCTTTGGTACCAGTAGGCGACGGTGGAGATGTCGTCCTCGCGCTCGTAGAGCTTGATGTCGTCGTTGCCGAGGTCCTGGAACGTCACGCGCAGGTCCTCCTTGAACGAGATCGGGTCGGGAAGGTGCCACCTGTAGAGGCCGTGCCTGGGCAGCGCGTCGTCGTTGGTCGCGAGCATCGGGTTCGGGTTCGGCTTGCCCGCGCTGAAGCGGTCGCGCGTGGCGTCGCGCGTCGAGCGGTACGGGTAGCCGGCGAACAGCGTGTTGAAGCACTGCGCCTCGGGCAGCGCGTGGGGCGGCCTGTCGAGGAAGGCCCAGGCACCGCCGAAGTAGTCCTCGGCTCCCGTCGAGGTGACCGTGGGGAACTCCTCGTCGCCGTCGAGGAAGAACTTCATCTCGCCCTCGCCCCACCAATAGCGCTCCAGGGCGCACAGGGCCATGTAGGTGCCGACGTAGTAGCCCTTGCCGCGCACGCCGTCGAGCACGGTGTAGTCGACGCCCCTGCGGGTGCTGCGCTCGCGGTTAAAACGGGCGTGGAAGTACATGGCGTCGTCCGGCACGTCGGTGAGCGCGTAGTTGAACGTGTAGAAGATGTACTTAATGAACCCGGGGTGCTCGCTCGTAAGCGTGACCTTGGCGTGCTTCCTGAAAGGCATCTCGAAGTAGCAGTTCATGCCGCCCGTCGGGTTCACGCAGATGGGCATCGAGTTGACGATGGCGCGCTCACCAAAGCCGTTGCAGAAGAAGTCGCCGACAGGGCACTCGACCGAGGGGGTCTCCTCGTCGTCCCAGTAGAAGCGCAGCACGAGGTCGCGCATGACGAAGCTGCCGGCGGCGGTCTTGTCGGGGACGGTCATCCAGATGTGGCGGATGATGCCGGGGCCCTCGATGTCCGCGAGCGTGATGGTCTCGCCGGACTCAAGGGGCACGCAGCACGAGCCCTTGCGGCCGACGCCGAGGTGGCTGGCCGACATGGCGGCACGGCCCTTCTCGCCCGTGATGTTCTCGGGGGTGATGGCGCGGCTTTCCTCACCGCCGTGCATCCACACGTCCTTAAGGAACTCTCTCATCGTCGACCTCCTCTATTCGTCGTCTTCGCACTCGGCGGAACTGGCACCGTTCACGTAGACGATCTGCTGGCGCGCCTCGTCGACGAGGGCGTCGAAGTCGAGTTTCTCGTCGGGGCGCGCGAGCGCGACCGTCATGGCGAGCGGGAGGTTGACACCCGCGATCACGTGGATCCGGTCGGAGGCGAAGCGGGAGAAGCGCTGGTTCACGCTGCCGCCGAGCGCGTCGGTGAGGACGACGACCTCGTCAGTGCCCGAAAGAGCCGCCTCGACCGCCGCGTCGAGCCCCTCGCCGTTGTCGTTCACGTAGGCGCACACGGCGTTGACGGCGTCGCTCTTACCCGTAAGGAACTCGAGGGTGTCCTTGAAGCCCTGGGCGAGAAGGGAATGGCTCGCCACAACTATCTTTCTCATTGATTCACCAATCTCTTGGGTCGAAGCTAGGCAAGGATGCCGGCGGCGGAGGCGACCATCGCGAGGACGATCACCACGAGGATGAGGGCCGTCATGCTCGCGTTCTTCTTGGTAAGAAGGTAATACGCGCTTCCCGTGATGGCGGTGGGGATCATGGCAGGCAGGATCTTGTCGAGCAGCGGCTGAATCTCCATCGAGACGTCGCCGAAGCTGAAGCTAATCGGGCAGGTGACGCCGATGACCGAGGCGATGAGGCAGCCGACCACGGTGAGGCCGAGCACGGAGGCGGCGGCAGTGAGGTTGGGAAGCTTCTCGCTGAAGTCGGTGACGAGCTTCACGCCCTGCTTGTAGCCGAACTCGAGGGCGTGCATGCGGACCCAGAAGATGGCCAGGATGAGCGCGAACCAGATGCCGGCTCCCACGGGGTTGCCCTCGATGGCCATGTAGGCGGCGATGGAGCCCATGATGGTCGGGATCATGGTCATGAGCGGGGAGTCGCCGACGCCGGCGAGCGGTCCCATGGTGCCAATCTTCAGGTCTTGGACGGCGTCCGCCGCCGCTAGGCCGTCGCGTTCCTCCATGGCCACGCAGGCGCCAAGGATGATGGCGGCGAGCCAAGGCTGGGTGTTGTAGTAGCGGAAGTGGTTGTTGAGCGCTTGCTTATAGTCCTCGTCGTTCGTGTAGATCTTCCTCAGGACCGGCGAGAGGGCGTAGGCGACTGAGGCGCCCTGCTGGGTCTGGTAGTTGAAGGTGCACACGCTCATGAGCCAGCGCCAGTTCGCGTTGCGCAGGTCCTTCTTGGTGACCTTGTAGCCGGAGGGCTTGCCCTCGGCGACGGCGGTGATGTTCTCGTTTTCCATGGTTACTCATCCTCTCCGATGAAGGCGTCTGCGGAAGCGTGGGCGGCGAGCTCGGTGTCCCTCTCGGCACGCTGGTAGAACGCGATCGCGAGGGCAACGCCGACGATGGCGGCGCCGATGATGGGCACGTTCAGGAAGGCCGAGAGGAAGAAGCCAGCGAGCAGGTACTGGAAGTACTTGCCGGTGGGCATGTAACGCAGCAGCATCGCGATGCCGACGGCCGGGAGCATCTTGCCGGCGAGGGTGAGGCCGGAGAGGAACCACTGGGGCATAACCTCGAGGAGCCAGTTGACGGCGGGCTGGCCGAGGGTCACGGAGACAAAGACGGGCAGGGCGGCGCACAGGCCGAAGAGCACGGGGCAGACCCACAGGATGGCGTTCATCTGCTTGAACTTGCCCTCGTCGCAGAACTTCTGGGACTTCTCGACGACGAAGCCGTTGAGGATCTTGACGATGACGTCGAGCTGGATGCCGAGCATGCCGACCGGCAGGCCGATGGCGAGGCCCGTGTCGGAGCCCAGGGTCACGCCGTAGGCGGTGGCAATGATGGCCATCGTGCCGTAGTCGGGAATCGACGAGCCGCCGAAGCCCGCGACGCCGAGCTGCATGAGCTGGATGGTGCCGCCGATGACGAGGCCGGTCTGCCAGTCGCCCATGACGACGCCGGTGATAAGGCCCCAGAAGACGGCATAGTTGACGAAGATCATCGGGATGCCGTAGTAGTCCACGTGCTTGATGAAGGCCAGCAGGGTCAAAAGGACGACTTGCAGGATAGTGAAGTTGACCATGATCCCTCCTTAGATGAGGTCGGCGACGGAGACGGGCTTGTCGGCGGGCACGAACTGTGCCGTCACCTTGACGCCGCGGGCGATGAGCGCCTTGTAGCTCTGGACGTTCTCGGCGGAGGCATAGGCGCGCTGGGTGAGCTGGACGCCGCCCTCCTTGACAAGAGAGCCGCCGACGATCAGCGACGGGAGCTCGATGCCCGACTCGACCAGGTGAAGGATCGTCTCGGGCTCCTTGGCGATGACAAAGACCTTCTCGCGGTCGTACTTGCCCGCCGCGAAGTTCTTGAGCGCGGTCTGCTCGGAGATGATCGAGACGGCCATGCCCGCGGGGCGCGCCATCCTCATGGTGGACTTCAGGACCTCGTCGCCGGCGACCTTGTCGTCGATGACCATGACTCGGGTCGCGCCCGACACCGGGGCCCACTGCGTCACGATGATGCCGTGAAGCAGGCGATTGTCGATTCGTGCCATAACAACACTCATGTTTGCTCCTATCAAATGAAGTTTTACGTTCGGTACTGCCTCGGCGCTATCCGGATTCGCGCCGGGCAAGGGGTTATCGGATTATTGAGGACGCGCGGTCAGCTCGCGGCGGCGCGGGGAAGGTCACTCGTCGAGCAGGAGGTCCGAGGAGCCGAGGCGCTCTTCTCGCGCCGGGGCGGCGCTCACGCTTATGTAGTCGAAGACATATGCGATCTCGCTTACGGGAACCTCTACGCGATAGCGCGTCGAGATGCTCGAGAAGCTCTGCCTGAAGGACTCGATGAAATCGGCGCGTTCCTCCTCGAAGCGGTCCTGGCCAACGTAGGTCTCAATGGGGTTTCTGGTAACAAGGCGCTCGACGAGACAGCAGAGGTGGACGTAGAGCCCAATGATGGCGTTGCTGCCGATCTTCTCGCCTGTCCTGCGCTGAAGCTCGTGCACGGCGCTCTCGATCTCGTGGAATAGCCGCTCCGGGTCGAGGATGGTGATGGAGCGGATGACGTTCTGCAGCGTCATGTTCGAGAGCAGCTTCTCGTGGAAAGAAGAGAGCTCGGAAGCGTCAAGCCACCTGCCGAACACGGCATCGACCTTAGAGGCGGACGCCGTCGACATGATGTCCTCGAGGGCGACGAAGGGAACGGAGGCGACCCCGGGGTCTCCCGTGCCGATGACGGCGCAGACGCGGTGCTCGGAGAAAACGGCGTCGTTCGACCCGTTCGCGACGAGCTGCTTGAAGGGCCTCGTGAGCAGGCGCGCGCCTATGGTGCGCGGGAGGCTCTGCGAGACGAGCAGGCGTATCCTTTCCGCGGCGTCGACCCCGGACTCGGAGCAGAAGACGATGGCGTCCTCACGGTTGACGCGCTCGATCACCTTGCAGTGCGTCACGCACGCGGCGGTCGCGTCGCCAAGAACCTCGGCGATGGACTTGCCGCCGAGCAGCCCGACCCCGATCTCGAGCGCAAGACCGGTAGAGACGTTGTTCACCACGCCGATAGTGGAGTCGGTAACGTTCTCGAGGGCCTTATAGGCCTCCTCCAAGGAGCCCATGTCGACGAGGAACACGACCCCGGTGCAGTAGGAATGGCGGTCGACGAGGCGCTGGAGCGGACCGACGATGTCCTTCAGCTGCTGGTCGTAGGGCATGTCGACCGCCTCGTACACATGCATGCCGAGCATACGGTTCGCCGCGTCGGCGATGCTCGTCGCCGTTGAGTAGCCGTGGGACAAGATGACGCAGAGCGTCCGAGGGGCCTTCGCATCGCGAGACTCCGATGCGACGCACAGCGTCAGAAGCGTCTTCGTGAAGTGATCGAGCGAGATTCCGAGCGCCCCTTCCACGTCTGCGGCGACCTGATCGGAGACACTCGAGGCAAACGGCAATTCGGAGGTCACGGCACCGAGGAGATGGGAGATTTGCTCCGCACAGGCAGACTTTCGCTTAGCCAGGCCGATACCCGGCCACAACTGCAGGCAAATCTCCTGGGCCAGTAGAAAAGCGACCTTCCTCGAAAGCTCGATGCCATAAGAAGAGCCTGCGTCGGCAAGGACCGCGCCCACGATGCGCTCGAAGGCGCGCGACCTCGAGGAGGTAACGCCGCAGCCGAAGATCAAGTGATCCTCAACGCCGCGCACAGCGGAGACAGCTTGCGAGACGAGCTCGGAGACAGAGAGCTCCCCGGCGCAGAATCGCTCATCGAGAGAGCACAGGGCATCGAGCGCCTGCTCGACCGGCCCTGTGCTCTCGGCGGCATCCAGGGACGCATCGATCAGAACGCCATCGTCGGGCTGTTGATCGATCTGTGCGGAGGAGAGGAGCCCGCTGGGAAGAAGATACGGGCGAACGACGACGTAGTCGCCCTCGCGATTGAGAAACGCTTTGGCGCAGCAGTTCGTCACGCAGGCGCGCAAGCCGGCGATGTTATCGGAAAAGTCCGCGTTCACGAGGCAACGGTATGCGCCGCGGCTAATCTTCACATCAGAACCGATTCGGCACCCCTCGCTGCGCAGGAAGCTCAAGATGAGATCCTCGCGCTCCTCGGGGGTCCGCTCCTTGAGTGAGGGGACGCGGGCACAGATGGGCATTTTGCTGTAGGCCGAGGAAACCTTCAGGTCATCGGCGGAAAGCGTCGTCGAAAGAACGAGGCGAGCGCGCGGCGCATCCTGGGAGGCATCGAGCCCGAGGGCCGTCGCAAGGCAGTGCTCCATCGCAGAGGGAGAGAGTGCCTCGATGCCGTTGACAAAAACCACACCCCCGCGCGATTTCGCGATCGACTCGTCAAGAAGCCCGTTGAACGAGGCGGCGTCCGGGACCCCGGCGCAGTCGATGCGCACATAGGAGGAGTCGCGGGACAGCAAGCCCTGGTTCTTGCCGTACTCGTACACAAGACGAGAAAGGAAAGACTTGCCGACACCCACGCCGCCGCTCAAGAGGATGGGCAGGCCAAACGGAGGGTACTGAACCGCAGCCTTGCACTGCTCGACAACGGAGCTGAGGCTCAGGTCAAAGCCCACGGCACGCGCGAAGTCACGGTGATCGGCGATTCCCGTCGCCTGGATGAGGTCGGCGAGCGAGGCGTACTCGCTTGCAGAGAGCTTTACCTGAAAACGCTTCTGGAACGCGCGGCGATGAAAATAACGGACAGGCCTGCCCGCCACCTTAACCACAAGGCCGGCGCGAACAAGGTCGTTGAGGTACTGGCTCGCCAGACTCCTGGAGATGATGAGCGTCTCGGCGATGTCGGAGGTGGACAGACGGGCAAGGTCGTCGAGCGAGACGGCAGAGGTAAGGGCCTCGAGATGCTCGAGAATCCTGTCCCTCATGTCGACGGGCTTCTTTGCCAAGCTGTCCTGTGCGGTCTTGTCCATGACTTCTTACCTCCTTGTACAAGGAGTATAAGGGGAACACAGAGAACGGAAGGGGGCGCGTGGGGGAATCAACAGCCCCGAGGAGAAGTTCACCACTTGAGGGGCAGAAAACAACGGCCATTGAACATTCAGGGCCGACGCTCAACACTTCGACTCGACACTTCGCTTTGGAAAGGGCCCTGCGCGCCGGGGTCCCAACATAAAGAAGAGCCCCGGCGCGCAGGGCCTAAAGCTTAACCATGCGCGCGGCGATGCGGGCGCAGTCGCAGGCGGCCTTCTTCTCGAAGGTGTTGTAGTCGACGACCTGGCCCTCGGCGCAGGGCTTGTCGCTGATGGCGCGCACGACGACGAGGGGCACGCCGTTGAGATAGGCGGCCTGCGCGATGGTGCAGCCCTCCATCTCGCAGCACAGGTCGCCGAAGGTCGCGAGGATGCGCTCCTTCTGTTCCGCGGGCGAGACGACTCGGTGGGCAAGGTCCTCTCAAAAGGGGTCGTCCGATGCCGCAAGACCTCGATGACCGACTACCGCCTCGAACAAGTGGCGGATTACCTCTGCACTATCGAACTTGCCTTGGTCAAGTACGAGGCCAAGGAGGACGGCGAGACGTACAACAAGTTCTTCGGAGGTATAGGCTCTTTCAAAAGGAACTGGTTCAAGCAAGCCCGCAGCAAGCGGATATAGGTGGCCTAGCGGTTTCGCAAGGAACGGCCAGCTCTCCTCTGGCGAGGAACACCGGGCGACGTGCCTCAAGCAGCGGAAGCTGAAGCGCAAGCAGAAGCAGCGCGGGCAATGATCGGTGCCGATATGGGCCCAGACGTGAACAGTGCTACGTCCCCTGTTCACGGGGCGCGAAACCGCAAAGGTTGCACAGAGGTTGCAAAATAAGAAGCCCCCGACCTGTTTTCGCAGGTCAGAGGCTTGAAATCAACGAATATCGTTTACTCCCACTCGATGGCGTCGGTTCTGCCGTCCCGTCACTCCAGTTACACCCAGTTTTCGGCATCGACACGGAACGCGTGCCGCCGAATGACGCGATGTCGCGTTTCGTCGGCTTCGGGGACAAAAGCTGGGACAACCTCAAAAACTTTTTTCAAACTCAGGGCTTTGAGTTTTTGTTTTTGTCCCAAAGTGCGCGGCGGGTCGCCTTTGGAGGCTCGATGGCGCCGAAAACGCCCGTTTTGAAACTCAACCGCCCTTTTGCCCGCAAGCCGCCAGCTGCAATCGCAAGTGAATTAACGCGGGTGGCTTGCGCGCCATTTGCAAAACCCCAGGTCGCAGGTCTTCGCCATTCGTGAACAAAGTGAGTAGTCTCAGGTGGCTTGCTTATGAGTTGGCGAACGGGCCTTCAGGATTCAGGGCAAACATGCTGGTAGAATAGGATTCTCAAATCAATGACAGGAGACCGAGCATGGCCGAACCCCACGATAGGAAGCCGATCCTCACGATCGAGCGGCAGATAGAGCACCTCAAGCAGAAGGGCGTAGCCTTCGAACTGTGTTCCGAGGAAGAGGCCGCGGACTACCTGCGCGACAAGTGCAACTTCTTCAAGCTCGCATCCTACCGCAAACTCTTCTCGAAATACGAGGGAGGCCCGCGCGACGGCCGCTACGTAGACCTCGACTTCGGCCAGCTGCGCCTGCTCGCGGCGCTCGACCAGGAGCTGCGCCACGCCCTGCTCGGCATGACGCTCGACATCGAGCACTTCCAGAAGGTGACACTGCTTCGCGAGATGGAGGACCGTGGAGAGGACGGCTACGCCATCGTGGCCGACTACATGGCATCGCTTACCACTGCAAACAGGGAGTACCGCCTGCGCGAGCTCAAGATGAGCGGCCGCAGCCCCTACAGCTCGAGCCTCTACGCGAAGTACTCCGGCGACATGCCTGCCTGGGCCTTCCTTGAGCTCACCTCGTTCGGCACCCTCATCGACTTCGTGCGCTTCTGCGCCAGGCGATGGGGCGACAGGCGCCTCGAGGCCTCCCACTACGACCTCAAGCGCGTGAAGTCCGTCCGCAACTGCGCCGCGCACGGCTCGTGCCTGATCAACTGCTTCGCCGAGAGGGGCGCCGCCCGGGGCTCGGCGTCCAGCGGCGTCTCCCGAAGGGTCGCCGCCGTGGGGATTCCCAAGGCGACCAGGAGGAAGTGGATGGGGAATACGGCCATGCAGGAGGTCGCGACCGTGCTCGTGGCGCACTCCGGCTTGGTACCCGAGGGCTCCTCGCGCTCGCGCGCCGCATCCGAGCTCGCCGAGATGTTCGCCAGGGCCGACGGCGAAACCGAGGCGCTGCCCGACAAGGGGCCCGACGCCGCAGCTCGCTCCGCGCTCGAGTTCCTTCGCAGGTTGACAGAATCGCTCGGGTTGGTAGAATAGCCTGCAGATAGCAAAACCTTCACGGTTTTAGGGGCGGACTTGCGCAAGCGACTCTGCCCTATTTTTATATTCACTCGCTATAGGAGACGGATGATACCTGGGTCAATGACAGAACTGAGAAGCCCGGAATAATGGAGCCAGTTAGAAACCCTCGGGTTTGCGGGGCGGGATCGTGAGAGCGATTCTGCCCTATTTTTTTCCTCCGTCTGCCCCAACAAAGTAGTTCGAAGATAGCCTGTAGGTGTCCTCGTGGGCGCCTTTTATTTTCAGGGAATCGGCCGCTTCATGAACGAGCGACCGGCTTGACCTAGATCGAACCGCCTTCATCTCCGTCTAGGCGCCGGCAATCAACATCGTGAATCCGCGCGTGCTACAATGCGGGCACCAGAGATGAAAACACAGTCCCCGTCGGGTAGTCGTGGGCGTGCGGGAGTCCGCATCAGTAACCTGCCTCCTTGGTTGTCCCTTCTCTGCATGGTCATCTACATAAAGGAGGAACCAGCCATGCAGATCAGCGTGTCGTCCACCCTGACCGTATATCACGACGGCCAATTCTGGGTCGGGCTGGCGGAGCATGTCGAGGACGGCAGGTACGGCGTCGCCCGCATCGTCTTCGGCGCAGAACCGTCCGATGAGGAGATCCTGCGATTCGTTACAAGCAAATGGGCGAAGCTCGCGTTCTTCGGTGACGATCCGTCCGAGGCGAGCGAGCCCGCGAAGAACCCCAAGAGACGCGCCCGCGAGGCGGCGAAAGCCCTCAAGCAGCCGGCGATGAGCACCAAGGCGCAGCAGGCGCTCGCGAATCAGCGGGAGACGATGAAGCGGGAATCGGCTCAAGCAAGAAGCCAGCGTCGCGCGGATGAGGCGGAGGCGCGCTTCGAGCAGCGAAAACTGAAGCGCAAACAGAAGCATCGCGGTCATTGATACCACCATCAACCCATATATAGCAGCAGGCGTAGCTTCGATTGAAACTACGCCTGCCACCTGGTGCTATAACGTTATACAGAACGTATGTTCTATACCCACTCGATGACTAACCCAGTCCGAGCACTACCGATGCGTGTCGCGTCATACCGCCTAAGAGCTGATTCGTTCAGAAAAGGTTCAGGGGGATCGTCGAGTTTATTGCACCCTCGCGTTTTACAAAAGAGAGTACAAGGCCCTCTAGCTCGAATTATTGCATTTAGAACCCCGCCGCTCGTCCATCCCAGCTTGCCCAGAAAGCCCTCCCGCAATGTCCGTGTCCCAACAGATGGGTACCATTTATCAGGGTGCACCTGGGGCAACGGGCCGGCAGGCCCGCGCAAGGTCGCTCGCATAACACGCAACATCAAACACGACAGAAGAGGCGAACGACAGATGCCGGACCCCGGACGACAGCACCGCGGAAGAGAAGCATTCCAACCACAACCGAACGAACATCGCTCCTAGGCAGGCGCCCGCATGGGCGCCTTTTACTTTTCAGGGACTTAGCTGAGAGCTAAGCCACGCGGCTCATGGCCGTTTCGTGGAGGCCCGACCAGCTCGACCCACCTCGACCCGTCTCCGTTCCCGTCATGCGCGCGATGCGCCAGCAGGCGGTTCAATCGTCGCGCAGACGAAAAGGGACACTGTGCCGCGCGGTGTGCCCGCACGGTGCCGCACGGGAAGATTGGAGGAACCATGGCACGCACAGCCGAATGCGCCGCGCCCGAGAACAACCAGGGCCGCGACGAATGGATGACGGTGATCGAGATGCAGCAGTACATGAGGGCGAGCCGAAACAAGGCGTACGACCTCATCTGGTCGGGAGAGATCGACTCGTACAGGCTCGGCAGGAAGCTCCTGGTTTCGAGGGCGTCAGTGGACGCCTACATCGAGTCGAGGAGCGGCAGGAAATGACGGCGGCGACCGCCCCGGGAGCCGCCCGCGGCCGGGCACGCGAGGGAGCCTCGAGACGAAAGGAGCTCGAGGACGACCATGACCAAGAGCACTAGCAGGAGCCAGGTGAGGCTCATCGCATCGACAAACGCGATATTCGGCGCCGACGAGGCGTGCGCGATGCTGCGCATCAGCCGCGACGCCATGTACCGGCTCGCCAAGGACCGCGACGACCCGTTCCCGATCCGCTACATCGGCGGCAAGACGCGCGACGGCATCGTGCTGCACGACGAGCTCGTCGCATGGGTCGAGCGCAACAGCGTCGTCGGCTCGCCAAGAAGGGGCTAGCGCCATGGCGGCCGCAGGCCCGAGGGGGCGCGACGGCCCCTCCCCGCGCGAGTTCGCGACGGTACGGCACTTCATGATGGCGGACCTCGGCCTCTCAGGCCTTCCCCTGCTCGTCTACGCGCGCATCTTCGGCTTCTGCGACGCCGGGTGCGGCTACTTCGAGAGCAAGGGCGGCCTGGCCCGATTCCTCAACGTGCAGGAGCGCAGCGTCCACCGCGCCATCCGCGACCTGCTCGACCGGGGCCTCATCGAGGAGTGCGGCGTGCACGCCCCGGCGCGCGGGCATGCCACCAAGCGATACCGCATCGTGCGCGAGAGGCTGCCGCCCGGAGCGTTGGCAACCCCTGACGATTCGTCAGGGTTCCCGGCGCGAAAGGGTGACGAAATGACAGGGTTCGCCGCGAACAAGGATGACGAACCGTCAGGGCTCGCAGCCCGAACCCCTGACGAAATGACAGGGAAACCCCTGACGATATGCCACCCAATAAGCAAAAGGGACAACAAGGACTTCAGAAGATAAGGAAGGGGCGCCCGATGGACCGAGCGGGACTCATCACCCTGGAGCAGGCCCGGGCCGCCGGGCTCTCCTTCGACGAGCCGGAGCCGAGGGCGTGCCCGCACTGCGGCGCCGCCCTCGAACCGCTCGGCGCAGCGCTGGCGGGCAGGGTCACCTGGGTCTCCAGCGCCCCCTGCCCGTGCGAGGGCGCAACCAGCGAGCGGGAGGCCGAGGCGCGAAGGCGCGCGGCCCTCGCCGCCAAGGAGGAGGCCGCCCGCCGGGAGAAGGCGCTCGCGCGCGCGGGCATCCCCAGGCGCTACTGGGCCGCCGAGGCCGACCGCCCCGAGTTCGCCGAGTACATCGCCTCGTTCGCCGGCAACGGAGGCGCCGGGCTCTACATACACGGGGGCGTCGGCGCCGGAAAGACGCACGCCGCCTCCGCCATGGCCAGGCTGTTCGCCGAGGCCGGCTACGACGTCGCCTTCACGACGGCCAAGGGCATGCTCGAGCGCGTGAAGGCCACGTTCGACGAGGGCGGCACCGAGGCGGCCGTCGCGCGGTACGCCAAGTGCGACGTCCTCGTGCTCGACGACCTCGGCAAGGAGGACGCGACCGAGTGGTCCGTCGGCACCGTGTTCAGCGTGCTCGACGCGCGCTACGAGGACATGCGCCCGACCATCGTCACGTCGAACTACGCGCCCGGCGCGCTTGCGGACAGGCTCGCCAGGCGCGGCGAGCGCGTAACGGCAGAGGCGATCGCGAGCAGGATCTCCCAGACCTGCAGGCCCGTCTACCTGGGCGAGAGGGACAGGCGCCGGCGCAGCTAGCTTGTGCGCTTCCCGTGGAGGCGCGGACGGCTCGACCCAGCTCGACCCATCGCGGGCGGCCCTGCTCTCTGCCGCAATCGAAATCGCTATACACGTCTTGGGCGGCGCCGACGCGCCGGCACGCACGCCTGCTCCGACTCGCACCGTGCCCCCATCGCGAGGACGCCGCCCGCCAAGCAACAAACGAAAGACGGAGGGCCCATGGACGGCTTCGAGAGGATAACCGGCCGCGAGCACGAAGAGCTCGTGGAGAAGTGCCAGGAGAACGGCTGGCTCAAGGTCGGCGGCTTCGACTGGCAGGACGACCCGTTCCTCGAGGAGTACCCCTACGAGTTCTCCCGCACGGAGAGCGTCGACAGGCTCCGCGAGGCGCTGGGCTCGGGCAACTGGGCCATACGCCAGGGGTTCTGCTACCGCGACCTCGCGTTCATCCAGCAGGTGAACGGCGGCGACGAGTGGTGGACGCTCAAGCGCGACGGCGACGCGTGGACCGGCTTCGAGAGCTGGAGCTTCGGCGCCATCGCCCAGGAGCCCGAGCGGTTCGAGCGCGCCATGCGCGACATGTGCGAGGCGACGCCGGAGCAGTGCCGCAGCGGCGAGTGGGCCCATCTGCACGAGAAGGCTCCCGAGCCGCTGGCGCAGCGCGCCGCGTCCGCCCGCGAGGCGAGCCGCGCGCACGCCGGGCAGGAAGCCCGCGCCCCAATGGCGCGCGAGAGGGCCGTCGGGGCCGAATAGGGACGACCGGGGCGCGAAGGCGCCCCTTTTTCATCTCGACTGGAAGGGAGGCGCGGGATGGCGAGCGACTACGGGGACGAGGCGGGCGGCAAGCTGCTCGACTGGATGCTGAGAATCGGCCAGGAGGCCGGCGCCGAGGCAATGGCGCGCAGCGCGAGGGAGCTCTCAGAGCGCCTCGCAGGGATCCGCGGGACCATCGCCGGCGGGCGCGCCGAGGCCATCGCGGCCGACGGCGCGCCGACCTACGCGAAGCTCAGCCTCGAGGAGCTCTCTGGGCTTCCCGAGTACGCGACGATCAAGGAGGTCGTCTCCGACAAGCTGCGCGCCGCGTCGGTCGAGCACCACATCATCCCCGGCGAGGGCCGCGACTGGCTGCTCTTCAAGGTGGAGGACGCCCCCGAGGTCGACGAGGCCTTCCGCCAGCTGGAGCAAGAGACGGGCAAGGCCGCCGATCGCGCAAGGGAGCGGCTCTCCGAGATAGCCGAGAGGCGCCAGGAGCCCGAGCGGCTGGCGGAGCGCGCGGAGCGTGCGCGCGAGGCGTCGAGGGCCCACAGCCAGGACATCGGCCGGGAGCGCGGCCCGCGCCAGATCGAGGGGCCCGAGAGATGAGGTGGCAGGCGGCGGCCGCGCTGGCCGCAGCCGCGTTCGCCATGGGAGATGCAGCGGCCGCGGCAATAGCGGCGTCGGGCGCGAACCCGATCCTCGACCCGGAGGCCGCCATGGCGGCGATCCCGGCAGCGCTCCGCGCGGGGCGCGTCTTCTCCGCGGAGGCGCTTCCCCTGTGCGCCGGGACCGCCTGCGCGTGCGGCGCGCTCCTCGCCTGGGCCCGCTCACTGGGGACCAAGGGGGCCCGGCGCGACGGCGAGGAGCACGGGAGCTCCAGGTGGGCCACGCGCAAGGACATCGCGCCCTTCGGCGACCCCAAGGACCCCGACAACAACATCATCCTCACCGACAACGCGCGCATCCGCCTCGTGAGCCGCAGGTTCGACCTCTCCACCGACACCAACGACAACGTGCTCGTGGTTGGAGGACCCGGCACCGGCAAGACGCGCTACTACGTCAAGCCGAACCTCCTGCAGGCCAACGCCAGCTTCTTCGTGACCGACCCGAAGGGCACGCTCATCCGCGAGATGGGCGGCGCGCTGGCGGAGCTCGGCTACGAGATCCGCGCGTTCGACACCATCGACTTCACGCGCTCCATGCGCTTCAACCCCATAGCCTACATACGCGACGAGGCGGGCGTCATCCGCTTCGCCCGCGGCATCGTCGCCAACACCGAGGGCGAGGCCGACCACAAGGGCGACCCCTACTGGGAGAAGGCCGAGCGCCTGGTCTACACCGCGCTCACGGCCTACCTCGTCATGCACTGCGAGCCCGCCGACCGAAACCTCGACGGGCTGCTCACGCTGCTCTCGCTCGCCGACGCCCGCGACGACCCGGGCTACATGAGCCCGCTCGACATGGTGTTCCGCGAGCTGGAGACCGGCGAGCGCTACGTCAGGCGCGGCGGCGCCTCGGCGGAGGGCGGATCGCTGCGCGGCTTCGCCGAGGAGGACGGCGCGTGGGAGTGGGTCAAGGTCCGCGAGCCGGCGCCGCCCGACGACTTCGCGCTCGCGAGCTACCGCGAGTTCCGCGTCGCCGCCGGCGACACCATGAAGTCGATGCTCTCGAGCTGCAACGTCCGCCTGAAGCCGCTGTCCATCCGTGCCGTCCGCGACCTCACCTCCAAAGACGAGCTCGACCTCGCCCACATGGGCGACGAGGGCGCCAAGGTCGCGCTCTTCGCGTCGATGAGCGACACCGACTCGACCTTCGACTTCCTGTTCGCCCTGCTCATGGACACGGCCGTGAGCGCGCTTTGCGCCGAGGCGCTCGAGGCGCACGGCGGCTCGCTGCCCACGACGGTGCACTTCGTCTTCGACGAGTTCGCCAACATCGGGCGCATACCCGACTTCGAGCGGACCATCGCCGTCACCCGCAGCCGGAACATCGCCGTCTCGATGATCGCCCAGTCTCTCTCGCAGCTGAAGGAGACCTACGGCGACAACAACGCCGAGACCATCGTGAACGCCTGCGACACGCTGCTCTACCTGGGTGGCAAGGCGAACGAGACCAACGAGGAGATCAGCAAGATGGCCGGCAAGCAGACGGTGGCGAGCGAGACGCAGAGCGACTCGCGGGGCGCCGGCTGGACCCGGACCGTGAACCGCGGCATCTCCGAGCGCGACCTCATACAGCCCGCCGAGGTGGCGCGCATGCCGCGCGAGGACGCGCTCGTGCTCGTGAACGGGTGCATGCCGCTCATGGACCGGAAGTACCGGCTCGAGCGCCACCCGCGCTCGCGCCTGCTCGAGGAGGCCGCGCGCCGCGGCCCGTTCGACTTCGCGGAGTACCGCAGGCAGAAGGAAGGCAACTCGTGACGGGGCCGCGGCGGGCGCGGGCCTCCCCCGCCGCGGGGGAGGAACAGCAAGGAACATCGTCAACCGAAAGCAAAGGAGAGCAGCATGCTCGCAAACGTCATCAAGCTCGTGTCGGGCTGCGTGACCTTCCTCGGCGGCTTCCTGGTCGTGTGGGGAGCGGTCTCGCTCGGCCTGGCCATCAGGGAGCAGCAGGGCGGCCCGCAGATCGCGACCGCCATATCCACCATCGCCGGCGGCGCGATCATCATCGCCGCGTCGGTCTACTTCGGTCAGCTGGACACGTCCTGGCTGCCGGCATAGGGGGCGTCGCGGATGGCGCTCAGGATACCGGTGCAGAAGGACATCGGCGAGTACGAGGAGAAGATCGTCGGGAAGATGAGCCTGCGCACGCTCGCATGCGTGTCGCTCGGCTTCGGCAGCGCGGTCGGGGCGGCGGCCTTCGTCCACCTGGGCCTGCACGCCGACGTCGCGGACGCGGCCTTCCCGATCATGCTCTGCAGCATGCCGTTCTGGCTCGCCGGGTTCTGGCGGCCCTTCGGCATGCGCGCCGAGGAGCTGCTGCCGCTTTTGGCGGCACACGAGCTCTCCCCACAGCTGCTCGCGTACGAGCCCTGCCTCGCCGGGAGCCTCCCCGAGGGCTCGCCGCGCCCGGGCCGCCCGGGACGTCGCGCGAGGCGCAGGGCAAGGAAGAAAGGAGCCGAGCTCTATGAGCCGAGCAAGAAGCAACAAGGAGAATAGGCCGAAGCGCCCGAGCACCCTCGGGCTGCTCCTCGGCGGCACGGGCGGGCGCAAGGACGCCTCGAAGGGCGCGGAGGCCGAGCGGCAGAGGCGCCGCCGGGAGCGCGACCGCTCGCGCGATATGGCCGCCTACGTCGGCTACGACGCCATGTACAGGGACGGAATCGCCCAGGTGATGCCCGGGGTGTTCAGCCAGACGGTCGAGTTCTCCGACATCAGCTACCAGTCCGCGCGCAAGGAGGCGCGCGAGACGGCCTTCACCGTGATGAGCTCGCTGTTCAACTACTTCCCGGCGGACTCCCACGTGCAGCTCCAGGTAGTGAACGCGCCCATCCCCGCCGACGAGGTCGGCCGCAAGGTCTTCTTCGAGCCCGGGGAGCGCGCCACCGCCGGGCTCGCCGAAGAGTACAACCGGATCCTCAACGACAAGATGCGCGAGGGCGTCTCGAACCTCGTGCGCCACCGCTACCTGACCTACGCCGTGGGCGCCGACGACGTCGACGCCGCGGTGCCCAAGCTCGCGCGCATCCGGGGCGACGTGGAACAGACGCTCGCGCGCATACGCTGCTCGTCGCGCGCCCTCGACGGCGTCGAGAGGCTCGAGCTTCTGCAGGGGCAGCTGCGCCCGGGGTCGCGCTTCGAGTTCTCCTGGGACAAATTGTCCCCGACGTCGGGAGCGCGCACGAAGGATTTCGTCATGCCCTCCACGCTCGACTTCAAGCCCGAAGGCAGGTCCGACTGCTTCCGCAGCGACGGGCGCTACGGCGCGGTGCTCGCGGTGCGCAGCTTCGGGTCGGTCATCGAGGAGACCTACCTCGCCTCCATCATCGACCTGCCGCTGCCGCTCAACGTGACGCTGCACGTGCAGCCCATCGCGCAGAGCGAGGCGCTCGCGCTCGTGAAGCGCCAGATCGACTGGATGGACAAGGAGATCATCGACGAGCAGATGAGCGCCGTGAAGAAGGGCTACGACTACCAGATCCTGCCGCCCGAGCTGCGCTTCTCGAAGGAGGAGGCCGAGGAGCTGCTCGACTTCCTGCGCAACAAGTCCGAGCGCCTGTTCGTCTACACGGGCCTCGTCTACACCTGGGCCGACAGCCTCGAGGAGCTCGACCGCCGCGTCCAGCAGGTGACGAGCGTCGCGCAGGGCTGCACGATCGGCCTCGAGCCGCTCCACTTCCGCCAGCGCCAGGCGCTCAATTCGGTGCTCCCGCTCGGGGACAACCACGTCACCGTGAGCCGCTACCTCACCACGGGGCAGGTGGCCATGCAGATGCCCTTCGCCAGCCAGAGCCTCGACGAGGCGGGCGGAGGCTACTACGGGCAGTCCAAGGAGAGCGGGAACCTGGTGCTGTGCGACCGCAAGCGCCTGGCGAGCCCCATGGGCTTCGTGTGCGGCAAGCCCGGCTCGGGCAAGAGCTTCTCGGTCAAGCGCGAGATAACCAACACCGTGCTCGCGCACCCCGAGGACGAGGTCGTGATCTTCGACCCGGCCGGCGAGTACGGCAACCTCGTCGGCGCGCTCGGCGGCGCGAACGTCGAGCTCGCCCCGGGATGCTCGGCGGTGCTCAACCCCCTCGACACCGCCGACGTCGCGGACCGCGCCGACGCCGCCAAGCTCGCGTACAAGACCGACGCGGCGCTCGCGCTCTCGAGCGCGCTCATGGCCGAGGGCCGCGAGGGCCTGCCGGAGCGCGACCGCTCGATCATCGCCCGCTGCGTCGGCGAGGCGTACCGGGAGTGCGCGAGGGACGGCCGCCTGCCCACGCTCGGCGACTTCCACGCGGCGCTGCTCGCTCAGCCCGAGCCCGAGGCCGCCGACATCGCGCTGCGCTACGAACGCTACGTGAAGGGCGCGTTCTCCTTCTTCAACGGCCAGAGCAACGTGGCGCTCGACAACCGCATCACCAACATCGACATGCACGGCCTCGGCCAGAACATGCGCGTGTTCGGCATGATCACGGCGCTCGAGATGGTGCGCAACCGCGTGATGGTCACGCCGCCGCGCCCCAACTACACGTGGCTCTACATCGACGAGGTGCAGAGCCTCTTCGCGCATCCGACGGTGGTCGAGTACTTCGCCCGCCTGTGGCGCGAGGGGCGCAAGTTCGGCCTCATCTGCACCGGCATCAGCCAGAACACGAGCCACATGCTGGCCAACGCCGAGGCCCGCGACATGGTGCTCAACTCCGAGTTCTTCCTGCTGCACAAGCAGTCCACCGCCGACCTCGACGCATGGGCGGAGATGCTCCAGCTCTCCGCCACGGAGCGCGGCTACATCGGCGACGCCGTCAAGCCCGGCGAGGGCCTGCTCATCAGCGCCGGGATCCGCGTGCCCATCACCGACGACTTCCCGAGGGGCTCGCTCTACGACCTGTGGAACACCAAGCCCGCAGAGGTCGCCGAGCGCGAGATGCGCCGGGCGGCGCGAGAGGCGGAGGAATAGGAATGGCCGGCCCGAGCGAGGGCGGCGGGATGCTCGAGGTGGTAGGGGCGCGGCGCCGCGACGTGCTCACCGCGGGCGACGTCGCGGAGACCGAGCGCGACGCCCTGGGAAACGTCTCGGAGGGAGCCGGCCCGCTCGACGAGGCGGGAGGCCCCGCCGCAACGGCGAAGGGACGCCCTTCCAGGCCCGACGCGCCGGAAGGCGGACTCGGGGACAAATTGTCCCAACCCGCCGGAGACCGGCGCGCGGCGGTAGCGATGCGCTCGCGCGTCGAGGCGGCGAAGCTGGCGATCGCCCGGGAGGCAGTCTCCCAATTCGACGACTCGGAAGAGCTCGAGGGCGCCTCGGGCATGTACGACGCGGGGCATGCGGCCAAGAAGGCCGCGGGAGGGCTGCGGCGGAGGAAGGCGAAGAAAGCAGCCCAAGGCAGCCGCAAGGCGGCGACCGCGCTCGGCGCCCCAAAGGGAGGCGTGCGCGGCCCCGAGGCAGCCGGCGCGACCGCCCCGGCCAAGCACCAGGCGGCCCAGGCGGCGGCGCAGGCGTCGGGCGAGGCGGCCCGAGCCGCGGGGTCGAAGGGCGCAGCCTCCGCGATCGCGGGCGCGGTCTCGGGCGCGGCGCCCGCCCTGCTCGGGGCGGCGGCCGGCATCGTGGCCTTCGTCGCGTGCGCGCTCGCCGTCGCGCAGCTGCTGAGCGCGCTGTTCGGCTTCTGGGACGACGCGGCCTCCAAACAGGGCCTCGAGGGGCTGCCTCCCTACATCACCTACGAGATGGTCGAGGCGGCGGTCGAGTGCCAGGAGGAGTACGGGCACCCGGCGGGCTGCACCATAGCGCAGATCATCCAGGAGTCCGGCCAGGGGGACCGCATGAGCCAGCTCGCAGAGCGCGACCACAACCTCTTCGGCATGAAGTGGTGGTCGGGCTACGCGGGCTGCCCCGAGGTGGCCGGCAAGGCGAACTGGGCCACCAGCGAGGAGTACGTGCCAGGCGAGCACACCCAGATCACGGCGAGCTTCATCCGCTTCACCGGCGACGCCGAGTGCATCCGCTTCCGCAGCAGGGTCTTCCTGCAGGCGGAGCGCTACTCGGGCAACGCCCTCATCCAGGAGGCGATCGAGAGGCACGACTCGGACAGGATGGCCGAGGGGCTCAAGGACGCCGGCTGGGCGACCGACTCGTCCTACGTCGAGTCCTTGAAGTCGATCATGGCGCAATGGGGCCTCTACCGGCTCGACTCCATGACGGTCGAGGACCTGAAGGACTCGACCGCGAACGGGAACGCGATCGTCGAGGCGGCGTACAGCCAGCTCGGCGTGCCCTACGTGTGGGGAGGCTCGACCCCCGGCAAGGCGCTCGACTGCAGCGGGCTCACGCAGTACTGCTACGCGCAGGCGGGCATCCGCATAAGCCACTACACGGGTTCCCAGTACGAGGAGCTCAGGCGCATACCGCTCTCGGAGGCGAAGCCCGGCGACATCCTCTACCGCTCGGGCCACGTGGCCATCTACATCGGCGACGACAGGTACATACACGAGCCGCGAACGGGCGACGTGTGCCGCATAGCGAGCGGCATCGGCAGCTTCAGCTGCGCGCTCACCGCGAGATAGGAGAAACCAATGCAGGGAAAGTCAAGGGTCATGGCCGCCGTCGCGGCAGGCGCGCTCACCGTGGCGCTCGGCGCGGGCGCGGCGCGCTGCGCCATCGCCCCGCAGGAAGGCGCGCAGGATAGTCCCCAGGAGCAAGAGCAGCCCGCGGCTGCAGGCGCCGACGCGGCGACCGGGAAGGCCGCCTCGGGCGCCGAGGCGCTCTGGAACACCGCATGGACGGGCGCCGACGACCCGACAGCCACGCTGCGGATCGTCGAGGGCGCCATGGTGGAGAGCGCGGGCGGCACCGAGCGCGCCTGGTTCTTCTCGGCCGAGGAGCCCTCCGAGGCCGGCGGCGTGCTCAGCGTGCCCATCGAGGTCAAGGGAACCGGCGACAAGGCGGGAGGGCTCTCGCTCATCCAGGTCTCGGGCAGCGGGGACGCCCGCACCCTGGCATGCGACCTCCTGACGCAGGCCTACGTGCCCCAGAAGGCGCAAGACGGAGCGTTCTCCGTGACCGGCACCGACGACCGCCTCTCCAAGGCGCTGGGCGCCGACTCGGCCGACATCAAGGACATCGTCGCCAAAAAGGCGGCGGAGGTGTCCCCGCGGGCGACGGGAGCCACCTGGGACAAGGAGGTGTGGCTCGACTACGCCGGGAACGTCGCGTCGACGACCTTCACGCTCGACGACCCCGCCTCGACGGTGGTCACCGTGGTCTCGCGCGGCGGCTCGCTGGAGGCGATGTAGCCATGGGGGCGCTCAAGGCGCAGCGCCGCAGGGCGTTCGCCATCTCCGCCGCGGCGGCGTTCGCCCTCTGCGCGCTCCTGCTCGTCCCCGCGCAGCCGGCATACGCCGACATAGCCGGGGACGTCAACGATTGGCTGTGCGGCCTTCTGCGCGACTGCTGCAACTGGATGTTCAAGGCTCAGACGGGCGTGCTCGGGTCGATCGGCGCGAACGGGATCCTCTCGGCCGACTTCGCGCACATGCTCACGAGCTCGAGCGACCTGACCATGCACGACGTCGCCCGGGGCGTATGGCAGGTTGCCATCCTGCCGATCGGGTGCGGGGTGCTCGGCCTGGTCTTCACCCTGAAGCTCATCGAGATCTCCCAGCGCATGGACGGCAGCCAGAGCCTTCCCGGCGTCAAGGAGGTCGTTTTCCTTCTCGTGTTCTTCGCCGTGTTCCTGTTCCTCATACAGAACAGCTTCGACCTGATGGCGTCGATCTACGAGGTCTGCGGGCTCGCCATCGACCGAGTCGAGGCGCTCTTCGGCGCCGGAGGCGCGCTCGACCTGCCCGAGGTGTCCGTCGTCACCACCGACGACGACATCCCGTCGCTCATCGCCATGCTCGTCGTGAGCCTCATCAGCTGGGTCGTGGTGCTGGCGGCCTACGTCGTCGCCCTCGTGGTCTGCTGGGCCCGCGCGCTCCAGCTCTACATCATGGCCGCGTTCGCCCCGATCCCGCTGGCGTTCCTCGGCATGGACGCCACGCGCCAGATAGGCCTTGGCTACCTGAAGAGCTTCGGGGCGGTCTGCATCGCCGGCGTCATCATCCTCGTGCTGCTCATATCGTTCCCGCTCGTGCTCGGCGGGCTCACCGGGGCGAACCCCGGGACGGGCACCCCGGCCGACGCGGTCGCGAACGGGCTCACCTACGCGCTGCAGTACCTGGCCATGTGCGTGCTGCTCATCCTGGCCCTCGTGAAGAGCGGCTCCTGGGCGCGCGACATCGTGAGCGGCTTCTAGCGGAAAAGCGAGGAAGGGGGCGGTCGCCATGAGATAGGGGCACCGCGCCGGGGCACGCGTCCCGGCGGATGAAGACAAGGACCGATTGAAAACGAAAAGGAGGAAAGACATGGAAGAGAGGAAGAACGTGTACCTCTCGCTGCACAAGAGCTTCGTGCGCGAGGGCATCGAGTACACCGACCGCGCGACCGGCGAGGCCAGGACCTTCAACTCGGCGACCCTTCCCAAGGGCACCGTCGTCGACGGCGTGGACGTGGGAGGCTACGAGTTCAGCCCCATGTTCGTGAACGAGAGCCGCTTCAAGGGGGCCGACTTCCGGGACATACCGCTGCTCGCGAACCGCGAGGTGTGGCTGAGGAAGACGGTGATGGGCCCGGACGGCCAGCCCGAGCTCGACGAGGGCGGCCGCGCGGTCAAGGACACCGTGAAGGTCATGCCCGCGCAGCTCAAGGAGGCCGTTGACGCAGGGCGCTCGCGCTACCTCGCGGAGCGCGCCGAGCACGCCCGCCAGGCGAGCCGCGCTGCCGAGCACGAGGCGCCCCGCGCACAGCGAAGCGTCGAGAGATAGGGAGGCGGAAAGATGAACGCAGCGAAAGACTGCACCCTGCAGGAAAAGCTCCTCCGATGCGCCATGGCGCTCATCCTGGCGGCGGGGGCTCTGCTCGCCTCCGTGGCGGCCTCGCCCGCCTACGCCGCGCCGAGCACGGTAGACGTGTCCATCGGCGGCAAGATCCCCTACGGCGGCTTCGCCACCACGTGGATGAGCGCCGACGGGAACATCGCCTACTGCGCCGAGCCCTCGTCCCCGACGCCCGCGGCGGGCTCCTACTCGACGAGCCCCGTGCCGAGCGGCGACGTGACAGCGGCGATCTGGTACTCGTTCGGCTCTCCCGGCTTCGACGCGTCGATGTTCCCGGGCAGCTGGTACGACGGCGGCGGCTGGGACGACGCGAAGTACGCCGCGGCGAGCCATGTGCTCATCGCCTACGCCTACTCTGGGTCCGAGTCGGCTGCCACGCACGGCACGAGCGCCGAGTTCGCCTCCTGGGCGAAATCCGAGCTGATCGGCGGGACCTTCGCCAAGATGAAGGCGGGCGCCGGCAAGGTATCCGCCGGGTTCGAGGCGTTCTGCGTCAGGACCGGCGGCGGCTCTCAGACGCTCGTGAGCTTCAGCTGGTCCGCAGGCGGAGTCAAGGTCGCCAAAACGGACTCCGAGGCGGGCGCGGAGCCCCAGGGCGACGCCTCGCTCGACGGCGCGAGCTTCTCCGTCGTTAACGAGACCGGCCGCTACGTGCTGGTCGGCGGCAAGTACTACGCCGACGGCGAGGTATGCGCCACGATAAAGACCGCGCCCGAGGACGGGTCGCACGTCGCCGCGACCGGCGCCGACACCCTCCCCGCGGGCAATTACCGCATCGTCGAGTCCGGCGCGCCCGAGGGCTACGACGCCAGCGACGCCTCCGTCGCGTTCGCCGTGAAGGCCGACGAGGTGCGCGACCTCACGGGCGACCCCGTGACCGACGAGGTCTTCCGCGGCGGCGTGCAGGTGACCAAGTCCGACAAGGAGCTGCAGGCGTCCGAGGCGCTCGCGGGCAGCGGCCACAGGGAGGCGCCTGGCGAGCACCCCGGCCTCGACGGGATCGAGTTCACCGTCACGAACCGCTCGGCGCACAAGGTCCTCGTTGACGGCGAATGGCGCGAGCCGGGCGAGGCCGTGGCCACGCTGACCACCGCATGGAACGACGAGGCCGGCGCCTACACCGCGCAGACCGCGGCCGACGCACTGCCGTACGGGACCTACGACGTGCGGGAGACGGCGACGAACGGGAGCTACCTGCTGACCGACGGCGAGCCCCGCACCTTCGAGGTCCGCACCGGCGGCGAGGTCGTGAGCGCCTCCGCGGACGGCGCCGCGCTCGAGTTTCGCGACCAGGTGGTGCGCAACGACCTCGAGCTCTCCAAGAAGAGCGAGTCCGACAACGCCGGCCTCATGGTCCCGTTCGCCATCGAGAACGCGGCCACCGGCGAGACTCACGTGCTGGTCACGGACCGCAACGGCGACGCGTCGACCGCGAGCAGCTGGAACAGGCACTCGAGGGACACCAACGCCAACGACGCCCTGCTTGGCCATGAGGGCCCGATTGCTGCCGCCGACATGGACCCGAAGGCCGGCATCTGGTTCTCGCTCGGCGAGGACGGCTCCTCGGCGCCGGTCGACGACTCGCTGGCGGCCCTGCCGTACGGCGCCTACACCATGACCGAGCTGCGCTGCGATGCCAACGAGGGCCTCGAGCTCATCACGAGGAGCTTCTGGGTCGATCGCGACTCGACGGTCGCGAAGGCCGTGTGGATGGGCCTCGACGACCAGGAGGGCCCGCGCATCTCCACCACGGCAAAGGACGGGGCGGACGGCGACAAGGACGTCTCGGCCGACGCCGAGGCCAAGGTCGTCGACACCGTCGCCTACGAGGGCCTGAAGGCCGGCGAGGAGTACGAGCTCTCGGCCACCCTCGTCGACAAGGCGACCGGCGAGCCCGTGGCCGACGCCTCGGGCGTGCCCGTGGAGGCCAAGGCCGAGTTCGCCCCCGCGCTCTCGACCGGCAGCCAGGACGTCGAGATCGCCTTCGACGCGAGCCTGCTCGGCGGCCGCGACCTGGTCGCGTTCGAGAGCCTACGCAAGGACGAGGCCGAGGTGGCGTCGCACGCGGACCTCTCCGACGAGGGCCAGACAGTCCACGTCGCCGTCGAGGTGGGCACGCAGGCGGCCGACGCCGCCGACGGCGACCAGGTCATCGAGGCCGGCAAGGCCAAGGTCATCGACACGGTGGCCTACAAGGGCCTCGTCCCCGGCGAGACCTACATCGCCGTGGGCACGCTCATGGACAAGGGCACCGGAGAGCCGTTCCTCGACAAGGACGGCAACGAGGTGACCGCGCGCACGCCCTTCGAGCCCGAGGCGCCCTCCGGCACCGTCGAGGTGACCTTCGAGTTCGATACCGAGGGCCTGGCCGAGGGAGACGAGCTCGTCGTCTTCGAGAAGGTCCTGGACTCCGCCGGCAACGTCGTGGCGGCCCACGAGGACATCGACTCCGCCGAGCAGAGCGTCGTCGTGGACAACCCCGGCACGCCCGAGGTCCCCGAGGAGCCCTACGCCAAGACCGGGGCCGACGCCCCCGACGGCACCGGCTACGCCGTGGCCGCGGGCATCGCTCTGGCAGCTGCGGCGGGTGCGGGCGGGGCGCTCGCGTACCGCAAGCGCAAGACGGCCGGCGCAAGCAAGGACGCGGCAGACGAAGAGCCGGAAGAGTAGCGGCGCCGCATCGATACCGAACCGGAGGCCCTGGGCGCTCGCCCGGGGCCTCCCCTGCGAACGGGGGAGGACATGAACAAAGGGAAAGCCGCCACGGCGCTCGCCATTGCCGTGGCGTTGCTGGCGATGGGGGCGCTCGCCGTCCTGCCGCTGTCCGAGAGGAACCCTTACGAGGTGCACGAGGTGCCTACTGCGGAAGAGGACGCGACAATGGAGGCTCAAGAGACGGGAGGCGGCATCGACTGGGACGCCCTTCCCGCCTCCGTCGTCGCTTGGGTGCGCGTGCCGGGCACGACCGTCGACTACCCGATCGTCCAGGGCCGGCCCGAATCGCCCGACTTCTACCTCACGCACGACGCCGGCGGCGAAAGATCCGCGTGGGGCGCTCCCTACATAGATGCCGGGTGCGCGCAGGGTGCCGAGAGCCCGCTCGTCATCGTCTACGGGCACCACATGTCCGACGGCACCATGTTCGCGCCGCTCGCGCAGTACTCGTCGCGCGACTTCGCCGAGGGGCACCGCACCATCCGGGTCTACACCCGCGAGAAGGCGATCGAGCTCAAGGTCTTCGCGGCCGACGTGGTCGACGCGAGCTCGGAGGGCAAGCGGACCGACTTCGCCGACGCGGCGGAGCTCGCCGCCTACCTCGGGGACAAATTGTCCCGGTGCGAGGTCGTCCTGGAAGAGCCTTCGGACGTCGCGCAGGCCTGGGCCTTCGTGACGTGCAGCTACCAGACGAGCAACTCGCGCACCGTCGTCTACGCGAAGGAGGTGGAAGGATGGGATTCGCGCCCTTCGGAATAGGGCTCCTCATGGGGCTCCTCACGCTCACGGCCTACGCCTGCTGCGCAGCCGGCGACGACGACCGGGACTAGCCGTGGGAAATCGAAATCGCACAACGGAAAGAGGCGGGCAATTGCCCGCCTCTTCTCACATCACCCACTTGAACACGGCACGGAACAGCCAGACGAAAAAGCCCAGCGTGACCTTAAGCGCCGCCATGAGGAACCTACCAAGCCTCTTCATCGACGTCACCCCAATCTTCCTTGACCTTGCGGGCGCCCTCGTCGGCGCCCTCCTCCTTCTCTTGCGCGAGCAGCCTCGCCAGCTCGTCGGGCACGCCCGGGACCTCTGCCCTCCCCAGAGCGCGCTGCAGGTCCCTTATCTGCGATTTCAGCGGTTTTGAGGGAGGGCCCACGTGCTCGCGGTAGCAGGCGCCGATCGCGGCCGCGTCGCACAGGAAGCCCCGCACCCGGGCGAACGCCTCGTCGCCGTCGAGCAGGACGCGGCGGGCTCGCCCCAGCTCGGCCTCCGAGGCCAGCATGAAGCGCCAGCCACGGGACCTGCGCGCGGCCGGTATCCCGTCCGCGGGCGCGTCGGCGCGCCAGTCGTCGCGCACCTGGTGCCAGTTCGCCGTGAGCCAGAGCCCCTTCTCGGGCTCCTCCCGCATCTCGAGCTCGAACTCCGTGAGCATGTTCGCGCCGGAGAACGGCGACCCCTCCGTGAACGAGAGCGTGTCGAACAGCGTCGTCCTGCCGCCCTCGTACTCTATCCTCACCATCATCTCCGGCCCCTCTCCCTGCGCTGGTCCTGCTGGGCCCGCTGCCGCTCGGCGGCGAGGATGCGCTGTTGCTCGTCCGCTCGGTGGCACTGGCGCGAATTGCCGCTGGCATCGTCGCGCCCTTCACCGTCCCCGTAGCGGGTCTTGAGCGGCATGAGCCCGTTCTCGGCCATGTAGGCGCGGGCGGCCTCGAGGCGACGGTATCCCTCGCCGCCCGCCTGGCCGCGCCGCTCGAGCGTCGCCATCCTGAGCCCGAACTCCTCGATGGACTCGACGTCGAACTTCGCGCACGTCTCGAGCGCCGAGGAGAGCCTGCTCAGCTCCGAGAGGTCGTTGAGCTCGAGGGCTCGCTCGGCGGCCTCGCGGATCCGCGCGGCGCTCGCGTCCGTGGGGCGGTAGGCGCCTTCGCGCTCGAAGCGCCGGCGCAGCATCTCCTTGCCGTAGACGAACCCCAGGCGCTCGCCGGTTACCTTCTTGGACGGTTCCTCCGCCAGGCTGAACACCCAGTCGTCCCGCCGCGCCTTGGCCGAGTTGTCGGCGACGTGCACGCCCAGGGCGTCGAGGATGCCGAAGAACTCCGCCTCGTCGCGCGCCGTGGTCTTGGCGAGCGCGACGCGGGCGCGGATGTCGCCGACCCACGAGTAGCCGCCCGAGCGCATGATCTCCTTCTCGGCCCGGCCCAGGTAGACGCTCCTGCGGCTCCTGGGCCCGCCCGCACCTGCCCGCCCGCGCGCCTTCGACGGAGATTCGGGCGCCCGGTCGTTGGAGAGCCCCGACAGCCCGCGCTCGCGCGCCATGTCCTGCAGGTCTCGGTTGAGGTCCTCGGGGTGCTGGGTCTGCATGCGGTAGCCGGTGCGGAGGTTGGCGTTGTTCACGACGATGTGCGCGTGCGGTATGCCGCGGGCGTTGTCGTCGTGGTAGACGATGGCGATCTCGTGGTCGTCGAAGTGCCTGAGCGCCCACGAGCACGCGAGCTCGCGCAGCGTCACCAGGTCGATGTCGTCGCCGGGGTCCGGCGAGAGCACGAAGTGCTTGAACGTGCGCGCGGGCTTGCCCCTCCAGGGTGCGTCCGTGCCGAACGCGGCGCGCGTGGCGTCCATCTCGGCGTCCCAGGCGCAGGCCTCCTTGGCGTCTTCCCCCAGCGCGCCGGCGTCGCGCTCGTCGTAGCTCAGGTTGAACAGGTCGCGCGCCAGGGCGCGGCCTCCCTTCTCGAGGTAGCGGCGGATGCCGCCCGTCGAGCCGTGGCCGCTTATCGGCTTCAGGATCGGCATGGCGAGCCCTCCACGAGCGAGTCGGCGCCGATGCGACCGAGCTCCGCCGCCATCTCTCGGGCCGCGGCGTTCACGTCGGCGAGCTCGCGCTCGATCGTCGGGATGCTATCCGCGACGAGGTCCCGGTCGACGTGCCCGTGGCGGGCGTGGAAGTTGATGAGGTTCATCGCGTGCACGGCCTGGTTGTAGTGGTAGCCCCACTTCGTGAGCTCTCGCGACATCGCCCACAGGGCCCTGCGGTCCACGAGTATGCGGTGCTCGTCTCCCGCGTTGGCCTCCGTCGACAGCGGTATGCGCACGAGGTAGCGCAGGTACTCCGACTTGCTGAGGCCGGCGCGCTCGCACCGCTCGCAGAGCGCGCCGTAGTCGCCTCCCTCCATGCGGAACGTGACGCGGCGCTCCTTGCTCTTGGCGGCGCCGGCTTCCTCTTCCATGGCGGATTCCTTTCCTCGGGCCCGCCGCGCGGCGGGCGCGTCTCTCTAGGGGCGCGGGGGATCCCCCGCAGGCGGCGGCCCGGCTCGGGCGCCGCCTCTGGGACCGGGCCTCGCGAAAGCGGGCTCCCGAACGGCCCGCGGCATGACGGGTCCGAGGCCGCCCGGTCCCCAAGTGCTATGGACGCCCGACGCGATGTCGGACGCCATAGGCTACTTGCTGGATTTCGAACCTGAAGCCCTTCTGCGGCGCTTTCGGACATCGCTGCCCGCATCCGCGTACGGGGCGGTCATGAGCGCCATCTCGCGCAGCAGTGTGAGGTCGGCCGCGCTCGGGTTATCGGGCGGGCTCTCCAGGAAGTCGGCGACGAGCCTCGCGGCCTTCGCGATGCGCCCGTCGGGGCCGGCCTGCGTTTTGCTCTCGCTCCTCACGTAGTCGGAGAGCTCCCGCTTGGTGCGCCGCCAGGGCTCCATGGCGGCGTGCATCTCCGCTTGGCGCTCCTTCGGCATGCCCGCGAGCGAGCGCACCGCCTCGGCGCTGAGGTTGCCGCGGTCGGCCTCGGCGGCCCACTCGGGCGAGAGGTCCTCGGCGATACGGCGGGCCAGCCTCTCCTCGCGCGCGATGGTCTTGCCGGAGACCTTGCGGCCCGTCTGTCGCTCAATGATGGCGGCCTTCACGTCGTCGACGCGCATGCCGGAAAGTGACGGGTCCTCGGAGCGCAGGCGCACGGCGTCGCCTCTGAGCGCCTCGGTCGCTGCGGCGCGCTCGGTCACGGTGAGCGCGCGGGTGAAGTAGTTCGCGGCGTGGAGCAGCGTCACCGCCCGCTCGTCGTCGATGCCCTCTATCACGCGGCAGGGCATCTTCTCGTAGGCGGGGTCGTCCTTGGCGAGCAGCGCGTAGGCGGCCTTGCGCCGGTGCCCGGAGACCATCTGCCACGAGCCGTCGCCGACCTTGCGCACGAGCGGCAGGTCGGTGAGGCCGTCCTCGCGTATGGACTCGGCGAGCTCGGCTATCCCCGTTGGGTCCATGGAGTAGGCGGCGTTCGCCGGGTGGTCGGCGATGTCGGCCACCGCTATCTCGGACACCGGGTAGCGCCCGCGGGTGCGCGACGCGCCGTCGAGAAGCCCCGTGATGGTGAAGCCCGCGGCCACCTGGCTAGGCGAGCTCACGGGACACCTCGTCGGCGAGAGCTTCGTAGTCGCGTGCGGGGCGGCTCCCTGGCTCGAAGGCCGCCACCGGCTTCCATTGCCAGCTGCCCTCGCAGACCTTGCTGCTCGCGTGGATGACCGTCTCGAACTGCTCGCCCGGGAAGAACCCGTCGAGCACGGCCGCGCCCGTGGCCTCGGCGTTGGTCATGCGGCCGGGCACGCAGGTGCGCAGTATCTTCCATCTGGGCGTGGGCATGCGCAGAGCGTCCGCGATGGAGCGCGTCGCCTCCACGGTGAGCGCCGTGCCGCGCATCACGGTGGAGTCGAGCTTCACGGGGATGACGACCATGCCGCCCTCCGTTGCGGCGAGGTAGGCGTTGAAGGCGAGCCTGCGCATCACGGGGCTGCAGTCGATGAGGCAGACGTCGTAGGAGCCCGAGGCGTCGTCGAGGGCGAACTTGAGGCGCTGCTCGCGCAGGAGCATCTCGTTCTGGTCGACGAGGTCGATGGTCGAGGCCACCACGTCGAGGCCCTCCCCGGCGGCGTAAGCGACCTCTTCCACGGGCGCGCCGCCGTAGAGCAGCTCGACCGAGGTGCGGCGCTCGGAGGCGGCGCGGTCGTAGAGGCCGAAGAAGTCGGTGGCAGACGCCTGCGGGTCGAGGTCGACGAGCAGGGTCCGAAGGCCCCTGGCGGCGAAGATGGCCGCCAGGTTGACGGCGGTCGTCGTCTTGCCGACGCCGCCCTTGTAGTTGGAAATGGCTATCGTGCGCATGGGTCGCGTCCTCTCTAGCGTGGGGCGCGCCTCGCCGCATCCGGTCCGGCGCGCCCCGAGTCTCGGAGCGTCGGGACAAAACCGTACGGATTTGTCCGACAAGCGGAGTGTACCACGAAAACGTACGTATATGTACGTTTTCGTGGTACAGGGGCCGGTTTCGGGGGAAAGCCCGGCCCCGGGAGCCCAGGGCCGGGCGCGCCGCCTAGGAGAGCGGCTCCATCTCGCCGAAGCAGTTGATGTGGTGGCGAAGGAGTGCGCGGTTCTCCTTGACGACCACCATCGCCACCTCGTCGAAGCGGACCGGGGTGTCGGCGTAGTCGTCGCCGTTGCCGGCGAGCCACCTCGCCGCCAGCGCCTCGCGCAGCCCGCGCGCCCTGTGGGCCTCGGGGAAGCCGTCCGTCCCGATCCGGACCGTGGCGTCGACGAAGACCAGGGTCCCGTCCTCGTCCACCGCCACGAGGTCGATCCCGCCGATGCCCTCGGGTCCCTGCCAGGCCTCGTCGACGATCTCGTAGCCCTTGCGCTCGAGGAAGGCCTTGACCGCGCCCATCGCCTTTTCCTTCATGTCGTTCATGTCTTGCTCCTTAGACTCTGAGGCCCGCCCCTGTGGCGTGCCTTGCGCCGCGTGAGTCGCATGCAGCGCGGGCGTGCCTGCAAGGGAGGAAGCGAAGTCGGGCATGGAAATAGAAGTCTCCCGACGGCAGTTTTTCGCGTTGTTCGCGCGCGGAGCGCATGGGGCGAAGAACCCGAAAAAGTGTCGCGGCCCTTGCTGGCCGCCTGCCGGCGTGCGACCCTGCGCGTCCAAGGAGCGCCGGGGCGGGTATTCGGATCAAAGGGGCGCAGGCGTGCGGCATGGAATCCGGCGTGGGCGCCGAGACCCTCCGGGCATGGGATGCGGCCCATCGGCGGTTGCTGGGCTCCCGCGGGGATTGACGACGACGTCGTGGCGGGGACGGAGGCGGGTTCCCGAGTCGCGGCGCCGCGGCATGAGTCGGGACGGACGGCTTTCCCGTGCCGCTTGCGGCCGATGTGCGCACAAGATCGCTGGCGGTGAGGCTTTCGTTGCGCGGAACGGCTACGGTGCTGCGCGACACGTCCGTTGAGAGAAGGAGACGAGCTGATGTTGGGCTACGAAGAGAAGGTGGAGCGCCTCGAACTGCTCGACGCGGTGGCGGATGCCGGGAGGCTGGCGAGGGGCCTGGACCAGCTGCTCGAGTCCCTGGCGCATGCCGACCAGCTGGACCCGCTCGACGTCGAGGGGATTCTGGCCCTGAAGTCGATAAGTGAGAGGTGCGCCGAGCGCATCGGCGACGCCGCGCGAATCTTGGAGGCTCAGAACGAGGTTCTCTACGCCGAGGAATGGGCAAACGCCAAACCTCGCGAAAACGAGAGATGAGGACCCGAACGAAAGCGGCCATCCAAGCCCGATCAGGGCGTCCATCGCCGTCCGCGCTCATATAAAGCCTGGACATCGGCTGTCCTCGCATTCCCAGTGCCGCCGCGTGCCGTCGCGTTATAATGCTGCAAACGCATTTGTATTGCATTTCGAGCGATGGGAGCGCAGATGCCCGACAGCTACAAGGAGCTCATCAAGAGCAATCCCGACGAGACCGAGATCAGAAGCTTCCTGGTGGACGGCGACCAGGTCTCCGTGACCCTGCGCATCCCCGACACCCTGCGCGACGCGGCGAAGGAGGAGGCGGCCCTGCGGGGCATGAGCTTCTCCGCCTTCGTGCGCACCTGCATGATCGAAGAGCTCGCGAAAAAGGGGGCATAGAGGCGTGAAGTCGCTAAGCAACGTCGGCGCGGAGCGCCTGGGAGACGCCCTCGGCGAATCCATCGACGACGGCGCGAAGTTGTCGATAATCAGCTCGTATTTCACCGTGTTCGCCTACGGGGAGCTCAAAGAGGAGCTCTCCAAGGTCGACGAGGTGCGCTTCCTGTTCAGCGAGCCCACCTTCATCAAGCGCATGGCCGACTCGAAGGAGCCGCGCGAGTTCGAGGTAGCCCGCCGCGCGCGCGAGGTCGGCGTCGGCGGCTCGGGGCTCGAGCTCACGCTGCGCAACAACCTAAACCAACGCGCGCTCGCCCGCGAATGCGCCGAGTGGATCCGCGAGAAGGGCGTCTTCAAGTCCGCCAAGACGTCCGGCGCCATTCAGCCGGGCGGCACCTACGTGGTGGAGAACCCATCCGGCGACGACCACGCCTTCATGGGCGCCGCCGCGAACTTCACGCAGGAGGGCCTCGGCTACGAGCGCCGTCCGGGAACCGTGACCTGCGTGAGCCATTTCGAGAACGCGACCGAGGCCGTCGGCCTCAAGATGATGTTCGAGTCGGTCTGGGACAACCCTGCCATGGTCGAGGAGGTCACCGCGCAGGTGGCCGCCCAGGTCGAGACGCTCTACCGCGAGAACCCGCCCGAGTTCATCTATTTCCTGACCCTGTACCACCTGTTCCGCGACTTCATGGAGGACGACGAGGACAACGGCATCCGCCCCGGCCTCAAGTTCGAGGAGTCCGTGGTCTGGAGCAAGCTCTACGACTTCCAGAAGGACGCCGTCGTGGGCGCCATCCGCAAGCTGGAGAAGTACAAGGGCTGCATCATCGCCGACTCGGTGGGCCTGGGCAAGACCTACGAGGCGCTCGCCGTCAAAATGTAATCCGCAGGATTAGGAGATAGAAGTTCCGTTACTTTGGGACGCACTACCTCTCTGTGAAATTCATTAGATTCGTCACCCATTGCATTATCCCAAAATTGTGCGTTCTCCTCCCAGATTTTTTTACTTTCCTCTGTTCCCATGTTCTCTCCCACTCCCCAAATTTGCTTTTTTGCTTCCATTAAATCTTCCTTACTATATTCCATTGTTACCCTCCATAACTTCTGATTGTTGCCGTCTTGACGATTATGTATCTTTACATTACCTTCTGAAACATATGGCGCACCTTGTCCAGGCGGCTGTTTGGACGGCGGGGCTGGATGACCGGCTGACCGACAGCGGCCTGATATCCTTTCAGCTCTGTAAGGCATACGCTCCGCCCGTTGGTGTAAAAGGCCAGATCAGTACGGTATGCCTGTATACAGCGGGCGGGAATCTCGCCAGTAAAGACAACTTCATCCTTTTTTACCTGGGCCGTTTCGATGGTGGCACAGTATTTCGGTGCATCATGATAAGCCCTGGAAAGGTATTCCTGGGGCGCATAGAGGATGAAGGAGAGATAAGGTTCCAGCAGCTGCGTCCCCGATTCCTTCAATGCCTGTTCCAATACAATCGGGGCCAATGAGCGGAAGTCCGCCGGCGTGCTGACCGGACTGTAATAAAGCCCGTATTCAAAGCAAATCTTACAGTCCGTTACGTTCCAGCCGAACAAGCCCTGCTCCAGCCCGTAACGGATACCATCCCTGACAGCGTTTTGAAAACTCTGGTTCAAGTATCCCAGCGAAACCCGGCTCTCGTATTGTACACCGGAGCCAAGCGAGAGTGGTGTAACAGACAGTCCTATGGATGCCCAAAACGGGTTGGGCGGCACCTCGATATGGATGGTGTGGCTGGCTGCTTTGAGCGGCCGCTCCATATAAATGATGGAGGGTTCCTTTACCACTGTTTCAAGCTTGTATTTTTCCGACAGCAAAGCGGAAACAACCTCCAACTGCACCCGGCCCAAAAAAGAAAGAATGATCTCATGGGTGATGGAATCCACTTCGAAACGCAAAAGCGGGTCAGTATCCGCAAGTTGCGTAAGAGCGTCCAGCAGCCGTTCTCTTTGCGCTGCCGTTTTCGGCGCAATCGCCGTCCGCAGCATGGGGAGGGGGTCCTCGCGCCACCTTTTACGAGGGAGCCGGGTTTGGTCCCCTAATACATCGTTTAACCTCACGCTGTCGCTGGGAAGGATAACAATTTCACCCTGATAAGCGGTGTCTGTCCGAACAATTTCCCCTTTGGATGGAATACGCATCTCTGTGATTTTCAGCTTTTCTCTCCCGGCCAGGGCCACCGTATCCCGCAGGCGCAGCGTTCCGCTGTATAACCGTAGATAGACACGCCGCTGGCCGCAATCGGTGTACTCAACCTTGAAAACGCTGCCGCATAGGGCGGCGCCCCCCTGTTCCCCAATCGGTTGGAACAGCCCTGTCACCGCATCCATCAACGGTTGAATGCCAAGGCCATTTTTGGCGCTGCCATGATAGACTGGGAACAGGGAGGCGTCTTGAACCCGCTGCTGTTCCTCCCGCGCAAGTTTTTCCCGGCTGATTGGTTCTCCTGCGATATACTTTTCCAATAATTCATCGTTATTTTCGATGACCGCATCCCATGCTTCTATGTCGGTATTTTCCTCCAGGACTATTTCCGGGGACAGCGACACCGTCTGCTTGATGATAATATCGGCGGAGAGCTTATCCCGAACAGACTGAACCACGCTCTGCAAATCAACGCCAGCCTGGTCGATCTTGTTGATAAAGATAACGGTGGGAATGTTCATTTTCCGCAGGGCATGGAACAGAATACGGGTCTGGGCCTGCACGCCATCTTTAGCGGAGATCACCAAGATGGCCCCATCTAAAACAGCCAAAGAGCGGTACACCTCCGCCAAAAAATCCATGTGGCCGGGCGTATCCACAATGTTAACTTTACATCTGTGCCACTGGAAGGAAGTGACTGCCGCTTGAATGGTAATCCCACGCTGCCGCTCCAAAAACATGGTGTCCGTCCTCGTTGTCCCTTTTTCGACGCTCCCCGGTTCTGAAATGGCTCCGCTGGCATATAGCAGGCTCTCCGTCAAGGTCGTCTTTCCAGCGTCTACATGGGCAAGAATTCCAATATTGATTATTTTCATGTGATTGTCCTCCCTTTACAGCCCCAAAGGGCATAAAAATCCCCAGCAGTAAAATACTTTTACCACTGGGGATTATAAGTTGCTGACATACACATATACAGCATACACCTGTTTGTGATTGCTGTTTTTGGGGATATGTCAAAATTGATAAGGCAAAAGTATTCTTAAATTGGGTACAAAAAACTAAGCCCCTACAAAAGTAGCTATCATAATCCTTTGTTCCCACTATTTGATTATAGTTTTATTTAAGATTACCTTGCCGCATATTTTTTACTCCTTTTCTGGTTTAAATCATTGTATCACATCAGTTTTAGGAAAGCAAGTACCTAAAAGAAATTTTTCTTCCCCTTATATGTAACAATCATACCGGCTTCCTAGCGTTCAGAATGTTTTCTGCTGTCTGCTGTGGTGTTTGGTTGGAATTGTCCAACCAAAAGCCGATCCGTGGTGTTGTCTGCATTTTACTAAATACAAATTCAATGTATACAGAAAGATATAAGGAGTGGGAGGGATTCCGCCGTAGTTGGCATTGTAGGAAAATCCAAAAGTTTAGATTTTCCCACAATGCTTATCTTTTGGTCTTTGGTTCGGAATAGTGTAGTGCTGGCGGTCTATCTCTTGTTTTCGGTTGCTTGCTTCCTTACCGTACATGAGCATTTAAGCACGGGTGATATTGTGCTTGATTTTTTCTCAGGCTCAGCATCGACCGCCCATGCCATGTTCCTGCAGGAGCTCGGAAAAGATGATCGCTATCAGTTTATCCTTGTCCAGCTTCCAGAGCCTTGTGACCCGAAACGCGACGCCTACAAGGACGGGTATGAGACTCTCTGCGACATAGGCGAAGGACGCATTCGCCGCGCAGGCGACAAAATCAAAACCGAGCTCGAGGAATCCAACCGTCAACTCAAGCTTGGCGAGGGACCCAAGCAGCTTCCCGACATCGGCTTCCGTGTGTTCGAGCTCGATGAGTCCGGCATTGAGAAGCCCGAGCCCGGTCAGCTCCTCTTCGACGTGGTCAAGCCCGATCGCTCCGATATGGATATCGTCTTCGAGATGATGCTCAAATGGGGCCTCGAGCTCACGCTGCCCGTCGAGAAGTCTGAAGCCGCGGGCTATCCCATCTGGTCCGTCGCTTGCGACGAGCTCGTCTGCTGCATGTCCCGAGGCCTCACCATTGAGGCGCTCGAGGCCATCGCCGACATGGAGCCCAGGCGCGTTCTCATCCTCGATTCCGTCCTCGACGACACCCTCAAGCTCAACGCCGTGCAGATCTTCAAGCACGCCGGCGAGCGCATGGGCTGTGAGATCGAATTGAGGACGGTCTAGCATGGCGGCGCTCGAGTTCAAGTTCTCATCCGACCAGCAGCACCAGCTGGAGGCCATCGAAGCAACCTGCGACCTGTTCCGCGGACAACAATTTATTGGCAGCGTATTCTCCGCCGATTCCGGCCGCAAAGGCCAGACGGCAATCGGCGAGCTCATGGTCGGCCACGGCAACGAGCTTCGCGTGGCGCCGGGCCAGCTCCTCGACAACCTGCACGCCGTGCAGGAGGAGGGCTGCCTCCCGGCAACCGACGTCCTCACCGATGGGCGCCTGCGAGACTTCACCGTCGAGATGGAGACCGGCACCGGCAAGACCTACGTCTACATCCGCTCCATCTACGAGCTAAACCGCCGCTACGGCATCACCAAGTTCGTTATCGTCGTGCCGAGCGTGGCCATCCGCGAGGGCGTCCTCAAGAGCCTCCAGACCACCCGCAGGCACTTCGAGACGCTCTACGACCGCACGCCGCTCGACTACTTCGTGTACGACTCGAAGGACATGGGGCCGGTGGGTAACTTCGCCACGTCGAGCTCCATCCAGGTCATGGTCATCAACATCGACGCGTTCAACAAGGGCCTCGAGAAGGATGGCACCGCGAAGGAGGGCAACCTCTTCCACCGTCCCAGCGAGAAGCTCACCGGCGGCTTCAGCCCTCGCGAGCTCGTGAGCGCCTGCAAGCCCGTCGTCATCATCGACGAGCCCCAGAGCGTCGACAACACCAAGCAGGCCAAGGCCGCCATCAAGAGCCTGAACCCGCTGTTCGTGCTGCGCTACTCGGCCACGCACAAGCAGGCCTACAACATGATCTACCGCCTCACGCCGGTCGACGCCTTCGAGCGCCACCTGGTGAAGGGCATCTGCGTGGACTCGATCAAGGCCGAGGCGAACCTCAACGGCGCGTACGTGAGGCTCGAGTCCGTCAAGTCCGACCCGTTCTCCGCCAAGGTGTCCATCGACGTGCGCCAGGCCGACGGCACGCAGAAGCGCAAGGCCGTCACGGTGAAGACCGGCAACGACCTCTACCAGAAGAGCGGCGAGAACAGCGACTACGAGAGCGGCTGGGTGGTCAACAACATCGGCGCCGCAGTGGGCGACGAGTTCATAGAGTTCCAGAACGGCGAGGTGCTCGAGCTCGGCGAGGCGCTGGGCGACGTCAACGAGGAGGTCGTCAAGCGCGCGCAGATCCGCCGCACCATCGAGGACCACCTGGCCCGCCAGTTCGAGCTGTGGCCGCGCGGCGTGAAGGTGCTCTCGCTCTTCTTCATCGACCGCGTCGACCGATACCGCGTCTACGAGCCCGAAGTCCACGGCGGCCTGTACGCCCTGATGTTTGAGGAGGAGTACGCAGGTGCCCTGAACTCGAAGGCGCCTCGTCGCATCGCAAAGGCGGCGGGGATCGGCAAGGGCACGTGGCTCGAGTGCTACGAAGCCGTCGGCGCCCCGCTGGTGCGCGACCCCCACGCCGTGCACCAGGGATACTTCGCCAAGGACAAGAAGGGCAAGTTCAAGGACTCCAAGGGAGCCGCCGGCACCGCCGACGACGCCGGGGCCTTCGAGCTCATCATGCAGAAGAAGGAGACGCTCATCTCCTTCCCGGACGGCAAGGACGCGGACAAGGACGTCTCTTTCGTCTTCAGCCACTCCGCGCTCAAGGAGGGCTGGGACAACCCCAACGTGTTCCAGATCTGCACGCTCGTCGAGACAAAGGACAACCTGACCAAGCGCCAGAAGATCGGCCGCGGTCTGCGCCTGTGCGTGAACCAGGATGGCGAGCGCCTGTACGACCCAGAGGCGAACGTGCTCACCGTCATCGCGAACGAGAGCTACGACGACTTCGCCAACGGCCTGCAGAAGGAGCTTGAGGCTGAGGACTTCAAGTTCGGCGTCATCACTCCGGAGAGCTTCACGAAGGTCACGGTCAAGGGCGATGATGGCGTCGAGGAGCGCCTGGGCTACGAGAAGTCCAAGCAGGTCTACGACCACCTCGTCGCGACCGGCATGGTCGACGGCAAGGGCGCGGTGACGCCCGAGCTGAAGGCGGCCGCCGAGGAGGGCAAGGTCGAGCTCCCCGCCGAGCTCGAGCCTGCCAAGGAGCAGGTCGAGGCGATCATCATCCACAAGTCCCAGAGGGTCCAGATCCGTGACAAGGCCAAGGAGGTCTCGGTCGAGCTGCAGAAGGACGTCACGCTCGACCCTGCGTTCCAGGCCCTGTGGGACCGCATCCGCCAGCGCACGCGCTTCCAGGTCGAGGTCGACTCCGGCAAGCTCATCGAGCATGCCATCGAAGCTGTCGACGGCATGCTCGCCGTGCGCCCGCCCCAGGTGACGAGCGAGCGTGCCTCGCTGGGCATCGACGACGCGGGCGTGAGCGCCGAGGGCACGGGCACCTCCGTGGTGTCCGTTTCGGGAAAGGTGAAATACGACCTTCCCGACCCGATCGCAGAGCTGCAGGACGCCGTCGGGCTCACCCGCGGCACCATCAAGGCGATCCTCGAGGGCTGCAGCCGCCTCGACGAGTTCGAGATCGACCCCGCGACCTTCCTCGCGCAGGTCGGCGACAAGATCAACCGCGTGAAGAACGACCTCATCGCCCAGGGCATCAAGTACGTGCGCCTTCCCGAGGACGAGTGGTACACCATGCGCGACCTCGAGCTTGACGACTACACGGCCTACCTTGGGCAGAACGCGTGGAAGCCGGACATGACGAGCAAGAGCCTGTACAACTACGTGGTCTACGACTCGGCGGGGGTCGAGCGCTCCTTTGCCGAGGCTCTAGACAAGCAGGAGGAGGTTCTCGTGTTCGCGAAATTGCCCTCGGCGTTCAAGATCGACACGCCGCTCGGCAGTTACAACCCCGACTGGGCGTACGTCGAGGAGGCCGACGGCGAGCGCCGCGTGTACTTCGTGACCGAGACCAAGGGCGGCAAGAACGGCGAGCCCGCCCTGCGCGACGCGGAGAAGATCAAGATCGGCTGCGCCAAGAAGCACTTCGAGGCGCTGGACCTCGGAAACGACTTCCATTACAACGTGCGCACGACCTACCAATACGAGGCGGTGAAGGCTTAGGATGTCGAAGCTGCCCGGAAAGATGACGCGAAAGCAGCACTGGGTGCCGCGGTTCTACCTGCGCCATTTCGCGGATTCCTCCGGGCAGCTTCATGCCTACAGCAGACAGAAGGGCTCCTTCTTCCGCACGAATTGCGAGAACCTTTGCAGCATGCGCGATCTTTATGAGGTCGAGCATGCCGATGCGACAGGCGATGCGACAGACAGATTCTATGCGCAGAACCTCATCGAGGTTAAGCTATCTGAGCTCGAGAGCCGCATCGCGCCGCTTTACGATCGCTTTTTGGAACGCCAGAAAGAAGACCGGTGCGAAGACGAAGGGTATTCTGATGGGAAAGCCGCCGTTTGCGAGCTGGCAGCAAATATCATCGTCCGGCACCCTATCAGTATGCGCGTCGACAAGAAATGGTCACGCGAGACTGCCGAAGAGCTGCTCAGAAACGTTCATCTGACACCCTATGAGCTCGGCTTGCTCGATTGGTCGGATTGGCGCGGGGATTCCCAAGCGGTGGTCGAGCTTGCCGCCGCCGCAACCATGCTCTTCTCCAACGATGATATTGTGCCAGTTAACCGTATTCGAAAGGCTTTTTTTGAGAAGAGCTTCTCCATCCTTAGGGCACCCGTCGGCTCAGGGTTCGTTACGACGTCGATGCCTATGTTCATCATCGGGCCCGAGAACGACTCGTACGATTTTCATCTCGCGTATATGCCGTTGAGCAGTGAGTATGCTGCGGTCTTTTCAGATGACCCTCTATTTCTGCCGTTTGCGAGACTCGGTTTTTCGGGCGTCGAGTTCATGAACCGACTTCTTCTGCTTAACTGCGAGCATTGGGATGTCGCCATATCGAGGGGAAGCGGCCCGCTCGAGCACGCGGTACGCGATTGGAGTCAAGCGAACAGTGCCGAATTCATGCACGAGATGTTCACGCGCGACGGCAGGGAGCTATCCCTCGACACAGTGATCTACGACCGCTCGAAGAAGAAGGGGCAGACGATGATCGATACCATCGACCGTGGCTGCCTCGAGGGCGGCTGCCTTGATGACGAGGACCTGCGCATCATCTTCGAGCACCTTCTGGGGAGAAGACGGCAAGGACCGGGAACATTAAAGGGTCAAGCAGCGTATTGATAAAATTGACCCCGCCAGCAATAACCGCAAAGGATAGATAGGGCTTTAAGGATGGATGCAGGAAAAGCAACGATAAGCGGCGTGTTCAACGGATCGCGCCTGCTCGAAATACCTTTTTACCAAAGGGCGTACGTCTGGGGAGAAGAGCAATGGGAGCGTTTCCTCGGCGACATGGAGTTCGTCACGGCCTCGAAGCGGCCCTATTTCCTGGGCTCCATCATCCTGAAGCAGGCCTCCTCCGGCAACACCTGGTCCGAGGTCTCCGAGGTTCGCACCGTCATCGACGGCCAGCAGCGACTCACGACCATGGTCATCTTCTTCAAGGCACTCTGTGCAAAAAACGGCACCAACAATTTGTTTGAGCGAGATTTCGTCCTGGAGACCGGCGATGTCGCCTTGCGGCACGGCAAGTACGACCGGCAGGATTTCGAAAAGGTCGTCAGCGCCACGGGCTGCGAACCCCTCGAGGGCTCCTCGGCCATCGTCCTTGCCTACAACTACTTCCTCAAGAATATCGACCCGGAGAAGGTCGACAGGAACACGATCAAGTCGAACGTCCAGTTCGTCTGCATCGACCTTACCGAGGGCGAGGACGAGCAGCAGATATTCGACACCATCAACTCGCTCGGGGTGCGCCTGACGACGGCGGAGCTCCTCAAGAACTACTTCTTCAACCGCGAGAACGAGCAGGCGTTCAAGGAGTGCTGGGAAGACGTCTTCGAGCCCACGGCTGAGAAGAGGGAGTATTGGGAGCAGGAGATCGTTACCGGGCGCATCAAGCGCACGCTCGTCGACCTCTTCTTCGACGCGTTCCTCCAGATTCTGGTCCAGGACAAGAGGCGTGGCGTCACGACCGAGGACAAGCTCTTCTATTCGCGTACTTCGAACCTCTTCCAGTCCTACAAGGATTTCATCGGCAGGTACTGCAACGGCGACAAGGTCGAGATTCTCGACAACATGAAGGCGTATGCCGAGGCGTTCGAGTCCACGTTCGACCCTGGCTACTGCGACGCGGACATCCCCTCCGCTTCCGGCGTCGAGCGCCTGAACGTGCTGATATTCGGCCTCAAGAACTCGACGCTCATCCCGTACGTGCTCTACGTTCGAAAGAACGCGGAGTCTTCGAGCGAGGAATCTAAGATCTACGCCCTGCTTGAGAGCTACATCGTCCGCCGAATGCTGGTTCAGGCGACCACGAAGAACTACAACAGGCTGTTCACCTCGCTGATCCTGAACGAGGTGAAGGACGCGGAGGCGCTGAGGAAGGCTCTCGAAGCCAATGACGAGGCGACGACGTACATGCCCGGCGACGCCGAGGTTCGAGCGGCATTCGAGGAATCGTGTCTGTACAACCTCCAGTCCAAGGGCGTCCTCTATCTGCTGGAAAGCGCCATTCGTCCGGGCATGAGCAGCACGGCCCTGCTCGGGTTCAACCAGTACACCCTCGAGCACATGATGCCCAAGAAGTGGCGCAACAAATGGGGAGCCCTCGACGACGAAGCCGCAACGCGAAGGGACCGGAAGCTCCTCACGCTCGGCAACCTCGCCATCATCACGCATTCGCTCAACGCCTCCATCCGCGATGCCGATTGGACCACCAAGAAGCAGGGAAAGGGATACAAGGACGGCTTGGCCCTCTGCGCCGCCGGCCTTGCGACCATGGCCGGCGCCCTAGAGAAGGAGTCTTGGAACGAGGGCGATATCGCCGATCGCGCCGAATGGCTTGCGGACAAGGCGTTGGAGGTCTGGCGCTAGGCCCTACCTGCGTCCCATCTCGAAGATGCTTGCGGTGTCGGAACCCGCATCGATGACGGATGGAACCGGCTCTTCCAAAAACGTAGTTCGTGGCGATGTCTCTTCCGTCGGCGCGTCAACAGGCTCGCCGAGCGCCAGGAAGAACCCCATAACGAGCTCAACCCTCTGCTGCAGGGACTCGCTCAGCTCGCCGTAGGAGGCCGCCAGCCGCACCTCCTTGGCCAATTCCGCCATCGAGTCCCTCAGTGCCTTCTGCACGCTCACGGAGGGCCTCACCTCGACCTGGGTATCGGTGAGCTTGGCGATGATGTAGTCCTGCCTGCTCATGCCGCTCCAGGCTGCCATCTCGCATATGAGCTTGCGCTCCTCGGGCGTGCAGCGGAACGCCATCGTCTTGCTGCGCTTGCGGGCGCTGTTCTCGCACGGCATCCTTCTTACCCCCTCGCCCCGTCGAGCGCGGCGGCCATCTCGTCCTGCTTCGTGGGGAACAGGTGCGCGTAGCGGTAGGTGATGTCCACCGCCTCGTGGCCCATGCGCTCGGCGATGGCCAGCGCGGAGAAGCCCATCTCTATCAGCAGGCTCACATGGCTGTGGCGTATGTCGTGCACGCGGATGCGCTTCACGCCCGACGCCTTGCACCCGCGCTCCATCTCGTGGGCCAGGAAGTGCTTGGTCACGGCGAACAGGCGCTCGTCGGGGGCGACGTCGTCGCGCATCTCGATGAAGTCCGCCATCTCGTCGCGCAGGAAGGCGGGCATGACGATCGTGCGCACGGACTTGGGCGTCTTGGGGTCGGTCACGGTGTCAACGCCGTTGAGGCTCTGGTACGACTTGTTGATGCGCAGCCGCGAGCTCTCCAGCATGAAGTCGGACGGCGTGAGCGCCAGGAGCTCGCCGCAGCGTATGCCCGTCCAGTAAAGCAGCTCGAAGGCGTGGAATGAGAGAGGCTTGTCCATGACGGCCTCGCTGAACCTCAGGTACTCGTCCTTGGTCCAGAACTGCATCTCGCCGCCCTTCTTCGAGCCTATCTTGTCGACCCTGCGCACCGGGTTGTCGCTGAGGCCGTAGTAGCGCTCGGCGTGGTTGAAGATGGCGTTGAGCTGGTTGTTCACTGTGCGCAGGTACGTCGGTGCCCAGGGCTTCCCGTCGGCGTCCCGGTGCTCGGTGAGCTCGTTTTGCCACCTGATGACGTCGATCGGCCTCACGTCGCACATGCGCATGTCCCCGAAGAACGGCACGAGCTTGTCGTTGATGATGTACTCCTTGGTGATCCACGTGTGCTCGCGTATGCGCGGCTTCACCTCGGAGGCGTACACCTCGACGAACTCGGAGAACGTCATGTCCATGGCCCCGCCGTTAAGGCTCTTGAACTGGCTCTCCCACACTGCGGCCTCCACCTCGGAGGAGAAGCCGCGCTTCGTCTTGTGGCGCTTCGAGCCGCGGGCGTCGCGGTAGTAGCACTGCACGTAGAACGTGCCGTTGCCGTCGTCCTTGTACACGGGCATGTCAGTCCACCTCCGGGAAGTACAGGGCGTCGAAGACGTCGCTTCGAACGCGCCCGCGGATGACCACGCGCCCGCGCGCCTCCTGCTCGGCGTTTATCTTCCTGATCACCTCGTAGGCGCTGCCTTTCTTGATCCTCAGCAGCTCCGCGACCTCGTCGGCGTCCAGCATGTGCGGCCTCGGCGTCTTCGCCACCTTCTCGTCCATGGCTCCTCCAATCAATGGCGTACGGATACGTACGGTTCACAGATTCAGAGTAAACGTACATATCTGTACTGTCAATAGAATTGCGTACATTTGCGTACGCTGATAAGATGTGCTGGTACGTAATTCCAGGAGGAGGGCTCATGTCCGTAGGCGAGAACATAAGGCGGTACCGCAAGTCGCGCGGCATGACGCAGGCGCAGCTCGCCGAGGCGGTCGGCCTGACCGAGGGGGCCGTGCGCCACTACGAGAGCGGCATCCGCGCCGTGAAGCCCGAGCTGCTCGAGTCCATCTCCGCGGCGCTCGGCGTGTCCGTCAACGCCCTCAAGGATTACGGCGTCGAGACTGCGGGCGACCTCATGTCGCTGCTCGTGCGGCTCGAGGACTCCTTCGGCATCGTGCCCGCAGCCGACGGCACGGGCCTCTCCCTGAACCCCAAGGCGCCGCACGCGCCCAAAGCCGCGATGGCGATCGAACTGTGGGCAGAGAAGCGCGCGCAGCTCGAAAACGGCAAGATCGACGCCGACGAATACGAGGACTGGAAAGCCTCGCTGTAGCGGCTCTCCGCATTTCGCGATCAACGCAACCGAATCAGGACGGTGGACCAGGCGGCGAGCGCCGCTCGGGCCTGCGTAAGCTGAGTTTTTACTCCCCATTGCATGCCAAGGCATTTCCGGCGCACCTGGGGAGTAAATGACGCGGTGGCTTACACGGCGGCACGCGGCAGTACGCCGCGGCATTTCCCCTGGTTACTCCCGTTTTCATTGAGGCGGCGAGATTCTTTACTCCCCATTAACCACCTGGGAAAACGCTGTGAGAAGACCGCCGAAAAGCCTATTGAGTTCGATTTGAGTTTCACAGGCCCCGAAACGGCCCCGTTTGGCTCTCGGAGACAAAAATCGCGCGTCTACTCACTTGGGATGAATCCTTACTCCCGTTCCTCCGAATGCCGCACCGTGCCTTGCCGTCTTGAAACACGGGGGAGTAAATTGCGAAATCGCAGGTGAAAGGGAGTAAAACGACAAAGAAAAAGCCTCCGTCCCAACGCGGGAACGGAGGCTCGGTTATCGTATTTACTCACCAACATCGCTGGCGGCTTTGCCATGACTCTCGTACGAAACGAAACTCAGCGGCACAGTGCGGCACTCAAAAATGCAGGTCAGAACCCTATCAGCCTACTCCCACTCGATAGTTGCGCACGTGCACGACGTGCTTTTGCGTGTCTTATCGTCCATAAGGTGCTACCTTGTGTCATATCGTCCGAATCAATCCCGAATCAAGGGTTGATTCGGGAGGGCGGGGAATAGTTGCATAATGTCCCGATACTAGACATTATGCGCGCTACGACTCCCCGATTCGCACTTGGGAATCGTTACGGGTGGCTTGGAAACTGACCGATTCATGCGAATCAGCTGCTTAAACTATCCTCGAATCGCCGTTTGCCGTTCCTGGACAATTGTCACAAGCGGTTTGCCGATAACGTTCTGAAATCCAATCAGCCGCCGCGCGATTAGATTCTCTTCGCCCGCACTTCCTTGAGGATGCCCTTCCTGAACTGGGACCACGAGCCAAAGAACTTCTCATCGGTAGCGGTGGACGCTTTGTCGGCGTACTTGAGGGCGGTCAGTTCCATCGTGCAGATGTAGTCCGCGATCTGGCTGAGCCTGTAGTCCGAGGAAGAGGCCAGCCTGTAGACCATCGCGTCTTTCGAGAGGGCGTAATCGACGGCCTTGTGGATCGCCTGCGCGACCGACTTCTGCCCGTCGTCGTAATAGATCTTGACGACATCGAAATCCTGGAAGTACGTCAGCTTGTCGAACAGGAAGTCGACGAGGCGCTTGCGCATCGCGGCCGTGACTCCGTCGAGGTCGCCGTGCTCCTTCGTCTTGAGCGTGATGCACGTGTAGCGTACCGGCATGTGGCGGAAGAAGACTCTGAACGACGAGAGGAGACGCTTCCTGTCGGCAGGGTCCATGTTCTCGTAGCTGTCATGGCCGTTCAGCAGCGGGGAGGCATGGAACGGGATGTCGGGCAGACCCTTCTCGGCGAGCGAACGCTCGTACAGGCGAATGCTCTCGGACACGTCCTCGTCCTGCTCGTGGAGCACGAGCGTGAGGAGATAATACCTGTCCCTCAGGTTGTCGCTCCCGGATTCGTCTATGAACAGGCTGAGCTCGCGCAATTCGCCCCCTAAAACAAAGAAAGCCGGGGAAAACGTCCCCGGCACTTGGAAGCCCTCCTATCGGAGAACCACCTACTTTATACCATCGAATGCTGTTTTTGGCAATAGAAGAACACTCCTCTCGTTTCTCATTCGGGGCACTCGCCTGCGATTCCCTGCGAAGTCAGCGTGATTGCAAGTGCGCGTTGGCTCCAAGCGTATAAGAATGAATGTCTGGATAATTCGGCTTGTATCCTAAGGACTTCGCTGTATGACATGGACGTCACACAAGCCATCTTGAGAGAATTCCAAATTGGATGATGACATGGGCAAGTACCGACAGGCCGAAGCAGGCCATGAGAGCGCAGATGCTGACTGTAAGCCATTTCGGGAACCCGTTGTTTGTCTTCCTCGTGGCCATTCTTTTCGGTGGATAGGGCGAATAGGTGTCGGCATACTCGTCGGTGTCTGCAGACTCTTCGCCAAGGAGCTCGATGAACTCATCGAGTTCCCGGCACAGCCTCTCGCCGTCGATGCCAATCTCGAACAGGTGCGTCTCGTCGTGCTTTGCCAGCGCTTTCGCGTTCCCATGTAGGTAAAAGCGCGCGCCGTTGACGCCGTTGGCCAGAGCGGTGCGCTCGGAGACGAACAGATGCATCAGCTCGCGCAGGCTGCTGAGCTTTCTTCCGTCGTCGACTCCGTGCTTCGATGCCAGATCCTCTAGGTGCGTTATGAGGTCGTAGACCCCGACATTGCCTTGGAAAGAGGAGATGTAGACGCGCGAGAGCATGTAGCCCTCAAGCTCACGGTACGCTTTGAAAGCGTCAGCGTAGGTGAGTACGGTGCCCGGTTTGGGAAAGGAAATGTGTATCGTTCCGCTCATGGCCTGTCCTTTCGGGATCGCGGTCTGTCTTAGAGGCTGAGGGTTGGGATGGAAATCTGGACTGGGAACGCCTTGCCGAGTCCCACGATTTGTTCGGGCGTCCAACCTGCCTTTATCGCGGTTCTTCCCATGGAACCGAAGACGCCCAGTGCAACGGCTATAACGGGCACAGCTGGGTGTTTCTCCATGAAATCGAGTGCTCTGTTGCCGAGCTCGATGACTTTTTCGCCGAATTTGGGTTCGCTTGGAGTGATGGGCCTTACAGGTGAGTCGATGGTTGCCATTTCTTCCTCCTATCACTGTGGGATGAATTGATTATTGGCGAATCGTCTCGATCCTGCTCATCAGAACTCTTTTGAAGACCTAAAATAATTAAGGTCATTTAGATTGGAGGGGACATGTCAAGAACCATCTCTAGCGAGGAAATCGAACAGCTGCTTCCGCCGCATGTCGGCAAAAGCCCTCTGAAAGACGGAAGACCGCTTCCAACTCGGGAGAGGCTGCTCGCGGTATTGGAGATACTCAGGGTCTTCTCCGACGATGAGGAGGGGCTCACTGCGAAGGAAATCGCTCGAATAATCGGATTGCTCAGCGGAAGCGCTCCTTCCGAGAACACGGTGCTGGATGACCTGAGGGCACTTTCCGACAATCCTCCCTTCGGGATGGAGATAAAAGCGGCTTCCAAAGGCGACAAGAAGGGCTTCCGCTGCGTCCAGAGGTTCGTGACTCCTGACGAGGCAGCAGTACTCGTCAACTTGGTGAAGACCTGCAAGTACCTGAGTCCTGACCAGCGTGAGACGCTGAGCGGCAAGATTGTCGGAACGATGCCCGAAAGGAAACAGGACGAAGTCGTCGGGACTGTCTACGTCGATGAACGGCAGACCAGCGATTACGTAGATGTCTTCCGAGCGGCAAACGCCGCGTCCAAGGCAATCAACGAGGGCAAGACGGTCACTTTCAGATACGTAAGCCATCTCATGAACGGATCGATATACGAATCAGAGGAAAAGGAAGAGACGCCCATCGCCCTCATCTACAGCTTCGGGCACTACTATCTCGAGACCTGCGTTCCCACGGAAGCCTCTCCTGGTGGCGAAGCGTGGTACAGGCGTCTCGACCGGATGAAAGATGTGGAGATCGGAAGAAAGACGAGATACGCACCGCGAATACAAGAACTGTCCCATTCGGTTATAAGGGACGTCTCCGAGAAGTTCGACATGTATGGTGACGGCGTATGCAGAACACTCTTCCTTCGCGTAGAGGGCTCACACGCGAAATACGTCTATGATGCATTCGGCAATGACATCAAGTTCGAGCACATCGACGAAGAGGCCGCCGTCGGATATGTTTGCATAAGAGTGCAGCTCTCTCCGACATTTTTCAGATGGCTGTTCGGTATGTCGCCGAAAGTATCCTTGTTCTGCCCTAGAGAACTAACTTGGGCGCGTCGTTTCAATGGATTGCACAATTGTAATCAGGCAACTTTAGCGTTGCTAGTCGAAGATTATCGTGCAGCAACTAAACTCTATCTAGATAAGCTCACTGCAGTCCGCAACGATGTCGCTGCCCGAACAACGGTTGATAAGCATGTCACAGGATTGTGACATTTCTTTTCTCTGAAGGTTGGAGAAGTCGTATGTTGAATAGATAAAGGCTTCTCGATATTAAAGTCAAAGAACAGGAACGAAAATGAACGACAGTAGCCAGGTAATTCATAACGTAAAGAAAACTGCGACGAGAGTAATCCAGAGATATCTAGGGCTGCTGGTCGAGGAAAGATGTCCAGACAGGGAGAGCTGGATAAAAGAAGTCGAGCGCATTCTGGAGGAAGCGTGCAGGAGGAAAGGCAAAGAGTCTCGCCACAAGGTGAGCTATGAAGCCGTTATCAGGCAAATTGAGCATATTGGGCTTGAGAATGTCGATATGAGCAGTTGGGATTTGACCGCCCTGCGGACGATTGTATTGTATATTCATCCCTTAGAGATTTGGCTTCCCGATGCGCAATACAAACTTTTTGTCGATATAGTTAATGACAAGAACTACGATTCGCATGAATCGACAAACGAGCCATGGGAATATGTAAAGCCGTGGTCGTATGAGGCTCTTGACCGTATAGAGCGCTTTGTGGAAAGCGCAGATGGGATGCTAAGCAGGGAGCGATACGAGGACTTTTCTGCGGCGTCTCTCAAGATTATCCAAGAAACGAAGGATGCGAACAGGGAGGAATTTGATGAGCATTTTAGTCTGATGAGAGATTTGGAGCGTCAGGCGAAAATGGAAGCACACGATATCGCTTCTTCCTCCGATCCTCTTGCATCTTATGGAGCGGTATTTAAGAAATGGCTATCTCGATTTCCCGAGGACAGGCATTCGTCGCTTCTTCTCTGGCATAAATTCAATGAGGCTCTGGTTAGCGAGGGGTATACGCCGGCCGCATCGAATCTTGCTTATGCATACTATTTTGGAGACGACATAACGCCAATCGACTACAGCAAAGCGGCATATTATTTCGAAATTCGTGGCATAGAAAACTTACTCCGGGATGAGAAGATCCAATATGCAGGGTTGCACCTGCGTGGGTTGATTGCAAACGCCTCGCCCAGCAAGGGAGAGCGTATCCTTTCCGACATGGAATGCCAATCTATGAATTTATGTTTGGCGAGGGAGCATTTCTACGGCAGATGGATTCCCCGAAACTACGCAAAAGCAGCCACGCTCTACGAAGCCTCTCCTACTCAGAGGATAACCCCTGAGTCAAATTCTCCCATCATGCAAGCGCAGGATTATGCGAATCTCGCAAGTCTTTACGCAAACGGACTGGTTGACGGGGCATCGCCAGACAAAGGGCGTTCTTTGATTGAGGATTTAAATCGAAGCCTAAGAGGTACCAACTCCACAATTGAGACTTACCAGAATGAAGAAGGGTTTACGTTTTATCGGGTGACGAGGAACGAACCGATTCGCTTTATGGGGTAAACATTCTGGCAAGACAACCACCAATTGCTGCGTTGTTTAATTCGGGCGGATAGCACAACCGAACTGCTTGTTGAGACAAACTGTCCCAGCGGGACGACTGTTCTAGCCTCTGACTAGAAACCCTTGCCTCAAAGTGCCCTCTCCTCGTCCGAATCTGATGATATTTGCATCGCTATAGTCTACGTTCTCTGGAATATCGTTTTCGGCTATTAGTACCTGGCAAGAACCGCAGTTTCTGATGATGTAGCTGAAAAGCGAACTCTTCATATCATCTGACGCAGGATCGGTCACGTCCTGTTTCAGGCTCAGGATTGGTGAGTCCATGATAAGCATCTTGGGCTTATGTATGCCTTCGTCCTCGATGAACTTCATGAGGGTGAATGCGTACAGGGTATTCAGGAAAGCCCTGTAGCCCTTTCCCTCATGCCTTTTGTCTTTGCCGTTCACAACGACATCGAACGTGCTTTGCGACAACCCCGCAACTCTGAATTCGGGATAGTTGCATTCCCTTATTGCTTGACAGACGGCTGAGCTCAACCTGCTGAATACCGACGTGTCGAACATTTCCTTTGCATCGAATACTGGAGCTGATTCATCCTCGCCGCTTTTCTCGAAGATATCCATGCTGAATTCACTGCTCAGGGCATCGAGAGTATCTACCTCCTGCTTGAGTTGGGCGATTCGCTGGTAGTTTGCCAATTCTTCCCGGAGCTTTTCCGCCTTTGGGCAAAACTCTTTTGCCAGAAGATCTTTAACGGAACTGCTTTTAGCCCGAAGGGAAGCTTGTCTAGAATCCAGCACGGAGATACGCTCGTCCGTCTCGTCTTCGAGAGCTCTCAGGTCGTTTATCTGAAGGCGCACTTTCTCGAGCTCCGCCTTTGATGCCTCGATATAGGATTCTCTGTCACGGGGGACGTGTACCTCCGAGTCGCAGAAAGGGCACCTGCTTTGTTCATTGTCCGGTTTGCTGCTTTCTCCCTCGATGATGAATTCCAGTCTCTTCACATCTGAATCGTATTGGGAATGGAGTAGTCTGTACCTCTCCTTGAGTTGTTTCTCTAAAGTCAACTTATCGTCTGTTTCGTAGATGTCGTTCAAGAGCTTCTGGCTTTCCTTTTGAACTTTTGTTATCTCCGCGTCAGCGGCGCTAATTTCGTCCATCATCTCGGAAATAAGCGTTTCAACATCTGCCGTGCCGGCTTTTTCGATCTCCTCTTGAAGCTCCTCTCGCTTGCTTTCTAAGGACGAGATTTTGCCGGAAATATAGGCAATCACTGCCTTCTTCTTCGCTTTTCTTATCTCGGGATCTTCGTAGTCGTCCTCTCGAACACCTCCTTCATAGATGAGGTATGCAAGTGCGTTGATGCAAGGTGTGATTGAGTTGTAGCCCGGGTTTTCAATAATCGACTTCTCTTTGAAAATATCTTCTTCTTTGATACAGAGTTGATGAAAGAAGGTTCTGGGGGAAAGCCTTTGAGTCTTTCCTTGCTGGCTGGAAATGATCTTGACAGTATTCGGTATGCCGAGTATTTGCATGAGGATATCCATATAGGATTTTCTCTTAGGCTTCTCGCTCGGCTTTACTTTGTATACACCGCCCTCTATCCCGTCAACTTCCGAGTCGATGGTTACTTCGTTGATGGGTTTCGCCTGCCCGTCATCAAGTCCAATCGCTCTTTCGATAATCAATATCTCGCCGTTTTCGTTAACGAGCTGCATTGAAACACAGTCGTATCCCTCTACCAGCGGATCGAAGGGTTCTTTCTTGCCCCCAAAAAGGTAATCGAGGCAGTTGACAATCATCGACTTTCCGCTATTCGAAGGGCCGCAGACTATGTTCACCCCTGGTTCGAGATGTACCGTCGAAATCTTTCCCGACGTGCTGGTTGCGGACAGTCGCGTGACGATAAAGTTATTCATTGTCCAGCTCCACTTCGCTTGCGTACCTTGCCTTCTCCCTGATAACAGCGAATACGGACGTTATACCTCTGGCCTCGATCAGCTCGAGAGCCGACGATGCTGCTCGCTGGTACTCTTCTGCGTATCTCGATTCCAGCGAGCTAACGTAGCGATGACCACGTAGGGTAATCCTATATAAGAACCCGCTTTCAGTTGCGCTTGGCAAAACGAACCCATCAATCACGAGAAGCCTCATCGCCTCGTTCATCAATGATTTTCGTGCCGCCAGCTCGCAGTACATGTAGGGATTATCCCCATTCGGAGAATCGGCAGACAATTTAAACTCTTTACCGTAGGTGGCAATAAAGTCAGCAACTCGAATGGTCTGTTCGTCCAAATCGATGTCCGATGCGTCGAGGAGTAGCAGGATCCTCAGGGAGGTCTCAAAGGCGGTGTTAAAAACCTTATCGGTCCTCATCTAGCCACCCCCTAATTCTTCTGTCATTCACAAGGATGTGGCATACGCCTTTTTTGACATAAGTCCTTATCCAGTCGGTGTCACGATTTACCCAGACTCCATCCATGTTGAGATTCGCGGCCTGTGTGAGGACTTCATCTAGCCTCTGCCTTCCCGTATCGAATTTGCGCCCGTGGATGTCAATGACCCCGTTGAACACCTCTTCTTCGAGAATCTCGAATTGATCATCGCCTTCTGCGTCGTAGGTATCCCTCATGCATCGTCTTATGAATTCCGCCGAATAGTAGTCTTTTCGCTGCCTTGTGAGATGATCTTTGTACCTTGGGAATTCATCTATTTCGTCTGCCGAAGTGAATTCGGCGTTTTCTTCTTCGCCGTAGACTCTGACGAGCGCATCGACGTAGGGCAGCTCACATTCGGCAATATCTTCAGGGACTTCAGGATCTATTCTTCCTTTAAATTTCGGGAGCGGCAGCTCTTCTTCCCCTTGCTCAGATTTCTCGGAGAGCTTGTTGTCCCAAGAAAGCGACAGCTGCAGCGAACGCGCAAGGAAAGGCGCAAGGTTCTCCTGATCTGCTAAGGACGAAAGCTCTTCTTTCACCGCTTTGGAGCAGTCTGAATCGAGAATGAGAGTGATTAGCTCAATTCGTAGCAAATCGAATTTGCATTCGTTGAGTCTAGGAAGAACAGATTTCTCATAGTTTTCAACAATGGAATCCTCTACAGCCGCGTCCCTGCAGTGTCTCCTGATCTCACCGTGCGCTTCTTTCTTGCGATTCATGATGCCGCTAGCTTCTTTTTTCGAGCAGCCAATAGGCTGCCCTGTTTGCCCTTTGAGCTTAAGCGGTTCTGCAATCAGTCCATAGAGCAGCTCAATCAAGTCAGCATCTGCGATAGCGCCAGTCCAGGCATCTTTCAATGCACGGACGTAGCCCGAAAAGACAAAGTCATCAGAAATATGTTTTCCCTTTTTAGCTACCTCACTCACCGTCTTAATCTCGGTCGGACGCGTTTGCTTCCTTTCGATCTCACAACGTGGAAACCACGGGGAACCGGAGGGTAACCGCCGGGTAACGACATCCTTCTGCTGCGTCGATATGCTTCTAATTGCAACGTGAGCAGTCGACATGCACCAAGGTGCCTCCCGCTGCAAATTATACCAATCGTCGAATACTCCTATCAAACCCCAGCTCAGAGGTGGTCCTCCTGCTGCTGATGGAGCAAGGGAGTGTTCTTCGATAGCGAAATGAAGTAAGGCCTTGAGTGTGGATTCGGCGGGTTGCGCGAATTCTCCGACCAACCAAGGAGACACGATCCGATGTTGAGTATTCGCGCTGCTCATATCATCGGTCGAGGAAGGATCGACCCATGACAGACAAGAAGCAGCCTGTTATCACCATGCCCGATCTCAAGCATGAGGGAGAGAGCGGGGGCAATGCCCTGTACGTTATGCGCCTCGTGCAGCAGCCTGTGCTGCCGCAGGATGCCTATTCACCGAACGAGATAGCGCATCTTTTGGGAATCAGCAAGAAACGTGTCTATGCATACGCGAGCTCGCCGAGGAATCCGCTTCCTTTGCGCAAATGGCCAAACGGTGCGCGCGGCTCGTTCGCATTACGCGATGAACTCGTCGAGTGGCTCCGCGATTTCACCACGCTTCCCGAACCGTATTACCCACCGAAAGACAAAAGTAATTGCGTCTAGCTGACCCCCTACAGCACCTGGAAGGCTCCGTCTCGATATACGGGGCCTTTCGTTTTGTTTCACTGCAGTCAATGACGCGTCAGATCAAGTCAATCACGGACACAGCGGTGCACGGCAGTGCAGCCGCGGAAAGAGAGCCGACATGCAAACCATTGAGCAGGCAGAAACGCATCGGACTTCTGTCGACAGCATTAGCGTGGAGAAGGCCGTTCCAATGCCGCCCCTGTTCACGATCTCAGAGCTCGCCGATTACCTCCAGGTTAGCACGGCGACGGTCTATCGCCTCATGCGCGATGGTGTCCTTGTGGGTGTGCGCATCGGATCTTCCCTGCGTTTTACCCAGAAGAACATCGAGGACCTTCTCGAGAACTGCGCAATCGACGCCGATCTGTAGGTATGTCATGTGCGGGGTGGAGGAGAATCCGGAAAGACCGGAGGACTTCAATCTCGAGGGGCACGGATTCGTCCTGGTCTGGGACTTTATGGGGCGCGACTTGGGCCTCAAGAACGCCGACCTGGTTGTGTATGCCCGCATCTTCGGGTTCGAGAACTCCGGGAAGGCTTTCTACGAGTCCAAAAGCGGAACCGCCCGTTTCTTCGGACTGAGCGAGCGCGCGGTGTTCGACGCCGTGAAGCGCCTCAAGGAAAAGGATCTCATCATGGAAGCCGAGCCGTGCGCCGAAGCGAGGCGTATCGGCAGTAAGTGCTACAAGGTGGCGGTGGAGCCCTTGCAGGCGATTGGCGTCATGAGTGCTGACCATGAAGGTTTCTCATATGAAGACCCTTCACCCCATGAAGATGCTTCGGGGGCAGACTCTCCCGTGCATGAAGATGCTTCACCTTCGCGCGTCGGCGGCCATGAAGACCCCTCACTTCCATCTATGAAGGAAGTTCACCCGATACCAAAGAGCAAGAACAAACATTTCGAATAGATAGGACTAATGATATGAAACCTGATTTCCAGCTCTACACGCTCGAGGAGGCGAAGGCGAAGGGTCTCCCGTACGAAAAACAGGAGAAGCGCGTTTGCGAGCACTGCGGCAAGCCACTCGAATGGCTCGGAATCATCTCGAAGGATGGTTTTGTGAGGTGGGTGACGGTCAAGGACTGCGACTGCAAAGGAAGGAGAGCTCAGATCAAGCGGCAGGAAGAGGCCAAGGAACGTTTGCGCGAGGAAAGGGCCAGACAGGCGGCACTTGCCAAGTGCAGGAAGGCGGGAATCGGCAAGCTCTATTTGGAGGCATATCCTTCGGTACCCGAGTGCATCGAATACGTAAACACTTTTGCAGATGCCAATGGCAAGGGCCTCTACATCCAAGGAAGCGTCGGGGCGGGAAAGACCTACGAGATGTGCGCGCTGGCGAAGGCCTTCGTGTTCGCGGGGTATTCCGTCAAGGCTACGACCACGCTCGCGATGCTCAACTCGATCCACGATAGCTATAACGGCAGCGAGCATGACGGCGTGCGCAGGTTCTGCGAGGTGGACATCCTCTTCCTCGATGATATAGGAAAGGAAAACGCCAACAGCTGGGCGCTTACGACGCTGTTCGAGGTAGTTAACTATCGCTACGAGAACATGCTTCCCACCGTTTTCACATCCCAGTACAGCCTTGATGCTCTCGAGCGTCGCCTTTCACGCAATAACGAGGTGGAAAGTGCCAAAGCCGTGGTCTCGCGCATCTGTGAGATGAACAAGGTAGTGGTGCTGAAAAGCCCTGACCGTCGCAGGAGGAAAAATTAATCCGACTTGCAGGCCCCCTAGGGAACCTGAAGCGGCTCTCAGGGGAATTTGCGCGAGTGCCATGCGGTTAACTGAAGCAGGGCGGCTGCCGGGTAGTCCAAGACGGACAAACCAAGCGGCCGCCCGCAATCAACACGCCCCTGTCTCTAGGGAACGTGTTTCGGAATAGCAAGCACAACTTCAAGCGTCCTTTCCGGCATGGCTGGGCAGGCGCCTAAGGAAAGGGATAAGCCATGGCGAACGCTTCTAGACTGCAGAGAGCCGACGACGAAACCGTCGAGTCTCTCGTGGCCAAATGCCAGGAGAACGGCTGGCTCAAGCGCGGCGGCTATGCCTGGCAGGACGACCTCTATCTTGAAGAGTACCCATACGAATTCGCGAAAGCCGGCAGCATCGAGGAGCTGCGCGGCTTCTTCGCGCAGGGAAACTTTGCGCTCCGCCAGGGCGTGGTGTACGAGGATCTTGCCTTCGTGCAACAGGTCGACGGCGGAGACGAGTGGTGGACGCTTAAAAGTGACGGCTCGGATTGGGTCGACTTCGAGAGCTGGTCCTTCAATGACATCGTGAAGGAGCCAGAGCGGTTCGCGCATGCGATCGAGTGCATGCATCGCGCAACTCCAGAGCAGTGCAAGCGTCTCGACTACATGAGCGCTATTCCGAGCATCGAGGACGCGGCAAGACGCGCACGGGATTCCATCCCGCAATTGAATAAGACTGCGAACCCGCATTCGCGAAATGCGCGGGCGGAGGTTCGCTGATGCATCTGAGAAGGCGGGTTCATCCCGCCTTCTCTGTTTTGGGAAGGCGACTGGGACAGTTTGTCCCACTGGAAAGAAAGGAAAACCAATGACGAACGACTTCGGCGACGACTCCGGCGAGAAGCTCGTCGACTGGATGATCCGCATCGGCCAGGATGCCGGAGAGGCGGCGATGGTGGCGGGCGGCGAGCGATTGGCTTCGGCATTCAAGCGAGCCCGCGGCGATTGCGAAAACATATCCGGAGGGGAGATCGAGTCCTCTCCGGGTGTCGCGGAATGGGCGAAGCTCGACATGTCGGAGTTCGCGGCCCTGCCCGAATACGAGACCATCCGCCAGATCATCGACGAGAAGCTGTCCCGCGAGGGCATCCGCCACGAGTTCGCGCCCATGCCCGAAGGCGAGCACCTCGTCTTCATGGTCGAGGACGCGCCTGCGGTGAACGATGCCTTCAAGGACCTCGAAAAGGCCACTCGGGCCTCTGCCCCGCGTGCGGAAAAAGAGCTCTCGAAGATGCGCGAGCGCGCCAAGGACGAGCCTATAGCCGAGAAGGCCGCGCATGCCAGGGAGGCGTCCTCTCGTCTCGAGGCGGCCAAGGGCAAGGCACGCGATATCTCGCGCGGCGTCGAGACGAGGGCGAAATGAGGCCGCTATCACAAGCTATCGCCGTGTCCGCGGCGAGCATCGCGTGCTTCTGCGCCGGCGACGCCCTTGCGAGCGCGGCGAGCGCATCGGGCTTCCCGAGGTGCGACGCTCTCGTCCTTCTGTCAGAAATGCTCGAAACGGGGCTCACGTCAGAGCCCATGGCGCTTGCCGTGGGGCTCATGGCAGCCTGCGTCCCCTGGGCGGTCTGGGCGCGCAGACTCGTGCGCGCGGGCACGTACCGGCAGGGAGAGGAGCACGGCTCGGCCCGCTGGGGAACACTCAAGGAGGGGCTCGCGTTCATGGACAGGAAGGATCCCGCCAACAACATCCTTCTCTCGAGGGACTTCGCTCTTGCCCTCAAGCCGAAGCGCTTCGACCTCAAGCACGACCGCAACCGCAACGTATGCGTTCTCGGCGGTCCCGGCTCGGGCAAGACGCGCTACTACGTCAAGCCGAACATAATGCAGAAGAACGCCGACTTCTTCGTGACAGACCCCAAGGGCACGCTTTTGGGCGATGTCGGGTGGGCCCTCGAGGACGCCGGCTACGACATCCGGACCTTCGACACCACCGATTTCTCGCGCTCGATGCACTACAACCCGCTCGCCTACGTGAGCGACCAGGCGGACATCCTCGTCTTCGTCGAATGCCTGATCAAGAACACCACCGCCGAGGACCGCAAGGGCGCCGACCCGTTCTGGGAGAACTCGGAGCGCCTGCTCTACACGGCGCTCGTGGCGTTTCTCGTGTACCACGCCAGACCCGAGGAAAGGGACCTCAACTCGCTCATGCTGCTTTTGAGCCTTGCCGAGGCGCGCGAAGAGGACGAGTCCTACATGAGCCCGCTGGACCTCATCTTCGAGGAGCTCGAGACGGGCATGCGCTTCATGGAGCGGGGGCGCGGGCAAAGCGCGCAAGGGGAACGCCCCTTCGACGACGGAGGCGACTGGGGATGGGTCCGCGTCGGCGAGCCCCGCAGTCCCGAAGAAGATTTCGCGCTCTCGAACTACCGCGCCTTCAAGGTGGCGGCGGGAAAGACGCTGAAATCGATCATCATCAGCTGCAACGTGCGCCTCAAGCCGCTCTCGGTCGATGCGGTTTCGAAGCTGATCTCCTACGACGAGATGGCCCTCGACGCGCTCGGCTCGGGCGAAGGCAAGCACGCCATCTTCGCGAGCATGTCGGATTCCGACTCGACCTTCGACTTCCTCTTCGCGCTCCTCATGTGGCAGGCGACGAGCGTCCTGTACAAGACGGCTCTCGCTCGCTTCGGGGGCTCGCTCAAACGGCCCGTGCACTTCCTGCTCGACGAGTTCGGCAACATCGGCACGGTGCCCGATTTCGAGAGGGTCATCGCAACGGCGCGCTCGCGCAACGTGAGCTTCAGCATCATCCTGCAGTCGGCAAGCCAGCTCGAGCGCGCCTACAAGAAGGAAGGCGCGAAGACCATCCTTGACTGCTGCGACACCGTGGTGTTCCTGGGCGGCAAGTCCACCGAGACCAACGAGATGGTCTCGAAGATGGTCGGCAAGCAGACCGTGAAGGTGCTCACGGAAAGCGATTCGAGGGGCGCGAACCGCTCCACGACCCAGAACTACAACGTGATCGAGCGCGACCTCATGACGCCCGACGAGGTGGGCAGGCTCCCGCGCGACGAGTCGATCGTCCTCATCAGCGGGACCTACCCCCTGAAAGGGGCGAAATACCGCATCGAGGAGCATCCCTCCTATCCGGAGGTCGACCCCGGGCATGCGGACGCGAGGCACGAGGAGCGCTTCGACTTCAAGGAGTACCGGGAAAGGAGAGGCGGTGATGCGCCCATGAGATGAGAGATGGGACGGCGGGAGCCGACACTCCCTTGACAAGCGCGGCGAGGCCAGCTTCCACACAGGCCAGCCGCGCGCCGTCCCGGATGCAAAGGGGCGCGAGATGCGCTCCGCAACCAATTGTACCAACTGGGGCGGCCCCCTCATAGCTTCGCGCGGCCGTCCCTTTCAAGACATGCAAAGGAGACACGGGATGCTCTCAAACATAATCGGGCTCGTTTCCGGCTGCGTCACGTTCCTGGGCGGCTTTCTGGTCGTCTGGGGCGCGGTGTCGCTCGGTCTCGCCATCCGGGAACAGCAGGGAGGAGCCCAGATCGCAAGCGCGATCTCGACCATCGCAGGCGGGGCGATCATCATAGCTGCGGCGATTTACTTCGGGCAGCTCGACACGTCCTGGCTTCCAGCTTAAGGAGCCGGAAATGCTGTCTGTAAGGGTCCAGAAGGACATCGGTGAATACACCGAAAAGATCGTCGGCAAGCTCTCCGCGCGCACGCTCGTGTGCCTCGCGGGAGGTCTCGCCTCGGCTGTCGGAACAGCCGCCATCTGCCAGTTCATGCTCGGGATCGAGGTGCGCAACGCAGCCCTTCCCGTCATGTGCGCATCCATGCCGTTCTGGCTCGCGGGGTTCTGGCGGCCCTATCACATGAAATTGGAGAAGTTCGTCCCGCTTTGGCTCGATTTCCAGCTCGAGGACCAGAGGGTCTTCTATCGCTCGACCCCCGTGCTCGAGGGCGCTCGGCCCGCTCCTGCGCCGGGGAATCCGTCGCGCAAGGCGAGGCGGAAGGCGAAGAGGAAGGGGGCCGAGCTCTATGATCCTGTCAGGTAAGGGCAAAAAGGAGTCTCCGACGGGGAAAGCCGAGCCGCGCAAGGGCAGCTGGCGCGCCCACGGCGCGCACGCCCGACCGGCGGGGCTGGAGGAGGAAGAAAAGAGGGTCGAGCAGGCTGCGCGCCGAAAGAGGCGCGCACGCGCGGAAGCCAAAGACGTGCTCTCGGCAATCGGCTACGACGCAATGTACGCCGACGGGACCGCGCAGGTAGAGGAAGGGCTGTTCAGCCAGACCATCGAGTTCGGAGACATCAGCTACCAGTCGGCGCGGGAGGAGAACCAGCAGTCCGTCTTCGCAGCTATGAGCGAGCTCTACGACTACTTCGGATCGGAGACCTCGGTCCAGCTCACCATCATCAACACCCCCATCCCCGAGCGGGAGATCGGGCGCAAGCGCTTCTTCGAGAAGAGCGACCCGCGCGTCGACGGATACGTCGAGGAGTACAACCGCATCCTCAACGACAAGATGCGCGAGGGGGTGTCGAACCTCGTGCGCCACCGATACCTCACCTTCCTCGTGGGGGCGGACGACGTCGATGCGGCTGCGCCCAGGCTCGCGCGTGCCCGCAGCGACTGCATGCAGACGCTCGCGAGGATCCGATGCGAGTCGCGCACGCTCGATGGGCAGCAGCGCCTGGCGCTGCTCCAATCCCAGCTGCGCCCGGGATCCGAGCCCTCGTTCTCGTGGGACAAACTGTCCCACGCGAGCGGGCTTCGAACCAAGGACCTGGTCGCGCCCTCCGTGCTCGACTTCAAGCCCGAGGGGCGCGCGGACTGCTACCGGGCGGACGACGCCTGGTGCCGCGTGCTTGTCTTCCGCGGCTTCGGAAGCGATTTGGAGGACGATTGCATCGCCAACGTCGTCGACCTGCCGATGCCCCTGAACGTCACCCTGCACGTTCACCCCATGGGAAAGGCGGCAGCCGTCGCCTACGTGAAAAAGCGCATCGCCTGGATGGACAAAGAGGTCATCGACGAGCAGATGAGCGCGGTGAAGAAAGGGTACGATTTCTCGATACTCCCGCCCGAGCTCTCCCATTCGAAGGAGGAGGCCGAAGAGCTCCTCGACCAGCTGCAGAACAAGAACCAGCGCCTGTTCACCTACACGGGGCTCGTGTTCACCTATGCGGACACGGCGGAGGCCCTCGACCACCAGACCCGCCAGATCATGGCGGCTGCCCGCCAGCGCTCCATCGAGGTCGAGCCGCTGGCGTACCGCCAGCGCCAGGGCATAAACTCGATCCTGCCGCTGGGGCTCAACCATGTGGACGTGTCCCGCTACATGACCACAGCGCAGGTTGCCATACAGATGCCCTTTGCCTCCCAGGAGCTCAACCAGGAAGGCGGTGGCTACTACGGCCAGTCCAAGCAGTCGGGCAACCTCGTCATCTGCAACCGAAAGAAGCTGGCGAGCCCCATGGGCTTCGTCTGCGGCAAGCCCGGCTCGGGCAAAAGCTTCAGCGTCAAGCGCGAAATCATGAACACGATCCTGGCCTATCCCGACGACGAGGTGATCGTCTTCGACCCCGCAGGAGAATATGCGCCGGTGGTGGAGCCCGCAGGCGGGACCTGCATTCGCTTCTCGCCGGACACCGACACGTTCATGAACCCCTTCGACCTCTCCGACGTCGCCGACAAGGCAAACCAGGCGCAGCTCGCATTCAAGATCGACGCGATACTGGCGCTCTCGAGCGCGACCATGGCGGAAGGGCGAGAGGGGCTGCCCGAGGCGGACAAGTCCATCATCAGCCGGTGCGTGGAGCTCGCCTACATGCGCTGCGAGGACAAGGGCCGCCTGCCCGTGCTGGGCGATTTCTACGAGCTGCTGCTCGACCAGGAAGAGCCCGAGGCGCGCGACATAGCGCTCCGCTACGAACGCTACGTCAAGGGGGCGCTGTCGTTTTTCAACCACCAGAGCAACGTCGGCTTCGAAAACCGCATCACCAACGTGGACTTCAAGGACCTCTCGCAGAACATGAGGGTGTTCGGCATGCTCACCGCCCTGGAGGCGGTTCGCAACCGCATGTACGCGAACTTCGAGCGCGGGGTGACGACCTGGCTCTACATCGACGAGGTCCAGAGCCTCTTCGGGCACCCGGCGATCATCAGCTACTTCTCGAAGTTCTGGGCGGAGGGGCGCAAGTTCAACCTGATATGCACGGGCATCACGCAGAACTCGACCTACATGCTCGAGCACGAAGACGCCCGCAACATGGTGCTCAACTCGGACTTCGTGCTGCTCCACAAGCAAAGCCACCTGGACCGGAAAAGCTGGGTGGACCTGCTGGCCCTCTCGGCGCAGGAGGAGGGATACATCGACGACTCCATCAAGGCAGGCGAAGGCCTGCTGGTGGCAGGCGGCGTGCGCGTGCCCCTCAAGGACGACTTCCCGAAAGGGGCGCTCTACGACCTGTTCAACACCAAGCCCGAGGAGATCGCCCAGATAAAGCGCGCCCAGGCGTTCGCGCGCGCCCGGGAGGGCGGCGATGCCTGAGAGCGTTGCTAAATACTCCGCCGATTCCAAGCGTCTCGAGGCGACGGGGCGAACCGAGGCCCGCGCGCTTGGCGAGAGCGAGCGTCAGGACGCCTTCTCGGCGGGAATCGTCAAGGGCGCGGCCGAACGCGCGGGCGAAGCCCTGGCGACGAGGGACGGGTCTGCGGGGCGGGGCGGGGCGGTTTCCTTCAAACCCTCCCCTGCCGGTGCGGAGAAGGCGAAGCCGAAAGCGCATCTTGCCTCGCAAGCCAAGGGGAACCTCAAGCGCGCGATCGCGGACGCCGCCGTATCAGAGGCGGACGACTCCGAGGAGCTCTCCGGCATCGAGCGGGCGAGCGGTGCCGTACGGGGCGCGCGTTCCGTGATCGCACGGCGCGCCGCCTCAAAGAAGGCGCCTGCGGCCTCGAAGGCGAAGGGCCCTCTGAAGGGGACAGCCAAGCATGCCAAGGCAGGGGCACTCGGGCATGGCGCTGCCGCGAGGGCCCGGCACGCGGCAGCCAGCCAGGCTTCCGCCGGGGCGGCGAAGGCCGCGGCATCCGCCGGCGGCAAGGGCGCGGTCGTGGGCGCGGTCTCGTCGGTAGCCGTCCCCGTGGCAGGCGTGCTCGCAGCGGTCATGGCGTTTCTGCTCGCCGTGCTCGCGATCTCCCAGATAGTGAGCGCGCTTTTCGGCTTCTGGCAAAACGAAGCGTCAAAAGCCTCGCTCGAGGGACTTCCCCCGTACATAACCTACGAGATGGTCGAGGAGTCGCTCGCCTGCCAGGAGGAGTACGGGCACCCGGCAGGATGCACGCTCGCCCAGATCATCGTCGAGTCGGGGCAAGGGGACCACCTCTCCGGCCTCGCGACCCAAGACCACAACCTCTTCGGCATGAAGTGGTCGAGCTCGTACGCGCTGTGCGAGGAGGTCGCTGGCAAGAGCTCCTGGAGGACCGGCGAGGAGTACGGCGGCGAACAGGTCACCGTCACCGCCGACTTCATCAGCTTCGTCGGCGCCGCCGAGTGCATCCGCTTTCGGAGCCGCGTCTTTCTGCAGGCTAGCCGTTACGCAGACAACGCGCTCATACGCGAGGCGGTGGCGAACCACGATTCGGACAAGATGGCCGAAGGGCTCAAGGACGCGGGGTGGGCGACGAGCTCGAGCTACGTCGAGAGCCTCAAGTCCGCCTTGGAGGCCTACAACCTCTACCGGTTCGACGGGATGAGCGTGGAGGACCTGCAGTCAGGAGCCCTTTCGGCGGACGCGGTGGTTTCCGCAGCCTACAGCCAGCTCGGGGTCCCCTACGTGTGGGGCGGGACGACGCCGGGCGTCGGCCTGGACTGCAGCGGCCTCACCCAGTACTGCTACCGCCAGGCGGGGATCCCGATCCCGAGAAACACCGAAAGCCAGTACGCCAAGGGCAAGAAGCTCTCCCTGTCGGAAGCCCAGCCGGGCGACATCCTCTACCGAACGGGGCACGTTGGCATCTACATAGGGGGCGACCGCTACATCCACGCTCCCCACCGGGGCGAGGTCGTGAAGATCGATAGCGGGATCTCGAGCTTCACCTGCGCCCTGTCGTACCGATAGAAAAGGAGCAAGAAGATGGACAAAAAGACGAAACTGATGGCCATATGCGCCGCGGGCGCAGCGGTGATCCTCATAGGGGCCGGGCTCGCCCGCTGCGCGGCCACGCCCGCAGAACCGGAAGCGGCAGTGCCGGCTGCCGAGGAGGCGAGCGCGCCCCTCGTCCAGGAAGGCGAGGCGCTTTCCGACTACATGGGAACAACCTGGGAAAGCGCAGACGGCTCTGCGACGCTCACCCTGTCCGAGTCGACGATCGTCGAGCAGGGAGAGGCGGGAGCCCAGGTCATGTACTACGAGGTGCTCTCCGAAGATACCAGCGACGAGGGCCTCGCAGCGCAGATTTCGTTCACGCGCTCGGCCGACGAGCCAAGCTCGCAGACCCTGCTCTCGATACGCCCGTCGGCAGATTCGGCCAGCCTCACTTGCGACGCCCTCGCGTTGTCGAAGAGCTACCTGCTCGCCGAAGGCGCTTCAGCGGGTATCGAGCTGTCCGCGCACTCCTCCGAGCTCAACGAGCTCCTCGGTGCGGACGACTCCGAGATCGCCTCCGCCATAGCGCCTAGGGCGTCAGTTGTATCCCCAACCGCGACGCTCGCCACTTGGGACAGCGAGGTCTACATCGACTGCAAAGAGGACGTCATCACGACCACGTTCCATCTGGACGACGGCGCCTCCACCATCGTGCAGCTCTCGCTCGACCGCGCTACCGGGGAGCTGAGCGCGCTATGAGGCGGGTAGCTGCCTTCATTGCGAACAGGCGCTTTCGCCTTGCTTTCGCAACGACTCTCCTGATGCTCGCGGTTCTGTTCCTTCCTGCCGCTCCCGCATACGCGAGCATCGCGGACGACGTCAACGCGTGGCTCGCGGGGCTTCTGCGCGACGCCTGCAACTGGATGTTCACCAACCAGGTCGCCGTCCTCTCGAGCATCGGCTACGACGGCATCATAGGCGCTGACTTCTCGCAGATGCTCACGACCGCCGGAGACGTGTCCATGTACGACATCGCACACGGCGTCTGGGACGTCGCGGTGCTGCCCATAGGCTGCGGCGTGCTCAGCCTCGTGTTCACGGTGAAGCTCATCCAGATCAGCCAGCGAATGGACGGCAACGCCTCCTTCCCCGGCGTGAAGGAGGTCGTGTTCCTGCTCGTTTTCTTCGCCGTGTTCCTCTTCCTCATACAGAACAGCTTCGAGCTCATGGAGGCGGTCTACTCGGTGGTCGGTCTTGCCATCGACCGCACGATGGCGCTGCTCGGATCGGGCGGGGCGATGGACCTCACCGCAGTGAACGTGGTCACCGAGGACGACGACGTGCCCGCCCTCATAGCGCTGCTGTTGGTGTCGGTCATCAGCTGGGTCGTGGTGCTCGGAGCCTACATCGTGGCGCTCGTTGTCTGCTGGGCGCGCGCCATCCAGCTCTACATCATGGCCGCGTTCAGCCCGATCCCGCTCTCCCTCATGGCGTTAGACGACACCCGCCAGATAGGAATCGGATACCTGAAGAACTTCACGGCGGTGTGCCTGGCGGGGCTGATCATCCTGATCCTGCTCATAGCCTTTCCGCTCATCTTGGGAGGCCTCACCGGGGCGAGCACCTCGACGGGCACCCCCATCGACGGCATAGCGGCGGGGCTCACCTACGCGCTGCAGTACCTGGCGATGTGCGTGCTGCTCATCCTCTCCCTCGTCAAGAGCGGCGCATGGGCGCGCGACATCGTCTCGGGAATCTGATCCGGGAACTGACGTTTTGAAAGGGGGTGGTCGCCTTGGATGGCTGACCGAAACCGAAGGCAAGGCAATCAGGCGGGGCTTCCACAACTACGCACGCCTAAAGGATGCAAAGAAAGGGGCATGAAATGCCTGAGAAAAAGAACACCTACCTCACGCTCCACAAGAATTTCGTGCGTACCGACATCGAGTACGCCGACCGCGTTACGGGCGAGTCGCGCACCTTCAACTCGGTCACGTTGCCGAAGGGCACGGTGATCGACGGAGTGGACGTGAGCTACTACCAGTTCAGCCCGATGTTCGTCAACGAGTCCCGCTTCCGCGGGGAGAACTACCGCGACATCCCGCTTCTGACGGATCGCGAGGTGTGGCTCAAGAAGAGCGTTCTCGACGAGAACGGGCAGCCGATCGTTGACGAGAACGGAAAGCCGGCAAAGGACGTCGTGCGCGTCATGCCGGCGCAGATCAAGGAGGCGCTCGACCGCAGCCGCAGCGAGTACCTGCAGAGCCTCTCGGAGAAGGCGCGCGGAGCGCGCGAGGGCTCGGAGCGCCTGGGAAACGGCGATTCACGCGCCGCGCATAGCCGCGAGAATCTGGCGATGTGAGCGAGGTGGGAGAAGATGAAAGAGAAAGCGATGGAGAGGATAACCTCCTCGAAAATCGTGCGCGTGGCCATGGCGATGGCCCTCGTGTTGTCCGTCGCCATCGTTCCTGCATCCGCGTACGCCGCTGGGAACGTGAACGTCTCTATCGGCCGCGACATCCCCTATGCGGGATACCTCACCACAGATATGAGTGCGGATGGGCAGCTCGCCTACTGCATCGAGCCCATGCGCGGAACGCCGGCTGCGGGGTCGTACTCCACGAGCCCTGCCGAGGACCTGGCCGCAGCCATGTGGTTCTCCTTCGGCGCACCCGGCTTCGACGCGTCCATGTGGCCTGCCTCCTGGTACGATGGCAGCGGCATGGACGACGACAAGTACCAGGTCGCGAGCCATATCCTGCTCTCGTATGCGAACCTCGGTTCCGCAGCGCAGGCGACCTACGGCACGAATGCCGATTTCGCCTCCTGGGCGGAGCGCGAGGTGATCGGGGGCGCTTGGAGCAAGGTCTGCTCGCGCGCAGGCGAGGTCTCTACCGGGTTCTCAGCCTTCAGGATCGACACGGGCACCGATTCCCAGGAACTCGCGAGCTTCACCTGGGACCGTGGCGGCGTGAAGATCTCCAAGGTTGACGCGGAGGCGGGCTCATCCGAGCAAGGCGACGCTTCCCTCGAGGGAGCCGAGTTCGCCATCGTCAACGCCTCTGGGATGAACTCCTTCGTGGGAGGGCATAGCTATGCCGACGGCGAGACGGTCATGACCATCTCCACCACCTGGGACGGCTCCGCCTACACCGCGCAGACCGCAGGCGACGCACTCCCGTGCGGCTCCTACCGCATCGTCGAGACATCCGCGCCCGAAGGCTACCTCGCTTGGGACGGTGCGCTCGAGTTCGCGATCGAAAGCGACGGGCAAGTTGTCGACCTCACCGGGGGTCCCGTCTCGGACGACGTGATCCGCGGCGGCGTGCAAGTGGTGAAGGCAGACGCCGAGCTTGGCAAATCCGAGGCGGTAGGCGGAAACGGCCATACTTCCGACGGCATTGGAACGACGCTCTCCGGCATCGAGCTCACCATAACGAACGACTCTGCGGCCAAGGTCCTCGTGGGAGACGCCTGGTACGAGCCAGGCGACACGATCATGGCAATCGAGACCGCCTGGAACGAAGAGGCGGGCGCGTACACGGCGCAGACGGCCTCCGACGCGCTGCCCTACGGCACCTACACGATCCAGGAAACCGCAACCAACGATACGTACCTGCTGACCGACGGCGAGCCCAAGACCTTCGAGATCCGCGAGGACGGCGTCATCGTCTCGGCCGATGCCGCTGGCGGGGACCTCGAGTTCCGAGACCAGGTCGTTCGCAACGACCTCAAGATCTCCAAGAAGGCAGAAGACACCAACGAGAGTCTGCAGGTGCCCTTCGCCATCACCAACGAGGCGACCGGCGAGACCCATGTTTTGGTGAGCGATCGCAACGGCCAGGCTTCGACCGAGGCAAGCTGGAACAAGCACACCGCCAACACCAACGGAAACGACCATCTGCTCGAGGCGGATTCCATCACTTCCGAAATGATGGATTCCGAGGCGGGGATCTGGTTCGGGCTGGGCGAGGACGGATCGGCAGCGCCCGCCGACGACGCGCTCGCCGCTCTTCCCTTCGGGCAGTACACTCTCGAGGAGCTTCCCTGCGAGGCGAACGAGGGCTACAACCTCATAACGAAGACCTTCTGGATCGACCGCGATTCCGGTGTTGCCGAGGCGGTCTGGATGACGCTCGACGACCAGGAAGGACCGAAGATCGGAACGCAAGCGGCCGATGCGGCTGACGGCGACCAGATCGCCCAGGCGGATGAGCAGGCGACGATCGTCGACACCGTCTACTACGAGAACCTCGAGTTCGGCGGAACCTACACCCTTACCGGTACCCTCATGGTGAAATCCACCGGCGAGCCCCTGCTCGACGCGGATGGCAACCCCGTGACCGCCACCAAGGAGTTCACGGCCAACAACACGAACGGCTCGGTCGACATCGAGTTCACCTTCGACGCGAGCCTGCTCGCGGGCGAGGACGTCGTGGCATTCGAGAGCATGGCCAAAGACGGTATCGAGGTCGCGACCCATGCGGACATAGAAGACTCTGGCCAGACGGTGCACTTCGTCGACATCGGGACGACCGCAACCGACGCCTCCGACGGCGACAAGCTCGTGACGGGCTCCGAGGTGCTCATCGCCGATGAGGTCTCCTACGAGGGGCTGACCCCCGGCGAGCGCTACACGCTCGAGGCAACGCTCATGGACGCGGAGACGGGAGAGCCCCTGAAAACCGGCGAGGGTCCCCTCGCATCTGACGTGACCGCATCCGTCGAGTTCGTCGCCGAGGCAGCCGACGGCATTCAGGTCGTAGAGCTCTCCTTCGATTCTGCCGGCCTGGGCGGTCATCGCCTGGTCGTGTTCGAGAAGCTGCTCGATTCGCAAGGATCGACCCTTGCCGTGCACGAGGACATCGACGACGAGGGCCAGTCCGTAACGGCCGTCGAGATCGGGACCGTGCTCGTCGACGCGTCCGACGGCGACCACACGGTCGAGAACGGGACGGTGAGCGTCGTGGACACCGTCGAGTACAAGGGGCTCGTCGCTGGCGAGACCTACACCGCCCACGGCACCATCATGGACAAGGCCACCGGCATGCCTCTCGAGGATTCGGACGGCAACCCGGTGACTTCCACCGCGGAGTTCGTGGCTGAAAGCTCGGAAGGAGCCGTAGAGGTGACCTTCGAGTTCGATGCGTCGAAGATCGAGGAGGGGGCTGCGCTCGTGGCGTTCGAAGAAGTGCTCGACGTGAACGGAAACGTCGTCGCCGTGCACCAGGACATCGACGACGAGGGGCAGACCGTGCTCGTCGACAATCCAGAGACTCCTGGCACCCCCTACGACAAAACGGGCAACGATTTGCTCCCTGTATGGGTTCTGATCAGCGTCCTGGTCGTCTGCGGGGCGGCAGCGGGCGCATATGTGCTTCGCAGCCGTGCCCGTAACGACGCGGCAGGCGCCAAGGAGGCTTCCGACGAGTAGCTAGGCTTTCTCCTCGGCTTATAGAGAAGGGCGGGGCGGCGTTAGAGCCTCCCCGCCTGTCATTTTGGAGGCTCCTATGAAGACGAACATCAAGCAGAGGCTTGCCCTTCTGGCATCGATAACGGCATTGATCGGCGCTGCGGTGCTGGGGATTTGGCTCTTCGGCATCCACAGCAGGGCCGTGGACATAGACCCGTCTCCCGTTTCGAACACCCCCTTGGAATGCGAGGCGGGCGATGGGTTTCCCGTTGTCGACTGGGAGTACTGGCTGTCCGTGAACCCCGATATCGTGGCCTGGGTGAGTGTCCCTGGCACGGGTATCGACTACCCGGTGGTCCAGGCGAGCGCCGACGACCCGACCTTCTACCTCGACCATGACGTCTATCGGGGCTGGAACCCCTACGGATGCCCCTATCTCGATGCCGGGTGCGCCGAGCGGGGGATCGACAGCCCGCTCGCGCTCGTGTTCGCACATCACATGAACGACGGCAGCATGTTCTCGGCGTTCGCCAGCTATTCCGACGCAGGATTCGCCGAGGCGCACAGCGAGATCTTCCTTCAGACGCCCGGGGAAAAGATCCGCCTAAAGGTCATCGCGGCGGATGTCGTGGACTCCAACGTCGAGTACAAACGTTTGGACTTCGCCGGAACCGAGGATTTCGACTCCTGGCTCGGGAGGCTTTTGGCGGAAGCTGACGTCGTGCTCGATGGAGACACTCGTGCAGAAAGCGTCAAGGCGTTCTGCACCTGCAGCTACGGCAGGTGGAACGGGCACGAGAGGACGATAGTGTATGCGTGCGAGAGGGCGGAATAGCGAATCTGGCCATATGTTTCTTCATCGCCATGCCGATGAAGGCAATCGCGACCGCAGAATACGCTTCATTCTATCAAGTGGGATCAATCAAGCGCGAAGGAAATGCTTGCTGCATACAAGTAGGATAGCTCAGATAGCCATTACGCTTGTCGTAGACGATAGAGCTTCTGCCCTACATGTTGTTGCTGGCTTTTGCCGTGCTCCAGCTTTTTGAGGGCAATAATTGATATTGTCTTAGCATATTGCCTTTGTGGCATTCAATGCGATGTATTCTTTCATTTAAGCAATACGTCTACTTTTCCTAGAGGGCATGGCGATTCAAAATCGCTTTCACGTAACATTGCAATATTATGATTAAGTCTTTCAATTATTGCATCAAGGTCTTTCTCATTTAGAGGTCTGTTCGTATCGTAAACTGAAGATTTCGGATCAGGAAAAAAGAGTGCTTGACCAGGTGTTTGCCTCGTTTCGATTTCGCTTCTCCCATATACATGGATGTGGAAATGTCTTTGCTGTTTACGAAGGAACGACCAGTTTCCGTTATCTTGAAAATTCAACCAAATTATTTTGAGTCCCCGTTTTCGTAGAGCAACAATATAAGCCGCTTCCAGCGCTTGAAGTAAGACGGCTAATTTTTGCGCTTCTCGAACGGAGAGCTCGCTCCTGTAGCTAACATCTCGTTTAGGGTAAACAACAAGATGGCCTCCATCATCTCGATCTACGTGTGGGCGCTTCGGTAACCTTATTTGAAAATCATCATCTTCCCAAACGACTGGCTCGATATCATCCATCAGCTCTTTCTTCCTTCTGTCTAAATCTGCAGCATATCGCGGTACAATTCATAACTAATAAATTGTACCGCGTTTGAATAATGCATCATCAAACAGGCATTACATGCGTCTTTATAGCAACTTGTTAGGAAGAACGGTTTGGAAGAATTTTCTAGAATAGAAAGAGCCAATGAACTTACGGCTCAATATGAAATGCAATATGAAACATTGAGAGAAGAGATTTCTAACTGCACACGCTACTCAAACGAATTCTCAACATTTTCAATGACTGCTCTAGCAGCTGTTCTTGCATTTGCATTTTCGTCCGATAACCCTTTTCTTTTCTTGGTTCCCTTCGTGCTAATAATTCCGTTGTCTTCAAAAAGTCTGTATTACCGTAAGAATATTTCAAAAATTAGCGCATATATGATCGTCATGCTTGAGCCAGGAATTGAGGGCTATCTATGGGAGACTCTGGTTGAAAAGTACAAAGAGGATAAAAAGTATTCAAAATTTACCATTTTTAGAAATTACGAATACTTGTTTGAATCTGCCATCTGCGTGTTGCTGTATCTGTACTATGCGGCTGAATCGAGCTTCGATACCATACCTTTAGCCATAGGGGGATTGTTTGCCCTTGTTGCACTTATATACGTCTCCATTATTTCATATAAGATGGCGCATACTGGGCAGCTTAAGTCAGTTTCGATACGAAAATGGGAGCAGATAAAACGCGATATAGAGGCGTGTGAAGAATAACTTCACACGCTCAGACAAAGCAATTGCATTCAATTGTGTGCTCGCAGTGCAATATACTTCACATAAACCGAAACACGGCTTTAAACAGCCAGCGGACGAACGCACCTATTCCTCTGAATATCGCTCTAATCATCTTCAAATCCCTCCATCCAGTTTCCCTCTTCTTTTTCCAAGGGCATTTCTTGGGCCGCCTCAGCCTCGATTGCCCGTTCGAGCGCATTTGCCGTGATTCCGATGGCTTCGGCCATGAGCACCTGGCTCGCCGCCAGCTCCTCGTCGGCGTTTGCCAGGTATTCGTTCAGCCGCACGATGCGGCCTGCAAGCGATCCTCCAAATCCGGTGAACAGGAAGCAGGCTCGGTCTATCTTCGCCACGTCAACGAGCTCGCCGAACAGCCTGGCGAGCACCGCCGAGCCGTCCATGGCGATGCTCTCGATCGCGGCAGTTTCCTTTGGTGTGGCGAGCTGGAATCTCCAGCCCTTCTCGCGCCTCGCCTCGGGAACGCCTTCTCCCTCTTCTCGGTAGCTCTCGTTCGCAGCGTAGCAGTGGGCAGTAAGCCAGATGCCGTCTTTTTCGGCGTCTTCGTAGTCGAGCGTGAAGTCGGCGAGCATGCTCTTGCCCGAGAAGGGCTGGGCTTCGGTGAAGCGGTCGGTATCGAATACCTCTATGCGCCCTTCGTAGGCGATCTCTATCCTCATCGAGCCTCCCTCCTATCTCGCTGCCTGACCCGATGCGCTTGTGCTTTCTGGCTCCGCTGCTCCTGATCGTCTCGCCTGAGGGCTCCTTCCGCGCTCTGCGGCGGCCTTTGCCGCTTCGTCTGCAAAGTCTCGGGCAGCAGCCTTGCCTGGGCCATGTACGCCCGCACCTCGCGCAGAGCGTTCGCCTGATCGGCGGAGCCCGCATCGCCACGGGACTCGAGCCTTCTGATCCTTCTGTCGAGGTCCGCGAGGCTGCGGGCGTTCGAGGACATGCAGGCCTCGATGGCCTTGGCGAGCCGATCCAGTTCCGAAAGGTCGTTCAGTTCGAGCGCGCCTTCGGCATGGGAGAGTATCTCGCGCGAGGATGCCGGGGTGGGGTGCCAGGCGGCAATCCTGGAAAAGCGCCGCCTGAGCGCCTCCTGCCCGAAGGAGAGCCCCAGCTTCTCTCCGCCGATGCGCCAGGTGGGGTGGTCGGCGAGCGAGTAGACCCAGTCACGCCTCCATGAGCGCTCTGAGTTCTGCGCGACATCGACTTCCAGCGTTTCGAGCACTGCCATGAACTCGTCCTCGTTTCGGGCGAGTGCCTTGGCTACCGTCACGCGGTTGCGTATGTCCGAGACCCAGGAATAGCCGCCCTCGCTAGCGATCTCCTTTTCTGCGCGGCGGATGTAGGTCTTCTGCATCGTGGCGGGCGTTTTCTTGCGTGCCGGCTCCTCTTCGCATTCCCTCACGATCTCGTCCCTCATGAACCGAAGCCCCCGCTCCTCGGCGAGGTCCTGGAGGCTGCGGTTGAGCTCCAGCGGGTCGGGGGTCTGCAGCCGGCGCTCGGTTGCCAGGTTGGTGTTGTTGACGACGATGTGCGCGTGCGGGATCCGGTTCTCGTTGTCGTCGTGAAGGACGATCGCCACCTCGAAGTCGCTGAAGTGCTTGAGCGCCCAAGCGCTCGCGAGCTCCGCGACCTGGTCTGCGGTCAATCCGTCTTGGGGGTCGGGCGACATGACGTAGTGCTTGAACGTGCGGGCCGGTTTGCCGCGGTACGGCGTGTCGTTGCCGCAGGCGTGCCTCGTCGCGTCCATCGACTTCGCCCAGTCGAAATCCCCCGGGGCTTCAGAGACGTTCTCGAAGACGCGCTCCTCTTGCCATGCGAAGTTCATCGTCAGGACCCCGAGCGCGCGTCCCCCTTTCTCGAGGTAGCGCTTTATGCCGGCGCACCCCGTGTGCCCGGCTATGGGCTTCAGGAGCGGCACGCTAATCGCCCCCGACTATCGCGCGACCCTCGAGGGCATCGAGCTCGCTTTCGATCTCCGAGCGGCCCTCTTCGACCTGCGCGAGCAAAAGAGCGCACTCGTCGAGCTTGCCGGATACCCACTCCAGGTCCCCTCGGCCGTGCTCGAGGGCGAACTTTATGGAGTTCAGGGCGTGCATGCCCTGGTTGTAGTGATGTCCCCACTTGACGAGCTCGCGAGAGAGCTTGCGCATGGAGCGCCCATCGAGCAGCACGCCGCCGCGGTCGGCGTTCGCGGCGTCGTCCGCGACCATTCGCGCGACGTAGCGCAGGTACTCGGAGCGCGTGAGCTCCTCTTCGTCGGCTCGCTCGCAGACTGCGCGGAAGTCGGCGTCGCTCACGCGGGCGGTGAGCACGTTGTCGTATTTCAAGACCTTCGTCATCTTCTCGATCCTTCGCATCCTTCGCCGCGCGGACGTCGTGGAAGCTTGCGCGGCGCGTCTTCTCAGGGGCGCGGGGCATCCCCCGCATGGCGGCATTCGCGCATCTCCGCGCTGGCGTGACCCTCCCCTTGCGCCGCCTGGCGCAGGGACGGGGCAGAGCGGCGCATTCGGGTGCCTGAGATGCCGCCTCCTATCTCGTGTATACGAGATAGGCTACTTGCTGGAAATGGTGCAGGAGCCCCAACGGGGCGCCTGCATGGGGCTAAATTCGTCCGAGGAGCCTGTCGGCCATTCCCGCGATATCCTCAAGCGCCTGCCTGTCCAGCTCGCTCGGTTCGCCCAGTGCTTTCGATTCGTAGCGCCTGAGCGCGCGCAGGGCGCTTCCGAGCGGTGCCGAAGGCTTCCGCTCTTCTTCTTGACGAGGTTTCGCGCTCGGCTCGCTCGTCGCTTTCCTCAGGAACTCCGTCGTCTTCTTCTTGTCGAGAGGATGCTCCTTCCACGAGGAGAAGAGCCGTTCCTGCTCGTCGGGTTCCATTTTCGCGAGGGCGTTCACGGCGTCTGCCGAGAGCGAGTCGGAAAGCGCCGCCTCGCGCCACCCCGCGACAAGATCCTCTTCGATCTTGCGCGCCAGCGACTCCTGGCGCTGGATCGTCTTTCCTGACACCTTTCGCCCTGTCTGCTCCGAGATGATCGCCGCCTTGATGTCTTCCGTGCGCATGCCGGAAAGCTCGGGGTTTTCCACCCGCATGCGCTCGACCTCCATCCCGAGAGCGCGGCTCGCCGCTGCGCGCTCGGTCACGGTGAGGTTGCGCACGAAGTAGTTGGCGGCATGGAGCAGCATGACCGACTGCTCGTCGGAGATGCCGCGTATTATCCGGCAGGGGATCTGGGCGTACCTCTCGTCCTCTTCGGCGAGCATGGCGTATGCGGCCTTCCTGCGGTGCCCGCTCACCATCTGCCAGCTCCCGTCGTCGAGCTTGCGGACGAGGGGCAGGTCGGTGAGACCCTCTTTCTCGATGCTCTTCGCGAGCTGCGCTATCCCCGCATCGTCCATCGAATAGGCCGTGTTCTCGGGATGGTCGGCTATCTCGCCGACGGGGATTCTCTCGATAGGGTAATCGCTTCGAGTGGCCGCGTTCTTGTCGAGGAGGCCCGAGATGGTGAACCCCGATGCCGTTGCCCTAGCCATGGAGCACCTCCTCTGCGAGCCTCTCGTAGTCCTTCGCGGGGCGGCTGTCGGGCTTGAACGTCGCAACGGGCTGCCACTGCCAGCTTCCCTCGCAGACCTTGGAGCTCGCGTGGATGACGGTCTCGAACTGGTTGTCTGGGAAGTAGGAGTCGAGCACCTCCGCGCCGGTGGCCTCTGCGTTCGTCATGAGCCCTGGAACGCAGGTGCGCAGGATCTTCCATTTTGGCGTGGGCACGCGCAGGGCGTCGGCGATGGACTCTATGGCGTTGACCGTGAGCGCGGTGCCCCGCATCACGGTGGAGTCGAGCTTCACCGGCACGACGACCATTCCGTCTCCCGCTGCTGCGAGATAGGCGCTGAAAGCGAGGCGTTTCATGGTGGGGCTGCAATCCAGTATGCAGATGTCGTAGAGCCCCGTGCAGTCGTCGAGCGCGAATCGCAGCCTCTGCTCGCGCAGGAGGAGCTCGTTTTGGTCGACGAGCTCGATGGTCGAGGGCACGACCGAAAGGCCTTCCGTCCCGGTTTCGAAGGCGATGTCCTCCACTGCCGCGTTTGCGTAGAGGAGCTCCACCGCGCTTCGGCGCTCCTGCGCGGCCTTGTCGTAGAGACCGAAGTAGTCGGTAGCGGACGCCTGCGGGTCCAGGTCGATGAGGAGCGTTCTCAGGCCCCTCTTTGCGTAGATTGTGGCGAGGTTGACCGCGGTGGTGGTCTTGCCGACCCCGCCCTTGTAGTTCGATACCGCGATGGTTCGCATGTCTTCTGCCTCCTTTGCATCTTCAGATGCCGCCGTGTGATGTGGAAGGTTCGGCGGCGTCCGCGTTTCGTATACCCAGTATACCCTAAACCGTTCGAAAACGAACGGTTTAGGGCGGGAAAGGCGGCTACTTGCGGCCAACGATCAGGGCGGATTTCTCTTCGATGCGGTTGTTGGGGTTCCATGACCAGTCGCCGTCGTGGTCGTAGCGCGCCACGAGCGGCGTCCCGTCATCATCGAAGGCGACCACCGGGTAGGTGGAGTACTTGCCGTCGATCCCTCGAGCCCACACCTCGTCGCCGAGCTCAAGTTCCGAAGTCGCCACCTCTGTGGAGTCCAGCAGCGCGCCGAGTCTCTCGGCTTCGGGCATGGACTCATCGAGCGCGCGGAGCATCCCGTCGAAATCGTGTTCGTCTTCCTCTACGAAACCCTCGTACGGGAGGATGCGGTCGACTATCTTCCATCCGTCGACGACGTAGATCCCGTTGTCTCCGGGGTTCATGCGCCTGTCGTCGGAGTAGGGCGCTATGCCCACGCTCAGCGTTCCGCCGAAGAAGTTGCCGACGACCTGGCAGAGCCTGGCCCATCCGTAGCTGTCGGAGCTCGGCGCGCGGTAGCCCTTGAGCTCGCAGTACCTCAGCAAGGGCTCTACGGTGTCGCGCCCTCCGTTCCAATGCAGGTACAGCCCGATCTTGCGTTCGGGGGTGGTGATGACGGCTCGGTTTCCCATGATGCGTTCCTTTCTGCGAAGATGCGAATCGGTTGGTGCGCCGCCTCGAGCCGGTGCCCGAGGCGGCTTATGTCGAATCCGGCTAGACCCGGAGGTCCTAGTCGGCCTGGCCGGCGGTAAGCCCGCACCCGAGGCAGTTGATGTGGTGCTTCAGCAGCGCCCGGTTTTCCGAGAGGAGCATCATCGCGATGCTGTCGAAACGTACCGGCATGTCGACGTAGCCGGCGTCGTCTGCGTGCTCCGAAAGCCAAGCCGCCGCGGCGATCTCCCTGCGTTCGCGAGAGCCCTCGTTGCCTTCTTCGGGCATTCCCTTGTCGAAGCCGTGCCGTGCGTAGACGTCCACGAAGACCACGGTGCCGTCTTCCCTTGCCACCAGGTCGAGCGAATTTCCGCCTTCGGATTTCCAGTTGCTCTCGATGACCTCGTATCCGCGCTGCTCGAGAAACTTCTCCGCCGCCTTGATGGCTTTTTCCTTGAGTTCGGACATGATTGACCTCCTTGGGTATCGGCGGTTCGCCCCTTTGGCCTTCCGCCTTGTGAAGCGAGGGGCGCATGGGTTCTGCCGCGGGCACAAGGGAGGAAAGCGAAGGAGGGCTTGGAAAGAGATTCGCTCCGGTGTTTTTCGAAAAGTTTTGCCTGCGTCAAACGGTCTTTTTCAGGGAAAAGTTTTCGGGAAACATCGCTGGCCCTTGCGTCGGCGGCAGGTTCCGTGCGGCAATGCGCGTGCAAGGCAGGTGGCGAAGGGGCACTGGCGGTCGAGGAGGCATCTTGCGAACTCATAAAAGCTGAGGCAGATGATGGGTTTTCGGCTAGGAACTGGGGCGGGCAGCCTGCTGGAATTACCGAAGAGGGCGTGCAGCTTGCCGATATGTGGTCAAAATGGCATGTCGCCAGCATGTCGGAGGTAAATTGCGGCAGGCATGGTACACTTTTTTATAACTTTTATGAAAACCCGAGAAGGCGAGAGGTGGTCTCGATGGACGAGCAGGATCTGAGAAAGCACGTGCTCGGTGCGAAGAAGACGGAGCGGATCATCTTCGCCGCCACGCCCGAGATGAAAAGCGCGCTCGAGAGAATCGCGCATGAGAAGTGCACGAGTGTCTCTGCGCTGCTCACCTCGCTTGCGCTCGACGAGGTTATCGCCAACAAGGAGCTCTTCGATGGCAGCGCCGAATAGGAAGCTTCTCGGCAACACCATAGCCCGCGAACAGTTCCTGCTCAACGAGGCGCGCATCATGGCCCAACTCAGGCTCGAGGGGATGTCCGCCGACGAGGCGGCGCGCAAGGTCAAGGAAGAAAACCTCTTCAGGTACCCAACAGAGCGCAGCCTGGGCAGGATCACACTCGCGTGCAACCGCAGGCTCGACGCCCTCGGAGACGAGCGTCTAGTGCGTATCGTGGCTTACGGAATGCCCGATGCTGCAGCGCAGACGAACCTTTATGCGATGATGCAGTTCTACCCGCTTGTGCGACATTTCATGACGACCGAGATAGCTCGTCGCTACGCCGAGCTTGACTACGAATTCGGGTCCACGGACATGAACGCCTACTTCACGCGCCTCGCATCCGAGTTCGACAACTTCGCGATCATGTCCGAGAGCACCGTCTCGAAGCTCAAGCAGGTCCTTCGCAAATGCTTGAAAGAAGCGGGGCTGCTCAATCAGGAAAACAGGCTCATGCCGGTGATTCTCGACATGGAGCTGGAGAATGTCCTTCGTGAACGGAAGGATGTTGAGGCGCTTCGGGCATTCGGGGCAAGGGAGGAGATGTAGATGACGATCACTTATCGCGACTCCGCGCCAGCATCGGCGTTATCCGAGTTCGAAGAGCGCTGCGAGGCGTTCAAGACGCGTTTGCAAAGCGATGATTTCCTCCACAACCGCGGCCTTGGAAACGAGGTCGGGATATACACGTTTTGCTATGATCCGCGGCTCAAGGCGGAGGCGCGGCGCTTTTTGGACAGGCTAAAGGGCGACCCCTCGCTTCCGTGCAGGATACGGGAGGCCAACCTCTACGACATCCTGCTGGATATATGTGCCGACAAGAGGATTCTGGATGCGGTGCCGAAGATGGAGGAGAAGCGCGGGCGCGAGCAGCTCAAGAAGCGCCTGTCGAGCGTGGCGAGCGCGGAGGCGTTTGCGAAGAGGATCTCTGCCGAGGAGAACGTGCCGGGCGATGTGCTCGTTATCACGGGCGTCGGCGAGGTGTACCCGTTCATGAGGGTCCATAACGTACTCGACAACATCCAGCATCTATTCGAGAACACGCCGGTGGTCGTGATGTACCCCGGAAGGTTCGACGGGCAGACGCTCTCGCTCTTCGGCAAGCTCACCGACGGCAACTATTACCGGGCATTCGACCTGATTTAGGGAAAGGCATGCATATGCATATCCGTGACATATTCGAACACGATATCGACCGCGACATTAATGGCGTTGTGAAGGTTGGCGACGTCGATGAAAAGCTCGTCATCCAGGAGCTCGAGGAATACGTCGTTGCAAAGGAGCTCCAGGGTCACTTCGCGACGTTCTTCCACAACTACGAGCGCTCCATCGACATGCCGACCGGCAAGATCGGCGCGTGGATAAGCGGCTTCTTCGGATCGGGCAAGTCCCACTTCCTGAAGATGCTCAGCTACGTGCTCTCGAACCCGGTGGTCGGCGGTAAGCGCGCGGTCGACTACTTCGAGGGCAAGATCGCTGACCCCATGGTGTTCGCTTCCATGAAGCGCGTCTCCGCCATCCCGACCGAGACGTTGCTGTTCAACGTGGACTCCAAGGGAGGCAAGTGGAAAGAGGGAGACACCGCCAAGACGGCGCTCTTACGCTCGTTTCAAAGGGTGTTCTACGAGAACCGGGGTTTCTACGGCGAGGACCTCAAGCTCGCCAAGCTCGAGGCTTTCATCGACGAGAAGGGCAAGACAGAGGAGTTCCGCGCGGCCTTCGAGCGCATAAGCGGCATGGACTGGTTGGATAACCGCGACGGCTGGTCGTTCTACGAAGACGAGATGGTCGAGACCTTGCAAGAGGTGCTCGGGATGAGCAGGGACGCCGCCCAGCACTGGTTCGACGGCACCGAGACCGACGTCATCTCGTCGGAGACCTTTGCCAAGGAGGTCGCCGAGTACATCGCTAAGAGGGAGTCGGAGACCGGTGGCGAGTTCAGGCTTCTGTTCATGGCCGACGAGATAGGCCAGTTCATAGGCTCAGACAGCAGCCTCATGCTGAGCATGCAGACGCTGACCGAGGACCTGGGCACCTACTGCGGAGACAAGGTCTGGATCGTCGTCACCAGCCAACAGGCGATCGACTCGGTGACGAGCGTCGTCGGCATGGACTTCTCCAAGATCCAGGGACGCTTCGACACCAGGCTTTCGCTGTCGTCGAGCGACGTTGACGAGGTCATCAAGGAGCGCATCCTCGCCAAAAAAGACGAGGCGAAGGCAGCCCTCGAAGTCGAGTACGGGCAGAAGGCGACGGTGCTCAAGAACCTCTTCACCTTCGACGACTCCACGAGCGACCTTTTCGGCTACGCCAGCGAGCGCGACTTCGTGGAAAGCTACCCGTTCGTGGGCTACCAGTTCCGCATCCTGCCCGACGTGTTCACCAGGACGCGCGAGCACGGCTTCTCCGGAAAGCACATGTCCAGCGGCGAGCGCTCGATGATATCGGCTTTCCAAGAATCTGTCTGGCCGGTCGAAAACGACGATATCGGAGCGCTCATCCCGTTCTGGCGTTTCTACGACACCATGGAGACGGCGCTCGACTACGGCATCCGCCAAGTCATCAACCGCTGCCAGGACGCCGCCGACGAGGGGCACGGGCTGTTCCAACAGGACGTGCACGTCATCAAGACGCTCTATCTCATCCGCTACATCGGCGACATCACGCCCAACGTGAACAACATCGCCAACCTCATGATCGACTCCATGGACGTCGACAAGGTCGAGCTGCGCCGCGAGGTACAAGCATCGCTCGAGCGGCTCGTCCGCGAGAACAAGGCCGCAAGAAACGGCGACAGGTACAACTTCCTCACCAGCGAGGAGCAGGACGTCGCCGACGAGATATCCAAAGTGCAGATAGAGTCTTCCGAGGTCATCGATCGCATCAAGCGCCTGCTCTTCGACGGCATATTCACCTCGTCAAAACACCGCGTGGGTGTGAACGACTTCCCGTTCGACCGCTACGTGGACGATTCGGTTCACGGCAAGGACATGGGCGGAATGAAGCTCAACGTGATCACCTACGCGCACGAGTGGTCGCGCCTGGCCGATTCCGAGTTCGCCTTCAAGTCGACGAACCAGGCGCTCATAGGACTGGAAGAGGGAGACTATTACGACCTTTTGGACATGAGCTGCCGAGTGGAGAAGTACATCCGCATGAGCTCACGCGAGCAGTGGTCGGCTTCGAAGCGTGAGATCGTGACCCGTAAGCGCGAGGAGGCGCGGGAAAACGAGAGGGCCGCGCGCAAGTCCCTCGAGGATGCCGTGGCACACGCCCGCGTCGCAGTGGACGGGCGCATGGTCGCCGTCCGCGAGAAGAGCGCGCCGAAGGTGATCGAGGCCGCGCTGGACGAGCTCGTGAAGAGCACCTACACCAAGGCCGACTACATCGATGCCTCGGTAAGTTCCGATTCCGAGATCATCTCGGTATTCAGAGGCGAGCTCTTAAACCAGCCCGACACGGACGGAAACCTGCCGAACCAGCGCGCCATGGACGAAATCATGCTGTTCCTCGACGCTCAGGCATATTCGAAGCAGGCGACCAATATGGGAGACCTCAAGCGCAAGTACCAGAAGGTGCCCTATGGATGGCGCGAGGCGGACATAGCGGCCGTCGTCGCGCGCATGCTCTACGACCAGAAGGTCGCCTTGTCGGTCGGCGGCAAGCAACTCGACTCGGGCGATGCCCACGCGATCGTCGCGTGCCTCAGGCGTGATGCGGACAAAGCCTCAATCAAGAAACGAGAGGCGATCGATCCTGCGACGCTCGCGACGGTTCAGCGTCTCATGAAGGACTTCGCCGACACGAACCAGGTTCCTGCCGACGAGGATGGTTTAGTCGCCTTCACCAAGGAGAAACTGCACGATGTCCAGGAGGAATGCAGGGACCTCCTCGCCCAGCGCTATTCCAGAAGTGCCTACCCAGGCAAGGGCGTGGTCGTCGACGGCCAAAAGCTTATCGCTAACGTAGTATCCAACGAGACGGATCCGCTTCTTCTGTGCATGGCGCTTGCCAACAGGCAGGTTCAAGACGGCCTGCGCGACTTCGCCGAGGACATGCTCGAGATCCGCGGCTTCTTCAACAGCCAGGTGCGCCTGTGGGACGATTCCACCAGGCTCATCGGCTCTCTCAAAACTGAAGGTGTCTACTTGGAAGGCGATTCGGAGGCGCAGGATGCCATCGAGCGCATCGAGCGCATCCTGGGCATGGAGAAGCCCTACTCGGCAATCAAGGACCTCGGGGCCCTGAACTCGAGGCTTTCGGGTGCGCTGAGCAAGGCCGCAGGGGTCAAGCGCGACAACCTCCTCGAGAGCATCGAGGATGCGGTGTCGGCGCTCGAGCGTTACGCGAAAGACGAGGCGGGAGCGCTCGAAAGCGCGGTAGCGGGAGTGCTTTCCTCTATTCGTCAGGATGCCGCTGCGAAGAAGAACGCCGCAATGAACGAGACGCGCTGTAGCCAGCTCGATGCCCAGCTCAAGCAGCTCGAGACATGGGGCGGGCAGCAGTACCAGAAGATTGACGATGCGATCGCTCAGGCTCGCGCGAAGGAAGAGGCGGCAAAGCGCGGCAAGATGCCGACTAACAGCGACATGCCGCCAGCGAAGCCGGCGGCACCCAAGCCAAAGGTTCTGCACCGCAGCCGCGTGTGCCCCACGAGGACCTTGCGAAGCGAAGAAGAAGTGCTGGCGTATGTGGATAGCGTAAAAGAAACCCTGATGGATGCGCTGCACGAAAGCGGCGCGGTAAGGCTGGGAGATTAGCATGCACGATTCAGCCATTAAGAATTTCTGTGTTTGGGCACGCCGCGAGCTCATCTCTGAAGTCGAGCGCAGATGCGCCCTGTACGACATATCGGAACATCCAGAGAACCCGAAGGACGCACAGGCCGTTGGCGGCAGGGTTCTCTCCTCCCAAGAGCGCAAGCAAAGGTCAGACCTTTTGCGGAAAGCTCACGACGAAGGCTACGACACACTAGTGGAGCAAGCCGCATATACCTGGTTTAACCGCATTATGGCCATCCGTTTCATGGAGATAAACGACCGTCTCCCGTCGCACACGCGTCTCCTTTCCGGCAACGACGGCTCCTTCAAGCCGCAGGCGCTTGCCGAGGCGTTGCAGGTGGACATAGAGGGCATCGACCGTGCGCACGTGGCTCAACTGGTTCAATCGGGCGATGATGAGGAAACGTTCCGCTATCTGTTCCTTGCCCAATGTGCTGAGCTTGCCAGTTGCATGCCCACGGTGTTTTCGCAGGTCGGTTCGAGCATGGAGCTGCTTCTGCCCGACGGTCTACTAAGGGCGGGCGGCGTCATCGAGCGCATGGTCGGGGACATTCCCGAAGAGGACTGGCTCGAAGGCGTGGAGATCGTGGGCTGGATGTACCAGTACTACGTCTCCGAGCGCAAGGACGAGTACTTCGCGTCCAAGCGCAAGGCGACGCGCGAGGACCTGGCCCCTGCCACCCAGCTTTTCACGCCGGAGTGGATCGTCCGCTACCTGACGGAAAACTCGCTCGGTCGCCTGTGGATGCTGAACCACCCGGACAGCGCGCTTGCTACCCGCATGGAGTACTACATCGCGCCGGATGGGGATGTCGAGGCTGATTTCAAGTGCATTGAGTCGCCGGAGGACATCACGGCAGTGGATCCCGCCTGCGGAAGCGGCCATATACTCGTGTACGCCTTCGACTTGATAGCCGCCATGTACGAGGAGGAGGGCTATTCCCGCAGGGATATCCCGCGCCTTATCCTGGAGAAGAACCTCACGGGTCTCGAGATCGATCCGCGCGCGGCGGCGATGGCGAGCTTCGCGCTCACCATGAAGGCGTGCGAGTACGACTCGCGCTTCCTGCGTCGTGGGGTGCGTCCGAGAATCACGGTACTCTCTCGCATCGAGTTCGACGAAAATGAGCGCGATGCCATAGCTCGCACGATGAAGGACCAGGAGCGTATCGACGCGCCGTTCCTGCTCGAACAGGTCGACCTGCTTGACGTCTTGGCCCATCTCGACGAGGCGGGCAGCCTCTTCGCGCCGACGGAGGCAGATCTGGGATCGGTGAGGGAGGTCGCTGAAACCGTCATGGACGAGGCGGGCATGTTCGGCATGGCCGCCGCCGTGAAAGCGCAGCGGGCACTCGAGGAGCTTGAGCCCCTTGCGCGGCATTATGACGCGGTTATCGCCAACCCGCCCTATTTCGGAAGCGGCAGTATGAACCCTTGGATGGGCAAGTGGGTGAAGAAGAACTACCCCGATGGAAAAGCGGATCTCTTTGCTGCTTTTATTTGCAGGGGCTTTTCTCTCGCGGATGCGCGCGGCTACAGCGCCATGGTGACCATGCAGTCGTGGATGTTCCTGAGCAGTTTCGAGAACCTGCGCAAGAGTATCATCGAGACTAAGACCATCGCCAACATGGCTCATCTCGGGGCTCGGGCGTTTGATGCCATCAGCGGCGAGGTGGTTCAGACCACAGCCACAGTGCTGCTGAACGATTATCAGAACGCTCGTGGAGGATATGTAAGGCTAGTCGATCCGCTGGGAGAAGCTGTAAAAAGCGCAGCATTGCGAGAGGCAATACGCAACCCTGAATGTGGATGGTTCTACCGTGCCAACCAGCAGGATTTCAAGAAAATCCCTGGCAGCCCGATTGCATATTGGCTACCAAGTGATGCCGTAATGCTTTTTGCAAGCAACTCTATGTTGAGTACCGAAATTGATGCTCGAGTTGGTCTGATAACTGGAAACGTGAATCGCTTTTTAAAGCAATGGCAGGAGGTATCTTTTAACTCTATAGAATTTGGGTTAATGCCTGGTGATTCTAATTTACGCAAATGGATTCCTTGCACTAAAGGTGGCAACTATCGCCTTTGGTATGGAAATAACAATTTTGTTGTAAATTGGGAAAATGACGGTTGGGAAATGAAAAACGATAATTATGACGGGTCAAGATGCCGTGCGCATAATTTCAATGGGACCCAAGCATTCAAGGAAGGGATATCTTGGAGCACTATTTCTTCGGCATCATTTCATTGCAGGTATGTTCCTAATGGGTTCATGTTTGATACGGCTGGTCCATTCTGTGAGGTAATTAACCTTCATAACTTGAACTATATTTTGTCACTTATGTCATCATCGACATATCGATCCTTAATTAATGTTATAAATCCTACTTTGAACTTTCCTCCAGGTTATCTGGGGTCAATTCCTTACGTTGAGCCCGATGAGATAACAAGAAATACTGTTGATACATTGGCACCCACCAATGTTAGCATTTCTCGTGTTGATTGGGACTCCTATGAGACTTCATGGGATTTTGACAAACTCTCCCTCATCCGCCTCCACAGGTCTAAGGGGACTCTAGAACAGGCTTATGAGTCCTGGAAAACAGAGTGCAGTGAGCGATTCTATCAGCTCAAGGCAAACGAGGAAGAACTCAACCGTATCTTCGCGGAAATCTACCACATGGAAAACGAGGTGCCTATCGAGGTGCCGCTCGACAAAGTGAGTGTGCACATCGTCTTTGACAGTGACGATGATGTGCCCGAAGAACTGAAAGGCAGCAATTACGTCCGCACGAAGGCGGACGAGGTGAAGAGCCTCATCAGCTATGCAGTGGGCTGTATCATGGGTCGTTACTCACTTGACAAGTCGGGACTCGTGCTGGCGAACCAGGGCGACGGTCTTTCCGAGTATCTGCAGCAGGTGCCCGAGCCTAGCTTCACACCCGATGCAGATGGGATCATTCCTCTCACCGATATCGAATATTTTCATGATGACGCGACGGGTCTGTTCGTCGACTTTATGGCAGCTGCATTCGGTGAGGAGCACCTGGAGGAGAACCTGCAGTTCGTCGCCGACGCTCTTGGTGGTACTGGCACGCCACGCCAGGTCATCCGCGCGTACTTCCGCGACGGGTTCTTCTCGGACCATTGCAAGGCCTACAGCGTGCAGAGCGCGGGCAAGCGTCCTATCTACTGGCTTTTCGACAGCGGCAAGAAGGGCGGCTTCCGTGCACTTTTCTACATGCACCGCTACACGCCAGACCTTTTAGCACGTCTGCGTACCGAGTATGTACTTCCGCAGCAGGACCGCTACAACACGCAGATCGACGCTATTGACGACGCAATGGCGACGGCGGACAGACGGGAGGCCGCCGACCTGCGCAAACGTCGCAAGAAACTCGCCGACCAGCTCGTCGAGACGATCGCTTTCGATGAGAAGGTGCACCATCTCGCCGACCAGATGATTGAGATTGATCTCGACGACGGCGTGAAACACAACTACGCGCTGTTCCAGGACGTCCTGGCGAAGATCAAATAGGAGGACGCGATGTCAGAGAGCCAATCCATCGAATACAAGAGCTCGTGGCGCGATGAGTACCTCAAGTGGGTCTGCGGCTTCGCCAACGCGAAGGGCGGGACGCTCTACGTCGGCATAGGCGACGACGGCAGCGTGACGGGGCTTTCCGATGCGCGTCGCCTCCTCGAGGACATCCCCAACAAGATCATATCCGGGTTGGGCATCGTGGCGGCCGTCATGCTGCACGAGACGCGCCAGGGCTCCTATCTCGAAATCGAGGTGGAGGCGCAGGCCTTCCCGGTGAGCTACAAGAGCCAGTACTACGTTCGCGTCGGCGCGACGAACCAGCTTTTGAGCGGCACGGCACTGGATACCTTCCTCTTGCGCAAGCAGGGGCAGAGCTGGGATGCCGCGCCCGTCCCCGACGTGAAGCCGGATGACCTGAGCAGCGAAGCGATAAGGGGGTTCGCCGAAAGGGCTCGAGGCAAGGGGCGCGTGCCCGACGAGGCGTTGGCGGAAGAGCCCGGCACCCTCGTCCGCCATCTGCGGCTCGACCGCGATGGCTATCTGACGAACGCCGCCGTCCTGCTGTTCCATCCCGAGCCCGACCGCTACGTGCCGGGGTGCTCAGTGAAGATCGGGTACTTCGAGGAAGCCGAGATCCTCTACCAGGACGAGGTGTCGGGCCCCATCGTCGAGCAGGCGGACAAGGCGATAGACCTCCTGTACTCGAAGTACCTGAAGGCGCAGATCAGCTACGACGGCATCCGCCGCGTGGAACGCTATCCCTTCCCCCTTTCCGCGGTGCGCGAGGCGGTGGTGAACGCCATCGTCCACAAGAACTACCCCTCGGGCGCGCCGATCCAGATACGCGTCTACGACAACCGCCTCGTCGTGGGGAACTCGTGCATCCTGCCAGAGGGCTGGAACGTGGACGACCTGCTGGCACCGCACCCCTCCGAGCCGCACAATCCCAAGATAGCCAGCGTCTTCTTCCTCGCAGGGCACATCGAGAGCTGGGGCAGAGGCGTGCAGAAGATCTTCAGCGACTGCAAGCTCGACGGCATCGGGGTTCCCGTTTTCCGCATGGTGGGCAACAACCTCAGCGTGGAGTTCGAGGCTCCGAACGACCGTCTGGCGGGTGCGGGATCACCCAGGGAGAAAGATGCCGTTTTGGGTATGGAGCGTACCGATTCGAGCAGGAAACGTACCGATTCGATTGAAGAACATGACGATTCGGACGCAGAACGTGCCGATTCGCCCGAAACGTCACGAAACGACAACGGCGGTTTCAATGCGACGACCCTCCAGAACATCGACGAGCTCCGCAGAAGTCTCTCGGATGCGGACCAGTTCGGTCGGCACGAGGTGATCGAGACCATTGGAGGTTCCGACAGCCGTGCCGGCAAGCTCCTGAAAAAGATGCTCGAGGCAGGAATCATCGAGCAGGTGAAGGGGCACGGCAAGGGGCGCTATCGGTTCAAGAGGACCCGCACCCAAAAAAGCGGAGAGGAGGAAAGCGGTGGCAGATAGCGCTGCAGATCAGCTAAGACAGGTATTCTCATCACCTCATCTTGACGAGGAAGATAGGCGCATCGTGTTCTGGCACGATGTGGAGGGCTCCTTTGCCCAGGAGTTCGAGCAGCTGCGTCAAGAGGGAATCGGCGGGGCAGGCGGAAGGAAGGTTCTCTTTGCCGACGCCTCCAGCGAGTCGCTCTTCGACCTGAAACGCCGCATCCTGCGCGAGAACCGCGAAGACGACTTCCTCGTCTACACGCGCTCTTCCCGGGACTTCTCGGAAGGCGGGCTGGAGGGAAACTGGCTTGCCGATATAGAGCTTATATCCGAGCACTTCCAGGCCGACAAGGCATCGATGCTCTTGGGAGAGGTGAATGCCGGCCCCGATGCGCGCGACGCGGTGGCGAGGTTTGCGAGGTTCTTCGGGGCGGCAGAACGGCGTGCAGCATACCTCAAGCGCATGCCCGAGACCGCGACCCCTGGTGACGTTGCGGTTGGCGTTGTCTCCACGATCTTAAAGGCGCAGACGTCCCGCATGGAGGACATCGTTGAAGGTTTACTGTGTGCTCTGCACGAAGGTAGCGGCGAGCAGCTCCTCTCCGATTTCGAGAAATACGATGCCCTCTCGGCGCTTGCCGCCCTGTTGGAGAAGCGCCTGGGCTATACCGGGGACCCCACATCCGAGACCTCTCTTTCGGAGCACCTGCTGCTCTCGGCTGCGTTCTGCACGCTGCCAGAGGACGTGATGTCCGGCTACTCCAATAGGATCTCCAAGACACATGCGCGCTTCTGTCTCAATATTGTCCGCGATTGGCTTGACAGGCAGGATACCCGCAGCATCCTCTACGAGATATGCCGCAGGGTCGAACAGGAGACGAACCTTTCCGATGTGCTTTCTGGTGCGGAAGTCTCTCGACTTTCGGATACTGACATTTTCCCATGCGTAAACGAGGTTATCCTGACCTCCTTGCTGGGCAGCCTGGCGCAGGGGTCTGACCGCAGTGCAGAGGCTCTTGCCATCTGCCAGAGGCGCAAGAACCTCAAATGGTACAAGCGCGTTGCGTGCTTCTTTGACCTGCTTGTCAATGCAGCGCAGGCCGAGAGCTTCTACCGCGAGCATCCGCAGGGCTTCCACGCGCCTAATCCCGTTGATGCATGGAAGGGCTACGTGAGCGGCTGGAATTCCATGGATGCCATCTACCGCAGCTTCTGCACTTCCTTCGACGAGTGCCAGTTGAGTGCCGAGGAGGTCCCCGACGCGTTGCGCGATGCCGCGGAGAAGACAGCGGAGCGCGTCGAGAACCTGTATGTGAACTGGTTCCTTCCTGGAGTAAACGGCTGCTGGATCGGATGTTGCGAGCCCGATTGGGCCGAGAAAGGCCATGTTGCGGGAATGCCGCTGCAGAGAGAGTTCTACAACCGCTACCCCTCGAGAAACTCGAGGGACTTCAAGCGAACCGTGGTGATCGTATCCGATGGCATGCGCTACGAGGTCGGGGCAGAGCTTGCCCGCAGGCTCGAGCAGGAGACGAAGGGTTCCGTCACTCTGGAGGCGTGCCAGAGCGTGTTTCCCTCGGTCACGGAGTTCGGCATGGCGGCACTGCTCCCGCAATCTGAGATCTCATACTCATGGGACTCCGGCGAGGTTTTCGCCGATGGTATGCCAACGAAAACCACGAAAGAGCGCGAGGCTGTGCTCCAGAAAGCAGTTCCCGGTGCGCGGGCGCTGACGGCGCAGGATCTGCGTGCGGGCAACCGCGCTGCGCGAAGGGAGCTTGTGGGCAGTGCGCCGCTCGTGTACATCTACCAAGACAAGATCGATTCGACCGGCGAGAAACCCAAACTCGAGCACGACGTGTTCGCGGCCTGCGAGAGCGCTGTCGACGAGCTCGTCGCGTTGTGCAAGATCGTCGTGAACGACCTCGGCATCAACCGCGTCTTCGTGACGGCGGATCATGGCTTCCTCTACACGCGTAGGCCCCTCAAGGAGCACGACAAGATCGCCAAGGCCGACATCGGGTCGGGCGATGTCCAACTGCACCGCAGGCACGTCCTCTCCAGAGAGGCTATTGATAGCAACATTCTCGTGAAGATGAACATGGAAGACATCCACGGCGGAGAATATTATGGACTGGCGTTGCGCGAGTGTATCAGGTTGAAAAGCGTCGCGGGCAACAAGAACTACGCCCATGGGGGTGTGAGCCTTCAGGAGATGTGCGTCCCGGTCATCGAGTTCAGAAACCACAGGTCCAATTCGAAGGCGCGGGTCGACCAGGAGAAGGCGACGCTTTCCCTAGTCTCCACCAGCAGGCGCATCACGAGTTCCATGTTCCACGTGGATCTGTACCAGCGCGAACCCGTTTCCGGCAAGGTGCTCCCATGCGAGTACGAGCTGTGCCTCACCGACGGCTCGGGCAACCCGGTCACCGACATCCAGAAGGCGCATGCGGACATGGCGACACCCGACGAACGCGCCAGGGTCTCCAGGCCCATGTTCACCCTCAAGGCAGGTATCGACTATCCGCCTGACGAGCGCTACTTCCTGGTGTGCAGGGACAAGGAGACTGGCGAGATCGCCTGGAAGGAAGAGTTCACCATCGACATGGCCTTCGCGCCTTCGGTCGATTTCGGTTTCTAGGAGAGATGAAATGTCAGAACATCAGACAGATGCGGTTCCCGCACTCGAGCTCGATCCGCTCGACAGAAAGATCATGGAGGCCTTTCCCGGTAAAACCGTGAGGAAAGATCTCACCTCGCTCATGAAGCGCGGCGTGAACGTGCCCACGTTCGTACTGGAGTACCTATTGGGCATGTACTGCTCGACCGATGACGAGGAGTCGATCGAGCAGGGGCTCGACCGCATCAGGAGAATCCTGACCCAGAACTACGTGCGACCTGACGAGTCGGAACGCATCAAATCAAAGATACGCGACTTGCGCACCTACACCATTATCGACAAGGTGACCGCGAAGGTTGACGAGTACCGTGACATCCACGTGGCGACGTTTTCCAATCTCGCCATCGACCCCGTGGTGATGCCCGACGAGTTCGTCCGCGAGTATCCCAAGATGCTCTCCGGCGGCATGTGGTGCATCATGCAGATGGAATACTTCCGTCTCGAGGACGAGCTGGAAGACGAGCTCGCCGACATCTTCGACGAGCCGCGCAAGCCCCGTTCGGCGCCGAAGAGGAACGCGGGCCCTGAGGACAACCCGTTCAAGATCGCGAACCTCACCCCCATCCAGATGCCGAGGCTCGACCTCGACTCGATAATCGGCCAGAGGGAGAGGTTCACTACCGACGAGTGGATCGACCTGCTCTTGCGCAGCGCGGGCTATGAACCCGCTGGCATGGAGCTGCGCACGAAACTCCACTTCATCGAGCGCATGGTGCCTTTGATTGAACGTAACTACAATCTCTGCGAGCTCGGGCCGCGCGGAACGGGCAAGAGCCATATATACAACGAAGTGAGCCCGTATGCCATCCTGCTCTCCGGTGGTCAGACCACCACGGCGAACCTCTTCGGCAGGCTCAACGCGAGCCCCAGGCACGCGACGAGCATGGAACGCACCGGGCTCGTTGGCAACTGGGACTGCGTCACCTTCGACGAGGTGGCGGGCATGCACTTCAAAGACACGAACGCCATCCAGATCCTCAAGGGCTACATGGCGGGCGGCACGTACGCCAGGGGAAGAGAGTCTTTCAGCGCTGACGCCTCCCTCGTCTTCGAGGGAAACATCAATGACAGCGTGCACAACGTGCTCAAGACCACGCACCTGTTCGATCCGTTCCCGCCGGAATTCAACGAAGATTCCGCGTTCTTCGACCGCATTCACTGCTACCTGCCTGGCTGGGAGATACCCAAGATGCGCAGCGATTTGCTCACGAGCCACTACGGTCTCATCACCGACTGCTTGAGCGAGTTCTGCAAGGAGATGCGCAGGAGGGACTATACCCATCATATCGATGGCTTTTTCAGGTTGAATAGCGACTTCAACACACGCGACGAGATAGGCGTTCGCAGGACCTTCAGCGGACTCATGAAGCTTGTCTTTCCAGACGAGAACATTGACAAGGAAGATGCGCGCATGATTCTCGAGTACGCCATCGAGGGAAGGCGGCGTGTGAAGGAGCAGCTCAAGATCATGGCCGGCGTCGAGTTCATGGATGTGAACCTGGGCTACGTCGATGCCGAGAACCCCGCTGACGCGCGCATCGTGTTCGTAGCCGAGCAGGCGGACGAGACCCTGATACCCGAGGCTCCGCTGCAACCGGGGCACGTATTCGCGATAGGGCGAAGCATCGACGACGAGTACGCCGTATACAAGCTGGAGAACAAGGCGGTTGCGGGGTCGTTCCGCTTCGAGAACGAGGGCGTAGGTTCGAACCGTGCCGCTCGCGAGTGTATTGAGGCTGCATGGAGCTGCTTCGAGAACAACGGCGACCGCGTTGCGGCTGGTATGCACATGAGGAAGAAGGATTACCTCCTCTTTGTGAACGATCTGCAGGCGAAGGGACCGAGCGACGAGATCAGCCTAGCGGAGTTCATCGGGCTTTGCTCTGCAGCATGCAACCGTCCCGTCGTGGCCTCTTTGGCGATTCCCGGCATCGTTAGGCTCTCGGGATCCATGGATGATCTGAAGGGGCTCGAGGATATCCTGAGGGTGGCCAAGAACGCCGGTGCAAAGCGAATTCTTCTGCCGTTCAGCGCAATCCGCGACATGCAGAACATTCCCATGGAGCTTGCCAGCAGCGTCAGCCCGGATTTCTATCAGGACGGCGACATCGTAGGCGCGGCTCGCAAAGCGTTGGCGATCTAAAGGTTGTCGCTTCAAGGTTGTGATAGGTATTGGAAAAGACACCCATAAACTGTTCAAACATCAGGGATCTTCCAAAGCCGGATTTCATCAAATGGCTTGTTGAAGAAGAGGACGTCTTAATCGCTGGTGTTAGCACTAGGTGCTTTCGACTCGAGGGTGACATCGACGAGGAGGCTCTTCAGAGGTGGGCGCTACATGTTAGAAGGCACTATATTCGAGATGACGAGTTGTCCGATTATGTTAGCTTCTACGAAACTTCCACAGAAGAATACTTGCGTGATAGCTGTATCCCTGATATTCCGCAAATTATAGGTGGCGATTTCGCGGAAATCATGATCAGCGATCTTCTCCAGTTTGTTGAGGGGTATGAAGTTCCTCGATACAAACAACATGGCCGGACTGACAAGAACAGCTCGGAGCATGGTTCGGATGTGATTGCCTATAAGATTACCGATCCAGAGAAACCAAATGCGAGCGATGAGCTACTGGCAATTGAAGTCAAATCGCGCAGTGCTTCGACTGATTTGACGGGAGCTATCTCTGAAGCTTCAAAGGACTCGAAAAAAGATAGAAGTCGCGTGGCCATGACGTTATCGTATTATTCAATGCGCAGTCTTAAGTCCGGCGACAGGCAAACATCTGCCGAGCTGAGACGCTTTCTTAAAGCTAGCGAACATCCCTTCATAGAATCATTTGGGATAGGAGCTGTGGTTGGCGTAAAGAATGCCAAGCGTCAGCTTGACGGTAGAGACGCATCCGAATTTCTAATCAATCAAAACGATCGAGTATTCATTATTCACAAAAATCACCTCATGGATTTGATTCGCGAAGTTTACAGCAGGTGTATCCGATGATCTTTGGAAAACGTTCCGACCGCGAACTTAAATATGCAAAAGCCAAGGCGAAAGCCACGGAATTTTTCGTCGATCCCTCATCCGTTCCTCATTTCAAGTTGAATTCTGATGAGCTTCACTACACTTCGATTTTGACGTTATCGACATATGTTAATTCGAGGTTGTCGGGGGATGATGGCGCAGAATACATGACTGATCTGCAAAAGGTTGGATCATTCTACGACTCGGCATCGAATGACGAGCGCTATCGTGAGTACTCGGATGGCTACTGGACGCTTGCCATGGCGACATATTTTCTTCTGGGTAACTATGGGAGCGCAAAGGTGTGCGCAGAAAAGGTCAAGGAACCGGATTTCTATGGCGCAAGGGCAAGGACTCTATATGACCTTATCATGTTCCTCCTTGTTCCATCTCAGCCGGTTCCGCCGGACCTGGCTATACTGGCAGACTACTTAGCTGGCGAGGATGTTGATCGTGCCGAAGTGATCTCCGCCGCTGATTCCCTTTTGACGGAGGACAGCCCAGAAGATACTTTCTTCAGCGGGGTTCTATACGTCTCGATATCCGATGCTGTTTCCTGCTCCGCGAGGGCGCTGCTTCCAGGGTACACTCACCTTGATATCAACGATTGGCGGTCCTTTCTTTCAATAGAAGCAGCCCCAAAGCTTCTCTGGCAAGCTCAGAGGCAGATAGGTTTAGCCGGGGTATTTGCGGGCGAAAACGCGTTCATCCAACTTCCCACTGGTTCAGGAAAGACCAGAAGCGTGGAGCTACTACTTCGTTCAAGAATACTTGCAAAGCACTGTCGGATGGCAGTCGTGGTTGCTCCTCTGCGGGCGCTTTGCTCTGAAATTGCTCGAAATCTGTCCGCTGCCCTGAAAGGAATCGCGAGGGTCAAACAGGCGTCGGACGTAATGGAAATCGACTCATGGTTCGAGGAGGGCGCATCTGATCATGAGATTATAGTTTCCACACCGGAGAAGCTTGGTTTTATCATCCACCATGATCCGTTGCTTTTACAGGAATCGGATTTGTTCGTCTTCGACGAAGCTCATTTGCTTGATAGTGAATCGAGGGGCCCCGGATACGAATTGCTGTTAACGGAGATATTTAGATTTAAGCCCGATGTGCAAATGGTTTTGATATCCGCTGTTGTCTCGAATGCTGACGAGATCGCAAAATGGGCATTTGGCGATTCTGAGAGAATTGTAAAAGGGGGAAACATCCAGGTCACTGAAAAGTCAATCGGCTTAATCCAGAACAAGGGGTCTCGAGTTTCTTATGTCAACCGAGAAGACATTTCCAGTGAAGACTACTTCGTGATGGTGGATGTTGAGCCTCAGGAATTGGATCGGTTTCCAAGAGAGCGGAAACGCAGATATTTTCCTGACTACAGTGGAAATGATCCTGAGCAGGCTCGTGACCTCTCAATCTATTATGCAAATAGGCTTCTTCCTAATGGAGCTTGTGCAATCTATGTGCCGAAAAAATCATCGTTGCCTTCTCTGCTAAGAAGGCTTGACGAATTATCGCGTCGCTCGGCGAATATAACCAACTTGCTGCTCTCGATACCTGCGGACGAGAAGAAAAGACTTACCAGTCTCGTTTGCAAGCATTATGGAAAAGACAATTGGATTACCCCCGGAATAAACGCCGGCATATTGCCTCATTATGGAGATCTTCAAGGGGCGATTAGGCAAGCGGTGGAATATGAGATTGAACGAGGGGATGCAAAATGCGTAGCTTGTACATCTACGCTAGCAGAAGGCGTTAACCTTCCAATCAAGTATCTCATTATAACTGGTGCGAGAAAAGGATATGAAACTCCTCGGACTAGGGATTTTCAAAACCTAATAGGCAGAACTGCGCGATCGGGAAAGTATAGCGAAGGCAGTGTCTTGCTTGCTGATAATACAGAAGGCTTCAGAAATAAAGAAATGTATTCGACTCTGATGAAAGAATCAGAAACTGAGCGATGCGGAAGTGCGATCGTTAATCTTCTTTCAGATGCTACCACACAGGATAATCGTGAAGCCTTCATTCCTGGTGAATCTATAGTAAACGTGATTCTCGAACATCTAACAAACCCTCGACTTGAATACGAACTTGCAAGTGCTTTTTCAAGGACACTCGGTTGTGATGACTTGCGAGCACGCGAGCTTGCCTCTAGAAGAATGCGTCCTCTCGAGGCGATAGAAAGTTATCTATCCGGCGTGTTGGCAGCGAACATGGGTGAAGTTGATGTATTGGAGCTGTGTGCGTCAACTTACGCGTACACATCGTCGGACGAGGAGACGCAAGAACGACTTATCAAACTGTTCCAGGCGATATACGAATCGCTTGAATCAGTTAGCAAAGAGAACGCGGCTTTATTTCATATGATGCAACTAGGCACTCGAACGGCATCGTCGTTAATCGATTGGATTGAATCTCCTGAAGGTAAACGCTTTATCGAAGGGGGGTGTTCTGAAATACACCTAGCGGTACATCAGTTCATGCTTCCTAACCCGGACATCGCAGGTCAACTGAACGAGGAGCAGTTATCTCTCATCATTGGCCTATGGATAGACGGGGCAAATTTATCTCAAATTACGAATACTTTAAACGAGCAATTTGATTTTAAGCATGAATTTAAAATTGGAAAAACTGAGAAGATAGTATCTGGAGTCGTGAGGTTCACCTTCGCTCATTTCGTCTCAAGTATGCTAGATGTCGTTCGGGAAATAGATGGTCTTTCAACGGCGGATAATATCGAAAAACTTTCCGCTTTCCAGCGGAAAGTCAAATATGGTGTGTCCAGTCTGAGCGAGGCAATGATATGTGAAGAGGTTATCGACGATCGGATGATTGCCAAAGAAATAGTATCGATAACGGGCATGGCTGGTTCGTTGTCTGATCCGGCAATTCTGAAGTTTGGGGCACTTGCCAATAGGGAGGCAATCGAGAAATATGCGGATTCGCTTCCTGCATACTGCTCAAAGAGCATACTTGAGTGGATTAGTTCTTAGGAGACCGAAGCGCACAGAAAAAGTTTATAAATCTCGATTTAGCTCAGCGATTACAGCGTCTTCTTTATCCATCTGGCACGCTGCTTTACCTTTGAGACCTGTAAACAAATCAGATAGCAGGCTAACTCTAGCAGCAAGCAGCTCGTCCATTTCGGAACAATCGCGCAGTCGGGAAAGCTCCTGGTACACCGCCCGCATTTCGTCGCGGAGCATCTTGTAGGTGCGGATGTCCGGGACAATCGTGAATTCCTTGTCCTCAAGCTTGGTCATGATGTATTCCTGTTGGGTCACCCCTGCGGCTTTTGAAAGCAGTTCGATCCTCTCGTTTTCCTCGGGGCTTACGCGGAACGCTTTCGATATGGTGCGTTTGCGTCGGTAGTTGGGGCAGGGCATCAGAAACCACCTCTTTCGTTGTCAAGCCCGTTTGCCATGTCGTCCTGGATGTTGGGGAACAGATGCGCGTACCTGAAGGTGATATCCGATGATTCGTGGCCCATCCTATCCGCGATAGCCACGGCGGAAAATCCCATGTCGATGAGCAGGCTTACGTGGCTGTGCCTTAGGTCGTGGATGCGGATGCGCTTAACGCCGGCTTTCTCACTTCCTCGTTTCATAACGCGTGAAAGCTGGCTCTTTGACACGGGGAACATCCTGTCGCCAGACCCGATCTTGGGATGTTTGGAGAGGTAGTCCCTGATTGTTTCTGCGAGGAAGTTGGGAAGCTTCACGGTTCGTATCGACTTGGGCGTCTTGGGATCCGTGATAACGTCGCGTCCTCCCAGACGCTGGTAGGATTTGTCTATACGCATGGTGTTGCGACTCCAGTCAAACGAGTCTGGTGTGAGAGCCAGCAGCTCTCCTTCCCGAATCCCAGTCCAGTAGAGAATCTCGAAAAGAACGAAGAACATCGGGCTTTCCATCATTACATCGGCGAACTTGAGGTATTCCTCTTTCGTCCAGAAGTTCATTTCCTTGGTGTCCTTCGAGCCCATCTTCATGGTGCGTACGGCGGGGTTCGGATTAAGTCCGTAGAAGCGCGCCGCGTGGTTTAGTATTGCGGTTAGCTGATTATTGACGGTTCTTAGGTAGGTGGGGCTGTACCCTTTGCCATCGTTAGCATCGGGGCTCATGAGCTCGTTCTGCCACCGCACGATATCGAGGCTCGATATCTCGGCCATCCGTTTCTTCTCGAAGAAGGGCAGAATCTTCGATTTGATAGTGTATTCCTTCTGCCGCCAGGTGTGCTCTCTTAGCCTTGGTCTGACGTCGGCGGCATAGACCTGGAAGAACTCGCCGAATGTCATTGCCATAGTGCAGCCCGCCGAGGCAATGAAGTCTTCCTCCCATGCCTGTGCTTCTTCAGGGGTGGAAAAGCCCCTCTTGTACTTATGCACCTCGTTGCCGAACTTGTCCTTGCATCTGAACTGAGTGAACCAGGTGCCGTTGTCGGATTGCTTAACGACCATCGTCTCTTACCCCGCGCTCGTCTCCGAAGTACTTCTCTTCGATTATCTGGCTGCTGACCCTACCTGGTATGGTCGCGCACCCGCGCTGCTCCATTTCGCAGTTGAGCTCCCTGATGATCTCGTACGCCTTGCTCCTGCATACTCCGAGTTTCATCGAGACCTCAGAGGCGCTTAGCAAGCGCCTCTCTTTTCCATCCATGTATCCTCCTAATAGTTCGAAACTGAACGGTATATCATCGGCTATAGTAATAGTTCGGAAGTGAACGGTCAATACATACCGTTCAATTTCGTGCTATATTGTCTATGCGATGCTATATGAGACTATCTAGACGCTGACAGGAGAGTTGTATGAGGTCCGGAGAGCTCATCAGGAAATACCGCAAGGCGAAGGGATTGACACAGGCCGAGCTCGCAGATGCTTGTGGGTTGACGGATTCCGCCATCAGGAACTATGAGCTCTGCAACAGGACGCCTGGCGTCGAGCAGGTAGAGTCCATCGCTTCTGCTTTGGGAATCTCCCCCGAATCTCTCCGCGAGGTGTCCCTCGAGTCAAGCCGGCAGGCTCTAGAGCTCTTGTTCAGACTAGAAGGGGAGTTTGGGCTCGTTCCCGATGAGATTGACGGTGAATTGGTTCTGAAGATCGACAGGAAGGCAGAAAAATCCCAGAAACTCGCCCAGGCGGTTAAAACTTGGAAGCATATGATTGATTCGGAAAAAGCTGGCGAGATCAGCTCTGAGGAGCTGTCTGAATGGAAGCTCTCATTGCACTGAAATCAAGCCACTTCAGGAATAATTGCGAATCAAAAATCAGCGGCCTTCGGGCCGTTTTTCTTAACCTGGATGCAGGAAATCAGATCCCGTAACACCGCTAAAGACGATTTGTCATTCCCTTATGCTGAACTGGCCTTTTGCAAAAAATAAGTATGAAAATGACGTTTGATTCATGTTTGATTCGAATCAACCTGTTTTACGCCGTAACTGCCAAAAGGAGTCGTGACGGGTGGCTTTGCGTAATTGCGCAATGTTGCATGTCGTTGCAGGTTCGTGCATGTTCCGAATAATCGTTCAAGTTGCGTCACCTTTTGGGAATGATTCCGAATCAAAGACGCAGGTTAATGGGCAAAAAAATACCCCGAAACTTCTTGAATTTCGGGGTATTGGTCGGTTTGTCATTCCGCTTTGTTTTCAGTGGCTTGCAACGTTGTGCAACTCACTGACATCTTGTGCATCGCGCTGAATCGTTGCAGGTGATTTTGCAATGCTGACCTGGGGCTATTCCCACTCGATGGTCGCGGGCGGCTTGGACGTGATGTCGTAGCACACGCGGTTGGCGCCGGGAACCTCGGCAACGATGCGGCCAGAGATGCGGGCCAGCACGTCGTAGGGCAGCTTGGCCCAGTCGGCGGTCATGGCATCGCTGGACTCGACGGCACGCAGGATGATCGGGCGCTGGTAGGTGCGCTCGTCGCCCATAACGCCAACGGACTTGATGTCGGGCAGGACCGCGAAATACTGCCAGCAGCTGTGCTCGGAGTTGCGCTCGCCGGTCTGCTCAAACAGGCGCTGGTTGTAGGCGTCGAGTTCCTCGCGCACGATAGCGTCGGCGTTCTTGAGGATCTCGAGCTTCTCCTTGTCGACCGCACCGATGATGCGAATAGCCAGACCCGGGCCCGGGAAAGGCTGACGGAACACGATGTGACCCGGCAGGCCAAGCGCCAGACCAAGCGCGCGGACTTCGTCCTTAAAGAAGTGGTCGAGCGGCTCGATGAGGTCGAAGCGCACGCCCTCGGGGAACGGGATCAGGTTGTGGTGGCTCTTGATGGTGGCCGTCTTGCCGCCCGTTTTGCGAGCGCCGGACTCGATGATGTCGGGGTAGATGGTGCCCTGAGCCAGGTACTTGACCGGCTTGCCATCGGACTCGAGCTGCTGCGCCACGGCGAAGAACTCTTTCCAGAACTGCGTACCGATGATGCGGCGCTTCTCCTCGGGCTCGGTCACGCCGGCCAGAAGCTCGGCATAGCGGTCCTCGGCGTGGACGTGGATAAAGTCGACGTCAAACTGCTTGGTGAAGACCTCCTCCACCTGCTCGGGCTCGCCCTTGCGCAGCAGACCGTGGTTGATGAACACGCAGGTCATCTGCTTGCCCACGGCGCGGGCGCCCAGCGCAGCCACGACGGAGGAGTCGACGCCGCCGGACAGGGCCAGAATCACGCGGTCGTCGCCGACCTTCTCGCGGAACTCGGCCGTCATGGTCTCGACCAGGTTGTCCATGCTCCAGTTGGGCTCCAGGCCGCAGATCTCAAACAGGAAGTTGCTCAGCAGCTGCTGACCGTACTCGGAGTGCTTGACCTCGGGGTGGAACTGAGTGGTGAAAATCTTGCGCTCGACGCACTCCATGGCGGCAACCGGGCACACGTCGGTGCTGGCGGTAACGGTAAAGCCCTCGGGCACCTCGGAGACGGCGTCGCGATGGCTCATCCACACGGTCTGCTCCATGGGCGTGGAGTTAAAGAGCTTGGCGCCGGCCGTGCGCGTGATAGTGGCGCGGCCGTACTCGCCCACCTCGGAGTGGCCAACCTTGCCGCCGAGCGTCACGGCCGTGATCTGATGGCCGTAGCAGAAGCCCAGGACGGGAAGGCCCAGGTCAAAGATGGCGGGATCGATGGACGGAGCGTCCTCGGCATACACGGAAGCCGGGCCGCCGGAAAGGATGAGCGCAGAGGCGTTCATCTCGCGAATCTCGTCGGCCGAGATGTCGCAGGGGACGATCTCGGAATACACGTTGAGGTCGCGGACGCGACGGGCAATGAGCTGACCGTACTGCGCACCAAAGTCGAGTACGAGGACCTTTGCGGAAGCCTTTTGATCCATGGTTCCCCCTCTTGTTGGCGGGGAGCCGGTGCCCACCCGCGTGAATGAACGAAAATAACCTCCATAGTGTACACGTTATATGGGGTTTCTCGCCCCTCGCGGCCATCAGCGCACGGCAAACGCACGACCTGGGCCCCTATTTGAAGGCAATTGAAGTGTTTTCAAACGTTACAGATGATGTAATACGTTTGAACATTGGACGCCCTGTGCCACAATACTGCCGAACGACTCCGCCTCTGCGGCGGCAAATACGATAGGAATACCAGCATGAAGCGCATCCTTCTCATCGCCACGGGCGGCACCATCGCATCGACCGAGGACGGCAACGGCCTCTCCCCCGCCCTGACCGGTGAGGAGCTCGCCCAGAGCGTCCCCGAGATCTCGGGGCTCTGCGAGCTCGACGTCGTGCAGCCCATGAACATCGACAGCACCAACATGCGCCCGAGCGACTGGATGCGTATCCGCGACGTCATTGTCGAGGGTTATGCCGACCACGACGGCTTCGTGATTCTGCACGGCACTGACACCATGAGCTACACCGCAGCAGCGCTTTCCTACCTGATTCAGGACAGCCCCAAGCCCATCGTGCTCACCGGCTCGCAAAAGCCCATGGGCAATCCCTTTACCGACGCCAAGCTCAACCTGTACCAGAGCCTGCTCTATGCACTCGACGAGCATTCGCACGATGTGTCGATTGTGTTTGGCGGCGTCGCCATTGCCGGAACGCGCGCCCGCAAACAGCGCACCATGAGCTTTAACGCATTCATTAGCGTCAACTATCCGCCCATCGCCTATATCCGCAACGACCGCATCGTGCGCAACGGGCTTCACGGCACGCATCAAGGCGAAAACCCGGTGCGTTTCTACGACAGCATCGACCCGCGTGTATTTGTACTCAAGCTTACGCCCGGCGTAAACCCGGGCATCCTCGACGCCCTTGCCGATAGCTACGATGCCGTGATTCTGGAGACCTTTGGCATTGGCGGTATTCCCGAGTTTGGCGAGTCCGGTGAGTCATTCCAGGAGGCAATTTTCCGCTGGGTCGATTCGGGTCGCACCGTTGTTATGACCACGCAGGTTCCCGAAGAGGGCCTCGATCTGGGCGTTTATGAGGTCGGCCGTGCTTACGCCGATCATCCGGGCATTCTGCGCGGCGATGACATGACCACCGAGACGCTCGTGGCCAAAACCATGTGGGCGCTCGGCCAGTCACGTGATGCGTCAGAAATTCAGCGCCTGTTCTACAGCCAAGTCAACCACGACCGCATCCCGATGGCGTAGCCAGGCATCGACCGGTATCCCCTACTCAATGCCTTCAAGAAGCTCTGACACCGTCATGCCGAGTGCGGGCGCGATCTTAAATAGAACCTTGAGCGTGAAATTTGCCGTCCCATCTTCGATTCGGTCGAGGTAGGGTCGGCTGATTCCTGTCGCCACACAAAAATCAACCTTGGAGATACCAAGGTCCCTGCGTGTCTCTTCGACCCGCCTGCCAAGAATCTGTTTCGCACGTTCGTCCATGCAGCCGAGTTTGAAATGGAGCCGAACATAAACGTAAACTATAGTTTACGTTTTCCCGAATACACAGGAGTTTTCTATGTCGGGTTCTTCGGTCCGCATGTACCGAGCCACGCTTCGCACAAACAGCGCGCCGCCCAAGCTCGTCGTCGTTGAAGCTGAATGCCTTTCGCCCGATGAGCGCACAGCATTTGCATTGCTATCAAGTCGCGTCGCCGCCGTTCTGGTCCCCTGCCCGACGCAAGGCGAACTTGCCATCCGATGCCAAACGCACGGCTGCTCGCTCAATCAGGCTGCCGTAATCGCAACCAGCCAACGCGGCCTGCCGCTCCTTTTAGAAGCCGGCATAGCACTCGCCCTTCGCGGCGCCGGATACGAAAACGAGGCCGCCGCCGATGCAGTCTTTCAACCACGATCGAGCGGCGGCCTCGCAGCAGCCATCGAATATGCTTGCAGGCTCGTTGTCTAAAAGGACAAGCTAGAAACCAAAGCCAAAGCCCGTTCCGGTAATCGCCGAGTACATAAAGTAAACGTTGATCACGTTGAGGAACACACCCGTGATGCAACCGTTGCGCAGGTAGCGCTCGCACACGATGCGCGCCATGGCGGCGGAGTCGTCATTGTTCTTGGCTTGGCGTCCCGCCGTAAAGTACGTCGCCACGCTCAGCAGCAGATTGAGTACCGGCAGTGCCAGCAGCTCGTAGCTCTTACCCCAGCGCGTCACCTCGCCGGCGGCGTTAAACTTCGTTGCCACCTCGGGGCCAATGTTGGGGATAACACACGCTGCAACCACCAGCGGAATCACCGCAAGTACGAGCAGCGCAATACCCATGTAGCCAGCTTTTTTGCCATATTTAAACATGCGCGTCGTCCTTACACGTTAAAGCGGAAGTGCACAACGTCGCCATCGGCCATGACATAGTCCTTGCCCTCAATACGCAACTTGCCGGCGGCCTTGGCGCCCTGCTCGCCGCCGAGCTCGATGTAGTCGTCGTAGCCAATGACCTCGGCCTTAATAAAGCCGCGCTCAAAATCGGTGTGGATGACACCGGCGGCCTGCGGGGCGGTCGCGCCCTGACGCACCGTCCAGGCCTTGACCTCCATCTCGCCGGCCGTAAAGAACGACTGCAGGCCGAGCAGCTTGTAGGCAGCCTGAGCGAGCACGTCCAGGCCGGGCTGCTCCAGGCCTAGGCTTTCCAGGTAGTCGGCAGCGTCCTCGGGATCGAGCTCGGAAAGCTCGGCCTCGATCTTGGCGCAGATCGGCAGCGGCTTGACGCCGTCGATGGGCGCCAGGTCCTCGTTGAGCATATCCTCGTCCACGTTGGCCACATACAGGATGGGCTTCATGGTGAGCAGGAACAGCCCCTTGGCGGCGGCACGCTCCTCGTCGGTCATCTCCATGGATGCGGCGCGCTTGCCCTCGTTGAGCCAGGCAAGCAGGCGCTTGGCAACCTCGAACTTGGGCATGAGCTCCTTGTCGCGCTTGGCCTCCTTCTCGAGCTTAGGCAGCTGCTTCTCGAGCGTGCCCATGTCGGCCAGGATAAGCTCAGTCATGATGGTGTCGGCATCGCCGGCGGGATCGACGAACTCGCCCGTGCGGCCCACCTCACGCATGACGTTGGGGTCCTTAAAGTAGCGTACGACCTCACAGATGGCGTCGGTCTCGCGGATGTTTGCCAAGAACTGGTTGCCCAGGCCCTCGCCCTCGTTGGCACCCTTCACCAGGCCCGCGATGTCGACAAACTCGACCGTCGCCGGCACAATGCGGCCCGGGTTGACGATGTCGGCAAGCTTTTGCAGGCGGCTATCGGGCACATCGACGATACCCACGTTGGGGTCGATCGTGGCGAACGGGTAGTTGGCGGCAAGGCCGGTCTTTTTGGTAAGCGCGGTGAACAGCGTCGACTTGCCCACGTTGGGCAGGCCCACGATACCGATGGAAAGGGACACGACAGCTCCTTTTGGTACAGGTACTTCAAACCGTATAAGTATAGCGCCGCCGCAGCATCCGGGCGAATCCGGACACCGCGGCGGCGCAAATGAAGCAGAGATAGAGCTCGCTGACTAGTCCGCGAGCTTTTCCACCTGGTCGAGCATCTTGTCGAGCTTGGCCTTTGCCTCAGCCTTGACCTTCTCAGCCTCTTCGTGAGCCTTCGCCTTCTGAGCGGCCTTTTCCTCGGCTTCGGGATCGACGACGACCAGATTGGACGCGTCATGCTCAACAAGCTTGAGCGCATGTTCGGGACACACCTTGACACAGGCGCCGCAGCCCAAACAATACGTGGACTCCAACGCAAAGCGGCCGCTTCCCACCAGATCGCAGGCAAACGTGGGGCACACGTTGACGCACTCACCACACGACGTGCACTTGTCAAAATCGCACTCCGGCGTGCTCACCTGCATGTTCTGGGCAAGCTCGGGGTGGTTTTGCAGCGTCGAGAGCACCAGCTGCCGCCCGTGCGTGAGCGAACGGCGACGCTTGGTCGTCGTGGTGCCGCACATGGTGTTGAGCGTGCGCTCCAGCTGGGTAATCTGATGGCGATGGGCCTTGAGCTTTTGCGTCACCGAGGCCAGCGCCGCCGTCGCCGGATTGAGCTTGGTCACCGTCAGGCCCGTGGTGCGGGCGATCTTTTCCATGTACTCCTTGCGCTCGTACTCGCGGCGCTTATGGCATTTGAGGCTCTTGGAGTCGACCTCCAAGCCCATACCCGTGCCGGACCACTCCTCGGCCTTCGCAATCGCCTCGCCCAGAATGTCCTCACCGCCGGTGTTGCGGCACTTATCGCACACGCCCAACGGCAGGTAGACGCTCACGTTGGGATAGTCGGCCAGTACCGAGAACCAGGTCTCGGCAGTAATATCGCCCACGCAGGCGACGACAACCTCGTTCTCGCGCGGCATGCGCTTAAGGGCGCGCGTGCAGGTAACGTAGGCGGTCTCGTGGCTCGTGGCAGCAGAGACGATATCGTCATACAGGTTTTTGGGCGCCAGGCGCGGCGAGATGATTGCCTCGGTCGGACAGGCAGCGGCGCACAGGCCGCACTTGCGACAGGAGTCGAGGATCTCGATGGCGTCTTCCTCGACCTCGATAGCGTTGACCGGGCACACGTCCATGCACGCAGTGCAGCCGCTCTTTTCGTTTTTGCAGGTCAGGCACGGAATGGTGTTACCGCGCGGACGCTCCTTGTAGTCGGCAGGATTCCATTGCGGCGCCGACGGATCGAGTGCATCGGTCACACCGCCAAGCGGGTTTTTAAGAAAGTCGAAACCCTTGCTGATCTCGATAATGTCATCAAACAGATCGTGTTCCTGCGCCATGCGCGGCCCCTCCCTGAGCAGTGCAAACAAGCAAGAGATAATGATACGCTATCGGCCCACGCCTCGGGCAAATTACACGCGGCGCACCTTTGAGGCAAATAGACCTACAATCTATTGCCAGCCTAATCGCCTAGGTTTATTGAGGAGTCACAAGATGAAGATTGCCCTGATCGAACCGTTGGGAGTACCCGAGCAGACCATCGACAGGCTCTCCGCACCCCTTAAGGACGCCGGACACGAGTTTGTCTATTTCGATACCAAAACAACCGATCCGGCCGAGCTCGCTCGACGCAGCGAGGGCGCCGAGGTCGTCATGATCGCCAACAACCCCTACCCTGCCGAGGTCGTCGCCGGCGCCGATGCGCTCAAGATGATCGCCGTTGCCTTTACGGGCATCGACCACGTGGGGCTTTCCGCCTGCCGTGAGCGCGGTGTTGAGGTTCGCAACTGCGCCGGCTACTCCGACGTTTCGGTCGCCGAGCTCACCTTTGGCCTGACCATCGACGTGCTGCGCAAGGTGGGCGCCGCCGATGCCGCCGTCCGCAGCGGCAAGACGAGCGCCGGCCTAATGGGCACCGAGATCCGCGACAAGACCGTGGGTATCGTGGGCTGCGGTAAGATCGGCTGCGCCACGGGTCGTCTCTTTAAGGCCTTTGGCGCCCGCGTGCTGGGATATGCCCGCCACGAGCATCCCGAGGCAGCCGAGGCCGGCATTGAGCAGGTTTCGCTCGAGCAGTTGCTCGCCGAGTCCGATATCGTAAGCCTGCACCTGCCTAACAATGACACCACGCGCAAGAGCTTTGGCACCGAGCAGTTCGCCCAGATGAAGGACGGTGCCGTCTTTATCAACTGCGCCCGCGGTGCCATCGTGGATAACGATGCCCTTGCCCAGGCACTCAACGACGATAAGCTCGCCGGTGCCGGCATCGACGTCTTTGATATGGAGCCGCCCATCCCCGCCGACTACGCGCTCGTCAACGCCAAGAACTGCACCTTCACGCCACATGTAGGCTTCCTTACGCACGAGGCCATGCAGCGCCGCGCCAAGATTGAGTTCGACAACGTCGTCGCCTACGTCGAGGGTCGCGCGCAAAACGTTTGCGAGCTGTAGTCAAACGAGGGCGGGGCAAAACCTCATCGCAGGCCTACCCCGCCTTCTTTGGTTCAACTAACCTGACCCCTTTGCACCATAGCAAAAAGGGGCAAAGCCATCTGCTGGCTTTGCCCCCTCCTTAGCTTGATTTACTCATCCATGAGATAGTAGTGGCCCAGCGCGTCGGCACCTAGGATGGCGTTTGCGACCATCTCGGGCGTCACCTCAAACGGCATGTTGCACATGGTGTCCTCGGGCGCGCAAGCGGCCTCGGCAACAATCATGGCCTTCTCGCGTGTAAGCTCGGCAACGCCAAGTTCCTTCATCGTGACCGGCAGGCCCAGCTCAATGCAGAAGCCCAAGACTTCCTCAAGCTTCTCAGTCGGGGCATCCTCGAGTACCAGCTGGACGATGGTGCCAAAGGCGACCTTCTCGCCGTGATACATGCCGTGGCACTCGGGCAGCATCGTCAGACCATTGTGGATGGCATGAGCAGCAGCAAGGCCCGAGCTCTCAAAGCCAATGCCGGAGAGCAGCGTATTGGCCTCGATGATATGCTCGACGGCAGGCGTGAGCGCGCCCTTCTCCAGCGCGACCTTGGCCTTGACGCCGTCGGCCATAAGCGTCTCGTAGCAGAGCTTGGCGAGCGCCAGACCGGCCATTCCGCCCTTACCGCCAGCGCAGGTGCCGCCGTCGGCATCGTGCGTCGCCTGAGCCTCGAAATAGGTTGCGAGCGCATCGCCCATACCGGAAACCGTCAGGCGCACCGGGCTCGCCGCGATAACCGTCGTATCCATAAGGACAATACTGGGGTTTGCCTTAAGGAAGAGGTACTTATCGAACTGGCCGTCATCGGTGTAGAGCACCGAAAGTGCCGAGCACGGTGCATCGGTCGAAGCAATGGTGGGGCAAATGATAACCGGGGACTCCAGGTAATAGGCGACGGCCTTCGCGGTGTCGAGGATCTTGCCGCCACCGACGCCGACGATGATGTCGCAACCGTTGTCGCGGGCGAGCGCAACCAGGCGATCGACCTCGCCCTTGGAGCACTCACCGTTAAAGTCCTCAAACAGCAGCTCGGCCTTAGCCTCGGCAAAGCCGCCCTCGATCTTGGCACCGACGCGCTTCTTGCCCGAAGGCGTCACGATGACGAGGGCCTTAGCGCCGAGCGGCTCGACATAGGAGCCGAGCTTGGCCAGCTCGTCCGGGCCCTGGATGTACTTGCTGGGGCTATTGAAAATTGCAGCCATAACTATCCCATTCTCTAAAAAAGAAAGGGGCTCCGTACAGATGCGTGCGGAGCCCCTCGTTGCGATAACAAGAGTCGATTAGAAATCGATGTCGGTGTCGTAGTAGCAGGCCTTGAGGATCTTCTCGAAGTCGGCAGCCTTGGTCTCACGCGGGTTCTCGGGCGTGCAGGCGTCCTGCTCGGCGTTCGCGGCAATCTCGGGCAGCTTGGCGAGGAACTCCTCCTCGGAAACCATCTGCGGGTTCTCGGCGTCGACCTTCACGCCACCATTCGCGTAATCCTTGATGGACTGCGGAATGTTGAGCTGGTCGTTGAGGTCGCGAATCTTCTGGACGAGTGCAGCGATGAGCTCCTCGTTGGTCTCGCCGGGAAGGTGCAGGATCTCCTTGGCCACGTAAGCGTAACGCTCGGCAGCACGGGGATCCTTGGAGTTCCACTGGATGACCTTGCCCAGGTACATGGCGTTAGCAGCACCGTGGATGATGTGGCCGTTCTCGAAGGCAGCACCGGTCTTGTGAGCCATGGAGTGAACAATGCCCAGCAGGCCCGAGGAGAAGGCGATACCGGCGATGCACTGAGCCTCGTGCATGTGCTGACGGGCCTCATGGTCGCCAGCATAGGACTTGGGCAGCCACTCGACGATCTCGCGGATGCCGTGCAGAGCGTTGGCGTCGGTGAACATAGAGGCGCAGGTGGAAACGTAGGCCTCCATGCAGTGGGTCAGAGCATCCATGCCGGTGTGAGCGCACAGCTTGGCGGGCATGGTGTAGGTGAGCTCGGGGTCGACGATGGCGACATCAGGGGTGATGTTGAAGTCGGCCAGCGGGTACTTGATGCCCTTTTCGTAATCCGTGATGACGGAGAATGCGGTGACCTCGGTAGCGGTGCCGGAGGTAGAGGAAATGGCGCAGAAGTGAGCCTTCTGACGCAGCTCGGGGAAGCTGAACGGCTGGATAATGTTGTCGAAGGACTCCTCGGGATACTCGTAGAAGACCCACATGGCCTTAGCAGCATCGATGGGCGAACCGCCGCCGATAGCAACGATCCAGTCGGGCTCGAAGTCGCGCATAGCGGCTGCGCCCTTCATGACGGTCTCGATGGAGGGATCGGACTCGACGCCCTCGAACAGCTTGACCTCCATGCCGGCCTCTTTGAGGTCGGCCTCAACGTCCTGCAGGAACCCGCCGCGGCGCATAGAGCTGCCGCCAGAAACGATGATGGCCTTCTTACCCTTGAGGTTCTTCACCTCGTGGCGAGCGCCCTCACCAAAGTACAGATCGCGAGGATTGGTAAAACGTCCCATACTGTGCCTCCTAAACAAGCCCCTCTTAGACTTGCGTATATAACGGAGCACCCAATTGGCTCCGTTAGGACCGGTTTGCGCGTTGCCGGCGATGACAATGCGCGATGTCTAAACGTCTCAACGCTCAGACAAACACTATTTTACCGTTCTGGTTGGTCAGTTATTCACCTAAAGCCGCCAATGATGAAACGTTTTTTCTATCCCTGAAGACCCTTGTGCGGCATTCATACTCCCAAGCTGGGCAAACGTTTTATCAAGGTTGACTACATATCCCGGGCAGGACCGTGCCCCTCCAAAATATGCACCGTTCGCCGCCAAAAATCGACCGTTTGCGGCACCGTGATACCACTCGGTCGTCCAAGGTGCCGACATTTGTGCGACATCCGTCTTCGTGGTGCAAAGGTGCAAGTCCAAGTGCGGCACCCCCGTTGTGCCACATGCGGGTAAACTAGAACTTTATATAGAAACATTTGAACCCTAACCGCAGCAAAGGAGGCCCCATGGCATTCGATCCCATTCAAGAGGATTGCCATCGCCTCGTTCTTGAGGCCTTGCGCCGCGACAATATCCCGCTCACCGACGCTGCCGCCGTAGAGCATCTGATGGAACAATTCACCCGCAACCCCGCACCGCTCATCGTGCACGACCGCGACCGCGCCGGGCACCTCATTGCCAAGGTGGTCGAGGCTGTCGACTACCGCATTCCCTTTATCCCTGACGATACCCAGGCAGAGCAGGAAGAGGCAGCTGCCGAGAACATGCTCCGCGAGGCAGCCGCGCTCGACCCCACCAACTGGGACGCTCAGCGCATGCTGACCGCCCTCACCGCCGAATCCAACGAGGAATACGTGCAGTATCTGGTGTCCAAGTGCGACGAGGTGGAGCATGACCTGGCGCTCAAAATCGCCTCGGCGCAGGACCCCTACGAGCGTGAGGCCGCAGGCGACCTTACGCGCCGCCCCTATCTGCGCTGGCTTGCCGCCCTTGCGTCACGCGCGCTCATTAGCGGCCGCTATCGCATGTCGCTCGAAGCCGCAAACCGCAGCCTCGACTTTGCGCCCAACGACCCCGCCGGTGTCCGCCACACCGCGATGCTCGCCATGGCAAAGCTCGAATACCCCGCCGAGGAGCTCAAGCGCTTTCGCTCTGCCCACTCCGTCCCCTATCTCGCCAACACGCCGCTGCGCCGTCGTCCCAAGGATGCGGAGCGCGACTTGGACCCGTGGACGCTCATCGCGCTGATGAGCGCTGCCTGGCGCGAGCTGGACTACGAGGGCGCCGAGCACTATTTGCGCATCCTTGCGCGCTCGTGTCCGCACGCAGCCGAGGCACTCTACTTCCAAACCGAGTTTCCCGATGGCGTCTATGCCCGCGTCAACGTGGGTGTGGGCTCCACCGACGAACTTGTCCTTGCGCTGTCCGAGGCGACGCCGGTACTGCAGGAGGGCCTGGGCGCCCCCGACAACGCCAGTTTTGCCGCCTGGGTCGCCACCAACGATATCGTGCGTTCCCAAATCGATGAGCGCATACTGCGGGCGGCCGAGCAGGGTTTGCCGTTTAAGGGAGGAGACCTCTAATGGATCCGAGCGTCTACATCCCCGCCTACCTGGAGCGCACCTATCTGGCGTCGCACCCCGAACTCACCGATGCAGCACGCGAGCTTGTCCATAACGACGTGAGCGTCAACCCTCATAAGTATGCGCAGACCGAGCATGCCCAGGCACTGCTGTCCTATGCCGGTGTTCATCGCCACCTGCTCGACGAGCTCCATCGCATCGAGGACATGGGCAGTGACGAGGAGTTCGAACAGACGCGTAATCGCCTGTTCGACGACATGCGCGATGAGCTGCTCAAAATTGTCCACGTCGATGCACTGGCCGTCGACGCGCAGCTGCTCGCCATCATCCTGGCCGACACGCCCGTTGACGCCTGCCTGGGTGACCTGATGAAGCTCGAGGCGACCACGGCCGATTACCTGCAGCAAAGCGTGCCCGGGTTCGACATGGAAGCCCCGCACTACTGGGCCAATAATGTTTTGGCCGACGGTGTCACCGCGGCAGACCTTACCGTGAGCGAGCCGGCCCTTATCGGGTGGCTCCACACGCTCGAGGCCATCTCGCAGCTGTGCATGGCGAGCGCTCGTTACCGTGCTGCCGCCAACTACGCCCGCCGCGTCCTTAAGGCAGAAGGCTATCCCACCCGGGCCGCAGGCACCGTGCTGCTCGCCCTCGCTCGTCTGGAAGACCAAGACGGCTTTTTTGCCCTGGCCCACCAGCTCGAGGAACAGGTGGGAGCCGATGCACTCGAGAACTCCCCCTGGTACCTGCTCGCCCGCACAATCCTCTTGTTCAAAACGAACAAGATGCGTCCGGCGGTGCGTGCGCTGCGTGAGTTCGCTAACCGCTGCGAGGGCGGCGCATTCTTCTTGCTGAATCCCATGTACCAGACACCGTACCTTCCCTGCCGACCCGAGCCGCGCGACCCCTGGGACCTCTCGCACCAGGCGGTTTGGGAAGCCGACGGCATTATCTCGGACACCCCCGACTTTGCCCCCTGGGCCAACGCCTGCGAAGACGTATCGCAGCTTGCCCAGGAATTTGCGCGCCGCTACGGCTTTTAGCGACGCGATCGCCCCGACCATGTCATCTATGTTAGGAACGGCTTCATGAACTTCCGCTCATCTCTTGCCTGCACCTCGAGCGATATCGCTCGCTGGGGACTGCGCTCTGTCCTCAAACGCCAGGGTGGCGTGCTTCCCGGCCGCATCGCCATGAAAATCGACCCCGAGCTGCTAAGCGACCTCGCGAGCCTGGTCGACCGCAGCGTGGTGATCACCGGCACTAATGGCAAGACCACCACCTCCAACCTCATCGCCGATGCCGTTGCTGCCAGCGGTGCTACCGTGGTGTGCAACCGTGCCGGCAACAATATGGAGCCTGGTGTGGTAGGTGCTCTGCTCGAGGCCCGCGGCGGCCTTAAGCACGCTGACAGCGGCAAGCGCGTGGGCGTTTTTGAATGCGATGAGCTCTACACCGTGCGCGTTCTGCCCAAGCTCAAGCCGACGTACTTTGTGCTGCTCAACCTGTTCCGCGACCAGCTGGATCGCTATGGCGAGATCGATCACACCCAGGAGGTCATCGCCCATGCGTTGGAGCTCTCGCCGACAACAACGCTTATCTACAACGCCGACGACCCGCTGTGCGCCTCGATTGCCGCGCGCGTTCCCAACGCGAGTATTGCCTTTGGCATCGACGGCGCCACCAACACCGAGTCCGACCGTATTAGCGACTCACGTTTTTGCTCACAGTGCAACGCGCCGCTGGAGTATGACTACGTGCAATACGGCCAGCTCGGCGCCTACCATTGCCCCTCGTGCGGCTGGGCCCGCCCTGCGCTTGTCCGTCGCGTGACGGGCGTGGAGCTCGGCTGCGACGGCTATGGTTTTGACCTGGTGTTTGGATCTGATTCCAGCGCGCCAGCCGCACACATCGTCACGCGTTACAACGGCCTGTACATGGTCTACAACGTTGCCGCTGCATTCTTTGCCGCACATGAGTTAGGCGTGAATACGGCGCACCTGCAGCCCACGCTCGATGCCTACGTCCCCGCCGGCGGACGCATGGGCCGCTGGGATATCGCCGGCCGCACCGTCGAGGCCAACCTGGCTAAGAATCCCGTAGGCTTCGATCGACAAATCCAGTCCATCAAGACGGCAGGCGGCAGACTCTGCGCTTTCTTCCTCAACGACAACGATGCCGACGGCCACGATGTATCGTGGATCTACGACGTCGACTTTGAGCGCATCGCCGACACGCCGGGTCTTGTCGCCTTTGCCGGAGGCACGCGCGCGCACGACATGCAGGTACGCCTCAAGTACGCCGGCATCGATGCCGCGATTATCTCGGACGTCGCGCAGGCAATTGGCGCCGTGGCAGACGAGGCCGCCGATGACACCTTCTACGCCGTCGCCAACTACACGGCCTTCCCGCCGCTGGTCAAGGAGCTCGACGGGCTGAAAGGCGCCACCGCCGACGCTGTTGCCGGGCGCGCCGTAGCCCGTGCCGACGGCAGCGCTCTTCCTGTCAGCATCGCGCCAGTCGAGCTTTCGCGCCCGCTGCGCATCGTCTACCTGTATCCCGATGCCCTTAACCTCTACGGCGACGGCGGCAACGTCATCGCCCTCGAGCGCCGCTGCGCCTGGCGTGGCATTCCCGTGCGCGTGGACGAGGTCCGTATGGGCGAGTCACTCGATCTCACCGATGCCGATATCGTCATGATGGGTGGCGGCTCCGACCGCGACCAGCTAGCCGTGGCACACGAGCTGCTCGCCCAAAAAGACAAGGTCGCGGCCTATGTTGAGGACGGCGGCACACTGCTTGCCATCTGTGGCAGCTATCAGCTGCTCGGCCGTTCGTACTACATGGGCGACGATCGCATTGAGGGCCTGGGCGTCATTGCCGCCGAAACCGTACGCGGCTCCGACCGCCTGATCGGCAACGTAGCCGTCAAAACCGATCTGGCACCTGAGCCCTTTGTGGGATTCGAGAACCACGGTGGCCGCACGCTTTTGGACGCCGAGGCCACGCCGCTCGGAACGTCCGTCGTCACGGGCACCGGCAACAACGGCGACGATGGCTTTGAGGGTCTCATCTACAAGGGCGTCATCGGCACGTACCTGCACGGACCGGCACTGCCCAAGAACCCCGAGCTCGCCGACTGGTTGATCGCCCATGCCCTCGAGCGCCGTGGCGATGCACAGGCCGCCGCCCTGCTGCCGCTCAAGCCCCTCGACGACACCTACGAGCACGCCGCCCACGACGCCGCCATGAAGCTCCTCCCCTAACGCCCCAACCACCACAAAGGGGACAGGCACCTTTGTGGTGGTTTTTCAGTTTGCCAACGATATGTGAACAGCTAAAAAAGTCTGCTATACTCTTTCCCGCTGTCCCCATCGTCTAGCGGCCAAGGACGCCACCCTTTCAAGGTGGATATCGCGGGTTCGAATCCCGCTGGGGGCACCATTCCAATTTTCCTCGAACCCGCTGGATGTCAAGTCTGGCGGGTTCGTTGCTTTCCGTGTCGTAGTTCAGTGTCACGAGCACGTCTTCGTCGGATACGCTCACCTGCCATACGAACGCCTTCAATAGCGTTGCGTCATCGAGCTTCGCGCCGCACTGCAGGAAGTCCGCGAAGCGCTCCGGGTCTATCTTCTGCTCCTGGATGACCTGTAGGTCGTAGTTGGCGCGAGCCTTCTGCTGCTCAAGCTCGGCTATGCGCTCCTTCACGCCCGGCGCTATGATTCCCTGCTCGATGGCGTTCAGGATGTTCTTCAGCCCGCGCTCCGCAGCTGAAAGGGATTCCGCCGCCTGTTTTCGCCTTGTGGCAATCTCCGCCCCGTCTGCCCTGTCGGCGACCATGCGGGCTATCCTCAAGGCCTCCTCGCGGTCGGAAAGCAGCTCGCGTAGGGCACCGACGATAGCGCCCTCAAGCTCCTCTCGGCGAACGTTTCTCATGCAGCCGTCAACGCAGCTGTAGTACTCGTATTTGACGTTGTGCCGCCCGCGCCCGCTCACGCCCTGCAGGTTTCGCCCGCAGCCGGCGCATATGGCCTTACCAGCCAAGGCGAAATCGCCCCAGTCCTCCGAAGAGCGCTTCTTGGTTCCCTGCACCTGCTGAGCGTCCATGAAAGTCACCTCGTCTATGATCGCTGGCATTCCGCCCTCCTTGACTATGCCGCCCCACTCGTAGCGCCCCGTGTAGCGCCTGTTGTGGAGCATCTGGTAAACCATCGAGTAGCCGCACGGGTTGCCGTTTGAGGTCTTCACGCCTCGCTGGGCGAAGTCCCGAGCTATCGAGTTCACGGTCTCGCGGTTGATGCGCCGCTTGAAGGCCTCGCGCACGAACGCGGCGTCATGCTCGTCTATCTCGTACTCGTCGTCCTCCGACTTGCGGTAGCCGAACACGCGCACGCCGTTGGTCTTGCAACGGAGCGCGTTGCCCTCCATTCCGCGCTTGGTGCGTATGGCGGTCTTCTTCGACTCGCAGGCGGCAAGGCCTTCCAGCAGCTTCTCGTAGATGATGCCCTCGGGCGAGTCGGGTATGGCCTCAAGCGCCGACACGAGCTTCACGCCCTTCTTGGCAAGCTCGCGCTTGTATATGGGCGCGTCGTACTCCCCACGGGAGAAGCGATCCATCATGTACACAAGCACTATGTCGGATTCGCCCGCGTTGGCTATCATGCGCTGGAACTCGGGGCGGTCGTCGGTGCGGCCCGATATGGCGTAGTCGCAGTACTCGGCGGCGATGGCATAGCCCTCGCGTTTGCACCAGTCGCGGCACACGCGCAGCTGGTCGTCTATCGAGGCCTCGCGCTGCTTGTTGCATGAAAAGCGGGCGTATATCACCGCTGTTTTTGGCATAATATGAAACGGCCTCCTTTCAGAGGTTCTTTGGAAAAGCCCCGCGGGCAGCGTTGCAGCGCTGTGACCCCGTGGGGCTTCTTTTTTTCTTTACCTATATAAGACGGTAAACGAGTACAGCATCATGTCGCTGTCGCGCGTGTTGGCGCTGACGGCCATCTTGACATCGACGACTTGACAACCTTTGTCCTGGATGCGCGACAACGTTCCGTCGATGCGCTCGGTAACCTTGTCCTCAAGCTGCGTGGCGGTCGAATACATGGCCTTGCCCGCGACCTGGAACACGAGGGCGTGAACCTTCCCGTCGCTCACGATGAACTCGTCCGCATCGCTAGCCATCTTCTTAGCGGCGCTTTTGTTGAACATTCCCATGTGTTATTCCTTCCGTTCGCCAGTATCCCAAGGCCCCGTACCCAATAGTTCGTCAACGGAGCATTCGTAATACCTTGCAAGCTTTATGAGCTTTGATCCATTGATTTCACGTTGCCCGCTTTCCATCATCGAGTAAGCGGGAACACCTATACCGAGAACAGCGGCCACTTCGGGCTGCTTCTTCCCATACTTGAGTCTTGTTTCCTTGAGACGGAATTGCGTGCCCACTGTGCCCTCCTTGCTTCTATAGGCACATTGTACAAAAAAATTTACAAATAGTGAATTCCTTACTTGCAAAAGGTCAGAAGTTCTTCTATATTCACTAATTGTGAAGTTCACAAATAGTGAAATGGAGGTGCATATGAACCCGATCGCAAGCGAGCGAGTTCGAATCGGTCTTAGCCAAGAAGATTTGGCAACGAAGCTCGGACTCAAAAGCCGCGCCACTGTTGCTAGCTACGAAAGTGGCGGTGAAATCCCCGGCTCGAAGCTCGTAGCCATGACGAAGCTTTTCCATTGCTCCGCAGACTACCTGCTTGGACTTACGGAGAACAGGACGGTGGCCTAAATGGCCGAACAGCAGACGCCCACCAAGCAGCAGGCAGAAAAGCCCAAAACGCCGCGCGAGCTGGCATTCGACCACATGTGCGACGTGCTGGTCAAGGCGTACCGGGAAAGCGAGCAGAAAGGCGAGAAGCAGGCGCGATGAGGCAGTGGTCGACACGTGAACTCAAGTACCTCGAAGAGCACGCGGGCGAAGGCGCTAAAGCGATAGCCAAGGCGCTGGGACGTTCGGAAGACTCGGTTAAGTGGCAAGCGCAACATTGCGGACTCTCGCTCCGCAAGCGCAGCCAGTGCCCCAACTGCGGCAGATGGACGTTCCGCCCCCTGAACCGAATCAACGGCTGGTGCATCGAGTGCACGAAGGAACTTCACATGTCCGACCTAGCCGAGCAGGCCAACGCCATGCGAGAGGAGGCGATCAGGGAGAAGAGGAACAACCAGGAGCGACAGCGCTACTACAGCGCAAAGAGCCGCGCCAAGAAAAAGCAAAAATAGGCACACCAAAAGCCACACGTGCTATGACCTGCGGAAACATCAGAAAGGAGCACGAAATGCAAAGCAAAAAGAAAGCGAGCGCCCCCAGCTACCACACTCCGAGCGCCCGCATGAACCGCATCGAGAACGATGCTTCGACCATCATACCATTCGAGCGCAAGCCCCGTCCCACCGCGAAGGAGATGCAGGACGCCTCCCAGTTCAAGGCTGGCGTTTTGGTCGGCTTCCTCGCCGCCACGATCATCTTCCTCATCGTCCTGTGGGCGTGGGTAATCCCCACGATGGACGGCACTGTGGCAACGGCCCAGCAGGCATACGAGACCACGGCGGGTGTCGTCCATGCGTAACGACGAGCGCTACAGCCCCAAGCCGCAGAGCAACCAGCTTGAGATATTCGGCCTCGGCTCCGCAGGCGAGCAGGACTTCCAAGAGGCCCGCAAGTGGATCGAGGACAACCCAGGCGCTTGGAACTTCATGGTGGAGAACGCCGTGAGGCTCAACCGCAAGGGCTACGTGTCGGTCAACTACCTGGTGAACATGGTGCGCAATGAGCTGCACGTGGCCTGCAAGAACGGCATCGCCCCGAGCCTGGCCCGCATCATGGAGGCCCGCTACCCGCAGCTGAAGGGCGCTTTCAACAAGCACCGCAGCCAGTCGGACGGTTTCAGCGAATGAGCTGGGTTCAAACGCTGGCGGCGACGGCGCGGGTCGTGGTTCCGGTTCGCGAGGTCGTGGGCAAGCAGCGCCCCCGCACCGATTACCGCAACCACCGCACCTACACCCCCACCAAGACCCTGAAGGCCGAGAAGGAGGTGCGCGACGCGTGGCGGGCCGAATACGGCGAGACCTTCGCCGGGCACGACGGCCCCGTGAGGATGCGCATATCCACCTACCGACCGCTCGCTAAGAGCAACCCCAAGTATTGGGAAGGGCGCTCAGACATGGGAAAGCCCGACTGGGACAACGTGGGCAAGCTCGTCTGCGACTCGCTCAACGGCCTCGCATTCAAGGACGACCAGCAGGTGATCACCTGCACCGTGGACAAGCGCCCGAGGCCCTGCCACGGGACGCAACCGTTTATCAGCATCTACATCGAGTACTTCGTCGAGGAGTACGTGAAGGAGAAGAAATGAAGCACTTCGAGAACAACGTGAACGACGGCATGAGCCGCACCGACAGCATCGAGACGCTTATCGACCTCACCAGCTGCATCGCCGTGAACGCCCTCATGGTGGCGGGCGGCGAGGCCGAGGCCGACGAGAAGGACGCGGGCGCTTGGTGGGCCATGATCGCCCTGGCCGAGGCCGCGCTTGAAAGCTACCCCGAGGACGTGCGCGCCAAGGGCTACCAGGTCGTCAACGAGAACACCAACCGGGAGCTTGTGGAGCAGGCGCGCCGCAAAGAGGCCGAGCAGGCCGCCAAGCACGTCATGAGCATCATCTTCGGCGTGAAGAAGGAGGACTAGCCATGGCGCTGATCACGACACAGCCGGTAAGCGCACGCGCCCTGTTCAAGCAATCGACCATCAAGGGCGACGAGGCGGTCTTGCAGTTCACCGTCCGAATGGACAGCGAGAACGCCTTCCCCCTGATGAAGAAGACGGGCGGCTACGTAATCCTGACCGTGGAGAGCGAGCAGAAGACCATCGAGTTCGATGACGAGACCGGGGAGGTCTGGGATGAGTAACGAAGCCGAGAACGTTGTGGCCGAGGTCATCGAGGAGCAGGACGCATCGAGCCTGACCGTGGCCTACAAGCCGTCCGTCATCGAGGCGAACTTCGACGCGCTCGAAGCCCACGTGCGCAAGACCGCCGAGGCCTACGATGGCGCGACCTACGACCTCACCAAGAAGGAGAACATCGCAGAGGCCAAGCACGACCGCAGCTACCTCAACGGCCTCAAGAAGGAGATCGACGAGCGCCGCAAGGCCGTGAAGCGCGAGTACAGCAAGCCGCTCGACGCCTTCGAGAAGCGCTGCAAGCAGATCACGGCCATCATCGACGAAGCCGCCGACAACATCAAGGCGCAGCTCGACCAGGCCGAGGAAGAGCGCAAGGCCCGCGCCTACGCCAAGCTGCAGGAGCACTACGAGGAGTTCGCCGGGCTTCTGGCCCCCGTCGTGCCCTATGAGCGCTTCCACGAGCCGCAGTGGCTCAACAAGGCCTTCGGCGAGATCAAGGCTTACGAGGCGCTTGAGGCGAAGGTCTCCAAGCTGGCGGGCGACTGGGAAACGCTCAAGTCGCAGTTCGAGGGCGAGCCTTTCTATGCCGAGGCCGAGCGCGAGCTGTTCGCGACCCTCGACCTGGGCGCAGCGCTCACAGCGGCCCGCAAGGCGGCAGAAGAGGCCGCGCGCATTGCCGAGCTGAAAGCCGCCATGGAACCTGAACCAGAGCCGGAGGCCGCGCCCGAACCCGCCGGCAACTGGTATCCGGGCGGAAGCCCCATGCAGGAGATCGGCGACGAGCCTATCGGCCCCGCGCCCATTGCCGCACCGGCGCCCGCGCCCGCACCAGTTGCCTCGCCGGCGCCCGTGTCGAGTGGTCCTGCAGCCCCCTGCGTGATGCTCATCGACTCCGCCACGACCGACCAGATGCAGGCCATCGGGCGCTTCTGCGGGAGCATCGGCGTGAGCGGCGTGTTCAAGCGCGGCACCCTGCAGCAGGTCTACGAGCGCACGATCCGTTAGGAGCAGCGAATGGCAGACGACAAGCACATGACAATCGACCAGGCGGTGGCGCAGGTTCAGCGCTCCGTGGTCGTGCCGAAGGCGCGGTACAACGCGCACGGCAACTACTACTACCGCTCGATGGAGGACATCGTTGCCGCGCTCAAGGAGCCTTGCCGTGACGCGGGCGTGTTCTTCACCCTCAACGACTCCATCGAGCAGGTGGGCGACCGCTTTTACGTGAAGGCCACCTGCCTCGTGAAGTTCGAGGACGGCACGCCCGGCGAGATCGTCATTTGCGCCTACGCCCGCGAGCCGCTCGCCCAGAAAGGCATGAGCGAGACGCAGCTCACCGGCTCGGCGTCGAGCTACGCGCGCAAGTACGCGCTCTGCGGCATGTTCGACATCGACGGCACGAGCGACCCGGACTCCCTGAACGGCGTGGAAAAGCCCGAGAAGGAGCCGCCCGTGCAGGGGCCGTTCGACGCCAAGTGCAAGGCCTGCGGCACCGCCTACCGCTTCAACAGCCGTGAGCAGTACGAGCAGTTCATCCAGAGCCCCGGTTGCTGCGCGACCCCGACGTGGACGGTCTTGTAGGCCATGCAAGACCTGTACGGAGAGCGCGAGCAGCTTTTCGACCAGCTCATGCAGGAGCTTGAGGCCCTTCGCAGGACTGGCCAGCAGTACGCCGAGAACGAGGCCGAGTACCGCAAGGCGCTGCGCATAGCCATCTTGGAGGAGCGTTCCAAGGGCACGCCGGTCACCGTGATAAGCGACCTGTGCCGGGGACGCCCCGACATAGCAGAGAAGAAGCAGCTGCGCGACTGCGCCGAAGCGCTCTACAAGGCCTCAAGCGAGGCGATCATGGCGCTCAAATTACGCATCAAAGTCGTTGACGCCGACATCCAGAGGACATGGACGAGCGGCGGCACCGGAGAAGGAGGTTATTTGTGAGCATCAACCGAGTGAACATCACGGGCAACCTGACCCGCGACCCCGAGCTTCGCAGCACGGCGGGCGGCATGGCCGTCCTCGGTTTCGGCGTGGCGGTGAACGACCGCCGCAAGAACCAGCAGACGGGCCAGTGGGAGGACTACCCGAACTTCGTCGACTGCACGATGTTCGGCAACCGCGCCGAGGCCCTGAGCCGCATCCTGCGCAAGGGCATTAAGGTGGCCATCGAGGGCAAGCTGCGCTACAGCTCGTGGGAGGACAAGAACGGCGGCGGCAGGCACTCGAAAATCGAGATCATCCCCGACGAGGTGGAACTGCTGAGCCAGAACGCCAACACCCAGCAGCCGCAGCAGCACGCGCCGCAGGGCTACCAGCCGCAGGCCTATGCGCCCCAGCAGGCCTACCAGCCGCAGCCCGCCCCGCAGCAAGCGCCCCAGCAGTGGAACGCCCAGCAGGCGTACCAGAACCCGCCCGCAGCCCCGCAGCCGCGCCAGCAGGCACCAGCGCCCGCGCCGCAGGCCTACGCGCCCCAGCAGGCACCGCAGGCCCCGCAGCAAGCGCCTCAGCAGCCCGTGCAGCAGTCGATGGACGTGTACGACGAGGACATCCCCTTTTAGGGGTGACGGCGGCGTGCAAGTCCTGGACTCGCTCATAGACGGGCCGCTGAGGCTTCGCAACCGCAGGGAGGGCGACGAGCTTATCGGCATGATCGTCCGCTACCTGCGCACGGGCGAGGAGCCAGAGCCGCGCACGGACACCCAGGAAGCCGTGCTGACGGCGATACGGCCCGTCATGGAAACCTCCCGCTCGCGCATCGTGGCGGGAGGCAACGGCGGCAAATCATCAAGCAGCGATGCAAGCAAGGCCGAAAGCAAACGGCCAAGCAAAACGGGGAGCAAACCGCAAAGCAAAAGCGGAAGCAAAACGTCAAGCAAATCATCAAGCAGCGATGCAAGCAAGGCCGAAAGCAAACGGCCAAGCGAAGAGGAAGAGGAAGAGGAAGTAGGAAGAGGAATTAAGGAAGAGGGAAAAGCGAGTGCGGCGCGTTTCCGCGCCCCCTCTCCCGAAGAGGTAGCCGAGTACGCAGCCGCCTATGCGGCGTCCAAGGGCATCGACCTCGCCTCGACCGACTTCGACCCAGAGCGGTTCGTCGACTTCTACGCCCAGAAGGGCTGGATGGTCGGCAAATCGCGAATGAAGGATTGGAAGGCCTCCGTGCGCAACTGGGTGCGCACCTCGAAGCCGATACGCGAGACGAAGCAGGAGGTGAGCGAAGGTGACGACTTTTCCCAGTACGACTGAGTGCCCGCATTGCGGGGCTGTGCTCAACGCGCGGTACGCCCAGCTGGGCCTCAAGCGCCTGTTCTGCGGCTACGAGTCGTGCGGCTGCGAAGGGGCCGTCGCCGAGCGCGCTGCCATAGCGGCGCAAGAGCAGGCTGAGGCCGAGAAGGCCGTCGCCGAGAAGCGCAGGCGCTCGCTTGTGCGCTGTGGCGTGCCCGAGCGCTACCTGGGGCTTGACCACCCCATGGCCGACGAGCTTGCGCTTGCCATGGAGGGCGGCCAATGGCTCTACCTGTGGGGCGACGTCGGCACCCGCAAGACGACCTGCGCCGCAGCCGTGGCCATGCGCTTGCACGACCGTGGCAAGTCGCCGCTCATGGTGCCGATGTACCGCGTGCTCGACGAGATTCAGCGCAGCTTCCACGACGGCGGTGATCCCTTGAAGCGCTATGCCGAAGCGGGCTACCTGCTCATCGACGACCTGGGCAAGCGCAGGCCCACGGGCTTCGTGCTCGACAGCCTGTTCCAGCTCATCGACCAGCGCTACTCGGCGATGCGCCCCACGCTGGTCACCACGCAGTACAGGCCCAGCGACCTCGTGCGAAGGCTCGCCGAGCAGGGCGACGCCGACACGGCCAAGGCCATCGTGTCGCGGCTGCGCCACGGGGCAAGGGTGGTCGAGTTCGACGGCCCGGACGGGAGGCTCTCATGATCCTGCAGGCGAGCCAGCTGCGCGGCTGGCCGAAGGAGCGCGCCGAGCTTTACGGCAAGCCCCACCTGGGGGCGCGTTACACGGGCAAGCGGTCGTACGAGCTTCTGCAAGACCGTTGCTGCGTGTGCGGCAGGCGCGCCCAGAGCTGCCACCACGTGGCGCACCGCAGCTGGGGCCTTGAGTTCGAGCTTGTCACCCCGAACGGCACGTGGTCGCTCCGAAGCCCGCTTTTCGCCCTGTGCGGCAGCGGCACGACCGGGTGCCACAACCAGTTCCACGGCGGCGCGGGCCTCAAGGCCGAGTGGCGGTGGCGCTCGAAGGTGTACGAGGAGGCCTGGTGGACGGGCCAGCTCTTGGAGGTCTACGAGCCTCACCACCCGGGGCTGTACGAGTACGGCTACTGGGTGATAACCGACGAACACGGAAACGAAATGATCCGAGAAGGGAAATGACCATGGAAATCAAGACTTGCGAGCAGTACGTGCTCGCGCAGCTGTTCGACCAGCAGGACGAGAACGACATGCTCAACCGCGAGCTGAAGCACCGAGACGAGCGCATCGACGAGCTGGCCGGACAGATGAAGACCATCGAGGCGGTGCACGACTCGCCGATGCAGGAGGCCATCCGCAAGGCCGGGCGCGATGCGCTCATGAGCCACTGCACGGGATACGCGTGCGAGGTGACAGACGGCGAGACGTTCGAGGACTGGTGCCTTGAGAATGTGCGCAAGTACTACCCGCCCGAGGGCATCAGCGTGCATGCGTTCATCAAGGAGTTCGAGCCTGAGCTTCGCGCGAAGTACGACAAGCAGGCTGCCGAGGCGCGCGAATGATACGCATTTACGAGCGCTCCCTTTGCCAGAGCTACGCAAGCGCATACCGGCAGGGTATCGAAATAGCAAGCACCGGCACCGAGGAAGAGGCGCTTTCCATCGTGGAGGCCCTGACCGACGACGACTACCAGTGCTTCGCCCTGCTTGAGAATGGCACGGTGATCGACACGCGGGGCCGCTTCCCCGGCTGCATCGAGGTGGCGCGATGAAGAAGACCATCACGCTGTGCGACATGTGCGGCAACCGCATCACCGACGACCCAAGGCGCAGCAGGAACACCGGCACGTTCTACCGCGAGAGCTGGGACGGCGAGTTCTTCGAGCTGTGCGGCCCGTGCGCCGACAAGGTGCAGAAGTTCATCCATGGAAGGAAGGAAGGAAGACGATGGCGACCGAGATTGAGCCGCTGGTGATACCGTTCGACCCGCTCTGGGTCACAACCAGCAAGCGCGAGTACCGCGATGCCGTGCGCAGGATGGGCGAAGAGCCGGGAGACCCCGAAGGCAAGGACGGCCTCACCACCTGCGTCCCCGGCAAGGGCTGCGTCATCTGGATAAGCCACAAGGTCAAGACGCCAGACCTGTATGCGCTGGCCGCCCACGAGGCCGTGCACGCCGCCTGCGACATGCTGGGCGGCATCGGCGAGGAGGAACCCGGCTCCGAGGAGCTGGCCTACATGGTGCAGACCATCACGGCGGGAATCATCATCGCCTGCGAGGGCCGCAGCGATGGCTAACGCCAAGGTGTTGCGGAAAGCGCAACTGCTGCGCTTGCTGGTCAACGAGCTGTGCGACAACATCGAGGCCCGCGAAGCAAGCGAATCGTGCCTGCATACCTACAGCAGCCTCGGCTACGGCCTGGAAGACGGGCAGGGCAAGACCCAGATACAGAACGACATACGCAGGTGCAGGAGAACGCTCCTCGACCTGTGGAAACTGATCGGGAGGCAGTGAAGATGGCAAGGAACGCCTACGGCGGCTACTGCCGCGAGTGCGGCAGGTGGACGCCTCCGGGCTTCGGGCATTTTGAGCGCCGGGGCCGAAAGTGGTTCGTCCACTGCGTCAAATGCGCGAGCGGGCGCGAGCTGCCGCCCGAGGGAGACCAGGCGGCGCGGGAAATGCAAAAACACATCCAGAACATGAAGCGCGACGGGCGCTACGGAAAGAGAGGATACCGATGAACGACACCGAGAAGAATCAGACGATCGAGGAGACCGCGACCGTGAAGAAGGCCATGATCTCCCAGCCGATGGCCGGCAAGACCGACGAGGAGATCGCCGCCGCGCGCGACCTCGCCGTGGCGAAGCTGCGCCAGATGGGCTACGAGGTCGTGAACACGCTGTTCACCGACGAGTGGTACAGCGACGAGGCCATGAAAGAGCGCGGCGTGGTTCAGGTGCCGCTCTGCTTCCTCGCGAAGTCGCTTGAGAACATGAGCCTGTGCCACGCCGCCTACTTCTGCAAGGGCTGGGAGGATGCACGCGGCTGCAAGATCGAGCACGAAGTCGCCGAGGCCTACGGGCTGGAGGTCATCCATGAGCAATAGCGAGTTGACAGCAGACGATGCGAGGCGCATGGCATCCCGCTCGGGAAACAAGTACGTTGCGGAGTTCGAGGGGCTTATCGAGCGTGCGGCGAAGGACGGCAAGCGCGGCGTGCTCCTTTGCTACACGGACTGCAACGCCGACGAGCATGCTGCCATTTCCGTGTTTGAGCGCAGGGGCTTCTCGATCGTGCGGCGAAGCGAGAACGTCGGCGGCACCATGCAGCACCCCGCCTACTACGCCGAGTGGTGAGCGTCATGGGATTGAAGTACGTCTCGCTATTCAGCGGGATAGAGGCCGCGACCGTCGCGTGGGAACCGCTCGGCTGGGAGCCGCTGTGCTTCGCCGAGTTCGACGAGTTTCCGAGCGCTGTGCTCGCGGAGCGCTACCCGAACGTGCCGAACGTCGGCGACGTCACGAAGGTCAAGTGGAAGAAGTATCGCGGCAAGTGCGATCTGGTCGTAGGCGGCATCCCGTGCCAATCGTTCTCGATCGCTGGTAAACGAGAGGGGTTGCAAGGTGAATCCGGTCTCATGTTTGAGTACATTCGCGCAGTACGCGAGATACGCCCTCGATGGTTTCTTTGGGAAAACGTCCCGGGAGCGCTCTCAAGCGAAGGCGGGGAGGCTTTCCGACAGCTCCTGTCCGAAATGGACAAACTCGGGTACGGCCTAGCGTGGCGCGTACTTGATGCGCAGTTCTTCGGAGTGGCCCAAAGACGGCGCCGTCTCTTTCTTGTCGGACGCCTTGGAGCCTGCCCCCCCATCGGCGTACTTGTTGAGCCAGAGAGCCTGCGCGGGCGTTCTTCGACGGGCACGGAAGAGAGGGCGCGGCTTGCCGCCGAGGCTAGAAGCAGCGCTCGAAGCGCAGGCTTCAAGTACCACCAGGGAAGCGGGGCCGGCGGAATAGGCTACGAGGAAGAGGTATCGCCGACCTGCACCGCCGACTGGCACAACCCGGCCGTTCTGACCGAGCCGATAGCGATGGCCGACCTCAACGCAAACACGGCCATCGACGAGAACATGGTTGGAACCCTCAAAGTCGGCGGCGATGCGCCGACGGTGTGCGTATGAGCGCCTGCACCTTGGTAGTTCGCTGCGGATGCGCTGGCGGCGGCAAAGGCGCGCTTGTGAGCGACGATGTGTCGCTCACCCTCTCCACCGCCAACACGCAAACGCTTTTCGCAGACGAGGGAGAAACCATGATCGTCAGAAGACTCACGCCTTTGGAGTGCGAACGACTCCAAGGCTTCCCAGACAACCACACGAGGATACCGTACAGAGGCAAGCCAGCTGAGGAGTGCCCTGACGGCCCACGCTACAAGGCCATAGGCAACTCGATGGCCGTTCCGGTCATGCGCTGGATCGGCGAGAGGATTGCGATGGCGGACAAGGAAGAACCGAAATGACCGACCAATACGTATTCAACCCCGACATACACGACGAGTGGAAGCCGCCTGCGCACCGCTGCGAGAACTGCGCCCACCACGAGCACGACGTTGTGCCGATCGTTCATTTCGACGTGGACGGCAACGAGGCCGGCAGCACTGCCGGCACGCGCTGCTACTGCAACCACGGCGGCAAGCACTTCGTCACGGGCGACAACAACCACTGCGACTACTGGGAGGAGGCGCGATGAGCTACGACATACGCCTGTGCGACCCCGTGACGCACGAGGCGCTGCAAACCGACGTGCCTCACGACATGCGTGGCGGCACCTACGCCATGGGCGGCACTACCAAGCTTTGGCTGAACGTCACCTACAACTACGGCAAGCACTACTACCGCGTGCTCGGCGAGAAGGGCATCCGCACCATCTACGGCATGACGGGCGCGGAGTCCATCCCTGTGCTCGAAGCGGCAGCGGCCAAGCTGTCCGACGAGGTTTCGGACGACTACTGGGAGGCCACCGAGGGCAACGCCAAGCGCCCGCTGCTTCAGCTGGCGGCGATGGCCCGCATGCGCCCAGACGGCGTTTGGGACGGTGACTGACGATGGCGAGGGTGATCGCGACGCAGGAGGTGCCGGAAAACTGCTCGACATGCCTTTACGGGAAGTTCTACGGCTGCAGCCATGCCGACCGCCAGAAGGATTGGACGTACTACCGCTTTTGGCAAGGCCTGAAGCCCTGCCCGAGCTGGTGGCTTGACCAGAACCGGTTCGAGAGGGCGTGATGAAATGGTTGACTTCGAGCCGCCTAGCGGCTGGAACCTGCCGCCGGGATGCTTCGAGTCCGACCCGCGCGCGCCGTGGAACCAGGAAGAGCCGAAGACCTGCGGGAACTGCTCGCACTGCCTGGAAGGCTGCTGCGATTTCGGGATATGCGGGCTTGAGTTCGAGGATGCGTTCGACGAGGCCGACCACGAGGTGAAGACCACGCCGTGGAAGGCTGCGCTCTGGGCGCGTGATTGGATCGTTGAGCACTACAAGGATGAGCAGGAGGACGTGTGCGACCGATGGGATGGCTAGCGACCGCCGCCATGGCTTTGCTGCTGGGAGTCCTGGCCATTGAGGCCTGGGCGATACGGATGCTGGCGGCGGGGCTGGTGCTGCTGTCCCTGCTCGCCTGCGGTTAGGGGGGGCGCGTTGCGAAACGTGAACTGGGGCTGCCTGGCGTTCCTCGCCGTGGCCCTGATTATCGATGCTTTTGCCGTGTGGGCGGCTTCATCGCTCGCGCGCTGGATGATTGGAGTTTGATATGCAAGATTGCGTGATTATGGGCAGCGTCGCCACGTTCGACGGCGTTGCGCCCGACAAGGCCCAAGCCCTGAAGGTGCTTGAGGAGGCTTCCGAGGCGTACAACGCCTGGCAGGCGTGGTACGAGTGCCGCGACGCCGAGGCCAAGGACTGGTGCGGCCAGTCCCTCATGGAGGAGTGCGCCGGCGTCGTGCAGGCTGTCGCAAACCTTGTGAAGGCCTGCGGCTGCGACGACATGCGCCTGCACCTCATGGACTGCGAGGACAGGAACCGCAAGCGCGGGCGCATCACCGGCTCGAAGCCCTATCCTGGTGCCTGCGGGCGCGAGGGCTGTAAGCGCTTCGTGTTCGTGCCAATTCCTCGCCCCTATGGGGTGCTGGGCAAGCTCAAGGCCAAGATCGGGGGCTTGAAGTGAACCGCGCGCAGAAGGTCATAGCCGCCGTGGTGTATGCCGGTAGCCTCGTGGCTGTGTCGCTCGCAATGATCGGGGTTTGCTCCCTGCTGGCTCGCTGGGTTGCCAGTATATGGGGGCTTGTGTAGCCCCTGAAGGCATGAAGAAGCCCCCTAGAATCGAATCTAGGGGGCTTTCTGCTGCCTGCTGCTATCTGCTCTGCCCTGTGGCCTTCTCGGCTGCTATGGCCTTCTCTAGGTCTCGTTTGGCCTCGCTGATGATCTGCAAAAGCTCGTGCCACTGCTTCGGCTCTCGGTCTTTCATGGTTTGCCTTTCTAGTTGTATGTGTCGCAGATGCTCGGGGTGCCGTCCCATAGGGTGAGCCGGTACCCGCATAATACGAGTTCGGGGCTGTTCTTCGCCCTGCTGTAGTCCCTGACCTTGAGGCACTTCCCGTTGTCGCTCGCCTCGCGGCCCATGATCGGGTCATAGGTGAAGCGGTTCGGCAAGGGCATGTACTTGCGCTCCCACCCGTAGGCGTCGGCCAAACCCTCGAAGGTGCTTTCTATGGGCCTGATCGTGGCTGTTTTCGCTGTGGCCTTGATGGCCTGGTAGAAACTGCCCTCGCATTCGAAAATGTCGCCTGCTTTTACCTGCATGGTGTGCCCCTTCCTAAAGATCGGGGCAAGGCCTGAAGCCCTGCCCCTATGTCGTTCTGCTATGCCGGGAGGAGGTTGCCCCTCGGGGCCTCCACGCGCCGGCTGCGCACCGCGTCGCGCCCCTGCTGCATGCCTCGGCTTATGCTGTCGTTGTTGGATGCCTTGAGGCCTCGCCTATGGGATCGCCCAAGCCCCAGGCCCTCGAAGTAGTCCTCAACCTCCTTGGGGCAAACGATCATCAGCTCGAAGCACTGCTTCTCAAGCTCGGCGCGCACCCCGGCGATGAAGCCGATAACGAAGTTCGAGTAGGCGTCGGGGTCGGTGTACGCGAAGTCCTGATACTCGTTTGCCAGCCTGTGGCAGGTTTCGAGCAGGTTCGCGTAGACGATCTCCGCCGCCTCGCTGTCGGCCTTGTAGCCGACGAACACGAACTCGTACTTGCGGGCCGTCACCCTGCGCTGGTACACCTTGCACCTGAAGTTGTCGGCGATGGTCTGCGCCAGGCTCGGCGCCCACGCCTTTGCCGTCCACCCGGTGGTGGTCTCGGTCACCCGCTTCACCTCGTCGGCAAGCTCCCATTCCTCCACGTCGTTGTCCGCGATGAGCTTCTGGGCCTTGAGGGCGAACTTGATGGCCTCGGCCTCGTTGCAGCCGTTCTCCACGCTGTGCTCGCGAAGCTTCTTGATCTTCTCGATGATCTTTTCTCGTTCCATGGTCGAACCCTCCTTAATGGGAGGGGCTAGGCCCCTCCCGGTAGTGATCTGTTACTTTTCCCAGAGGTAGCCGAACGCCTCGGCTATCCTGGGAACCTCGGTAACCTTCTTGGGTGTGAAATTGGTCTCGCGCTCGAAGTAGTTCAGGCCGTATTTGCGGTTGATCTCCTCAAGCTCTGCCAGGTTGAAGTAGCCCATCTCGGGGACTGCCCCGAAGACGAACCCGAACATGTCGCCGGTCTCCTCGTCGTACTCGGTGGCGTAGAAGTCCCAGCCGTTGAAGCAGCTGAACCAGTGGCCGTAAACCACGGTCTCGGCCTTCTTGCCGTCTTGCGAGTAGAGCGGCGGGAGCTTCTTCTGAAGCTCTTTCGTGAGTAGCTTCTGCATGGTATGATCTCCTGTGTGTTGTTGTGGGAGGCCCCTTCTCGGGGCCTCCTGCTTGCTTTAGGCTGCTTGCTCTGCTGGTCTGATGGGGTTCGTTTCGCCGATGTTCCAATCAATGGCCTTGGCGTTCTGCCACTTGCCCTGATCGTCCATGTAGTAAAAGCCATGCTTGCCGAAGTACTTTCGAACCTTCAAGGCCCCGGACTCGATGCCATCGGCTATGACCTGCTTTCGAAGGTCTTTCACCATGTAAATAATGGCTTCTTCGTCGCTGTTGGCCTTGAATGCCTCGGTTACCTGTGCAAGGTAGTTATCGCAAGCCCTCATGATCTCCACTTGCTCGTAATCGGCTCGGGGGATCTCGTTAATTGGCCTGTGCTTCGTGGCCTCTACTGTGTACCTGCCAAGCTCGGGGTATGCCATGTACTCGTTTACAAGCTTCAAGGCTGTTGCAAGCTCTAGGCCATCCTTTCGGCCCTGGGGGCCTTTCCTGAAGTAGCCTCGTGCTCGCATGCCCTCGACTATGGCTAGGATCGTGTGGTTGCTCACCAGCTGACCACTTACCACCAGATCTAAACTCTGCTGCTCTGCCATCTCTGTAGCCTCCTTATTCGGTTCTAAAGCTGCTTGCTAGCTCTGTGGGCTTTGTGGCCCTCATTGCTGACAACTGAATTGTTGCACAATAATTAGTGTGCTATAGGCACAATGCACAATAGATATTGTTCTACACAATACCTGCACAATTGCTATTGTTGTATCCCTATTGCTATTGCTGTATCATCAGGGGATCAGATCAAGGCATGAAGGGAGGTTGCATGACACCGACTGAGGCGCTTAAAGAAATGCTCGACCGTTCCGGCATGAGCATGTACGCGCTTTCAAAGGCCATGGGCAAGAGCAGGAACTACGTTCAGAATACGATCAAACAAGGTTCCGACCTAGGCGCGGGAAACCTCGCGCTCATGGCTTCTCACATGGGCTTTAAGCTGACGTTGAACGGAATGGGCGAACCCATCGAGATAACGGAGAGGAGCGAAGATGCCGACGATAATCAAGGGCCAGCCGACTAGCGCCGAGATTCGCAAGCGGCTCAAGGCGGAAGGACGCCCCGTGGTGCTTTCCTGCTCGCTGGGCAAGGACTCGCTGGCCGCCTGGGTGGCGCTTGAGGACGAGGGTATAGAGGTCGTGCCGATCTACTACTGGTCTATCCCGGGCCTTCCGATGGTCGAGCAGAACGTGCGAACCATCGAGAAGGTGTTCGGCGTGAAGATACACCAGTACCCGCACCCCAGATGGTCGAGGACGCTCAACAACTGCGTGTTCCAAAGCCCGGCGCACTGCGACGTGATCGAGGCCGCGAACATGCCGGTCTACAGCTACGACGACATGCGCCCCTACATCCTCGAAGACCTCGGCCTGCCCGATGACACGTGGTTCTGCGACGGCGTGCGCGCCTGCGACAACCCGTACCGTCGAGCCAGCCTCACCAAGCACGGCCTCATGAAGCAGACCACGCACAAGGCCTCGGTGGTTGCGGACTGGACGAAGGCAGAGGTCATGGATGCGATCGCCCGCAGGGGCATCGGCCTGCCTCCGGACTACGAGCTGTTCGGGCGCAGCTTCGACGGCCTGGACATGCGCTTCATGAAGCCCCTGCGCGAGAAGCGCCCCGACGATTTCGCCGTGGTCAAGAAGTGGTACCCGTTCATCGAGGCAGACGAGAAGAGGTGGGAGCACTATGGGCTTTAAGTTTGAGAAGCCGCAGAAGGCGCGTAAAGAGGCTAAGGCGGCCGAGGAAGCGCAGCTGACCGACCACCAGAAAAGCTACCGAGACCGCGAGAAGCGCGAGGAGAAGCGCTTTCAGATGGCCGTCGATTCCGGCTTCTGGATCTGCTTCTGCTTCCATGACGCCGAGGAGCGCGGGCGCTTCGCCGATCTGGTCAAGGCCGATGCCGAGGGCTGGACGTTCGGCGACGTAATCCGCCCCGTGTTCGAGGAGCGCATAGGCCTTCAGAACAAGCGGCAGTTCAAGCCGAAGGAGCAGAAGGGCACGCCGATGCCGAACCCGCTCGATTCGGTCGAGACCACCGACAGCCTCGAAGGCGACAGCTTCGCCGAGGCCGATGCCATACTCAAGGCGTTCGAGTCGCTTGAGGTTAAGCCCTACTACGACAACGTTTGGAGCAGCGCCTACTACGTCGTGTGCGTGTTCCGCGACTCCGACGACCTCGAAAGCTTCATCAGGGAGTATGCCCTGGCGAAGTACGGCGACCTGTACATGGACGGGTCGAAGATCCTTGAGGCCCTTGAGGCCTAAGGCCAATCTCACGCGCATAGGAAAATCAAGGCGTCCTTCGGGACGCCTTTTTTGTTCCCGAAAACGAGAGGAGGCAGGCATGTTCGGTCGTATTCGCCGCGCAGCGGGAAACATCGCCAACCGAGTGCGCTCCGCGTTCAATCGCGGTCGCGGCAGCTCTTCCGGCCGCTCCTCCTACTAAGGGTGAACCCAGGGCCAGCGCGATCATAAGGCGCTGGCCCTTTCCATCGTCAAAGCAAAACAGAGAGGAGTGAACGCATGGCAGCCAAGCGAGAGAAGCCCACACTTCCCACCGACACAGACTGGCCCGCCGAGACCGTCACATGGTTCAACGCGTGGCGCGACGACCGTTGCAGCGACCGCTGGGACGAGCGCCAGTGGCAGTACGTCATGGACACCGCCATCGTCCACGCCCTCGTGTACGGCTCCAACGACTTCGGCGCGCTCGCCGAGCTTGACAAGCGCCTGCGCTTCATGGGCCTCACGTTCGAGGACTAGCCATGAACGACCAGAACCTCATCAAGCCGAAGCGTGACCAGACGCCCGAGCAGCGCCGGGCCGCCGCCTCGAAGGCCGGCAAGGCCGCCGCCAAGAAGCGCCGCGAGAAGAAGCAGCTGCAGGAGATCGCCAAGACCGTGCTGCACATGCCGTTCGAGGGCACCGACGCCGAGCTGGACGAGCTGGAGGGGATGTCCTTCGAGGACTACCCCGACCGCAAGCTCACGGTTTCCGAGATAAGCGTGCTCAAGGTCGCCAGGAAGGCCATGAAGGGCGACATAGCCGCGCTTCAGTTCCTTCGCGACACCGCAGGCGAGAAGCCCGTCGAGAAGGTCGAGGTGGCAGCGGACGTGTCGCACGCGGCCGAGGAGATCGGCAAGCTGATAGAGGCGAAGCGCCATGCCGACAAGGGCTGACCTCATCGACCTGGTGTACGACTGCCCCGCCGACATCGCCGTGAAGCTCGGATACGACAAGCTCACCGACCTGCACAACAAGTGGATCAAGGACATGGTGTTCGGCACCGAGGACGAGACGATCCAGGCGCACCGAGGCTCCTTCAAGACCACGTGCCTGCACATCTCGTTCGCCTTCATCCTCGTGCTGTTCCCCGGCGAGCGCGTCATATTCCTGCGCAAGACCGACGACGACGTGGCGGAGGTCATGACGGCCACGGCCAACGTGCTTCAATCCGAGTGGTTCCAGGCTCTCGGGCGCATGCTCTACGGCACCGACCTCGTGATAACCAAGGCCACGCAGTCGTCGGTGTCGACGAACCTCAAGCAGGGTGTGTCGGGCGCTCCCCAGCTGTTGGGGCTTGGATGCGGCGGCTCGCTCACGGGCAAGCACGCCGACAAGGTGTTCACCGACGACATCGTGAACGTCAAGGACAGGGTGTCTGCAGCCGAGCGCGAGCGCATCAAGCTGCTGTACATGGAGCTGCAGAACATCCGCAACCGTGGCGGGCGCATCTTCAACACGGGCACGCCATGGCACAAGGACGACGCCTTCCAGCTGATGCCCAACATCCGCCGGTGGAGCTGCTTCGAGACGGGCCTCATGAGCCGCGAAGACATAGAGCGCGTGAGGGCCAGCATGTCTCCGTCCCTGTTCGCTGCCAACTACGAGCTGAAGCACATCGCCGACGAGGACGCCATGTTCACCAACGCACAGTTCTTCAAAGAGCCGCAGCTTTTGGCGGACGGCATAGGCCACATAGACGCGAGCTACGGCGGCGCCGACTACACGGCCTTCACCTGCGTCAGGGAGAGGAGCGGCATCTGGTACGCGCACATCCGCATGTGGCATAGGCACGTGGACGACTGCCTCGACGAGATCCTGAAGGAGTGCAAGGCCCTGCGCATCGGCACTGTCTTCTGCGAGTCGAACGCCGACAAGGGCTATCTGCGCAAGTCCATCATCCGCAGGGGGCACCCGTGCTGCTCCTACCAGGAGGCGGAGAACAAGTACATCAAGATAAGCACGCACCTGCGCAGCCAGTGGGCCAACGTGAGGTTCCTCGACTGCGACCAGTACCCGCTCGACGCGGACGCATTGAACCAGGTGCTCGACTACAGCGAGAACGCAGCGCACGACGACATGCCGGATTCGCTAGCAAGCGCGATAAGGCAGTGGCAGAGCAAGCCGGGCGTGAAGTTCTTCAAGGGAGGCATATAAGTGGCGCACGAGTTCCATTCCTTCTACTACGACCAGATGCAGCGCGAGCCCGAGACCGAGGACTTCCGCGTGCCCGCCGGCACCGAGATGACGCCCGAGCTGCTTCAGAGGCTCATCGACGAGTTCGAGCAGGCCCACAAGCCGCGCTACGAGTACCTGGACGCGGCCTACAGGGGCCATTACGCCATCTTCGACCGCGCCTGGCGCAGGAAGCCCGACTACAAGCCCGACAACCGCATGGCGGCGGACTTCGCATACACCATCACGCAGACCTTCGAGGGCTACTTCATCGGCGTGCCCATGACGCTTTCCGTGCGAAACGCCGAGGGGATGCCCGATTCGCGGAAAAGCGCCGTGGAGGCGTTCATCGCCGAGTTCACGGCGAGAAACCTTCAGGAGGACGTGGACGCAGAGCTTTCGAAGATGGCCTCAAAGTTCGGCCACGCCTACGAGATGCTTTACCAAGACGAGGACGGCATGCCGCGTTCCATCGCGGTCGCGCCGCTGACCGCCTTCATGGTGTACGACGACTCCGTGCTGAAGCGCCCGCTGTTCTTCGTGCGCTGGTTCTACGGCGACGACGGGGCCATCAAGGGCAGTTGGTCGGATGCCGCGCAGGTGGTCGATTTCGCCCGCACCAACGAGGGCTTCGCCTTCGGGGAGCCTAGCGCGCATGCGTTCGGGAGCGTGCCGGCAGTCGATTTCCGCCAGAACACCGAGGGGCGCGGCCTGTACGAGGGCGTGCTTTCCCTCATCGAGCAGTACAACGCCGTGCTTTCCGAGAAGGCCAACGACGTCGAGTACTTCAGCGATTGCTACATGGTGGTCAAGGGCAAGGAGCTTGACGAGTCCGAGATAGAGAATATCCGCGAGAACAAGATCATCAACCTGTTCGGCGAATCGACCGAGGGCCTCGATGTGATGTTCCTCGTGAAGCCGAACGCCGACGGCGTGCAGGAAAACCTCATCAACCGCCTGGAAACGCTCATCTACAAGACCGCCATGGTGCCCGACATCACCGACGACAACTTCGCCACGGCCTCCGGCATAGCGCTCAAGATGCGCATGATGCCCATGAGCAACCTAGCGCGAAACAAGGAGCTGAAGTTCAGGCGCGGCGTGCAGGAGCGCATGCGCCTTCTGGCCGCCTACCCCAACGCCGATTTCGCGGGCGACGACTGGCAGGCCGTGGAAGTGACCATGCACCGCAACATGCCCGACGACCTGCAATCCGAGGCAAGCGTGGCCGGGCAGCTCTCTGGCATCGTGTCCGAGGAGACCCAGCTTTCCGTGCTGTCGTGCGTGAGCGACCCCAAGGCCGAGATGCAGCGCAAGCGCGACGAGCAGGAAGAGAAGGCCGACGCCATAAGCGGCGGCATGCCCACCAATAGGACGGCCCAGGCCGATGACACCGAAGAGGAAGGAACCAACGATGAAGGTAGCGATCTATAGCCGAGGCAAGCGCCTTGCCATCCGCGAGCAGCCGAGCGCAGAGGCGCCAATTATCGGAACGATGGACAGCGGTTGCGCCGCGCACGTCGAGGATGCCGCACCCGGCTGGCTTGAGCTGACCATGGGCGGCTACATCCGCGAAGACCTCGTGACGGTCGGCTCCCTGGTGGATACGACAACGTACGCGATCAAGGAGCAGCCGAGCGGTGCGCCGCAGCCCGAGGCGGAACAGCAGCAGGAAGCGCCTGCGCAAGAGGCCGAACCCGAGCCTGCCGAAGAGCAGCCCGAGGCGGACGACAACGCCGGCCTGATGGCCATGAAGATCAACGAGCTGCGCGAGCTTGCCAAGGGAAGCGGCGTGGCCCTTCCGAAGAACGCCACCAAGGCGCAGATCATCGAGCTTCTTATGGGCAGCGATGAGTAAGCCTAGCGACGAGTACTGGCGCGAGCGCCGAGACGAGTTCCTTGCGCAGCTTGAGAAGGACGAGGCCGCCTTGCGCAAGCGCCTTGAGAAGGTGTACGCCAGCGAGGCGGCCAAGCTCGACCGCCTCATAGCCGCCTACTACGCCCAGTACGGCGAGGACAAGGTGATCGAGTACCGCCGCCTGCTGCAATCCATCAGCGCGGAAGACCGCACCCTGCTCATGGAGCGCATGGACGACTTTGCCAAGAAGTACCCGCAGTACGCCGACCTCATGCCCGTCCGCGAGTCCATCTACCGGCTGAACGAGCTTGAGGCCATCCAGCTTCAGATACGCATCCAGCAGTACGAGATAGGGGCCATCGAGCAGGCAGAGCTTCAGCGCCACTTCTCCGAGCAGGCGCGCCGCGCGGCCAACATGGCCGCCGAGGAGCTGGGCTTCGGCAAGGACTTCTACCGCTACGACTCCGAGGTGGTCAAGGCCACCGTGGGGGCGGCATGGGCCGCCGGTGAAGACTTCTCGGCGCGCATCTGGGCAAACCGCGAGAAGCTGGCGAGCTATCTCAACGACGACTTCTCGAAGCTCATAGCGCGCGGCGTCTCCTATGACGAGATCTCGCGCGAGCTTCGGGCGAGGCTGAACCACAGCGGCACCCGAACGGCCATGCGCCTCGTGTACACCGAGGGCACGTACCTCTTCAACGAGGCTCAGGCCCGCGTTCACGAGTCCGAGTTCGAAAGCTACGCCATAAGCTGCATACACGACGGCAAGGCCTGCGAGGTGTGCCGCGAGCTTGAGGCCTACCAGAAGCAGCATCCGGCCAAGTTGTCCGAGCGCATGCCGGGAACGAACTTCCCGCCCATGCACCCGTGGTGCCGCTGCTCCTACACCCTTGAGGTGGCCGACTGGGACAAGTGGATAGACGAGTACGTGCAGAAGCGCGGCGGCGATTCGGGCACCCAAGCCACGCGCTTGCGCTCCGACGCCATGGTGCGCGAGCCTGAAACCACGTCGTTCCTGCAATCGCTTCAGCGCGTAGGCTCGACGCTCGCGGGGCTTGATTTCAGGCTCAAGGGCCAGCAGCCGCTCGCGCGCAAGATTCGCACCGACTCGCACGACAAGACCATGAGCGAGCAGGAAGCGGCCGACTCCATCCACGACGTGCTGCGGTACACCTTCCAGCTTCAAACGGCCAGCTTCGCCGACGAGTTCGCCCGCATCCGCGCCGAGCTTGAGAAGGCTGGCTATACTCTGGTCAAGGTCAAGAACACGCTGCAGAGCACGGGCGTGACCTATCGTGGCGTCAACTGCCAGTTCGAGACGCCCGACGGCTTCAAGTTCGAGCTTCAGTTCCACACGCCCGAGTCGCTTGCCCTGAAGGAGAACGAGCTTCACAAGCTCTACGAGGAGCAGCGGCTTCCCGAGACCGACCCGAAACGGCGTGCCGAGCTTGTGCGCCGCATGATAGAGCTGTCCGACGGGCTTTCAACCCCGCCCAACATCGAGGAGGTGCGCAAATGATTTACTACACCGACGATTCCGTGAAGCGCGTGTCTCGCATCGACCTTGAGGCAGGAACCGCAGAGACCTACAACTTCACGCTCGGGAGATGGCGCGACGACAACGACCTGTGGGCCGTGCTGGTAGGCGAGCTTTGGCTTGACGAGATAAGCCAAGAGCAGGCCGAGGCTATCATCCGCAAGCGCAACAAGGAACTCCACCGCTAAAACCGAACACCCTTCTCACCTCCACGGTAGAACGAAGCCCCCGACATGGGGGCTTTTCTTTTGCCGATTGGAGGAGACGTGATCAGGGCCGAGTACATCACACGCCGGGGCTGCCCCGCGTGCGAAGCCTACAGGAAGGCGGTCATAGAGCCGCTTGCAGCCGAATACCCAGACCAGGTGCGCGAGCACTGGGCATGGGACGGCCTCATGGAGCGGCTGAACAACTCCGAGCGCATAACGCGCATCCCCATGGTGGTGATAACCGACGAAGGCGCGGAGGTCATGCGCCTTGCCGATCTGCCGACGCTAGAACGCCTTGAAGACATCCTAGACCCCTCGTAGCGGGCGAATCTCACGCACGCGGGACACTGGCTTGGTCAAAGACCGACCGAGCGTTGAAGTCGTTAAAAGCCACGGCATCGGGCAGGCGTGGAACCCGCTAAAAGCTACGGCGAAACGTGCAGGCATGAGCCACGAGAAACCTTATGGAGGGTGCGAAACATGGCGAAAGACGGAAACCGACAGAAGTTCGCTGGCGTAGCGGACGGAAACCTCACGCCGCCGCAGGGCGGAAGTGCCGACCCCGCAAGCGATGGTACAGAAGGCAATGAGGGCACCGACCCAGACCCCGAGCCTAGCGGCAACGAGGGCAACGGCACCGACCCCAAGCCCTCGGGCAAGACGTACACCGACGACGAGGTGAACGCCATCGTGCAGCAGAAGCTCGCGCGCGAGGGCAAGAAGCTCGAAAAGCGCATCCGCGAGGAGCTTGCGCAGCAGGCCGACGACAAGCGCTCCGAGGCCGAGAAGCTGGCGGGCATGAACGACCTGCAGCGCGCGCAGTACGAGCTGAAGAAGGCCCAGGGCGAGAAGGCCGAGCTTGAGCGTCGCATCAACCTCGCCGAGCAGATGGGCGTCGCGCGCTCCGAGCTGAAGGCCGCAGGCATCGACCTCGGCGACGAGCTGCTGTCCATGTTCGTTACGGAGAAGGCCGACGACACCAACGCCGCCATCTCCAAGATCAAGGAGCTGTTCCCCAAGGCGGTAAACGCCGCCGTGCAGGAGGCGCTGAAGCGCCAGCCCCCGAAAGACGGCGCGGGCACCGAGCCCAGCCAGTCGTTCGCGTCGAAGTTCGCATCCGATTACAGCAACCGAATGAACGGAGGAAAGAAAGATGGCGCTCAATAAGGCGTTCACCTACGGCGAGTCCCAAAGCATCCTCGATTCCGAGGTGGGCATCGTCGCGAAGACCCGCACCGCCACGCAGGCCATGGCCAAGGAGGTCGATGGCCGCAAGCTCATCAAGGCGGGCGCACTCTTCACGGGCACGTCCGAGTCCGGCGTGTTCCTTGAGGACTACGACATGACCGACACCGACAAGTGCCCGGCTGCGGTCATCTTCCAGGGCCGACTCAAGGCCGACAAGGTATCCGCCGAGGCCAAGGCGAAGAAGGCAGACCTCGCCGCAGCAGGCCTCTACCTGGTTTAACGAAAGGAGCAGCGCAACATGCGTCTCATCTCTGAACTCATCACCGAGCGCGACATGCTCGACTTCTCGCAGGGCTTCAACGTCCAGCGCAGCTACACAGGCTCCCGCCTGTTCCCCGACCGCAAGACGCAGTACATCGAGGCCGAGTACACGCGCCTTTCCGAAAACGGCAACCTGCCCACCGTGGCAATGATCCACGGCTTCGACACCGAGGCCCACATCGGCTCCCGCGTGCCGTTCGAGCGCGTGACCACCGAGTCCCTGCTCATCAAGGAGAAGATCAACCTCTCCGAGCGCCTGCGCCGCATCACGCGCGGCCTCGACATGCAGATGGACTCCGTGCGCCGCTACGTCTTCGACGACGTGGCCCGCACCGCAGAGTCCGTCGTCACGCGCGCCGAGAAGGCCAAGATCGAGGCTCTGACCACGGGCAAGATGGTCATCGCCGAGAACAACGTCTCCATGGAAATCGACTTCGGCGTGCCCGAGGACCAGAAGGTCACCGCCAAGTGGGCCGTGGCCGACACCGACATCCTGGGCGACATCGACAATTGGGTGACCATCGCGCAGGGCAAGGGCCAGACCCCGACCGTGGCCGTCACCTCCAAGAAGGTGTTCTCCCTCATCCAGCGCAACGCCGCCGTGCAGAAGGCCATCTTCGGCGTGAACGGCGCGGGCATCCTGCCCAGCCTGGCGCAGGTCAACAACCTGCTCGCGCAGCAGTTCAACGGCCTCACCATGTCCATCGACGAGGAGCGCTACGGCATCATCGGCGCGGAGGGCGGCAGCGTTTCGCAGGGCCGCTTCTTCCCCGAGGGCAAGTTCGTCATGTGCTCCGTCGGCTACGACGGCTCCGTTGGCACGGGCCTTTGGGGCGTCACCCCCGAAGAGCTTGAGCAGGGCGGCGCCTTCGACGAGAAGCGCCAGATGCAGTTCGTCACCTGCACCCGTTGGGACACCCCCGACCCCGTTGCCACGTGGACGAAGGCCTCCGGCGTGTTCATCCCCGTGCTGCCCAACGTCTACGGACACATCATCGCGACCATCGACACCACCTCCACCCAGGCGCTCGAAGACGAGTCCAACCACGTGGAGGGCTAGCCATGGCCGCGCTCGTAGACCGCGTTAAGGCGCGATACCTGCCCGACGAGGCCGTGCCGGACGACTCGGCAATCGAGGAGATGATCCAGACGGTCACCGACCGTCTGCTCATCCGCCTCAAGGTCGAGAGACTTCCGCGCCTGGCCGAGTCAATCGCCGTCGATGCGGCGGTGAAGGCCCTGCGCCTGCGCGGCTACGAGGGCAGCACCTCCGAATCGGCGTCCGACGGCGGCAGCATGTCGAACTCGTTCATCGACGACGTGCTGTCCGCCTATTCCGACGACATCGAGGCCCTGCGCGAGGCGTGTCGCCCCAAAGGCATCAAGTTCATGGGAGCGCGCCGATGAAGTGGTGTAGGGCAAAGGCCTATAGACGCGAGCAGACGGGCATCGACGAGCTGCACAACCCCATTTGCTCGACCGTCGAGGCGTTCGACTTCTTCGTTCGCTTCGGCCCGAGCCACAAGGTTCGCAGCGCCGAGGCGGGAAACGCCTTCGACAGCGTTTCCCGCGCCCTGCTCACCAAGCGCCCGGCAAGCGACTTCGCTGGCATCTGCGGCGTCGAGGTCAAAGGGGCTTCCTACGAGGTCGAGAACGTCATGGCCGACGGCGACGCAACCGTCGTGAGCGTCAAGAGGTGCAAGCCATGGGCCTCGTGATACGCGACGTGAACGGTCTTGCCGAAAAGCTCAACCGCCTTTCGCACGTAAGGTTCGAGGCCGTGATCATGAAGAACATGGCCCAAATCTACAACCGTGGCAAAGCGGACGGCGGAACGCCCGTATCTACCGAGAAGACCAGGCCTGGTGGGCCACACGGCGAGCTGCGCATGTCGTTGGGGCAGTCCGGCGACACCGTCGGATACGCGAAGGACTACGCGCCTCACGTCGAGTACGGCCACCGCACGGTGAACGGCGGATACGTGGAGGGGCAGCGATTCCTGCAACGCAACGTCAAGGCGCAAGAGCCGATATTCAGACAAGACCTAATCGACCAGCTACGGAAGCTCTAGGGAGGGCGCGATGATCCAACGATTAAGCCTCGCGGTGTTCCTCGGTTGCCTCATAGAGGCCATCGAGGCGGGTACCGGCACCAGCTGCTACGACAGCCCAGAGAATCGTGATTCGCCGCTTTACAGCGTCGAGCTGCAATCGACGCAGCCTGAGAACACCAAAACCATGTACATCGACGCCATCACCGTTTGGGTGCACTGCATCAGCGAGCCAGTGCGCCCATACAGCAACGCCAAGGTGCTCGGCATGGTGCAGCGGCTCGAACAGGCGCTTGCTGACGGCTTCGAGCTTCCAGCGCCGTTCAGCCTCTACCGCACGACCTGCAACGGCGTGCAGACCGTAAAGAAAGACGAGACCGACGAGGGCCACGCCATCGCGGAGTTCACCTTCCGCGTTTGCTACGGCCTCCGCGTCAAGAACTAGAAAGGAACCGAGATGTCTACTGCTCAGCAGGACACCAACCTCATCGGCTGCGACTTCGACGCAGCAACCGCCAAGGCCCTCAGCGGCAACGACATCGTTGCCCTCGTTACCGACAAGACCGGCACCGAGCTGCTCGCCGTGAGCGGCCAGCAGGGACTCAAATTCAACATGAGCCAGGACAACACAGAGGCCGCGACCAAGGACGACGCCATCGGCGGCTGGACGCTCAAGTTCGCCAGCTCCAAGAGCTGGGACGCATCCATCGACGGCCTGTACTCGCCCGACGACTCCGCCACGAAGACCGTCGCCAAGGCGCTTGCCGAGGGCGAGTACCTGTGCCTGAAGGTCTGCAAGCGCATCCGCACGAGCGCGAACACCAAGTACGTTCCGCTGCGCATGGGCCTCGCGCTCGTGTCCTCCGACAGCTTCGAGGCGCCGAACGACGACAACGCCACCTACTCCATGGAGTTCCAGGGCACGGGCAAGCCGTGGCTCTACGAGACCGCATCCGAGGAGCAGATCACCGCAGCCACCATCACCGTTTCCAACAGCTAAGGAGCCTGACCAATGGCAGAAGACACCGAACTCGACGCATTCCTTGAGGATTCCGCCGCAGACGCCACGGAAGCCGAAGACATCGTGAACGAGCTTGAGCAAGACCCCGAGAGCATGGAGCCGCAGACCTTCACCGTGCGCGGCCACGTCTGCGAGATCCGATTCTCGCGCAAGCGCATCGACCTCTACGAGGAGCGCCACACGCCGATCATCGCCTCGTTCTACAAGAACGACGGCATGTTCACCTTCAAGGAGCTTGCGGCCATCGCGGGCTACGGCCTGAAGGTACAGGGCGGCGGCTACTTCCTGCCGCAGAAGGCCGAGGAAATCGTGAACAAGCTCATCGACACGAACGGCTACCCCGTCGTGTTCCAGGCCGTGATGATGGCGCTTCAGCGCGACTGCGCTTTTTTATTCAAGGGCGCAGGGAACTAGCCCTAACGCGCCTCACCGGCTTCGACTACTTCACCGCCAAGCCGAAAAGCGGCGAAGCCGCGCAAGACGCCGCCCTGTTCCGCAGGGAGGCCGACTTCGCGTTCTTCGCCGCCAGGCTCGGTTGGGATTACGAGCAGTACGCGCAGCACACGCCCGTGCAGCTCGCGTTCGTGCGCAAAGAGCTTGAGACCGTGACCGTCGACCAATCGAACCTCTTCAAGGACGCCGTACAGGTGGCGGTTGCCAACTGCCTGTCCAAGAAGCGCCACAAGCTCTGGAAAAAGCGCAACGGCTCCTTCCGCGAGGACTCCTTCACCTACGAGGAGATCGACGCGCTGAAGGAGCAGCACCGAAAGAACCCGCCATGGACGCCTTGGGGAGGAGGCAAGCTGAATGGCTGATTACGTTCTCTCCGCCAAGGGAACCTACGACGGCTCGAACTTCGACTCGGGCGTCGATGGCTCCGCATCGAAGCTCAAGGGCCTCACCGAGACGGCCAAGGGCGTCGGCTCGCAGGTGGCGGGATACTTCGCGAACAGCTTCGGCAGCGTTGCGAAGTCAATTGGCAACGCCATCGGAACGGTTACCGCAGGCGTTACCACGCTCGCCGCCACCGGCGGCATGAGCCGCGCCTTGAACATCGAGAAGGCCCAGACGATGTTCAAGGGCATGAAGCTCGAATGGAGCGACTTCTACAGCACAATCCAGCAATCAGTTGACGGAACGGCGTTCGGCTTCGACACCGCCGCGCAGGCGTGCGCCCAGCTCGCCGCATCTGGCGTCGCCGCCGGCAACGACATGGAAAAGGCTCTGAACGGCTGCGTGGGCACAGCCGCCACGTTCGGCCAGGACTTGGGCGACCTCTCCTCGATTTGGGCCAAGGTGGCCGCGAACGGCAAACTCTCAGGCGAGCAGGTCGCGCAGTTCACCGACCGAGGCATCAACGCAATATCAACGCTATCGACCTACTTGGGCAAGTCCTCCGACGAGGTTTCCAAGATGGTCACGGCTGGCAAGATCGACTTCCAAACCTTCTCCGACGCCATGTATTCCGCGTTCGGCGATTCGGCAAAGGCGGCGAACGAGACCTTCACCGGCTCCATGGCGAACATGAAGGCCGCGCTCTCGAAAATCGGCCAGGATTGGATGACTCCGCTCAAGGACTCCGCCATCCCCGTGTTCAACTCCATACGAGGCGTACTGAACTCGTGCCGTGCGGCGCTGAAGCCGCTCACCGTGGCCTTCGGCGAGTTCCTGGGCGTCACATACGACGCGCAGGGCAACCTGACGCGCACAGGCGGCGCGGTCGAGAAGGTGTGCGGGTTCCTCGACAGCCTGGCCGAGAAGATCCAGGGCGTAGACCTCTCGCAGCTCGGAACGGGCGGTAAGGTGGCCGCCGCCGCTTTGGCCGGCCTAGCCGCCGTGTCGCTTGGCGGCCTCATCGGGCAGATTCCCGTGCTCGGCGCGCTTGCCAACTCGCTTACGGGCGGCATCGTTCCGGCTCTGAAGGGCGTTGCCACTGGGTTTCTGGCGCTTTCCGCGCCTGCTGCGGTCGCTGTCGCGGCAATCACCGCCTTCGCGGCAATCTTCGCCTACAGCATGGCAACCAACGAGGCGTTCCGCAACTCCATGGTCGGCATCGCTTCGAGCATCGCGTCATCGCTCACCCCGGCGTTCCAGAGCCTCACGGCTTTGGCCGAACCCCTTCAAGGGCTTTTCGCCGCCGCCGTAATCGTCGTGAACAGCTTCTCGCTCGCCATCGGCGGGCTGGTTGCGGCAATCGCGCCGGTCATCGCCTCGATCGTATCGGGCCTCGTTCCCGTAATCGGAACGATCATCGACGCGGTAGGCCAGGTGGCGCTAGCCATCACGACGACGGTTTGCCCAATCATCCAGCAGGTGACCGACCTCATAACGGCCAACATGCCGCTGATCCAGCAGGTCATATCTGACGCATGCACGCTTATCCAGACGGTCGTCTCCACGGTGCTTCCCGTTTTGGTCGAGATAATCACATCGACGATGACCGCTATTCAGGGCGTTATCGATGCCGTTTGGCCGTACATCTCGGTCATCGTGACGTCCGCCATGCAGGCGATCCAGGACATCATCACGATTGTCTTGGGCGTCATCAACGGCGACTGGGGTTCCGTTTGGAGCGCCATCCAATCGCTGGCAGCGAACGTGTGGAGCATCATCCAGAACGTCATCAGCGGCGGCGTTGCGCTCATCCAGGCGGTCATACAGAACGGCCTCGCGCTCATCCAGAGCGTGTGGGACTCGATTTGGGGCGCTATCGGCAACTGGGTGACCAGCACGTGGAACAGCATCAAGACTGCCGTGCAAGGCGGCATCAACAACGTGAAGTCGTTCATATCGGGCGGCCTGTCCACGGTGCAATCCATCTGGTCGTCAGCATGGAACGCGGTCGGCAACATCCTGAACAACGCGTGGAGCAACATCCGCAACGGCGTGTCGAACGGCATCAACTCCGTGGTGAGCTTCGTGTCGTCGATTCCCGGGCGAATCGTGAGTGCGCTGGGGAACCTCGGCTCCCTGCTCTACAGCGCCGGCAGCTCCATCATCAGCGGCCTGCTCAACGGCATCAAGTCGAGCATCGGCGGCGTGTACGACTTCGTTTCCGGCATCGCGGGCAAGATCGCCAGCCTCAAAGGCCCGAAGCGCAAGGACTTGCGCCTGCTCATCCCGAACGGCGGCTGGATCATGCAATCCCTCGAAACGGGCCTGAAGAAGCGCTTCGAGGGCGTGAAGGCCACCGTATCGGGCTTCGCCGACGACCTGAGCATGTCGTTCGGCGGAAACAGCGTCACCTACGAGACCGGGGCGGCGGCAGCCGTCGGCTCGGTTTCCGGTGGCGACACCTATTACCTGTCAATCGACGGAGCTACGGCGAACGCAGACGTGGCGGTGGCCGACGCCATCGACACCTTGGTTGCCGCAGCCCGCCGCTCATCCACAGCGAGGAGGTAGCCCGTGGGAGAGCACACAAGGGAGATACAGATCGCGGGCCGCAACCGCTGGTATCGCGGCTACATCTCCGTTGACAGCCAGTGGAACGTCAACGACACCACGACTCGCCTGCGAGTCACCGCAGCGATCGACGACAAGTACGCCGCCGAGTACGGAACGCACTACGACGTCGTGGTGAACGGCTCGGTGCGCAGCTCGCGCGACGTCGTGCTGAACAACTACGGCAACTGGGCGACGCGCGACGCGGTGACATTTGATGTGGACGTGCCGCGCGGCGCGAGCGGCTGGAACTGCCCGGTGCAGGTGCACGTCTACGGCAAGACGTACAACAACTACTACGGCTCTGCCGGCGGCGACGCGTGGGCGACCGTGTACGCATGGGTGCCGCAGCGCGGCTACTCGCAGCCGCATCCGCCCAAGAACTGCAAGCTGCAGCGCGTGTCCGACACGTCGCAGAAGATAACCTGGGACGTCGATTACACGGGAATGGACGGTGCCTACCCGTGGGCGGGCGTCTACGTTGACCGCCGCACCGACGATGGCTCATGGGTGAACATCGCCGACGTTTCGTGGGACGTCCAGAACTACACGGACAACTCGACCAAGGCCGGGCACAAGTACGAGTACCGCCTGTGCGCGCACGGCCCCGGCGGCAACTCCGTTCACGCGTCAGTTGGCACGACCTACACCACGCCCAACGCGCCGTCGCGCGTTGAGGCCGTGAAGGCCGGCGCTACCGAGGTGACCCTGCGCGTGTACGGCGCCGCGGCGTACGCAAACGCGTGGGGCGTCCAGCGATCTGTCGACGGCGGCTCGACGTGGGCGGGCATAACGACGACCACCGAGGGCGAAGACCCCGCATGGCTCGACCTGCACGACAAGGCCGCGCCAGCCGGAACGGTCGTCTACCGCGTTCAGGCGAAGCGCGGCTCGCTCGCCTCGGCGTGGGTGAAGTCGAACTCGGTAACCACCATCACGCCGCCGCTCGCCCCGAAGGTCACCGCGCCGACCGTGGTGGCCACCGGAAGCCAGGCGGCGGTGTCGTGGGTTCCGAACCATCCGGACGGCTCGCAGCAGACCGCCGCGCAGGTCGAGTTCAGCGGCCCGAGCGCGATCACCGAAAGCGTCACCACGGCGAAGAGCATTAAGAAGTCGCTCGCCAAGGGCAGCTGGAGGGTGCGCGTTCGCACCAAGGGCCTGCACGCCGATTGGGGCGCGTGGTCTGACTACGTGCCGTTCGTGGTCGCCGATTACCCGTCGTGCTGGGTTGCCTCGCCTGCGACCGACGGCGTGCTCATCGACTCCGTGCCGATGACCGTTCAGGTATCGGCCTCCGACGAGACAGGGATAGCCAATGCCACGCTGACGCTTTCCGAGGTCGGCGGAGCGACGATAGCCACGGCCGACGTGACGAGCATGAAGCCCGTCGAGCTTGGCAGCTACACGACCATCAAGAACGGAATCGACTACCTGCTCACCTTGACGGTGACGGGCGGCTCGGGCCTGTCGAAAACGGCCACGCGCCGGTTCAAGACGCACTGGGCGGAGCCGGCAACCCCCGTAATCACCGTGACGTACGGCGATGACCTCACGTGCCACGTGAAGGTGGAGAACGGCGTTTCCGCCTACAACGTCGAGGAGACGACGATCATAGGCCCGATGGCCTACGACGAGGACACGGGCGAGATACCCATGCTCGGCACGATCACGTGCGACGGCGACGAACTGGTGCTTGGCGACGCGTCGAAATGCGTCGGCTTCGTGGTCGAGCGCGTGCTGGACGAGGGCGACCACCTTCTCACGTCGAGCCTGCTCGATGCCCAGGAAACCATCGACCGCGTGCCGCCGCTCAACGCCGACTTCAAGTACCGCGCAACTGGCACTGCGGCGAACGGAACGTCTTCCTACGCCGAGGCCAAGGCGAACCTGCACGCCGAGTGCATGGCGCTCAACTTCGGCCAGGATGCCTCGACGCTGCTCAAGATGGAGCTTGACGCCAAATACTCGACATCTGCGGCGCGAAGCTTCAACAGCTTCCATTTCGCCGACGGCGGGGAAAACGGTGGGCTTCCGCAGTCGTATGCGCTCGATGAGGCAGACCTTGCGACATCGGCCTCTTGCCTGCTCGAACGCGACGGGCACGACCTGTTCCGCAAGATCATGCGCACACAGTGGCAGGGCTGGTGGCGCGGCCTCGCCGGCGAGCGCGCGTTCGGTGCGATGACTTTCAACGAGTCGCTTAAATCTGCGGGGCTTTGGTCGGCATCGGCGAAGGTCGAGCACGATGTGTTCGAGGAGCCGAGCAATGCCTGATTGGAAAAAGCGATTCACGGCCTCGTACCGCTTTATGCGCGTTGACCGAAAGACCGGCCTCGATGTCGAGCGACTGCGCAACATCCGAAACGGCGGGAGCATCGAGCGAAACCAGGACACCAGCTACGAGACGGGCAAGATCGACTACCTCGGAACGCTCGACCTCGGTAGTGACCTCCTGCGCATCTACCTCGATGCCACGTTCCCGGACGACACAACGGTATCGGAGCCGCTTGGTACGTTCGTCGTATCGACGCCAAAGCGTTCAACTGGCTACAACTCGTCTGAAGCAGACCTATCAGGCCGCTTGTCCGAGGTTGCGGAAGACGAGTTCGACGCCCCGCGCTCGCTTGCGGCTGGCAGCAACGCCGTCGGCGAGGCGGCGAAGCTCCTGCGCGAGGTCGGCCTTGAGGTTATCGCCAACCCGTCCGACTTCACGCTAACGACCACGTGGGTTATCGGGGCAATCGGCAACGGGGAGAGCAACTACGCCACCCGCCTGAAGGCCGTAAACGCCCTTCTCGATGCGGCGGGCTTCAGCTCGGCGTCGTGCGACCCGATGGGGCGCGTGCTGCTGCGCCGCTACGTCGAGCCTGACAAGCGCGCGCCAGCGATGGTCATGGAAGAGGGCAAGCGGGCGCGCTTCGAGGACGGCGGCACCGAGGAGCTGGACAAATCGGGCGTGGCGAACGTCGTGCACGTCGATTACTCGACATCCGACGAAAGCATAAGGGGCACGGCAATCGACTCCGACCCCAACAGCCAGTACTCGACCGTCACGCGCGGTTGGCGCAAGTCGGCCAAGTACACGAAGAGCGAGCTTCCGGCAGGCTCCACGGCGGCTGAACGGCAGGCCAACGCCAACGCCGAGGCGGCGACCCTCCTGCGCACCCAGCAATCCGCGATCCACCGCCTGAAGGTGACGCACGTCTACGCGCCCGTGGGCGTTTCCGACGCCATCGAGGTTCGCTGGCCGAGCGCCGGCATCTTCGGGAACTTCGCGATACGTAAGCAGACTCTCACCCTCGTGGGAGGATGCCCGATGGAATTGGAGATGAGGCGATTTGAACGCTAGCACCATAGCCGACGCGGGCGAACAGCTTGCCGCCCTGTTCTCGCCGCAAGGCGGCTCGGGGCACTCCGTGGGCTTCGGCACCGTGAAGTCCGTCTCGGGCGCGACGCTCGCGGTCGCCATATCCGGCACGACGCTCTCGGGGCTTCCGATGACCACGGCATGCTCGGCGGCCAAGGCGGGCGACCGTTGCATCGTCGAGACCATCGGCCCGCAGGCTATCGTCACGGGCCTAATAGCCAAGTAAGGGAGGTATTGATGGCAGAAACGACCCAATACGCCGCCCTGATGCTCGACGCCAACGGGAACGTCGATAGGGTGCGCACGACCGACGGCAAGATCTACTACATTGCATCGACCATCGCCATGGATTCGGCGGAAGCGGCGCAAGAGGCCGCAGCGAACTGCAAGACGGCCATGGACAACGCCAACGCCGCCGAGGAAAAGCGGGTTTCGGCCGAGAAAACAAGGGCTTCGAACGAGACCTCGCGCCTCAACGCAGAGGTGAACCGCGCCAACAACGAAGTGGCCCGCGTCAACAGCGAGAACGCCCGCAAAACGGCCGAGTCCTCGCGAGCAAGCGCCGAGAGCGCCCGCAAGTCTGCCGAATCGACGCGCGAAAGCAACGAGGCCGCCAGAAAGACGGCCGAGTTGAAACGCCATGACGAGCACATCGCAGACCAACAGGCCTCGTCGAACGCCGCAGCTGCCGCCAGTGGCGCGGCCTCGCGCGCCGACGCGGCGGCAAACCAGGCCCTACAGATCGCCAACTCGATCGCCCAGGGCAGCGTCGGCGATTCCAGCATCGCAGACCTGCGCAGCCAGAACGAGAAGCTGGCCTCGATGCTCGCGAACGCCACGGGCAAGTTCTTCTTCATGGGCGGCACCGTCTACGCCCCGTCGGCGAAGGCGTCAATAAGCAACGGAACCGTCACGCTCGGCTCCACCTGCTCGGTATCAGGCACGACCATCGTGCTCGCATAGAAAGGAAACTCAAATGGCAACAGTGAACGCAGAGCGCTTCGGCATTGACGGGCAAACCTACACGCTCATCGACGGCACGGCCCGAGAGAACGCCCAGCTGGCGCTCAACAACGCGGAGTACAACCGCCAGAGCCTCATCGGCAAGTACGGCGGGCAGAACATCGCCACCATCCTTGCCGGGGAGATCGGCAGCGGTACGGTGTACGACGCCCTGCACAAGCGCATCGCCGCCGGCAACTTCGCTGGGCTGCGCGTCGGCGACTACATCGACGTGCCGCTCGTGAGCGCGTCAAACGTGGCGGCCCAGCAGTCCGTGCGCTTCCTGCTTGCGCACTTCGACCCGTACTACCAGTGCGGCGACAGCGCCAAGGGCCACCACATCGCGTTCATCGCGTCCGCGCCCGTCGCCGTGGCCAAGACCGTCACCGGCGGGGCCAACGACAGCTTCCTGATGTGGAACACCGCGAACACCAACCAGGGCACCGCAGACGTGAAGAACCCGTACCTGAACAGCAACCTCAAGGCGTGGGAGAAGCTGTTCGAGGCGTGCCTGCCCGAGGGGCTGACCAAGTACCTGCTCACCCAGCGCGTGCTGCTTGAGGAGCGTTACAGCGCGAGCGGCGCGCTCAGCGACTCCAACAGCTGGGGCTGGCAGGACATCGGCAAGGTGTGGTCGCCCTCCGAGATGGAGGTGTACGGCTGCCCGGTGTGGGGCACCAAGGGCTACAGCGTGGGCTTCGACTGCCAGTTCGACCTGTTCCGCGATACCGCGCACCGCTTGAACGGAACTCGGTACAACTGGTGGCTGCGTTCCGTCATGGGTGGCTCGTCGTCCAACGTGTGCTACGTCAACCACGGCGGCAATGCCAACTACTATTCGGCGACGGCCACCTGGGTTCGCCCCCGCCCCGGCTTCCTCGTCGGCTAGCCAGCCGAGTGCTCTATACTTCTCTTTCGATGCGACCGCCTTGCGCGGTCGCATCCCTGCCCGCGCAGCGGGCCGTTTTTTTCGCCACTATTTCCGGGAGGTGCCATGAGCGGCGTCTACCAGCGAAACCGCGAGGTGTCCGAGTACAAGTTCTTCACGCAGGCCATCGCCATCCGCGTGGAGGTCAACAAGCTCATGGCCTCCTCGTCGGTCGTGCCGAAAGCCTACAGGCTGCTGAACGCAGTCCCCACGGTGGAGACCGCGCGCAGCATCGTGTACAACGTCAACCGCGCCGACTGCTTCTACCCCAACAGCTCGTTCAACGCGCTTGAGCGCAGGCGTTACCTGACGCTGGCGATAGCCGACTGCGAGCAGCTGATGCTCGACATGCAGTGCCTCATGGACATCGGCCTGCCCGTGAACGCCAACCGCTTCGAGGCGCTGGCGGGCATGGTCGAGGAGGAGATCAAACTGCTCAAGGGCGCGCGCAAGAACGTACGCGTCACCGGCAAGAAGACGACAGAGGAGCGCATAGCCGAGGCCGAGGCCGAGCTAGAGCGCCTGCGTTCGTTATAATGGGCGGCGGTCCCGCCTTGTATATCGGTACAATTGGTGGCTGCGTTCCGTCATGGGTGGCTCCTCGTCCAACGTGTGCTACGTCAACAACAACGGCAATGCCAACTACAATTCGGCGACGAACACCTGGATTCGCCCCCGCCCCGGATTCCCTTACTGCCAGACCGAGTAGGCCAGCGTGCCGAAAGCAGAGCGCGAAGAGGAAGGAAGGCGCGACCATCGGGCCTACGCCCGTAAATACGCACCCCGCGAGGGTGGCCGGACGCTGCTTGCATGGCGCGGCGCTCCGTGGCTTCGCCGCGTTTCATGGCCATACCTCAAGCGGCTGTCAGAGCCACATTGCAAGCCGTGCGGGGTGCCTTCTATGAACTCGGAGCAAAGGCGGGCCGCACGCCGGAAGCGCCGCGAGGAGAAGCGCGCCAGGGCCAAGGCCGAGCGCGTCAAGGCGTGCACCCTTGAGACGGTGGCCGACCTCAACAGCCTGTGCAAGGCTTCCAAGCAGGCCGCGCGTGGCGTCATGTGGAAGGCCTCGACGCAGCGGTACATGAAGGACTACCTGCGAAACGCCGTGAAATCGCGCCAAGACCTTTTGGAGGGCCGCGACATATGCCGGGGCTTCATCCGCTTCGACCTATGGGAGCGCGGCAAGCTGAGGCATATCAGCGCCGTGCACTTCCCCGAGCGCGTGGTGCAGAAGTCGCTGTCCCAGAACGCGCTCGTGCCCGCGATCGTGCCCACCCTCATAGCCGCCAACTCCGCGAACATCAAGGGGCGCGGCACCGACTACGCCCTTAAGCTGCTCAAGCGCCACCTGACCGACAACTGGAGGAGGCACGGCGGCGATGGCTACATACTGCTGGGCGACTTCTCCGACTACTTCGCGCGCATTGCCCACGAGCCGGTCAAGCGGCAGGTGGCCGACGCGCTGCTCGACCCGCGCGTGGTCGCCCTTGAGCACCGCCTGATAGACGCGCAGGGCGAGGTCGGCCTGGGCCTGGGCAGCGAGCCAAACCAGATATGCGCGGTGGCGCACCCCAACCGCATCGACCACTACGTGGCCGAGATGCTGCGCCCCGAGGCCTACGGGCGCTACATGGACGACTTCTACCTGATCCACGAGTTCAAGGAGTACCTGCAAGTGTGCCTTCTGCTGATAGAGCACGAGTGCGCGAAGCTCGGCATCGCGCTGAACCCGCGCAAGACCCGCATGGTGAAGCTGACGCGCGGCTTCACGTGGCTGAAGAAGCGCATCTTCTACACCGAAACGGGCCGCATCGTCATGAAGCCGTGCCGCGACTCCATCACGCGCGAGCGACGCAAGCTGAAGAAGATGGCCCGCATGGTGGCCGAGGGGGTCATGACGCCCGAGCAGGTGCAGCAGAGCTACCAGAGCTGGCGCGGCGGCATGGCTCACTTGGACGCGCACCGCAGCGTGCTGGCCATGGACGCGCTGTACCGCAGCCTGTTCGAAAATCTCGCGGGGGGGGTTGCTCAATGCAACCAAGCCCGAAAGACGATTCGGGCGGAACGCCCTCGCCATAGCGGAAGGGCGGCAACTCAAAACGGCGGCCTAGACGGGTCGAAAACGAAATAACCAAGACAGCGAAGGCGTGCTGCGGCGCGCCTTCTTTCTTCGCGCCCGCCCAAACGGCCAGGCAATCTCACGGCGCTAATACGATGGCGGCACATTCCCCGATAAGGAAGGAGTCCGCATGGACACTGAGGAAGACATGCCGCGCCCCGACGAGCTTCGAGACGGCACCGTGGCCGAGGTCAACGCCCTGCGCGACCTGCTGTCGCAGATCGGCGACCCCGACGCGGCGCACGACGCGGGCGTTCTCGACGATGACGAGTACGTGGAGCGGAAGGCGCGAAAGCTCGCCTACACCTCCGCGCTCGCCGCCTACGCAAACGGCGAGGTGCCCGACCTCCCGGCGCTGCTCGAACAGATGCGCGAGCAGGCGTCCCAGCCGACGCAGACCGAGACCAACACGGCGAACATCGACTACCTGCTCATGACCGTGGGAGGTGACCAGTAATGGCTACGAAGAAAACCGTTGAGCATTCCAAGCACTTCGCGAAGGTCAAGAAGTACTACGACAAAGACCTTTGGAGCAAGGCGCGCGTCTACAAGGCTGTCGAGTGCAAATGGATCACCGCCGACGAGTACAAGGAAATCACCGGGGAAGAGTACGCGGAGGCCGAGTAATGGACATCGAGGCGGTAGCCCTCACGGCTTTCGTTTCAGGCCTCGTCGGCGCTATCGTCTCGGGCCTCGTGGCCGCGCTGAAGTCGCAAGGCAAGAAGGCCGTCGAGCGTTCCGAGGAAGAACGGGCCACCGACGAGGCCGTGAAGATGGGCATGCGGGCGCTTCTTTGGCGTGAGCTGAAGAACATCCACGAGCAGGCCGTCAAGCAGCACGGCCTCACGGTCGCCGACCGAAAGCACCTCGAAGGCGTCTACGCCGCCTACCACGGGCTGGGCGGCAACGGCACGGGAACGCGCCTCTACACGGACGCGATGAACCAGCCCGTTATCGACTAGGAAGGAAACGAAATGAGCGCAATCCAAGCAGCCCTGACCGTGGTGACGGTTCTAGTGGTTCCGTACCTCGTGCAGGCAATCAAGACCAAGGCCATGAGCGGCAACGCCGCCCGATGGGTCGCAATCGCGGTTTCCGCCCTGTGCGGCGCGCTGACCGCGATGGCGAACGGCATCCCGACCGACCCCAGCGCATGGGTGACTTCCATCTTCGCCTGCGTCGGCGGCGTGCAGGTGGCCTACGCCGCCTTCAAGGCCGTGGGCGTCACGTCGAAGTGGCTCGACTCGCTTCTGGCGCTCGGCGACGTGAAGAAGGAGGGCTAGCCATGGATGACGAGACCTTGGAAGAGCTTAACGACGGAAGGGGCGACGATGACGAAGAGTAGCCTCTGCACCTACGTCAACATCACGGGCAACCGAAACAACGGGCGTTCGGGCAACCGCGTTTGCAAGATCACGCCGCACTACATGGCGGCCCATTGGACGGGCAGGCAGTGCGCCGACTATTTCGCGGCCACGGCCCGCCAGGCAAGCTCGAACTACTGCATCGGCTACGACGGCGACATCGCCATGAGCGTGGACGAGGACGACCGCGCCTGGACTTCCGCGAGCAAGTGGAACGACGACCGCGCCATCACCATCGAGTGCGCGAACAACGCAGACTCCTCGCTCACCGACGCCACGTGGGCCGCGCTCGTCAACTTGTGCGCCGACATCTGCCGCCGCTACGGCTTCCGCCTCGCATACGACGGAACGCGAAACGCCACGCTCACCGAGCATCGCATGTTCTCCTCGACCGATTGCCCCGGCGCGTGGCTGCATGCCCGCATGGGTCAGCTCGCATCCGAGGTGAACGCGATTCTCGACGGCGGCAGCGCCCCGACCGTCGCGCCATCGGTACCGGCAGAGCAGCCGAGCGACACCGGCAAGGAGGGCACAGGCTTCAACGGAACCTACCGCTGCACGGTCGATTGCCTGAACGTGCGGGACGTGCCGGCGCTTTCAGGCTCCGTGGTCGCTTCCTACGGCAAGGGCGAGACGGTCAACCTCGACGACTGGTACTGCATCGCCGACGGCTACGTGTGGGGTCGTTACACCAGCGACAGCGGTCATACGCGCTACATCGCCGTCGGCAAGCCCACGGGCGGCTACGACCCGAACGACTACCTCGTGCGCGTTGGAACCGCTCAAGTGCAGACTGGCAACTCGGCGGGCACGTACCGCATTTGCGTCGATGCCCTGAACGTGCGCTCCGGCGCGGGCACCGGCTACTCGACCGTCGCCACCTACCATCGCGGAGAGACCGTGACGCTCGACGGCACGTTCGCATCCGCCGACGGCTACGTTTGGGGCCGCTACACGGGAGGTTCCGGCTACAAGCGCTGGATCGCCGTGGAAACCGCCTCTGGCGAGAAGTACGCCGAGAGGGTGTAGGTGATGCCGTACCCAAGCCCCGCCGACGAAGACCGCAACGGCGGGTGCGGCCCGCTTGTGGCGGCGGTGCTCCTGCTGCTCATCATGTTCGCCGCCGCCTCATGCGCCAGGCAGGCCATGGGAGCGCAGGAGATGACCGTATCGCCAGCCCGCACCGACGGCCCCATCTACGACCTGCCCGATGACGTGCATCAGCAGATCGTGTGCGACCGTTACAACCACGAGTATCTTCTGCTCACCACCGACGAGGGAGGCGTGTACCTCATGCCGTACCTCGACGAGAACGGTGACCAGGCGATTATGCCGCAAGCCTAGAGCGTGGTATCCTAAGCAGAACGATCGTCCCGAACGAGCATATTTCGGTTCGAGAAGTTGTTCGGACGGGGCACCATTTGAATTGAAGAGCCCGTTACCCTCGCGGTAGCGGGCTTTTTGCTACCGATATGCCGGGATTCGAACCCGACAGGGTGCGAAGCTGAGGAAACGCGCAAGCGTTTTCCAGCGCAGCACGCAAGGAGCGGAGCGACGCAGCGGAAGCGGGCGGCGCCAGCCGCACGCGGACATCCCGCTGGGGGCACCATTTGAATTGAAGAGCCCGTTACCCTCGCGGTAGCGGGCTTTTTGCTACCGATATGCCGGGATTCGAACCCGACAGGGTGCGAAGCTGAGGAAACGCGCAAGCGTTTTCCAGCGCAGCACGCAAGGAGCGGAGCGACGCAGCGGAAGCGGGCGGCGCCAGCCGCACGCGGACATCCCGCTGGGGGCACCATTTGAATTGAAGAGCCCGTTACCCTCGCGGTAGCGGGCTTTTTGCTACCGATATGCCGGGATTCGAACCCGACAGGGTGCGGACCCCGGCATCATCGCAAAGCCAGCGGGCAAAAAATAGCAAATATGAGTACTGTTACCATTTTAGTAACAGCGATTTCATGCCTTCAGAAGGCGATTTAGCCGTCAGGCGGGTAGCGCGCAGAGATGTGGTGTAAGAGGCGGGGCATGCCCCGCCTCTTCCCTTTCTTGAAAGGGAGGGGACACCGC